>JBBSDP010000038.1:0-47007 GCA_038240605.1 Tepidisphaerales bacterium | reverse complement strand
GTTGTCGCCGCGCTGGTGGCGGAGCATGCCGAGCAGGTGCAGCGCGTCGGCGCGGCCGGGATCGTGGGCGAGGATCTGGCGGTAAGCCGCTTCGGCCTCGGCCAGACGGCCGGCGCGGTGATGGTCGAGAGCGGCTTGCAGAGGGAGTTTCGGATCGAAGGACGTGGAGGAACGTTCGGTCACTTGCAGGGAGGATAATGATGTTACCGCTTCATTTTCGCGACTTCTTGCCGGCGATCGCTCCACTGGACTGAATGGCGGCCTGGGCCGCGGAGAGGCGGGCGATGGGGACGCGGAAGGGGGAGCAGCTCACGTAGTTCAGGCCCACTTCGTGGCAGAAATGGACGCTCTTTGGATCGCCGCCGTGCTCGCCGCAGATGCCGCACTTGAGCTGCGGGTTGGTGGCGCGGCCCTTCTGGACGGCCATGCGCACGAGTTGGCCGACGCCGGCGGTGTCGAGGGTCTGGAACGGGTCGCGCTCGAGGATCTCCTTGTTCAGGTAGTCGGGCAGGAAGCTGTTGATGTCGTCCCGGCTGAACCCAAATGTCATCTGCGTCAGGTCATTGGTGCCGAAGCTGAAGAACTGCGCGGTTTGCGCCAGCTCATCGGCGGTGACCGCGGCGCGGGGGACCTCGATCATCGTCCCGTACAGGTAGTTGACCTTCACGCCCTGTTCCTTCATGACGGCAACCGCAGTCGCGTCGGTGAAGGTCTTCAGATAATCGAGCTCGCGCTTCGTGCCGGCCAACGGGATCATGATCTCGGGCAGGACCTGCACCTTCTGCTTCTTGCACTCGCACGCCGCCTCGATGATCGCCCGTACCTGCATCTCGAGGATCTCGGGATAGGTGACGGCCAGGCGGTCGCCGCGGTGGCCGAGCATCGGGTTGGATTCGTGGAGCTGGCTGACGCGCGACTTGACCTGCTCCAGCGAAAGCCCGAGCGATTCGGCAAGCGACTGCTGCTCCTTCTCGGTGTGGGGCAGGAACTCGTGAAGCGGGGGGTCCAGCAGGCGAATCGTGACCGGCAGGCCGGCCATCGCCTTGAAGATGCCGACGAAATCCTCGCGCTGGTAGGGGAGGAGCTTGGCGAGGGCACGCTTGCGCCCCTCGGTATCGGTGGCGAGGATCATCTCGCGCATGTTGTGGATGCGCTGGGCGTCGAAGAACATATGCTCCGTCCGGCACAAGCCAATTCCTTCAGCGCCAAAGCCACGGGCGCGATCGGCGTCGGCGGGGGTGTCGACGTTGGTGCGGACGCCCATCTTCCGGTGCTTGTCGGCCCACTTCATGATGATCGCGAACGGCCCGCTCACTTCGGGGGCGACGGTGGGCACTTGTCCTTCGATCACCTCGCCGCTGGAGCCGTCGATGCTCAGGATGTCATGGGGGCCATAACTCTTGTCGCCGATCGTGAGCCGTCGGCCTGCCGCGTCGATCCGTAGCGCGCCAGCGCCGACCACGCAGCACTTGCCCCAGCCTCGGGCGACGACCGCCGCGTGGCTGGTCATGCCGCCGGTGCTGGTCAAAATGCCGACCGCCGAATGCATTCCCTGCACGTCTTCGGGGCTGGTCTCCTTGCGGATCAGCAGGACCTTTTCGCCGGCCTGGGCTCGCTCGTGCGCCTCGTGGGCGGTGAATGCCGGCTTGCCGACCGCCGCACCGGGCGAGGCGGGAAGTCCCGTGGCGATCACATGACGCTCGGCCTTCGGGTCGAACATCGGGTGCAGGAGCTGGTCGAGGCTCGCCGGGTCGATGCGAAGGACCGCGGTCTTCTCGTCGATCAGCCGTTCCTTGACCATGTCCACCGCGATCTTGACGGCGGCCACGGTGTTCCGCTTGCCCGATCGCGTCTGAAGCATGTACAGCTTGCCGCGCTCGATGGTGAACTCGAAGTCCTGCACGTCCTTGTAGCGTTTCTCGAGCAGGTCTTTCACATTCAGCAGTTCCTGCCATCCCTTCTTGCTCCACTTGGGAAGCTCGGTGGCACAGTCGAGCGGCGTGCGAATACCCGCGACCACGTCCTCCCCCTGGGCGTTCACGAGGAACTCGCCGAAAAACTTGTTCTCGCCCGTGCTGGGGTTGCGCGTGAAGGCGACGCCGGTCGCGGAATCATCTCCCATGTTGCCGAAAACCATCGTCTGCACGTTGACCGCGGTCCCGAACAAGCCGCGGATGTCGTTGATCTGGCGGTAGTGGATGGCGCGATCGCCCATCCAGCTCTTGAAGACGGCTTCGATGGAGCGTTCGAGCTGCGCGAGCGGATCCTGCGGGAACTCCGAGCCGACGTGTTCCTGGTAAACGCGCTTGTAGCGGAAGACGACGTCCTTCAGCCCCTCGGTATCCAGATCGGTGTCGAGCTGCACGCCGCGGGCACTCTTTACGGCCGACAGTTCGTGCTCGAAGTGGTGGTGATCAACGCCCATCACCGTGTCGCCGAACATGTTGATGAGCCGTCGATAGCTGTCGTAGGCGAAGCGCTCGTTCTGGGTCAGGGCGGCCAGACCCTCGACGACTTTGTCGTTAAGGCCGATGTTGAGCACCGTGTCCATCATGCCCGGCATCGAAACCTTGGCGCCAGAGCGGACGGCCACGAGCAGCGGGTTCTTCGGATCGCCAAAACGTTTGCCGGAGGCCTTCTCCATCTTCGCGAGGTTCGTCCGGACTTCCTCCATCGTGCCGGTCGGGAGCTTCTGGCCGAGGTCGTTATAGGCTTTGCAGGTTTCGGTGGTGATGGTGAATCCCGGGGGCACGGGGAGGCCGGCCAGCGTCATGTCGGCCAGGTTTGCGCCCTTGCCGCCGAGCAGGTCCTTCATGGTGACGCCGCCCTCGGCCTTGCCAGCGCCGAAGAAGTAGACGCGCTTGACGGACTTCCCGCCGGATGACTTGGATTTAGCGGCCGCGGGGGCGGGGATACGCCCGGAAGATTTCGACTTCATTGCCCGTCCGTTACCCCGAACCATCAGCACTTTGCCGTTTTTCTTCAACATGACATCTCCAAATTTGAAACCTGCGCCGCCTGTGGAAGGGGGGAAGTATAGGACGGCACGAAATGCTGTCAATTTTGCGGCGGACGCGGCCGTTCGTGCGCTCTCGAGGAGCCGCTAGAATGCCCCCCACATGGCCGATCCAGCGCCGAGCGCGTCGCAAGATCCTGCCGCCGCCGAATCGTCGCGGCCTTCGCCCGTCGGTCGGCGCGAGGTCGCGATCCTCTTCCTGAAACTCGGCACACTGGCATTCGGGGGGCCCGCGGGGCACATCGCGCTCATGGAGGACGAGGTGGTCCGGCGGCGGGGATGGCTGTCGCGCCAGCAGTTTCTCGATCTCCTGGGAGCCGCCAATCTTCTGCCCGGCCCCAGCTCCACCGAGCTGGCGATCTATATCGGCTATCGCCTCGCCGGCGTCTGGGGGCTGCTGCTGGCGGGCGTCTGTTTCATCCTGCCGGCGGCGCTCCTGGTCTGCGGCCTCGCCGCCCTGTATGTCCGATGGGGCAGCTTGCCACGGACGACGATGGTTCTGCAAAGCCTGTATCCGGTCGTTATCGCGATCGTTGTGCAGGCGCTATGGAGGCTGGGCCGGACGGCGATCAAGTCGCCGACCCTGGCGGTGATCGGCTGCGCGGCACTTGCGATGGCGTGTGCCGAGCTGAACCCGCTAGCGGTGCTGATCGCCGCCGGCGCGGCGGCCATGGTCGTGCGACCGTTTCAAGAGCGATCGCACGCTGCCTCGATGATAGGCGCTACGTGGAAGCCATTCGCGACGCTTGTAGCCGCTGCTTCGCCTGCGTCGTTCGGCCTGTGGCCGCTGTTCCTCGTCTTCCTCAAATTCGGCGCCGTGATTTTCGGGAGCGGCTACGTCCTGCTCCCATTTCTCCAGGCTGACCTGGTGACGAAGCGGCATTGGATCACCGAGCGGCAACTGCTGGATGCGGTGGTGGTCGGACAGGTAACGCCGGGGCCGGTCTTCACGACCGCCACGTTCATCGGGTACCTCCTGGCTCGAGGGAGCGGGGCGGCGGTTGCGACCGTGGCAATCTTCCTGCCAGCCTTCGTGTTCGTGCTGCTGAGTGGACCGCTGGTTCCACGGCTCCGGCAGTCGCGCGCGGCAAGCGCGTTCCTGGACGGCTTGAACGCCGGGTCGTTGGCGCTCATGGCCTCGGTGACCCTGCAACTCGGACGCTCCGCGCTGGACCATCACATATCGGCGTGGTCCATCGCGATCGTCGGTTCGATATTGCTGCTCCTGACGCGCATCAACTCCTTGTGGTTGATCGTTGCCGCGGCGATCATCGGACTTGCCGGCTCGACGCATTTCTGAATCGCTGAGGCGCGCCACGCCATGGCCCGATCAAAATCACCTGACGACGATGAGCGACCCTGGACGGAAGAACAGTGGGAAGCGTTCATGCGGAGGAACGACCTGCGTGCCGACCGCTTCGGCGAACTCATGGAAACGCTCATCGATGACCCTGATCGCCACGCCAAGATCAGCCATGAGATGGGTTGGGATAAGCCGGCCGAAGGGGAGGACGAGGAAGCCGACGCTCGACGCCGGGAATTTGAAGAGATCGCCACTGATGCACAACGGCAGGTCGAGGCGGGGGAGGACGAGGGTTGACTTCGAAGAAGAAGATCGCGCGCTGAAGCAGATATCTGCTTACATCCGATCCATGGAACTCGCCGAACGGGTTCATGCGGCGCTCAAACCCTTCGTGAACGAAGAACCGCTAGCCGGCCCGCTGACAGATGAAGAAGAGGATCGCGAGGCCGAGTTGGGCGATGCGCTGATCGGATTTCATATTGCCGCCGCCAAGATCGCCGGCGGCCATGGGATGGGGTACGACGACGATGTCCTGTGTGCCAACATCGTGAAGAACCGCATCGCCCTCGACGGCGCCAAGCAGGGACGCGGCGGGTTTGAGGCGCTTAAACGCCGGGGTGTGCTGACCGTGGAGGACGCGGACCGGCTGATTGCCGAGTCCGACGAGGTCGTCCGCCTCATCACCGAGCGAATCGCGGAACTGCGGTCGAACGTCTGGTGGTGAGGCGTTGCTTAAGGACCGTCATTTCCGTCCGGCCGATGACGTTCGCGCACGCCCATCAGGCCAAGGACGAAGCCGAAGAGGGCGCCGACCCAGACGATCATCACTCGCCAATCTTCGAACGTGTGATCGCGCAGTCCCTTGTATCCGACCCAGAGCAGGTAGAAGGCCACAATAAAGAGCGAAAAGCTGAATCGGGCCAGCCAGCGGCGCATGCTGAACCAGTCATAGTTTTCCATTGACGTTCCGTCGGCGGAGGTTTAACGTTGCCATCCTATGCGGTTAACACGATGCACTGCCACATCCCTGTTTCTCATTCTGTTGTTCGCTAGCTGGCCGATGCGACCGGCCCGTGCCTTGGAGGCGGCGGCCGATCCGACCAGCGCTCCGCAGACTCAGCCATCGGGGCGTGAACTGCTGGGCGACGTAATGGCGCGATGGGCACGTCTCATCGAGCCGCCCGCCGGGGAGGCGCCGCGAACGTTCACGGCCCGGCTCAAATTGACCAGGGCCGAAGGGCTTCCGACCCAGGCGGCCGGCGCGACAGGCGAGATTGCATTCCAGGCGCCGTCGCACCTGCGGGCTTCGGCACAGGTGGACGGCAAGCCGCTGGCGGTCGGACGCGACGGCAACGAGCTGTGGTTCGACGAGCCTGCCAAACATTTCGCGATGATCGGTCGGAGCGGCTTGCCACTGTTCCGTTCGACGCCGAGCGAGCTCGACGATACGCATCTTCCTCCCTTCAAGCTTCCGTTGCCGCGCGTGGAGCTGGCGGCGATCCCGCTGCTCGTGACCGCCGAGTTGCTCCCGCCCCGGTCGCTGGATGGGCGCGCCTGCGATGTACTGCGGCTTACGCCCCTGCCGCGCGCCGCCGCACTGCTTCACCTTGCCGGCGGCACGATCGAGCTGGCGGTCCACCATGACGACCTGATGCCCGCGCGAATCGGCTTCAGCGACGGGCGACGGCTGAACGTTCAACTGGACTTCGAAGGGGCGCGCCTGGAAGCGCCCTGGACCGCGGAGCGATGGAAACTGACTCCGAGCGCCGACGAAAAAGTTCAGACGGTTCCGCTGGCCCACCTGGCGCGGTTCCTCGAGGTGGCGCCCAGCGTGTTCGCGGACAGCGTGCCGACGCTTGGGCCGTCGACGGGGGAGCGAAAACTGATCGCGACGGAAGGGGAGGGCCGGCTGGAGCTGGTCGACGGCACGCGCGTGCTGTTCCTCAAGGGCTCGCCCGCGGAGATGGGCCATCAGCACGGGACCCTGCTCAAGCGCGAGATCAACCAGGTGATGGACCGCATCCTCTACGGCGTCGGGGTCGCGAGCAGCTTTGAGCGGGGGAGCTGGTTCTTCGGTGACATCGAAGGCGCTGTTGACCGCATGCAGCCGTTCATCGATCCGCGTTACACGGAGGAGATGGATTCGATCGCGGTCGCGTGCGGGCGTCGTCCAGCAGAAGCGCGGCTCGCCAATTTCTTTCCCGAGCTGTTTCACTGCAGCGGATTTTCACTCTTCGGCAAGGCAACGCGGGACGGCCACATGTACCACGGCCGGGTGCTGGATTACCTGCGCGGCGTGGGGCTCGAAAAGAGCGCGGTGGTGATCGTTCACCGGCCGAATCACGGGCACGCCTGGATCAACCTCAGTTATGCCGGCTTCGTCGGCACCGTGACCGCGATGAACGAGCGGGGGATCAGCATCGGTGAAATGGGAGGCGGCGGCTGGGGAAACTGGGATGGCAAGCCGATGGCGGAATTGCTTCGCGAGGTGATGGAGAAGGCAAGCACCCTCGATGAGGCCGTGGCGATTCTCCGCGCCGGCCCGCGTACGTGTCAATATTACTATGTGGTTTCGGACGGCCTCTCGAAGAAGGCGGTGGGCATCGCCGCGACGCCGAGCGAGTTCGTGACCGTTCAGCCGGGGGAATATCATCCCCTCTTGCCGCGGCCGATGGAGGATGCAGTGCTCCTGTCGGCGGGCCAACGATATCAAACGCTCGCCGATCGGGTGAAGTCGGGCTATGGCACGTTCGACGCGGACAGCGCGCGCGAGCTGATGGCACCGCCGGTCTGCATGAAGAGCAATATCCAGAGCGTCCTGTTTTCGCCGGACACGCTCGACGTATGGGTGGCGAACGCCGACTCGGCCAACGTGGCTTCGAGCACGCGTTACACGCACTACAACCTTCACGAACTGTTGACGGAATCCCCGCCGTCGGCGCCCGTCTCTCCAACGCCGTCGGCTACCGGAAACCCGCATGCTTCGCCGTAAGCTTTGGTTTTGTTTCCCAATGTTCATAACGGCGGCTCCAAAGCACGAAAAATGGCGACCGCTCGCGGAAAAGTTTCCATCGCACTCCGGCGTCGGCGGGCTCAAAGTTCAGGGGCAAAATCGAAACAGCAGCCAATTGGCCGACGGACTCGCCCCCGTCCGCCAAAGTGGCTGGTTTTCGTCGCGTCGATCGGAATCGTTCTGCTCGGATTTCAAGTCGTTTCGCATCTCTATCGCCGCTCGACCATTCGCCAGCCGCCTCAGTTCGAGGCCGCTGGAATCGACCCCGCTATCGCGGCGGAAATCCTGGAGGCTCGGCGGAATGTGATCGACCATCCCACGTCCGCATTCTCGTGGGGACATCTTGGGATGTGTTTTCTAGCCCATGATTTTTGGCAAAACGCCGCCGTCTGTCTGCGGCAAGCCGAGCAGCTCGATCCGTCGGAATCACGTTGGCCTTATTTCAACGCCGCGGCAATGCGGCCGGTCGACGACGCGGGCTTTGTCTCGCAACTTCAGTTGGCGGTGAGCTTGTGCCCTACAGACGTTGCAGCGCCTCGCTTACAATTGGCGGAAGCGCTGCTCGAGCGGGGAGCGCTCGCCGATTCCGAACGATTTATTCGCCAGGTATTGGAACAGGATCCCCGCAACCCCCGGGCGCTGCTCGAACTGGGGCAACTTCACCTTGCTCGAAGCGACCTTGCACAAGCTCGTCGTTCGCTGTCCGCCTCGGCCGCCGTGGAGCCAACACGGAAAACAACGCATGTGTCGCTCGGTAACGTTTATCGCAGGATGGGAAACGCTCAACTGGCTGAATCCGAAGAGGCAACCGCCGCAAGACTCCCGGAAGATCCGCCCTGGCCCGATCCATGGAACGATGAGCTCGATGCATTGCGTACCGGCGTGAGCGCATCGCTCAGCAGAGCCGATCAACTGATTAACGAAGGAAGATGGAACGATGCCGTGCGTCCTCTTCAACAGATCGCCAATGCCTATCCTGATTCATCTCGAGCCTGGATGACACTCGGAATGGCGTTGCAATTACAAGGGAATCTGGAGGAGGCTGAAACGGCGCTGCGAAAGGCGGCGAAAATCGATCCAGCAAGGGCGGATGTCCAACTCAACCTGGCGGCTGTCCTTTTGCGCCGCGGGCTCTTCGAACAGGCGGAAACGGCTGGCCGAAACGCCGTGCACATTCAGCCGGATCTCGGTGATGCGTGGTTTGTCCTGGGCGTCGCGCTTCAAAAGCAGCGGAAATTTCAGGACTCGTTGTCTCCTTTCCAAAAGGCGATTCAATTCAAGCCCGAAGCGGCCGAACCCCATGTGGGAATCGCCAATTCTCTGTTCGCGCTGGGTAGGACGGAAAATGCTCGCGATGAAATTCGGCGGGCGTTGCAGAACGCACAGAGCGATCCAAGAGCACGGGAACTTATGCACAATTTGCTAGGTGAGACGCGCCCGGCCAACTGACGCGCCCGCGTTTCACGGCACGATAAGATCCGCAACAAGTCCTAGTGCCGCGGGTAGCTGAATCTTAGGCGGAGGACATTGTACTTATGGCATTCAGCAGGCGCATCAAATCTCGCCGAGCGTTACGACTCAGCCGCGAAATGCCGATGGGGACGGTAATCTTCGTGATCTCGGCTGCGACGACGTGCTTCGGCGCGACAATCGCGTCGCTGCCGGACCGGATTCAGTTCAACCGCGACATCCGTCCGATCCTTTCCGACAACTGTTATGCCTGTCACGGCCCCGACAAGAACAAGCGCAAGGCCGACCTGCGGGTGGACACGAAAGAGGGAATTTTTTCCCATATCGAAAATCGAACCACGGTCGTTCCCGGCAAGCTGGCTGAGAGCGAGCTGTTCCGCCGTGTGACGGCTGAGGATCCTGCGGAGCGGATGCCGGATCCCAAGAGCAATAAGCGCCTGACGCCGCGCGAGATCGCACTGCTCAAGAAGTGGATCGAGCAGGGTGCAGCGTGGCAGGGGCACTGGTCCTACCTGAAGGTGACGCGGCCGCCGGTGCCGCAGGTGCAGGACGCCGAGTTCGTCCGAAGTCCCATCGATGCGTTCATCCTTCAGCGCCTGCATGATGCCGGACTTCAGCATGCCCCCCAGGCCGACCGTGCCACGCTCATCCGACGCCTCAGCTTCGATCTCACCGGTCTTCCACCGACGAAGCAGGAGGTCGACGGCTTCGTGGCCGACCCGAGCGCGGACGCTTACGAGAAACTGGTGGACCGGCTCCTTGCCTCGCCTCATTTTGGGGAGCGGATGGCGATGTTCTGGCTGGACCTGGTGCGCTACGCCGATTCGGTCGGATATCACAGCGACAATCCGATGCCCGTCTCCCCGTTCCGCGACTATGTGATTCGCAGCTTCAACGGGAACAAGCCGTTCGACCACTTCACGCTCGAACAGCTTGGCGGCGATCTGATGCCGAGCCCCACGAACGACGCCCGCGTGGCCTCGACCTACAACCGGCTGCTTCAAACGACGGAAGAAGGGGGCGCGCAGGCGAAGGAATACATCGCCAAGTACGACGCCGATCGCGTGCGGAACGTCTCTACGGTCTGGCTGGGGAGCACGATGGGATGCTGTCAGTGCCACGACCACAAGTTCGATCCCTTCTCCACCAAAGATTTCTACAGCATGGCAAGCTTCTTCGCGGACATTCAGGAAGGCGCGGTCGGAAGCCGTGGCCCTGGCACCCCCGTGCCTGATCCGCGGCAGGAGCAGCAGCTTAAGGCGATCGATGAGTCCATCGCCGCGGCAAAGAAGAATCTGGAGACGCCGTCTCCGGAACTGGCCGCGGGCCAGGCGAAGTGGGAGGAAGAGATCGGAGCGGGACAGGTGCAATGGACCGTGCTGGAGCCGGCCGACGCCCAGGTCATCGGCGGCGAATCGCACCTGAAAAACGTGGGCGAAGGGATTCTGCTGGATTACGGCAAGGCCGCGCCGCGCGAGAACTATTCGATCAGCGTAAAGATGGACCTGCCGAAGGCGATCACCGGCTTCCGCCTGGAAGCGATGGATGATGACCGTTTCCCCTCGCGCGGTCCGGGCATATCGCCCAATGGGAATTTCGTGTTGAGCGAGTTCCAGGTGTCGGCCAACGACGCTTCGGGCAAGGCGATGCCGGTGAAGCTCCACAACGCGACGGCGGATTTTTCGCAGGATGGTTTCCCGGTCGCCAATGCGATCGACGGCAAGACCGACACTGGGTGGGCTGTCATGCCGGCGTTTGGCCGGCCACACACCGCGGTCTTCGAGGCCGTGCGCCCAACAAGATTGGCCGGATCGCTGACGTTTCTGCTCGAGTTCCAGTCGATTTATCCGCAGCACCAGATTGGCAAGCTACGGCTGTCAGTGACGAGCGATGCCAATCCGTCGCGACTGGCGCTTCCGCCGGAAGTGCGCACCGCGCTGGCAGTCCCAGCCGACAAGCGGACCGATCACCAGAAACAGGTGTTGGCAGCGCAATACCGCACGATCGCCCCGGCCGCGAAGGCCGCGCGGGACGCGGTGGCCAAAGCGGAAAAAGAGAAGGCCGATTTTCTGAAGACGTTGCCGTCGACGCTGCTCACGACCGCCGGTCCGCCGCGAACCATCCGCGTTCTGCCGCGCGGCAACTGGATGGATGATTCGGGCCCGATTGTCACTCCGGCCATCCCCGCCTTCCTGGGGACGCTTCCGGTTGAAGGGCGGCGTCCGAATCGGCTCGATCTGGCCGAGTGGCTGGTGTCGCACGATAACCCGCTGACGTCGCGCGTGGCCGTCAATCGCTTCTGGAAGCTTTTCTTCGGGCAGGGACTTTCCAAAGACCTGGGTGACCTGGGCGCCCAGGGCGAGTGGCCCACGCATCCCGAACTGATGGAATGGCTGGCGGCTGAATTCGCCACGCCGGCCAACGCCGCCGATCGTCCGTGGGACGTGAAGCGAATGATCCGGCTGATGGTGACGAGTGGCGCTTATCGGCAAAGTTCCACGCCCACGGCCCAGGAGAAGGAGGTCGATCCGTACAACCGGCTCTATGCACGGCAGTCTCGCTTCCGCCTCGACGCCGAGATGGTTCGCGACAATGCCCTGGCCGTGAGCGGACTGCTGGTGGACAAGATCGGCGGCCCCAGTGCCAAGCCATACCAGCCCGCCGGGTATTGGGACGCGCTCAATTTCCCGACGCGCACCTGGATGGCCGACAAGGGGGAGAACGAGTATCGACGTGGGATTTACACGTGGTGGCAGCGAAGCTTCCTGCACCCCAGCCTGCTCGCGTTCGATGCCCCCTCTCGCGAGGAGGCGACCTGCGAGCGGAACCGCTCCAACATCCCGCAGCAGGCGCTGGCGCTGCTGGACGATCCAACCTACGTCGAAGCTTCGCGCGTCTTCGCCGAGCGCATCGCCCGCAACGGCGGGGCGGACCCGGCGGCACGCATCCGCTGGGCGATCGGCGAAGCCCTCTCGCGCGATGCCCGGCCGCGTGAAATCCAGATCCTGACGGCCCTCTTCGACAAGGAAGCCAAGGAGTACGCCGCCGACAAGGCCGCCGCCCAGAAACTGCTTTCAGATGGTGACCACGCGGCGCCGAAAGACCTGGACCCGGCCGAGCTGGCTGCCTGGACCAATGTCGCCCGCGCGATCCTGAACCTGCACGAAACGATCACGAGAATGTAAGTCGTCTCGTGCGTGAATGGACTTCCGAACATGACACCAGTCGAGTACATACACCTTCAGCAGCGTCGGACGTTCCTGGCCAACAGCGCGCGCGGCATCGGATCGCTGGCGCTGATGTCCCTGCTCAACCCGGCGCTGTCGCGCACTGGGCGCGCAGACGTTGCCGCGACGACCGCGACGACACCGGAGCACTGGCCCGGCGTCGTCCGACCGCTGCACTTCGCCGCCAAAGCCAAACGGGTGATCTGGCTGTCGATGGCCGGCGGGCCCTCTCACCTCGAGACGTTCGACAACAAGCCGAAGCTTGCCGAGATGGCCGGCAAGCCGATGCCGGAGAGCGTCACCAAGGGCCAGCCCATCGCTCAGTTGCAGGGGCAGAAGCTGACGTGCTTTCCGCCGCAGTGGGGATTCAAGAAGTTCGGCAAGAACAATCAGGAACTCAGTGAGCTGTTCCCGCACCTGGGGACCGTCGCCGACGACATTTGCATCATCCGCTCGATGTTGACCGAGGCGATCAACCACGATCCCGCCCACACGTTCATGAACACCGGCACGACGATCTCCGGCCGGCCGAGCATGGGGTCGTGGGTGACGTACGGCCTGGGAAGCGACGCCGACAACCTGCCGGGATTCGTGGTGCTGACCAGCACGGGCCGGGGTGGGCAGAACCAGCCGGTCTCGCAGCGGCAATGGAGCAGCGGCTTCCTGCCCAGCCGTTTCCAGGGCGTGCAGTTTCGCGGACAGGGCGATCCGGTCCTCTACCTCACCAGCCCGCCGGGCGTGACCCGCGCTCAGCAGCGCGACGTGATCGATGCCGTCCAGCAGATGAATCGGATCGAGGACCAGGTCGTCGACGACCCGGAGATTGCGACGCGCATCACGCAATACGAGATGGCCTTCGCCATGCAGGCGAGCGTTCCGGAACTGATGGACCTTTCGAAGGAATCACCCCAGACGCTGGAGATGTACGGCACCAAGGGCTCGGACGGCTCCTTCGCCGCCAACTGCCTGCTCGCTCGCCGGCTGGCGGAGCGCGGGGTGCGCTTCATCCAGCTTTACCATCGCGACTGGGACCACCACGGCAACCTGAAGAACGACATCAAGCTCAAGACCGAGGAAGTGGACAAGCCAGCCGCCGCCCTGATCACCGACCTGAAACAGCGCGGCATGCTCGAGGACACGATCGTGCTCTTCGGCGGCGAGTTCGGCCGTACGCCGATGGCCCAGGGCAACGGCCGTGACCACCACGTCAAAGGCTTCAGCGTCTTCGTGGCCGGCGGCGGTTTCAAGGGCGGCATCACCCACGGCGCCACCGACGATTTCGGCTACCACGCGGTCGAAGACATCTGCCCCGTCCACGACCTGCATTGCACGATGCTTCACCTGATGGGCGTCGATCACAAGCGCCTGACCTACAAGTTCCAGGGCCGCAATTTCCGCCTGACGGACGTGCACGGAAACCTGGTCACCAAAATCCTCGCCTAGCACGTTGATTAACGCGAAGGGGCGAAGCGGTTGATTCGTCCCGTCGTCGCGCGACAAACGCGCGACGTTTTTTCGATGTCGCGCTGTCGCGCGAAAAACGTAACCGTTGTTCGGATCTGAGACTATGTGGTTTACGGCGCGCGACATTTGCGCGACAGGTCGCGCAAATGTAAAATAGTCACAGCCTTGGACCCTGAGGCTCAGATTGAGGCTTCACCTCGCCCTGAGCGAATGAAAAGCGGGGGCCGCGCCTAACCCGTAGCGAGCCGCGACCGTCAGGGAGCGTTGTGCGTGTGCGGCACCACGCCCATCGCTCCCTCACGGTCGCGGCTCGCTGCGCCGCCTCCCTAGCCACGTTTTTTTCGGAGCAGATCGCGGAGACTATTGCATCCACTATTAATGGGCGATGGACGACTTAATCTGCGACACACTCTGAATATCGGAATACAAACGCATCCTCATCCCAACAACACAACACGAACCTGGATGGTCCACACCGGGACGTAATGAGTCCTTCTGCAAATTACCACGATAAAACAGGCGCGGCGGTACCTCTATAATATATATAAAAATTTACGTTCGAGGTCGCATTTGCCGTCTCCGGCAAAAGTTACAACTTTGCAGCCATTTCTTTCGTCTTTGTCATCTCGGGCAAATCAATTTGTGAAGCAGATCCTTCATTTTTCGAACGTGAACTCTGTTTCCGTCGCCCATGACGTTGCCCAGAAATTATGGAGGGCATAGTTGCAGACCTTGGAGCAACTGCGGTCGGTGTTCAGCTCGTAGCTGGGGCCTTTATTGTCGTTGACGCGGAAAGTGAACTTGATGGGCTCACCAGAGTCGAGGCGTTTCTTCACGTCGGGAATCTCTGACCAGGGGATGGCGCACTCGACGATGCGCGTGTTCCCGTCGCGCCGCATCGCGAGCTTGCCGCCGGCGACGGGGCCGCCGTCTTTCGGGGCTTTGGGCTGGCGGGGGTAGAAGTGCTTGCGCGGAACGCCTGGGGCGGCGAGGCGCCAGAGTTCCGTGCCGCCGCCGTACTTTTCCGCCACGGGGTTGAGGGCGTACTCGTAATCGGTCGTCTTGTAGATCATGAAGCGCGGCATCGTGCCCGGCGCCGTCTCGATCCAGTCCGATTGCTCGCCCGGCAGAACGTTGAAGCCGATCTGCACGTTGTCCGTGCTGTCGCCGGAGGGGATCGCCGGGTCACGGCGGTAGGAGTATCGCCGTACGCCTTGCGGCCAGTGCAAGGTTTCCTTGCGCTCCATCTCGTGGGTTTTGGAATTCTCCTCCAGGCGATACGACGTCTCCGGATAAAATTCGGCGTCTTCGTCGCGCGTGCCGAAGCGAATGTTCCCTTCGTACGGCGTCGCGTCCGCGATCTTCGCCGCGAAGTAAAAATTCTGGTCGTCGTAGGCGAGGAAACCGGAGGCGACGCCCTGGCCGCCGACGTCCTCGAACTTGGCGAACGGGAGCCACGCCTTTTCGGTCAGGTTCTTGCCGGAGCCGGGCGAGCTGCGGATCGGCTGAGGGAGTACGTCCTTCCAGTCGTCGAGGTTGCCGTCAACCGCGATCGTCTTCCTGGTGATGACGTTCCCGTGGATCGGCTCCTCGTGCGTCGCCTTGCCATCCGCCCCGGCGTCGAAGACGACGGTGAGCGGGTAGGTGTTGTCGGCCGTATCCGCGCCCCCGGTCACTTGCATCACCAGCTCTTTGGTTTCATGTGCGGCGAGTTTGAGGGTGGATGAGGCTTCGGCCAACTGGAGGTTGCCGAGCTTGACCTCCATCTTGCCGGAGACCGGCCGGTTGAGAATGTTCGTCAGCGTGAGGCGGAGCGAAGGCTTCTGCGTGACGCGGCCGAGCAGGTCGCGTGCAACGATCTCCACCGGCTCATACCCTTCGATGCGGCCATCTTTGACGGCATCCAGGAGCTTGGCAAAAGAGCCCGGCGTACCGTCGGTGCGGAGGAAGTAACCCAGGCCGTTCAGCGGCACCGTGAGCTTATCGTTCTGGGAAGCCATGGCGTTCCCGTAGAAGTCATAGGAGAAGAAATGCCGTTCGGGGTCGGCGATGGTGATCGACGCATCGTCGAGCACCTCGGCCGACTTGATCTTGCCCAGGAGCGCCTTGCGCGTCTCTTCGGTGGCGTCGGGTGGAAGTACCGCGAGCTGCGCGCGGGGGCCCTTGCCCTGTTCACGGCTCTTCAAGCCGAGCACCGTGCGGAAACGGAGCAGGTCACGTTCGTAGACGCCGCCCAGATCGCCAACGACCACCACGCTTCCATCATCCGGCACTTTGAGTCCGTCGAACACGAATACCCATGGCAGGCCGTTCTGAAAAAGGATCTCCTTGAACTGCCGTTGTCCGATGTACTGCTGCGTTGCGGCGATCGCGGCGGCGGGGGGGAGCGCCTGCACGATCGTCACGCGTTGCGGCGCCGCGCCGTTGGGCTGGCGGACGTCGAAGTCATCGACGCTTCGCGTCGCGTCATGCAGCACGCCGGCCGTTCGCTGCTGGCCCTGGGCACGCATGGAGGCGATGACCGCGGCCACACGATCCTCGCTGTTGGCGATCCAGCTCTCGGTGTCCCACACCTGCACCGGCCCGTTGGAAGACTTACGGTTTCGGTACGCCTTCACCAGTGCCGGCTCGGCCGACATCGGCTGATAGTGGATGCTCGTGAAATCGAGCCACTTCAGGAACGGCTCATAGTTTCCATCGGGGAAGAGCTTGTCCTCGGTGTTCATCGATGAGCAGGTACCGCCGATCAGGACCTGCGCGCCCTTGGCTCGCCCGGCTTCGATCCCCTTGGCCATGTGCGTGTAGAGCTCGCGGTAGCGGAGCATGTCGGCGCCCCAGCCGGAAATGCTGGTCCCTTCCCAGGGCTCGTTCCACAGCTCGATGGCATTCACGGGACCTTTGGGCCATCCGAAAGTTTCGGTGACGTCCTGGCACCACTTCTGGAACTCTTCGTCGTACTTGGGAAGCGCCGTGAAGTCGCCGGGATAACCCATCTTCCCCTCGTCCTTTTCGTTGAGGAGGGAGCGGATCTGTCCGAGCGGCATACGGCCCTGGTCGCCGCCGGTCGCCACGGTGAGCATCACGGTGATGTCGTTGTCAGACATGGCCTGCATGAGCTTGGCCATGCGTGCTTTGTCCTCGGCGTAACGCGGATCGCCGACGAAGACGCCGGGACCGGATTCCATCCGCGTGCCTTTCACGCCGATTCGCTTGAAGAGCACCGCGACCTCGGCCCGCTGCACGTCGAGCGCGTACGTCGGGTTCTGCACCTTGCCGGGCGTGGCGGCCGGCGTTCGAACGCAGGTAGCCGCGAGCTGACGCCCCATTCCATCGATCGAGAAGACGATGGCGTACGCGCCGAACGTCGCCGGGATCGGCGCCTCGACCACCCGGTTGACGAACCCCTTGGCGGGGATGTCGAGGTTCGCCGGGACGTTGGCGATGTCCTTTACCTTCATGATGATCTGCGCGAACACGTCATCCAGGTCCGTGCGGGTGGCGATCTGAATGACCTCGAAGTGTCCAACGGCCTTCAGTGGCTGATCGGCGTTGTTGATGATCTGGAACGTGAATGAGGCATCGTCGCCGGGCCAGAGGACGTTGGCCGGTGCGCTGGACGCAATAAGCTGGATCGTGAATCCTTTGGGGGTTTGGTCGGCCTTATAGCCAAACGTCTGCTCGAAGCCGATGTAGGCGGGCACCGCCTGCGCACCTGTCGGCCCAAGTACCGCCAGCACAACCAGCGCGGTAGCAACGCCTCGTATGATGGGCCCGATGCCAATGGCGCGTTGTTCACAAATCTGTTGTTGGGCACGACGACGATCGATCAATGCCATATTCCCTCGTTGAACAAAAAGATTTTCCGAAGGAGCCCGCCGAGAAAGGGGTCGCCTGTGGTGCCAAAAATACCGAGGCGACTGTATCTTGTTGACACAGGCGTGGCTGCGGCGGGCGCGCCATATCTAGAATCCGCCCCAAAGGAGACGACAGATGATTCAACGACGATGGCTGCTCATGAGTGGTGTCGCAATATTGCCCGCGGTGTTGGGAGTGATGACCATGAACATTCGTGCTGCGGATGAGAAACCGGCGCCGGCGCCGGGGCGGTTCTTTGAGCTTCGAACGTATACCGCCGCGGAAGGAAAGCTGGAAGCGCTGCACGCGCGCTTTCGCGATCACACCAACGCGCTGTTCGTGAAGCACGGCATGACGCTGATCGGATACTGGACGCCAGCCGATGCGCCCCGTTCGAAGAACGCGCTGATCTACATCCTGTCGTATCCCGACCGCGAGGCGCGGGAAAAATCATGGAAGGAATTCCAGGATGACCCGGACTGGAAGCAGGCCAAGGCGGAATCAGAGAAGGATGGCAAGCTGGTCGATAAGGTGGATTCGGTCTACATGAATCCCACCGACTACTCACCCATCAAGTAAGGGCAGGACTCCCGGCGGCCAGGCGATTGGGCGTGCCGGACAGCGGGGCGTGACCCAGCAGGTCGATTCCTCGTGCGACGGCAAACTCCAGGTCCGGGCACAGGTTCTCCAGGTCCAGGACCCGGTTGAGGTCCGCATCCATCATGGCCTGGTACTGAACCGGCGTCACGCCCGAGATGATCAGCCCGCGCCCGTCCTGCTGGAATCGGACGGCCGCGCCCTGAAGATCGAGCACGGAATTGCGATCGAATTGAGTGAACGGGTCGAGCGCCAGGACGACGACCCGCCATCCCGCCGGCACCCGTTCGGCCCAGTGCTGGAAGTCCGGCGCGCGGTGCGCGGTCCGTTTGGAAACGCAGGAAATGCGCCAGATTCCCAGTCGCTCGGGCAGCATCGACTTGGCGATGCCGAACTGCTGAAGCTCGGCATCACCCACAACGTCAATCTGGTTCACGGCGGCGATCGGCGTGCGGTAATCCACCCAGACGATCCACCCCAGGAACGCGACCGGAAGCGCCAGCGCCACCGGTCCCCACGTCTCGTAACAGAACGTCCCTGCCGCCACGCCGAACAAAAATGAACCAATGATGCTGGCCAGCAGCAGCACGCGCAGGAAATCCGGATGCCGCCTTGCGACCTTCAACACGCGGCCGGCTCGCCCGGGTCGAAGGCTGCGCATCCGGTCGCGGCACCAGATCAGAAATTGCGTCCCTTCCAGCCCCAGGTCGGTGGTGACGCCGGTCAGGTGTGTCGTCCGCACCACGGCGCCGGAGATCTTCGTGATCGTCGCGTTCTGGAGCCCCATCGCGAACGAGATGATGCCCACCTGCCGGTAAAGCTCCAGGGTGGATCCGGGACCGCCCAGGTGGAGGCCGACACCAAAGAGCGTCAGCAGCGCCATCTCCAGCGCCATCGGATGAACATATTTCCATCGCAGCTCACGACGGCGGGCGCTCTCGGTCAGCAGCGCGGAGGCGCAAGCACCCGACAGGAAGGCCAGCCAGATGAATCCGAAGAGCAGCCCATCGGACCACGCGCGACCGATCAGGGCATGGCCCAGGTTGGTGACCGTGCCGGTGACGTGTGAGACGTAAGTCCCGCAGGAAATGAGGGCGATGATGTTGGCGTACCCGCCCACCCACGACAGCGAGATCGCCAGCCGTGACTTCTGACGGAACGAGTAAGCCCGGGCGGAAAGCATGCGATGACACCACGTCCAATAACGACCGGCGTGCGATCGACGCGCACGCCGTCATAAAATCTATCGGCCAGAAATGAGTCGACGGGCAACTGAACGGGTTGTGTTCTTTTCAGAGCCGCGACCGTGAGGGAGTGGTGTTTGCAGAACCGCGCACACCGCTCCCTGACGGTCGCGGCTCTGATACGCGCGCATCGAGGCCATACATCAAGAATCGTCCGATTATCACGCGGGTGCCTTCTGAGCTTGATCTTCGTCGGGCATTGGCGCTAGATCGTTCCGGCGGGCGTACAGGAGTGGCATGCGATATTCGATGATCTTCGGGTTGATGCTTGCGGCGATGGCGATTCGTGCAGGCGCGGAAACCATCACGTTCTTTGTCGGTCCGGACGGCAACGATGCCTGGTCCGGCAGGATCGCGGCGCGCAATGCGCAAGGTTCTGATGGGCCGTTCGCCACGCTTACGCATGCCCGCAATGCCGTTCGCGCGGCGAAGCGCGGAACCGGAGGGCAGGCTCTTTCGGCGATCGAAGTTGACGTGCGGGCCGGCGTTTATTTCCTCGACGCCCGGCTCGTGCTTGGCCCGGAGGATTCAGGAAGCCCAACCTGCCCGATCACCTGGACGGCCTATGCCGGCGAATCGCCGATCGTCAGCGGCGGGCGGCCGATCCGGCAGTGGGAACACGGGACGCTTAACGGACATGCGGTCTGGATCGCAAAACTGGGAGATACAGCACAGGGCAAACGTGCATTTCGTGAACTGTGGGTGAACGGCCAACGCCGGCAAAGAGCACGGCTGCCGAAAAAGGATTACTTTGAAGTCGCGGCGACGCTCAAGGAGCCTGGGTCGAGCGAGTACAAAGGGGGGCACGCGTTCGCGTTTCGCGGCGCCGACCTGCGAGCCTGGCCGGGGGCGGCCGGGGTGGGGGAAGTGATCGTATTCAATCGCTGGGTGGAATCGCGCCTGCCGATCGCTTCAATTGATGAGGAGAAGCATCACGTCACGTGTGGCAAGGCGGCGGTGTTCGAGCTCGTGCCGGGTGACCCGTACTACATCGAGAACGTTCCGGAGACACTGAGCGAGCCGGGCGAATGGTGCCTCGATCGCTCCGGTACGCTCTGGTACTGCCCGATGCCGGGGGAGGAAATCGGAAAGGCCGATGCCCTGGCCCCGAACCTCACGCAGCTCTTACGCCTCGAGGGGGACCCGGCCGCGGGACACTTCCTGGACCGGCTGACGTTCCGGGGCATCACTTTCTCCCATAGCGAATGGTATTACGACCGCGACGAGGGAAAGGAGGCCGCCGGCCTTGCGTCCGCCAGCGGGTTCAATCAGGCGGCGCATGGTGTTGCGGCGGCCATTTCGGCGCGCGGGGCGCATGGTTGCGTCTTCGACCATTGCACGGTTGAACATGTCGGCAACTACGCCGTTGATCTGGAGGCGGGCTGTCGGGACGACCGGATCCTCGGATGCCGCTTCATGGACCTGGGCGGCGGGGGCGTCAAGATCGGCGAAACGGAATTGCACGGCGATTCGCCGCTCGCCACGTTCGGCAACGAAGTCTCGAACAGTGTGATCGCGGATGGCGGCCATCTTTTCGCCAGCGCGATTGGCGTCTGGATTGGACAATCGCACGACAACCGAATCCTCCACAACGATATCCACGGCTTCTATTACACCGGCATCTCGATCGGCTGGACGTGGGGGTATGGCCCCGCCGAATCCGGCGGGAACCTCATCGAGTCCAACGACATCCACCACATCGGGATGCATGCCGACGGGGAGAAGCCCGTGCTCAGCGACATGGGCGGCATCTACACGCTCGGCAACGAGAAGGGGACGATCATCCGGCTCAACCGCTTCCACGATATCGCCGGCCTGCGCTACGGCGGATGGGGGATTTACTTCGACGAAGGGACGGCCGACATCCTGGCGGAAAACAACCTGGTCTATCGCACCACGCACGGCGGCTTTCACCAGCACTACGGGAAGAACAACCAGGTCCGTAACAACATCTTCGCCATGGGCCGTGACATGCAGTTGCAACGGACGCGCCTCGAGGGGCACCGAAGCTTTACCTTCGAGCATAACATCGTCTGGTGGCAATCCGGGCCGTTGCTGAGCGGCGACTGGAAGCGCATGGAGACGGTGTTCGATCACAATACCTACTGGATGGCAGATGGTCGGGAGATCCGCTTCGCCGGCCGGACGTTCGCGCATTGGCAGGAAGGGGGAGAGGACCAGCATTCACAGATCGCCGACCCGCATTTCATCGCGCCGCGACGTGGAGACTTTAACTTCAAGGAAGGCCCGCCGGCCGGCTTCGCGCCATTTGATCTAAGCCAAGTGGGTCCTCACTAACGAGATCGTCACATTGCGCGTCGTGTGGTTTCACTCCTGGCAGGAGAATTGCCGTTTGAATCGGCCGGGGGGTTCTGGCACAATGCCACACAGAGATTGGCGGACGCGAAAACGGAATTGAATGCTGCTTCAGACTAATAGTTACATTGTTCCCAAGGAAAAGCGGGCAGAGCACGCCCGGCTCCTTCGGCGTTTTCGTTCAGCATTGGCCAAGCTGGGGTGCGAGAACTTCGAGGTGTACGAGCAGGTCGCGGCCAACTGGGCCGGCAGCGATGCGAATGGCCGCTACGTCCAGATCATGCGCTTCCGCGACAAGCACCACCAGATGGAAGTGCAGCAGGCTGAGCGGAACGATCCCCTTGCCCAGTCGCTGATCCGCGAGTTCTGTGAACTGATCAACTTTCCGTATCAGCAGCAACAGGGGCTCTTCGCCGTCGGTTACTACACCAGCGCGCTGCCCGTGGCTCCGGCCTCCTCGTATGGCGAGGCCGATCAGTCCCCGAACGCTGGGCCACCACCACCGCAAGCCCGGCCCGACCAGGTCAAAGCCGCGCCACGATCAGAGCATATGACCTCCCCGGCTGTTCAGGCCTTCCTGGCTGGAAGACCGGGCGCGCCGATGCCTGCTCAAGCGGAACAGGGTCCCGCGGAATCGCCGATCGCGCCGCCTGAAGCGGAAGCGATCGCCGATGAACCCGAACGGTATCTCGATGAGCAATCGCCCAGCATGCCGCCGCAAGGCGCGACCGAGGCAATCCAGCGCGTCGAAGGCGGCGCGATCCTGACGGAAATGCCTCCGATCGGCGAATCGGCGTTTGCGATCGATCAGCCGATCACGTTCGAGGCCGCGCGGATGGCCGAAGAGCCGGGCGGCCCGATCGACGCCGGCGCGAAGGATACCCACGACCTGCATTCTGTGTTCGAAACCCGCGGGATCGGCGAGACGCTGGACCGAGCGCTCGATGCCAAAGGCCCCGATTTACATCCCCATCCCGACAACGGTCGCCCTCAAGCTGGAGAAGAAGCGACCCTTGGGGCGCAATCTTCACTCGGTGACGAAGGTGCCTTGGGCGAGGAAATTTCCCTGGACGATGACGCGGCGCTCGAAGCCCTCTCGGATTCTGATTCCGAAACCCGGGAGATTCCGTTTGACGAACTGGCGTCAGACGTATTCGAGGAAAAGAACGGAAAGCTGCGTCACCCCCGGGCCAACACTTGAATAACGTTTCCTGGCGGCGCGCGGGAAACCCGCGCGCGACCGCGGTGCATTGACCCCGCCCGCTGGCCTGATCACTTCTCTAATTCGTTGGCGTGTAAGTCAGACGACCTGAACGCTGCGGCCGACCCGGCGCTTGCGGCTGATCATCTGCCGGCCCTTTTTCGTTTTCATGCGGGCGCGGAAGCCAATGTTGCGGGCTCGCTTGATTTTGCTCGTCTTGTGCGGGTAATGCATGGGGCGGACAATCTAAAGAGACGGGCACAATTGTGCAACACCCCGCCGCATCATTCGTCGGATGAGGTGTTACGCTCGATGGTGGCGGACGTTCTTCCATTTCCCTCGCCCGGTACTCCGGGCGAGGGAGAAATCGGATTCCTTCAGCGCGAAGCTGCCGGGCCATCGACTCTGACAAACACGTTCTCAAACGCCTGGTTTCCCTGCGAGTCGGTCGCGCGCAGCGTCACCTGGTGGCGTCCGGGCGTCAGTGACTTGAGATCCAGCGCAATGGTCTCTTCCCGGCTGTCGTAAATTCCGTCGACCGGGAGCACGAGCTGCCAGTCACGGCTGGAATCGACGCTGTAGTCCACCGCGGCGATCGTGCTGGTCCGATCCATCGCCCGCAGGTCGATGTGGACCACTGCACCCTTCTGCTGCCACTTCACGTCCCCGATCGCGGGAGGCGTGTTGTCGACGAGGACGGGGTTGCTGATCCGGCTGGCGGTCTTTCCCGCGCCCGGCGGATTGGCGTTGGCATCGGAGGCGATTACGCGAATCTCGTATCGCCCGTCGGCGACCGCCCGCGTGTCCCACTCGTAGCTCGTCTCGAGCTGCTTTTCCTTCAGCAGGATCCACGGCTCGGAGGCGCCACGCCGGAAATAGAGGGAGTACTGGAGTACGTCGTTGTTGGGGTCCGACGACTCCCAGGTGATCGTCGCCTTGTGGGAGGGTTCAACCCGGCGAATCTCGCCGCCGCCCGCCGCGGCACTCGTCGCGCCGCCCACCCCGCCGCCGCCGGATGCATCGGCATCGGGCGTGCTGACGACGTGGACCGATTTAATCTGCGGCGGAAGGTTGGGGACCTGATACGCGATGCTCACGCTCTGCACGACCGGCGTCGTCTTCCCCTGCGGGCTGGCGGACGTCAGGCGGTACTGAAGGAACCGCGCGGTGGGAGAATTCATCTGGATGAACTCGGAGGCCGGGACGGGCTCCGTCCACTTCGACCAGGTTTTCTCTGATGCTTCCTTCACGTTGCCGCTGCGCGTTTGCACGGTCAGCGACGTATCCGCCGGCAGTGAACCCTGCAACTGCATCTTGCCGAACTGGCTGATCTGGGCGGCGTCGAGCACCTGGCTGGTGAACGTTCCCTTCGCGGCAAAACCGGAGCTGAGCGTCGCGATGCTCCCGACGTTCGCCATTCCCATGTAGATGTTGCCGTCCGATGCAGGCAGGAGGCTCATCACCTGCTTGGGATCCACCTTGGCCAGCACCACCGTTTCCCCGGCGTCCGGGTTCACCTGATAGATCTGTCCTTCGCTTCCCGTGGCGATCAGCAGGCTGCCGTTGTTCTCGATCATCGCCAGCACGAGGACCGGCTCGCGGAAGATCTCGGTCACGAACCCGTTGGGATCGATCTTGTAGACCGCATTGCCTTCGGGACGCGGCTCGCCGGTGTTGCTGACATCGACCTGTGGCTGGCGCCCCGGCCCATTGGCGCCCTGCTGGGTATCGGCGGTGGGCTCGGTCTGCGGGGGCGTCGGTTGCGGCTTACCGGGGTTTGGCGGGGGATTGGGATTCGGATGCGGCCGTCGCTTGGCGACGTCCGCTGCCCCCTGAGCCGCACAGAACGGGGGCGACAGCGTCGTGCGCGCGGAATGCGGTTCCTTCGGGATCGGATCCGGACGGCCCGGATTCGGGTCGGGCGGTGCGGGGGGCTTGGGCTCTTCGCCCGGCTTGTTCGCGGGAATTGGAACGCCGGTCTCGCCCCCTTCCGGGCGGCCGTTCTTCTCGGCCGCCACGGCACTCTGGTGGCCGGGGCCATTGTCATCGCGTGCTTCGCCGGTGGCGGCGTAGAGGTTGCCCTGCTTGTCGATCGCCAGCGCGGTCACTTCTGACTCGGCCGCGTTGTAGAGGACGAAGCTGTCGCCGGTCTTGCGATTGACGCGATAGACCAGGCCATGCGGATCGGTGCCGACGTAGAGGAGGTCCTTCCCATCGGACGCGAGGCTGAGCAGGTTGTTCTCGTCGCTGTCGAGAAGCACCTTCTTTGATCCGTCGGCATGGATTTCCAGGAGCTGGCCCGAGCCGCCTGTCGCGGCGTAGACGTTGCCGTCGGGCATCGCCTGGAGTGCCCAGATGTATTGGATCGAATCATCGGAAAAGAGCTCGCGCGGCTTGTCGCCCGGTTTTTCGATGATGAGCACCCGGCCCTTCTCGCCGCCGGTGCCGAGCAGAAGGTGCCCGGCCTTATCGAAGGCGAGGGAAAGGATGTCGGTGGCATCGGGGACTTCCAGGATCTGCGAGACCTTCTGATCCTTGATCTGCAGGAGGGCGGCGTGGGGACCGGTGCCTGCGTAGATCGTGCCGTCGGGTCCTTCGATGAGCTTGTTCACGGTGCTGACGCGCGGATCCTGTTCGAGGAGCGTCTTGACGGCGCGCGACAGCTTCATCTCACCGAGGTTGGTCGCGACCATGTTTTCCAGCGTGCCGGCGCGGAAATCCGCCTCGGTGGCTTGCGTCCAGTAGCTGGTGCTCACCGCGGATGCGCGCGCGGCGATGAGAAGAACAACGAGGCAGATCGTGGTTTTCATGGATTGGGTTCCACGTTACTCGGTCGGCTTTTCCGGCCTGGGCTCGGAGGGTTCCCTGGGGGTCGGCTTCTCCGCCGACGCAGGCGTCTTGGGTTTGGGCGTTTCCTCGGGCTTGGCGGTGGGGGGCGAGGTCTCGGACTTGCCCGCGGGGGGTCGCGGGCCGCCGACCGCCACCTTCGGACTTCGGTCGATCGTGATCGCGAATTCCGCCGAACCGCTCAGCACCAGATCCGTCGGCACCACTTTCACCGATGAGCTCACGTACGCGGTCGTCGTGCTGCGGCCAGCCCCCAGCAGGATCTGCCGGCGGGAACTGGGCAAATGCGGCAGGGCGGTGCGGCCCAGCGCCACGCCGTCCGGCTGACGCACCAGCCGAAGGTAAACCGCGTTCATCCGAATGGTCGCCACGTCGCGCAGCACGGTGAACACGTCTTCGACTTTTTCGGCGGTGAAGCGGAACGGCTTGGACTGCTGTTCGTCCTGGAAATAGCGCGGGGCGTCGGAGACGACTAACTGATAAGTGCCCTGCTGAAGGTCATGAGGGAGTTCCATCTCCAAGGGCATGATCGCCTCGGGCTTTCGGAACGGCTTGTAGGTCACGAACGCCTTCACCACTTCGCCCGGCTGGTACTTCGCCCGCGGCACCTGCACGTCCATGATCTGCGCGTCGCGCGATTCGGAAGAGACGCGCACCTTGCCGCTGACCTTGCGGATCATCACCCGGCGGAAGGGGTTCTCCGAGGCGGCGATCATCGGCATGCCGATCGCGCCGAACAGCTCCTGCGGGCTGGTGTTGACGGCGCGATTCTCGATGTGGATCGTCTGCCCGCCGGCAAATTCCAGGTTCACTTCGTAATCCAGCGTGTTGTACTGCGGCAGTTCGCTGGCGCCCGTCACCGCGGAACTGAACGCGAGGCCGGCGATCATCGGCGTGAAGCGAGGATGCAGCGCGCTTTGGAAGTGATAGATGCGCGTGGGGGAGCCGTCGGCGTAGCTGACGGCAAACTCGATCGGCACCGTTGGCGCGATCCCGCCGCTCTGGCCGGCGACGCCGACGTTCTGATCGGTGGTGAGCGTGCCGGAGGCCTTGCTTATGGCGCCGAGCTTGAAGCTCGTCTGGAGGTTCGCGATGACGCTGTTGATCGAGCCGCTCCCCATCGGCAGCGCGATCGCCCCCTCGTTGTTGAACGGGTGGCCGAAGCCATAGACGCGGTTGCCCAGCACCTCGGTGCAGGTCCCGATGGCCGTCAGGTCCACATCGCCCGTCAGGAGCGGAACGGCCAGGACCGAACCCGGCTCCAGCACAGGCACAGGCTGATCGGCAGCGCCGCCGCCGCCCGACGATCCGCCGCCCGACTGAAGCGCGGTCATTCCATATGCCTTGAAGATCGGCGCGAACTGCTCGAGGAGTCGGGGCGAAAGTCCGCCCACCATGATCGGCGTCGTCAGCGGGGCGAGCCGGGGAATCGCATCGCCACTGCCGGCGAAGCTCGAGATCGTCGGCGAGGATTGGGGCGCAGCTATTGCGGTGAGCGGGGTTGGGGAACGCCGTGGGCCGGGCAGCAGGCCGGCCTCGGCCAGCGACCAGTTCATTGTCGTGCCCGCTCTCAGTGAAGTTCGACCACTGGCAGGCTCTGGCGCCTCGGCCGGCGCCGTGGATGGTTCCACGCCTGCCGTCGTGTCCCGGCGGGCCGTCGGCAGCTTGAGCATGTATTCGATCGGCTGCACGCCCGCGACTGGGTCCTTGGTGAGCGGCCAGCCGTACGCGAAGGCGCCGATCATCCGGTCGTGGCCGGCGTCGTCGTGAAGGTAGATGGGGGAGCCGCTCATGCCGGCAATCGCGCCGGTGTGTTCAAGATACGGGCCGAAACACTTGATCAGGACGACGTCGCACTGGGGGTTGAAGTTGCGGAGGATCGAGACGACCTCCACGTCAAAACGCTCGATCTTCGTCCCGTGAAAGACGCTCAGTCCGTACCCCTTCATGCCGACCTTCACTTCGGAGACGCGCATGTGGCGGGCGGGATCGAACATCGTTGCGGCTGGGGCCGCTAGTGCTGGCGCCGTCGGTCGCGGCGCCGGCGGAGCTTCAGCAATGGCCGGCGAAACGGAGGGAAGGGCGACGGCGATCGTCATCCCGAACGCGAGGGCATAATACTTCATCAACACCTCAGCGGGGGGCGGGGAAAGCGGCGGCTATTCATCGTAGAATGCGCGCCGCGATACCGCAAGACGCGCTCGTCGAGTCGTCGTCGAGTCGCCAGCGATGATTACGCTCGAAATTGACACTCGTTCCCACCGGCGATAGTTTCGCAACGCGGAATTTCTTAGTGTCGGCGCAGCTGAGCGAGATGCGTTGAAGTCCCCGCGAGTGGAATCCCAGTTTCCCGGATCGGAATCGAGCCGCCGGACGACCAACGGCTCGTGCTGCGGATTTGCGATCAGTGAAACTCGCGTTCCATTCCCGTTGCGGGCGATGGCTTCGATTCGATCGCACCTGCTTTGCGCCGGCCGGAGAGTCAAGAACGTGAACGCAGAAGCCCGCGAGCGCGCCGAGTCCATCCTCGGCTACACCTTTCAGAATCCCAACCTGCTCAAGGAGGCGCTGACCCACGCCTCGATCGCTGACAACCGTCTGGACAGCAACGAGCGCATGGAGTTCCTCGGCGACGCGGTCCTCGACCTGATCGTCTGCGAGCTGCTTTACCTGAGGTTCCCCCAGTATCAGGAAGGGGACCTCACCAAAATCAAGTCCGCCGTCGTTTCGCGCCGCACCTGCGCCGAGGTCGCCAACGACACGGGCCTCACCGACCTGCTGATCATCGGCAAGGGGATCAGCTCCCGCAGCGCCATGCCGAGCTCGCTGGCGGCCGCGGTCTACGAATCGATCGTCGCCTCGATCTACCTGGACGGCGGATTTGACGCCGTGAAGGTGTACATCGTGCGGACGATGAGCCCGAAGGTCGACGTGATTGCCGCCGACGCCCACCAGCAGAACTACAAGGCCGTATTGCAGCAGCACGCGCAAAAGGTGATGGGGGCCACACCGCTCTACGAGCTGCTCGATGAGAAGGGCCCTGACCACAGCAAGTGCTTCGAGGTCTGCGTCAGCATCGGCGGCCGCCGCTTCACGCCGGCCTGGGGACCGAACAAGAAGATGGCGGAGCAGAAGGCGGCATTGCTCGCGCTGGAAGACCTGGGTGTGTTCGACGCCCGGGAAGTGGATGAGGCGATCGACGGAATTGCCGTCGAGGCGGAAGAGTAATAACTAATCCCAATCGCTGTCCGAATGCGAAACACGCTTGTCGCCGTTGATCCAGAGGATCCGGCACCCGAACGCGATCGCGGCGGCGTATCCGAGCACGCCCGTCACCGACAGTCCCCACGCCAGCGGCGGCACGCCGCGCGCCATCAGGATCGTTGATCCGACCAGCAGCGCGCTGACGAACATCCCCGCCACCAGCCGGTTGGCGGCGGACTTTAGATGGCGATGTTCGAGGCGGATCGCGAACGTTCCGCTCTGGAGCCGGTCGGCGATGATCGCGAGCACTTTCGGCAGGACCTCGGCCAGCCGTTCCCAGTCGGTCAGGAGCTGGCGGGCGCTGCGCAGCCGTCCCTCCGGGGAGAAGTGCCGCAGCAGGATCTGCTTTCGCACCGGCTCGAGCAATTCGGCGAGGCTGAAGGAGGGGCTGAGCAGGCGGCCGGTCCCCTCGAGCAGGACCATGCACTTGATGAGCATGGACACCTTGCTGGGCAGGATCAGCTTGTGCTGATGCAGGATGCGGGTGACCGAGGTGAGCGCGCCGCCCACGTTAAACTTCCCGACCGGTCCCGTCCCAAATTCCTGGTAGAGCTCCGTCAGATCATTGCTGAAGGCGGCGCGGTCGAGGTCGCGCGGCGCGGTACAGATGCGCGTCACCGCGTCGGCGAGACGGTCGGCGTCGCGGTCGCCCGCCGCTATCAGGACGTCCTCGATCTGCTTGCGGAGTTTGCCGTCGATCCGCCCCACCATGCCGGCGTCCAGCAGCCCCACCTTGCCGTTGGGCAGCGCCAGAAAATTGCCGGGGTGCGGATCGGCGTGATAGAAGCCGTCGCGAAAGATCATCTGGATGAAGACGTTGGAGCCACGGCGGGCAAGCTCGTCGCGATCGATGTCCAGCTTCGCAAGCCTTTTGGAATCGGCGACGGCAATTCCCTTCAGGTGCTCCATCGTGAGCACGCGGCCGCTGGCCAGCTCCGCGTAAGGCCTGGGGAAGACGACCGTTTCATCGTCGGTGAAATTGCGCCGGAACGACTGAAGGTTCCGCAGCTCCCGCCGAAAGTCCAGCTCGTTCAGCGTCGTGCGCCCAAACTCGCGGATCACGCTCGCCGGCTGGTAGCGGCGCAGCGTCTCGTTCATCTCCGCGATCTCCGCCAGAAAACCCAGGATGTCCAGGTCGCGGCGGATCGTCCCCTCGATGCCCGGGTGCTGCACCTTGACGACCGCCCGGCGGCCGGTCGTCAGCCGGGCGCGATGCACCTGCCCGATCGAGGCCGACGCCAGTGCGTCGCCATCGAAGTTCATGAACAGCTCGCCGATCGGCCGCCCCAGTTCGCTCTCGACGACCCCAATGGCCACGTCCGGCGGGTTGGCCGGCATTTGCGCCTGGAGCTTGCTCAGCTCCGCCGCCATGGGTTGCCCGACGAGGTCGGGCCGCGTGCTGAGCATCTGACCCAGTTTGATGAAGGTCGTACCCAGGTCGATCAGCGCAAGTCGCACCCGTGCCTCAAACGGCTGGCGGGTGAGCGCATCGCCTCCCTCGCTTCGCAGGGCATGGCGGATCGGCTCCCATTCCACATCCGTCAGCCAGGTCGCCAGTCCGTACTTGGCCAGCACGCCGGCCACTTCCGCCGCGCGGGCCAGGCCGCCGGCAAACCAGAAGCGGGAGCGGGTTATGGTCGGTGTGGGCATACGAGCCGTCCACGATGCAAGCTTACGCGTGTGCGCGCTCGACTGCTGAACTATCGAGCGCTCACGCGCTTGGCTGGCCGCGCCGCGCGCCGCTTGGGTTTGCCGGCAGCTTTCCGTTTGGCAGCGGTCTTCCCCTTGCTGGCGCTCTTCGTGGCGGCGTGCCACGCATCGACAACGCGCGTCACTTCGCTGTTCAATGACTTCTGAAGCGTGCCGATGGCACGTTCGGTTTGCCGGCTCAACTGGCGGGCGATCTTCTCCCCTTCCTTTTCGGAGATGTTGGCCTTCTTCGCCAGATCGCGCGCGACGTGCTCGATCGACTTCTTTCCCGTACCGAGTAAACCTAGACCTGCGTAAACCGATTTCATAACCAGCGATTTCATGTGCATGTCCTTTCCAGTGCGGGTGAATGGCATCATCCTGCCGCTGATTCATCGTATCCGGTTTATGGGTTGGGCTAAACCAGGGTTCAGGGTTCGGGGTTCAGGGTTCAGTTGGAACAGGTCGACCCACGTTTCTGAGCCGCGCACGTCAGTAAGCGGTTTGCGCAGGGGGAAAGTGCCAGGGCCAAAGTTCAGTTGGCCGACGGTCCTGCTTTCACTGAACTCTGAACCCTGAACCCTGAACCCCGACCCCTTTCTGCGCGGATCATTCGGGCACGGCGACCAGGCCGCTCTTTCGCTGGCCGCTGTGGCCGACGTCCATGACACGGCCGAACTCATCGAGCGCCAGGTGAAAGCGCTCTTCGCCCTGGATGCAGTGGAGCGAGAGGTGATAGTCGTGGCTGGAGGCGGCGAGGTAGTGCAGTTTTTCGGGGGACTTGGGAGAGCGGAGCTTGCCCCAGGAGCCGTCGCCGAGATACAGCACGCCGTTGTCGTTGACCATGCCGTCGAGGAGCTTGCGCGTTCGCTTGAAGGTGTGATCGTGATGTTCGAGCACGACCGGTACCCGGTACTTGTCAAAGAGCGGTACCCAGAACGCCCGGTTGCCGACGCCCGCGCCGGCCTTGGGTTGTTCGGAAGGCTGGGTCGCCGGGGTCACGCGAAACGACGGATAGGCGGGGACGTGAGTGACGGCGAAAACATGGGGATGATCGACCCGCGCTTTCAGCGTCGATTCCAGCCAGCTCGTCTGCTCCCCTCCGATCGGCTCTGTGTGGCCGCTGTCCAGGAGCACGAGGCTCAGGTAGTCCCCGAAGTCGAGCGTGGCATAGTTGGCATCGGGATAAAGCCCATCGAAGAGGGCGTTGAAGAAGGGCGCCTTGACGCGTTGCTTATCGAAGCCGCCGTCCACTTCGTGGTTGCCGATGCAGGCGATCAGCGGGATCAGCCGGCCGTCGCGCCCAACCATGTGCCGGCTGTAATTGCGGATGAACGCGAGGCTGGTCTCGACGGACTTCCCGTTGTCGTAGCCAAGATCGCCCCCGACGATCGCGAACATCGGGTCCTGGCGAGCGGCCTGGATGTTGTTGGCGATCGTGTGGGCGTTGGTGCCGCAGTCGCCGCCGGAGATGAAGTGAATGGCGTTGGTCGCCTTGGCCGGCATCGTGCGGAAGCGATACGTCGCAGAGTTTCGTCCGATGCGGAACTGGTAACTGGTGTCCGGCGCCAGCTCCGTCAGCTCGGCACGAAACACCTTGAGGTCGGTCTTGGGATAGGGTCGGACGATCGGCGACTCGATCTGCCAAAGCCCGCCGGGCTCCGCCGCATGGTAAATGCGGATGTCCTCGGACTCGCCCAGGGCGCCGATCCACTGGAGGGTCATCGTCGTCGTCGGATCGCGTTGCCAGGTGAGGAAGAGCGTGGCGGGCTGAAACGCCGGATCATCACCGCCGCCGTTACCTCCGGGTGGCTGACTCGGGCGACTCACCGGCTGCGTTGACGGTTTCGTCGATGGCTCCGCGCCAAGAAGTGGGCCCGCCGCCAGTGACGCCAGCGATGCGGCCAGGAATCCGCGACGGGAAGGTGTTGGCATCGCAATCGCTCCGATCGCACAATTATCGGCCAAACGTGGCAGGGGGCGTGACCCGTGGGCCGCCGGTGCTGGTATTACTGACGCGGGGGGTGGGCGTTGGGTTGGGGGGAATCGAACGGTAGCGACAGCCTTTCGGGGCCACTCCAGCTACCGAATATGGGTTTGTAGCCGGACCAGCGATACGAACGTGAGCGCGATGACCAGTGCCGCATACGTAATCGTGGTTTTCCAGATGCCTTCTTTGTTGGTCTCAGCACCGAAGGCGCGAACGGCGCAGACGATCGCGAGGAGCATCAGCAACCCGTCGTTCGTGTAGTGCCAGGCGGCGGCGGCTGTCGCAGCGGCAAGGAACTTCTGAAGGCGCGACATCGCATGGAAGCCGCGGCCCCCGTCGAGGGGGCTGATGGGGAGCAGGTTGAAGAGATTGATCCAGGCGTTAACGCCGGCGATCGCGGCAAAGATCGGCTGCCGGGTCGCATACCAGAGTCCCAACGTCGCTACGGCGGCGCCTAAACCATAAATCGGGCCGGCCAGCCCGATCACCGCGTCTTCATATGGATTGACGACCTGCTGCTGAAGTCGGATGAGCGCGCCGAAGCCCGGGATGAACATCGGAGCCGTCGCCCTGAACCCGTAACGGCGCAGGGCGAACACGTGGCCCATTTCATGCACGTAGATAGAGAGCACGAGTCCCAGCGCGAATTTCCAGCCGAAATAAGTCCAGTAGACGCCAAAAGACAGAAGCATCGTTAGCAGTGTCGATGCCTTGGTCAGTCCGAGGAGCAGTGCCTTGAACTTCCAGAGGGTCAGGGCAATCGCGCCGATTCCTGCGGCCAGCGCCGAAACGGGCGATTTTGCCCTGGCCGCTGCGCGCTCCGGCGTGTGCGAGGATGATGCCAGGTTGCCGCCCGCACGGCCCAGCTCCGTGATTTGCGCCGACACTGCCGCATGCTGGCGCGAGCCCAGTGGCAGAAGGTCAAGTACTTCGCGCCAGGCTGACAGCGCAGCGGGAGCGTCGCCACGGCTGGTGGCTTCCTTTGCCGCTTGCGACAGCCCGCCGAGCCGATCGGAATAAACCAGCCTTCCACAGGCTGGGCAGGCGAGGAGCGTTGGCGCGATCTGCGTACCGCAACCCGGGCAATCCGCCGTCAGGAATGTTTGGGTCGTCAAGGGATCTCCGCGGCGGGAGCCCTACCGACATGACTCTTCCCCATATCGTATGGGCCAGTGATGGGCAATGGTCGACGCACGTTCAGCTTCCAGGCCTCCCAGACCGCGAACCCGATGATCAGTAAGCCGATGATGTTCCGATCCGGATGCATGAACGGCACCTTTAATGACAACAGGAATGCCAGGCCAAGCAACTTCGCCCACGCGCGAACGAACTTCCCGAGGCTGCGAGGCGGCGCTGCCGTTGCGCGGGTCGAAGGCCCAACGCCCGGCTTCGTTTGTCCGTGCGGATCATGCTGAGTGAGGCTCGCGGTGTGCCGCTTATCCAACTGCCTCATCGCCGATTCGATGATGTCCGGCACATAGTTCGCCGCGATGCAGCCATAGGTGAGGATCACGGCGATTAGCTGATAGGCGGGTCCACCGCGGTTCGCTGATCCTTTGCGAACGGCCTTGCCTACCATGAAGCCGACGGCGATCGCCACCAGCCCGATTTCCATGTTCATTACACGCCGGATAGCGAACCAGATCAACGCCCCCACCAAACCAGCGCCGAGTCCCAGCACTCCCGCTTTCAGAAGTCGGACAAATCCGCTTCCGGGCGGGCCCCCCGAAACCAGTTGGCGGCACGACGCGCACAAGAGCTTGTCCGCAATTGCGAAGTACGAAGACGCAATCGGTTGTCTGCAGAGCGCGCACGCCGGCACGGTCACCGCGCCCGCAGGTTCAGCCTCGATGGGTTCGACGGTGGTGAACTGTAGGTCTCCGACTGAATCAGAAGGCGGGGGAGACTGCGACATGGATCGCTCCTGTGGATTCCCCACGTTGCAAATCGAACGGACAGCCTCGGGACGCCCCGAAGCGGAGAGGGAATAAGGCGGCGTCAGCATAATTTCCGACCCATCAATTCGCAAAAGCTCCGGTTCGTCGCCGGGGGCGATGCGAGCGGTTCGGGCCATGAAGGCGTCCCATCCGACAATCGAATGACTGGAAATTGGCGGTTGTCCCCGTTTGTCTCCCGAATTAACTGGAAATGGGCGGTTGTCCCCGTTTGTCTTGTTGTCCCCGTTTGTCTTGTCGCCCGTTTGTCTTGCCACCGAGCCCGATGCCGCGGCTCAATGAGTTCCGAAGTCAGCACTAAGAACGGCAGCCGTGGGGGACCGATGCTCCTGCTTTCCTCAGCAAGACCCTGCATGCGATTTTCGTTCCCGATACGAGCGAGCCGAAGCCGCTATTTATTCGACGAATCATAAATAAAGGTGACGCGACCCTTTATATAAAGGTTCGCGTCACCTTTATTTCTCGCTTCTTTGGGAGCGAGAAGCAATTCGAAGTCTCCCACACGTTGTGTCGCAGGCCCTACGAATTTCCAGTTGATGCCGCGCTCGGATCAGCCGCGGGGGGAGACGGAAATGTTATTAGAGAAGGGGATGATTCAGTCAAACAGCGGCCAGGTCTGAAAATCGCCCTTGAGTATCGACTTGGCATCGTCAAAACCCATCCACTGGTGGAGCACCGCCGCATAAACCGACCGGAAGTCGGTTGTCATCTTCAGGTTCCCGTCATCCAGATCGCTGAGGCTGGTCGGCGTGCCGTGGAACCCCCTTTTACGCGATCGCCGAGCACAAACATCGGAGTGGCCGTGCCGTGGTCGGTGCCGCCGCTGGCATTTTCAGCGACCCTGCGCCCGAATTCGGTAAAGGTCATCACGACCACGTCATCTGCGCGACCCATTCGCTTCATGTCATCCATGAAGCCGCTCAGGGCATCGGAGAGATACATGAGCAGGAGCTGTTGCTGATTCGATTGCGCCGCGTGCGCGTCGAATCCGCCCATATTCAAATAGTAGAGCCGGCTGGGCATTTTTGCCGCGATCAAGGCGGCCACCTTCTTCAGGTCGAGCGTCACGTCGTTGTCACTGCCGTAGTCCATCAGTGTCTGGTATTCGCGGCAGGCAGTTCGGACGCGCGCTGCGCCGGCGGTCGCCGTGCGGGAAAGGCTGTTCACAAATTGGAGGGATGCGTTGGCAGTCGGGTACTCGCGGCCGAATGTTTCAAACACTTTTTGTTGTGCATCGTCGCCGACGCGGCCAAATTTTCGCGGGTCCTTGAAAACAATGGGAGCGTGCCTGGCGCTGGCCACGGCCAGGGACTGTCGAGCGGCAATGTTGACGATGTAGTCCTCCACCGGCACTGGGTTTCGAGCGTCGGCGAATCGGCCGAGCCAGCCGTACTTGTCGCTGCCGTGCGGCTCGGCGGTGTGCCAGTACTCCATCGAAGTGAAGTGCGAAAGGTTCGGTTGCCGATACCCGCAGCCGTGTACGATCGCGAGCCTGCCATCCTTGAACAGACGATGTAATCCGGTGCATGACGGGTGGAGGCCGAAGTGGTCGTCCAATTTCAAGACCTGTTGCTTGCGGATGCCCAGGCTCGGACGTGATCGGTAGTACGCATCGTCAGCGAATGGGACTACGGTATTGAGGCCATCGTTTCCGCCGGTAAGTTCAACGACGACTAAGATGCGCTCGGGATGGTTGTCCTTTCCGTTGTTCAACGCCGCTTCGGACTGCGCCGCTGCCCAGCGTTGAAAGAACGGCATGGCCTTGGCCATGAAGTTGTTGTTCCCGTCCATCGCCCAGGTCACCTTGGTTCCTTCAGAAACAGGCGCAAACGTAAACGTGGTCGTGTTGGTCGCGATCCACGGCTTGATGAATTCGAGCTTAATCACGACCTGCGATGGCCGCTCGCTCCGCTCAATGGTCATCCGCCCCTCTCCCACCTTGTCGTTGCCCGACCAGGAGTAAACCGAGCCCGTCCCCGACGACGAACCGGCAAACTCCTTCTTCATCCGCGGATCGAGCTTCTCCCACGGCGACCACCCTGGCCATGAATGAAAGTCGTTCACCTGCTCGAAGACGCGCTCCGGCGGCGCGGCGATCGTGGTCGAACGCTCGAGGTGAAACGTCGCCGGTCGCGTGGCAATGAAGATCACGAGGAGGACGATGATGACCAGAAGACCGAGCAGAATTTTTTTGATCATAAATTCGAACCTCTCCGCAAAGATGACCGCTTCACGCCAGTAGCTGGCACACCCTCGTCGCCAAGAGAACATTTTCGCACGGCTGCCTGCGCCAGTGCAAATATCAACATCGCCGGATACACCGTCCGTGAACGCACACGCTTGCTCCAACCACGGCCGGGTCGCGAAGCTCTGTCCCGTCATTTTTCACGACCGCGCCAGGAAGTCATCCAGTTTGTCGAACGATCCGGTCCAACCCTGGGTCATGCCCGCACGAGCCTTGATGAACGTTTCCAGTTCCTTCGCGGTGGTCGGCCCGTACGGCTCCCACGTCACGGTCACTCGGGTACTGTCGGCGCCCTCTTCGGACAGCCTGACGGTCGTCAGCATGGTGGCCGGCCATGCGGGGGGACATGGGATGTCGCGACAGCTTCTCATGTTCATCGCAAAACTGCTGGGTGTAGACGTTGATCACGAACTGCTCTTTGCCCGACGATTCTTTGGTCAGGTATTCGGCAAGCCGATCCCAGGTTGCGTTGCCGCCGGCCATCCTGATGAACTTGCGCGTTTCTTCGGCGGCCTCCGGCGTTGGCAGCGTCATGCTCATCTCCATCCGGGTCTTGCCGCTGACCTCGGAGAAGAGAACCGTAACCCGGAACATCGGTGGCCGGTCATCGTTGCCGCCGTGGTCGTAGACGAGCTTTGCGTGCCGTTCGACCTCCAGGTACAGCGTCTTGTTCGGATAATCGGTGCCGTCCGGGCCGTGCATGGTGTAGGCCCAGGTTCCGCCCGGCCGCAGGTCCTTGCTGTGGGTGGTGAGGGTAAAGCCGCGCGGCCCCCACCACTGCGCCGCTTGCTTGGGATCGGTCCAGGCGTCCCAGACCGCCTCGACCGGCGCATCGTACATCCGGGTGATTCGGATCTCGTTGGACTTAGCTTTTGCGGGCATTTTGCTTTCCTTTATCAGTCGTAGTTGAAGTGACGGTTTTCAAGTAATCGTCGTCCCCTGCCATCGCGTCATCGGCGCCAATGGCACTCTCACAGGTTACGGCGGCGGCCTCCCGCGCAAGCGATGGCTCCTCGACCACGAAGCCTGCTTCGCCCGGGTTGCAGTGAGCGTCTGAACTCGCAATTGATGGAGGGCTCGCTCGAACCAACCTCTACACGGATGCCCGGCGAACAGTTTTCGTGCTGCGGCGGCGGCGTTGCGGCGCTGTCGCCTCGGATGTAGCCGCTACGGGCTTTCGTCGAGATGCTTTGACCGGCTGCTCGCGCGGAACGACGGGCACGACCGATGAGCGGTTGGGCGCCTTGGGCTCCAGTTCGATCCCGAACACCTCCGAGAGCTGGTCATCGGCGACGATCTTCTGGCCCGTTGATTTCCTCGTGATGGTTCGCACGTCCGCCGCCTGCGTGATAAGCTCCAGATGATTGACGTTGCGCAGGACAAACAGCAGTTCCGGCTGTTCGTCCAGCCGGGCTCCAGCGCCATACAGCGCCGCCGCCACATGCTTGCACATGTCCGCCCAGTCCGGACAGGAACAATCCAGTTCGATCTCGCCTGGCTTGGGGAACAGTCCGCCGTCGGGGCGCGTGATGATCTCCATCACGCTCTCTGATAACCGGCCCTGGAGCAACTCGATCAGCGACCCGATCTGGCCTGCGCATTGTCGCTTGACCGTGGCCCAGCTTTGCGGCGCCAGTGGCTTGATCGCGATCTTGATCCTGTAGAGCTCCGACCCGCAGACCATCGCCGTTACGCGTCCGCGCTCGATCTGAAGATCGCACACCATTGCGCACGTACGAACGCCCGCGCGGCATCCTGCTGGCGTAATCGCTGTACGATTCCAGGTTATCGCACCACGCCTTACCCCAGAAAGTTCGTGCGATGGTCTTACCCTCGAGGTGGACGGGCAGGATTGTCTGGCCCTTCGTCTGAAGTCGTTTGATTTCCCTGGCCGCCTTGGCGCGGCGTTGGGCAACGCTGACGTACGGCTTGAAGCTCCACCAACTCATGACGCCTCCGTGCTCGATGTGCCGGGCATGCTAACGAGAATAGTGCCGTGATGCACGAGGCAGAGTTCCCGTTATTCATTTAATCGCGCGGCCCACGCGCGAATCGCAACGACCGATTAAGTTGAGGCGCTTGAGCCCGGCACGACAATGGCCCGGGCGTCAGCCGTCCATCGCCTTCCCGATATCCAGGGACACGAACCGCAGCAACTCTCGGTTGTCCATTTCAGTGAGCAGTTTTTCAGCGCCGGCTTCGTCGAGCAGGTCGCGCGAGAGGCCCACCTTGTCGGTAATCATCTCGTCGATTCGTTCTTCGACTGTGCCGCGGCAGACGAACTTATGGACCATCACATTGCGCTTCTGACCAATGCGAAAGGCACGATCGGTGGCCTGATTTTCCACCGCCGGATTCCACCAGCGATCGAAGTGGATGACGTGCGAGGCCGCGGTGAGGTTCAACCCGGTGCCGCCCGCCTTGAGGGAAAGGACGAAGAACGGCGGACCCTCGTCGCGCTGGAACGATTCGACCATCGCACGTCGGCGCGGAATCGTCGTGCTTCCGTGCAGCACCAGTCCTTCGCGGCCGAAGATCGTCGCCAGGTGCGCCGCCAGCGGCGCGGTGATCTCGCGAAACTGCGTGAAGATCAGGACCTTCTCCTGTCGCTCGGCCAGCTCCTCGCATAGCTCGCTGAGGCGGGCGAATTTGCCGCTATGCTGGGGGATGTAATCGCCGCTGCCGGTCCATTGCGCGGGATGATTGCAGATCTGCTTGAGGCGCATCAGGTAGGCCAGCACTATTCCACGTCGCTGAATGCCCTCCGCAGTTTCGATTTGCTCCTCCAGCTCGCGCACCGATTGCTCGTACAGCGCCGCCTGCTGCTTGCTGAGCGAGCAGAATGCCCGAACTTCGGTTTTGTCCGGCAGGTCGGAGATGATGCGCTTGTCGGTCTTCAGCCGCCGCAGGATGTAGGGGCGCACCAACGAGCGCAGCGGGCCGTATGCGTGCTGGGCATCACGATCCATCTGCTTGACGAAACGTGCGAAGGCCTTTGGCCCGCCGAGCAAGCCGGGGTTGAGAAAATCGAACAAGGACCAGAGATCGGAGAGGCGATTTTCCACCGGCGTGCCGGTGAGCGCGATACGCGCCGAGGCGGTCAATTCCTTTACCGCTTTGGATTGCCGCGTGCCGGAATTCTTAATCGCCTGGGCCTCGTCGAGAATGACGCAGTTCCACTTCCTTTTCCGCAACGGCTCCAAACGCGTAAGCATGCCGTAGGTCGTGATGACCAGGTCGCGGGCCTCGATGATCGGCACGAGCTCGTTTGCGCCATTCAGGTTCCCTTGCCATTCCGATGGATGGATCACCGCAAGTGACAGGGTCGGCGCAAAGCGCGCCAGCTCCGCCTTCCAATTTGCGATCAGCGACGCCGGCACGATCAGGAGATTTTCGTGCAGGGACGTTGCATCCATTGCACGATCCGCCTTGGCCTGGAGCAGGAGCCCCAGTACCTGAATCGTCTTGCCCAGTCCCATGTCATCCGCGAGGCAGGCCCCCAGACCCAGGCGCACCATGAACCTCAACCAGTTGACACCGGCCTGCTGATACGGGCGCAACTGCGCGTTCAGCTCGCGCGGGGGAGCAAGCGCAACGCTGGGATCGCGCAGTTCCACAAGCGTTCGATCCAACCAATCGCCCGGGATGATTCCGGTCCACTCGCGAACCTGTTCGACATTCGCTGCCCCAACCGCGGGGTCGCCAAGATCAGCCCCCGCCAGAAGCCGCATGCCTTCGAAAAACGTGATCCCGCCTGATCGCGCGTTGCGCTCGACCTGCCGCCAATGTTCGAGCGCGGCCGTCAGTTGATCGCGATCGACTTCTACCCACTGTCCGCGCAGGCGTACCAATCCGCCGGAGGATTCAAGCATTTGGCGCATCTCGGCCTCAGTGAGCGTTTGGCCGTCGAGCGTGGTCGCAACGGAGAAATCGAGCATCGCATCCACGCCAAGCTTCGACACGGCGCGTTCCCCGATCTTCACGCTCACTTGCGGCCGTGGCGGACGATTCACCTTCCACCAGTTCGGCACGCGCACCACCAGACCGCTCTCTTCCAGTTGTAAAAGATCCTTGAGAAACTGATGCGCCTGCTTCGGCGTCCAAGCCATCGCCTGATAGATCTCGCCGCTCGTCACCATCTCGCCGACCCACGGGCATCGCTCAGCAGCCTGATGGATCGGCGCCAATAGCGTCACCAGCGCCTGGCGGTTCTTCGCTCCGGCGTATTCTTCGAGGGCACGCCCCAGAGGGAGGTGTTGGACGACCGACTCCGATGAGAGCCGGTGAGCATAGGTCGCCAGGAACGCAAACGGATGCGCCGGGTCCCGCCGGTTCTCCGCCAGATGAAACGTCACCCGGCCGACTTGCCGCCACAGCGCGTTCTTCGCGCGCAGCCACGCCGCAGCGCCGCCGGCAAAGTCGCGAATCTCCTTTCGGACCGTTTCATCAAGCTCTGTCCACCATTGTTGCAACACGTCGGCGGTGAGGTATTCCAGGCCCTTCATCGGCGGCGCCTGTTGAGCCAGCGCCGTCAACTCTTCAGGCGCTGGCGCCGGCAGCGGCTGAAGCGCAGCGTTCCCCTCCAGTCCAGGCAGGTGGCAAAGCTGCGTCAGATATCGTTGTGCCACCTCTCGCGCGAAGGCCAGCGACGCTGGCAGCGAACTGCGCAACGCATCGGTTGCCAGATGCAGTAGCCCGCTGGCGGCACTGATCGCGAACGCATCACGGAGGCGCTCCATCGCCGACGTCGATTCGACAGGCGCTGAATCGTCGGCCGCGACCTGCTCCACCAACGGGCGGCCATGACGGGAAATCGACAGCACGAATGGCATTGGTTTTGAGTCTACGGGATCACCGCAGTCGCACAACGACGCGGCGCAATGCGATCGGATTTGAGCTTCGCGTCGGCCGTTCGTTGACTTCAGCCTGCAACAGACGGGGCCTGCCCGTTAGCCGCGCCCGTTGTAGAAGCTGGATCGCCCGCGAAGCTGGAGCACCCCGTGCACGACAAGCTCGACGCCGATGAAGGCGAGTCCCGCCAGCCACCACGCCGGCCAGCGGGCCGGCCGGAGACCGACGATGGCGAGCGCGGTCAGCATCATGCCAAACTCCAGCACGATGCCGCCAATAAACCACACGACAAGCCGGACACCGATTTGCATTACCGGTGAGTTCGGAAGTCGAGGACGCAGGCGGTTGAGGAACCACACTTCTACCCAGTGACCGCCAAACGTCGTCCAGAGCATCAGTAGCGTGGCGAGAGGCCAGTGTGCCAGTCCACCCCATCGCCACGCCAGCACCGCGCCGAGAACGAAGGCGATCGTTCCATTGCGCGCCAACGTGACGGCGAGCGGCTCTCGACACGGCTGCCATGTGACGTCATCGTGAAGCATCATGGAGTAACAGGCCCCAACGGCGCTCGATCGCGTGGCCAGGAACGTTCGCTACGTACCCGTCTTTTTCTTCCGGGTCGTGGGCTTCGGCTTCAGGGAGCTGACTCTCACTTCTTCTTCCGCGGCTTGCGCGGGCGTTTGGGGGTCAGCTTGAACGTGCGGGCGAGACGTTTGTTGGCGGCGCCGAGGTCAAAGCGGGCAGGGTCGAAATCTTCACCGAGCCATTCCACCGCTTCATCGTGGAATTCGCTCTTGGGTTTGCGCAAGGCGTCGATCCACTGGTAGAAGCCGTAGATGCCGCCGACGTCCTCCAATGGGGCGGCGTTTTCGCCGCCCACGCATTGCGGGATGTGATCCGGATCGCCGCCGGGCGTGCTGCGCTCCAGCTTGACAATGTGTTCCCACGAGTCGCCGAAATCGTACTCGTACACGATCTGCTTGCACTCGGGCGTGAAAATACGGCCAATCATCACCTCGTCGGCCCGTTCGTTGCTTCGTTCGTCATCGTCAACGAAGTACGGGCTATGCGGCATGTCGTCATACCGCCTCGCCTCGCGCCGCGCCTTTCGGGTGAGCTTTCCGCCGGGCGGTGCGAGAAACTGGTAGAGGTGCTCATCGTTCCAGTTGAACACGCACTGGATCACGTAGTGCAGATCGTCCAGCGTCAGCCCGCTCTCCACCTCAACCCGCCGCCAGATCGATGGGTCGCTGCCCGCGAGCGTAATCTTGAGAACGAGTTGCTCCGGCAGGTACCAGCCGAGTCGCTTGACCATGCCGGGGAGAATACCCACGTTACAACGCTCAAGAAAGTTTCCGAGGCAAGCAGATATCGCTTCATCCCTGCCCAGCTCAGTTTCGCATGGAGCCATCTTGTACGATGTGCGGCTCTTGAATGAAAACCTGGAGCGACCTGGGAAACCTTTAACAAGAGGGACGAATGATGTCCGAGAGCAAGGCGACGCCCAAAGCCACTCGCACCTCGCACGCAAGCAAGCCGCGCAAGACGGCGACCCGCTCCAAGGCCGCGCAAGCGAGCGGCCCGGCCGCTTCCCGGCTCATCGACCAGCGGATCCGCGACCTGGCGGACTGGCGCAGCAAGACCCTGGCCCGCATGCGGGCGCTGATCCTGGAAGCCGATCCGGAGATGATCGAAGAGTGGAAGTGGATGGGCACGCCGGTCTGGTCGCACCATGGGATCGTCTGCACCGGCGAGTCATACACGAAAGTCGTGAAGCTCGCGTTCGCGCGCGGAGCCACCCTCCCCGACCCTTCGCGCCTCTTCAATTCCAGCCTGGAAGGCAACACGCGAAGGGCGATCGACATCCACGAAGGCAAGACCGTTGATGCGGGCGCGTTCAAGGCGCTCGTGAAGGCCGCAGTGGCCCAGAACGGCACGCCGGCGAAAAAGGGCAAACCCGGTGCGACTTAAGCCAAAGCCGGCCAAGGCGAGAATACGCAAGAAGCCGCCGGTCGTTCTGCTCTCCGGCGGCAACCCGCAAATCGCGAAGGCGGTCGGCGACGCCCCAGTGCAGGCGTACATCGCCGCGATGCCCGGCTGGAAGCGCGGCCTCGGCAAGCGCCTCGACGCGCTCATCGAGCGGAACGTTCCCAACGTCCGCAAGGCCGTGAAGTGGAACACGCCGTTCTACGGCATCGAGGGGCAGGGCTGCTTCCTGGCGTTCCACGTCTTCACCCATTACGTGAAGGTGGCCTTCTTCCGCGGCACGTCTCTACGACCGCTCCCGCCCGGCGCCAGCAAGAGCAAGGAAACTCGCTACCTCGACATCCGCGAAGGCGACCCGCTCGACGCGACGCAGATGGCGAGGTGGGTGAAGCAAGCCGCCGCATTGCCTGGATGGCTTGCTTAGCCCAACCTTCGCAGCTGCGACGAATTTGCGGAATTTTTCCGGCGGATTTCCGCATCAGCATCGCCCCAGCGCGGATTCTTCCAGGAGAACGTGTGTAGTGCAGACCTACCCCGTTGATACCGGGGCGTCAGATTTGGTATTTGCTCGGGGAGATGTTCCTGCGTTGCCATGAACGGAAGAAGGACGGGAAGCTCCACCATTACTGGAGTATCGTGGAATCGCGTCGGGTGGCGGGCGGTCCGCCGCTACAGCGACAGGTACTGTACCTGAGTGAGATCAGCGACAGCCAGGAAGCGGCGTGGCGCAAAAGCATCGAGGTGTTCGACGAAGAGTAGGAACGTCTCAAGCAATTCTGTTTGTTCAGCTCCGAGAAGGTTGTTGCCGACGACGAGGCCAACGCGCTGTCGCTGGTGCTGACCGAGATGCGTCTGTTGCGTCCGCGCTCCTTTGGGGACTGCTGGCTGGGTTGTCTGCTGTGGGATGAGCTGGGGCTGGGCGCGTTCTGGAATGACAAGCTCGCCAGCGACCGCGCGGGCGTTCCGTGGTCCAAGGTGTTGCAGGTCCTGGCGGTCAACCGCCTGTGCGACCCGATGAGCGAGTTCGCGGTGCATCGTCGCTGGTTCCTGGGCAGCGCGATGGATGAGTTGCTGGGATTGGACTTCGCCGTCGCGGCCAAGGACCGGCTGTACCGTTGCCTGGATCGGATCCTTCCCCACAAGCAGGAGCTTTGTCAGTTCCTGGCCGGGCGTTGGAAGACGCTGTTCGACGCCAACTTCGACGTGCTGCTGTACGACCTGACCAGTACGTACTTCGAGGGAAGCTGCCGGGAGATCCCCAAGGCCCGGCATGGATACAGTCGTGATGGCAGGTCCGACTGCCGCCAGGTGGTGATCGCGCTGGTCGTGACCAGCGAGGGGCTGCCGCTGGCGTACGAGGTATTGGCGGGGAACCGGTCGGACAAGACCACGCTTGCGGAGTTTCTGGAGAAGATCCAATCCATGTACGGCAAGGCCCGTCGGGTATGGGTGATGGACCGCGGTATCCCGACCAAGGCGACGCTGTCACAAATGCGCCGCGATGAAGTGGCCTATCTCGTCGGGACGCCCAAGGCCCTGCTGCATGAACTGGAGCAGGAGATGCTCGACAAACCCTGGGAGCGTGTGCACGGAGGAATGAAGGTCAAGCTCCTGGAGAAGGACGGCGAACTCTACGTGCGAGCCCACAGCCAGCAGCGACAGAAGAAAGAGGCGGCGATGCGCCGCCGAAAACTCAGGAAACTGTTGCGCGGGCTCAACCGCCTTAAGTGCCGTCCGCCCAAGCGTGACCGGCTGCTCAAGCGGGTGGCCGTGTTGCAGAAGGAGGCGGGACGGGTCAAGTCGTTCGTGAAGGTCCGCGAGCCCGGAATCCAAGAGCCGGTGAATCGCCAGACGAGATGGCAGCTACATTCTGCGCGCCTCAATCCCGTGGGACGACTTCCCGGCGGAGATGGAGAAAAAGGCGCCGGTCTTGTGGGAGTGGTACATGCAACTGGTCCGCGTGGAGGAGGCGTTCAAGACTCTCAAGAGCGACCTGGACCTGCGTCCGATCCATCACCAGGTGCAGCCGCGTGTCGAGGCCCACATCCTGGTTGCGTTCCTTGGCTACTGCCTGAGCGTGACGCTACGGATGAAATTGCGGGAGTTGGCCGAAGGGCTGACGCCGCGTGCGGTGCTCCAGTCGATGTCACGGATTCAGATGTTGGAAGTTCACATCCCCACGACCGATGGACGGGTGCTGATTCTTCCGCGGCACACGGAACCGGAAGCGGAGCAGGAATTGATCATGGAGCACCTGGGGATCGAGCTTCCCCGGCAGCCGCCGCCGCGGATCAGAAAGGATGAATTGGAGGCGCAGCCAACCCCTGAACGGCTATGAAGAATGAATCGAATTTGTAGTGCAGACCTTTCGTAGAAAACCGCCTTCTTGACCCCGCCAAGGCAGGTAGGAAACCCCATCTGCGAAGGTTAGGTTAGGCGAGCGTCGTGAGGATACGGCCGATCCGCCGCGCGGACGACCTGTCACCGACGTGACAGAGCAGGCGAGATGCCCGCGCCATCTTGCGGAGGACGTTGGGGCAGTTTCGACGCTTCCCGCCAGGGAGCATGACCTGCCACATACGCCGGCGATCGCATGGATCGGAAATGTCCGCCCGTTCCAGCCCATGCTTGAATACCGCCCTTCGGGCGATACACTACGACACTGGCTCGCCCCCGGCGAGACCGGGGTGTAGCTCAGCTTGGTAGAGCGCTTGGTTCGGGACCAAGAGGTCGCAGGTTCAACTCCTGTCACCCCGACTTGTTTTTGCGAAAGCCCATCATCCTTGCTAGCGGTGGGTTTTATTGTTTGAATTCAAGCAGCGCCGGTCCGCCCCCTGTCACGAAATCACTCCAGCGATATAACGCCAAGAAAGCTCATTGTCCGAAAAATGTCCGTTTGGAACAGGCCTATGCGCTTCTTGCACGCTGCTGACATTCATCTCGATAGCCCACTTCGCGGGCTGGACGACTATGAAGGCGCACCAGTGCAATCGCTTCGTGGAGCGACGCGCAAGGCATTTGTTGCGTTGGTGCAACTCGCGCTGACCGAGCGCGTCGATTTCGTCATCCTTGCTGGCGACCTTTATGATGGTGACTGGCCCGACTACAATACGGGCTTGTTTTTCCTCAATCGCATCCGGGAGTTAGACCAAGCCGGCATTTCGGTGGTCATGCTGAGCGGCAATCATGACGCTGCTAGCCGCATTACGGCCCGGTTGACCCTGCCGGAAAGCGTCCATGTTTTACCAACTGAGCATCCCGGAACAAAGCGATTTGACCACCTGCGTGTCGCCGTACATGGGCAGGGGTTTGCCCGGCAAGCCGAGACGCGCAACCTAGCCTGACTTTCGCACTTCCGAGCGCCGACCCTCATTATTTTAATCCAATCGAGGAAAACCGGATTTAGGTCTCCACCACACGCCGAAGTTTTTTAGGCGGTCAGCCGCAGGTTCCCGGCTCGGGCATCAACAGTTT
>JBBSDP010000037.1:0-53214 GCA_038240605.1 Tepidisphaerales bacterium | reverse complement strand
TCGTCAAAGGCGAGCAACCGCTTTCCGCCCGGCTCCGCGCAGACGATCGGATAACTTGCCGCCAGCGCGGCGGGCGCCACGAACATCACCCACAAAGCCTGGGCTCCAAATAGTCGAGCTATTTTCATCGTTTACCTCCGCCTGAAGTGTTCGAATTGATTGCCACGATCATCGCTGGCATCGAGACGATTTTCAACAATTTCTGGCAGTTTCCCGGCATCTGGGGTCTTGCAAAGGCCCAGCCTTCTGTAGCTGCACGAGCGGCAACTGCATGCCTGTTGCCCTGTCGGTGCGAGCGGCTTCACTCCGCATTCGATCAGCGATTGCCCCGCCTGCCTCGGCCCCACCCGCGCCGACCTCGTTTCTACGTGCTATGCCGTGATCAACGGCGTGAGCGGCGACGGGGCGGCAGACGGCCGCAGGATAAACGGGCGGACGGCATCGTTGCACCGTCCGTGATGCTCGATCAACCCCTCGTGCTTCGCAGGCGAGAGCATCAACAACTCCGCATCCGGTATGTCACGGCGCATCCGCTCGCTCGCTACGGGTTTGCACACGGCATCGCGGTCGCCGGTTACCACGAGCGTCCGCACCCGGATCGTCCGAAGCGTCTCAGTCGCGTCGTACTTCAACATGCCGAGCATCCCGCGTGCGAGAACGGCGGGGGCGCATCGCGGGGTGTACGCGGCGAGGAAGTCCAGTTGGCCGCGGGTTTCGTTGCCCGAGTACCCGCTCTTCTCGCTGGACCGATGCGCGGACCCGTTCCAGTAGCTCAACCAGTTCATCAGTCGAACCAGCGGCGAGAGCCAGATGGTCAGATGCAGCAGCGGCTCAACCAGCGGCTTCTGCAATGCCGTTTTTAAAGTGGCCATGCTCATGGTGCGGAGCGGATTCGTGTAGGTAGTGTTGATCAGCACCATTCCGCACACCTTTGTCACCATTGCCTGCGGAAAGAGCTTAGCATAGGTGAGTGAGATCATGCCGCCGATGCTGTGACCCATCAGTACAACCGGTCGCCCCTCCGCGATACCGACCACCGCGTCAAGGTCTCGGGCCAGGTTATCAAGACTGTAGTCGTGGTCTTTCGGCTGGGTGGATAGGCCCAGCCCCGGTAAGTCCCAGACGATCAGTCGGCAGTCGGCAAGTTCCTTCCTCGCGTAGTACCACTCGGCGCTGTCCAGCCCCCAGCCGTGCGTCAGGACCACCGGCTGGCCATCCGCTGGACCATACGTCTCAACACGTAACTCGCTGCCATCGGGACGGGCCAGCGTCCGCACTTCGCCCGTCCGCATGGAGCGGGGTTCATCAGGACCGGGGCGTCGAAAAAGCCGCCGCGAGATGAGTGGACCCTTCGGCATCGCCCACAACGTCGCGGCGAGACCGGCGACGAGCATTCCCGTCTGGCGGTTGAAGCCCCAGTCGGGGGCGAAGACGCGGGTGTAGTGCGGCCCCGGATGGTTGTCGGCGATAGCCGCAACGACCTGCGTGGTCGATGCTGTGGGCTGGGTCGTGGCGGTAGATGCGTCCTGACGCAAGACGTGGGCTTGCTGATACCAGTGGTACAGGAAGATGGGGCCGAGGATCAGGAGACAGATCGACAGAAGACCTCGCACCCAGATGGCGAGGATTTGGAACGGCATCATGAGTGGGTTCTCCGGTGCGCGAAAGAGCGATGTACTCGCTGTCACCGTCGGATAGTTGAACAAACAGCCCCCGTCGCTGGGGCGGGGGCTTCGGTGAACAATTCAGAAGAGCGTCAGTTACTTACCCGCGTTCTTCACCTTTTCGCCCGCGGTCTTGATCGTGTTGCCTGCGGACTTGGCGGCGTCCTTTGTCTTGTCCACGGCCTTACCCGCAACTTCCTTGGTCTTGTCGGCCGTTTTATCGATCCCATCTTTCATCTTGTTCTTCATGTCGCTCATGTTCGGTCTCCCTGGAAAAGGGTGATGTGCATCGAAGGTAACGCGACGGAAGCGTAGCACGCCGATGGGAGGGCAGTAACTGAGAAAATGAAAGGAGAGCATCCCACCCTTGCGCAAAATCCCCCGTCGGATCGCGCTTTGCGTCCTTCGGGTGGCCCGCGGCACATTGCGAGTGAGGTTCGGCAGCGTCAGATTGACCCGCTTCAGCCTGTAGAACAAGCTCCTCCGTAAGCTGTCGGCCGTGGCGGCTCGAACACCTGTGCACGTGTAATGCCGTTAAACGCGCGTGACCACGCGGCGGACACGGTGTAATGTTTCGCGTACTAACGGGTAGAATCCGCTTTTTGTTCAAGCAGAAGTTTTTATGAGCAACATGTGCGCCCGATGTGATCGAGGACTAGGCAATGCGATTGGCAGATTTCATTTTGACCAACATTGAGCCGATCCTCGCGGAGTGGGAAACCTTCGCAAGAACGGTCTGGCCGGTGAAGGAAGTTGATCCGAGCGATCTTCGCGATCACGCCGCAGACATCCTCCGGGCGACGGTTTCGGACATGAAATCCGCTCAAACGGCCACACAGCAGTCCGACAAGTCCAAAGGGGACGGTCGACGGGGGAACGACAGTATCCGTGTAGACGGCGCATCCGATGTGCATGCCAAGGCCCGTGTTTTGTCGGGGTTCAATCTGCTCGCCCTTGTTGCCGAGTACCGGGCGCTTCGGGCCAGCGTCATTCGACTTTGGCGTGGGAGCGGTCCGGACCCCGACCGCCGTGACTTGGATGACCTCACCCATTTCAACGAGTCCATCGATCAATCACTGACCGAGGCCATTCGCAGTTACACGCAGCGCGTCGACCGCTCCCGCCAAATGTTCCTGGCGATTTTGGGTCACGATCTTCGGGCCCCCCTTAACGCCATTATGCTTGGAGCGACGGTGCTTTCGCAGAAGGGCAACGTCGCCGACTCATCGGACACGGCGTCGCAAATCGCGCGCAGTGCTGCCTCGATGGGCGGAATGATTGCCGATCTGCTTGACTTCACGTCCTCCGGGCTGGGGGCGGCAATGCCAGTTTCGCCTGCGGCGTTGGACTGGAATAGGTTGTGTAGAGACGTAGTGAGTGAGGTACGCGCGGCTTACCCGACGCGTACTGTGCGGTTTGAATCTAATGGTCAAGTTACCGCGCAAGGGGATGCTGCCCGTCTGCGTCAAATGGTTTCGAATCTTCTTGGCAATGCCCTGCAACATGGCGCTCCCGACGGTCCTGTCGACCTCCACGTTACCGCCGATGGAGATGCGCTAGGGCTGGCAGTTCGCAACGTGGGAAAACCGATCCCACCTGAACTTCTGGCCACAATCTTTGATCCCCTGGTACGTGATACCTCGCCCGAGGCACAAAAACAAAGGCGGCCGGGTAGCATCGGGCTCGGATTGCATATTGCGAGGGAAGTTGCGACGGCGCATGGCGGCGACATTGATGTAAAATCGAGCGCTGATGTCGGCACCGTGTTCACGGTTACCCTGCCACGCCGGGCGTGACTTGTCCTCCTGCGGAAGACGCGGTATCAGATCAGGCGAAAGCGGTGCCCGACATGAAGTCGGCCCAAAACGACGCGCAGCAAGCTGCTAAATCAAAAGGCGACGGCGATTCCGCCCACCACCGCGATGGCGTGGACGCAGCATCTGTAAAGCACGCCGCCGACCGCGTCGCCAGCGGGTTCGAACTTGGCAATGAATCGATTGACCAATCGCTCACCGAGGCTGTTAGCAGCTTCGCCAACGCGGTCGAGCAGAACCTCCGCATCTTGGCCAACGAGAAAGCGGCCCAGTGCCGGGGCCGAAAGCGCCAACCGCGCCAAGTACCCATTTCTCTCGATCCTTAAAGTGCTGGAAAAAGTCGGGGCCATTGTTACCGTCGCGGGGAGCGCTGCCGAAGCGATCGAAACACTGCCTGAGGCTCTGCCCGAAGTGCTGGTCAGCGACATAGGGATGCCCGACATGGACGGCTTTGACCTGATTCGGCGAGTGCGCGCCTTGGGCCACCACCCTCGGGACTTGCCCGCCGTGGCGCTGACCGCTTTTGTTCAAAAGGACGATCAACGCCACGCCCTGCTCGCCGGCTTTCAAGTCCACGTGGCCGAGCCCGTCGATCCACACGACCTGACCTCCGTCATCGCCAGTCTCGCTGATCGAACGAACTAATCATGCAGGGCGTGATACTTCATGTGGAGGAACATTGAGGGGGTGCTGGCCCGGAATCTTCTGGCGATTGTGGCGATAGACCAGGGGGTGAAGGTGGCGACGGGAACGGATGGGCGCGGGACCGGGCAAGCTGGGTGGCGCGAAAGCGTCACTAATCCGTCGGCTGCCTTAGGGAACTGTTTGGCATCCATTGGAAATCCATCGCGCCGGAGCGATATGGCGTTAACCGATGCTGGTGGCAGTGATAGAAAAAAACCACATGCGGCAGTGTCGGGGAAAGGCAAGCGGGTGAAGGGGGTCGAACCCTCGACATTCACGTTGGCAACGTGACGCTCTACCACTGAGCTACACCCGCGTGGTCAGGGAATAATATCGGCTGATCCTCCGCCGGGCAAGAGCGGCTTCCCCGTCCTTTGGGACGCAGCGGAAATCGTTCAGGGCTAACTGCCCGCCCACACGAATTGAGAAGCGATATAAGACCCAAAACGTTGGGACCACGAATTCCTCGGATGGCTCAGATTGGAGTAGAGACCTTCTTGCCTAAGCGCCGATCGCATCACCGAACTTCCGCAGGAACGTTTCCGCATTCATGACTTCGACGCCGGGTAACCGCTGCCGAAACCGTTTGCCAGCTTCGCTTCGGCTTCGGGGCAATGAGAGCAGATCGTTGTCGGAACTTAGGATATGGCTGGCCTCCAGGCTGATTGCCAGCTCGATGAATTTTTCGTCGCCGGTATCCCTGGCGTACAAGAAGCGCGCCTTGGGCGAACGCACATATTCGCCGATAAAGCGCATCCGTCGGATCGTGATTTCGACGAGCGTCGGCGTTATCTCGGGGAAACGGTCGATCAGCTCCGCATCCGTCAAAACGGCGCAGTACTCATCCAAGACCGGCTTGCTCAAAAGCGGAATCAACGCGCGCCGCTCAGCGGTCCTGCGCACCTGTGCGGCGGCTGAGGATGCGGACGCCAAGCCGCGCAATAGCGTGTTCGTGTCAAAGACAACCCGAAATGGCGTAAGGCACTCAGGCCTTCTTTTTGGAATTTTGCCTGATATGCCGCGTACGGACTCGATCCACGATCCGATCTAGCTCATGCTCAGTCATCCCGCTCTTTCGGAACCGCGCCTGCACCGGAGCGAAAAGCTCGTCGAATGTCTTCGTCCGGGCTCGTTGCTCCAGTGATATCCCGTCCTCGATGAGCTGCCTGGCGTACCCTTCGGCTGTCATTCCCACTGACTCGGCCTGCGTACGCAAGGCGCGCAGCTTCGCACTAGCGAGGCCGGCTACCCGGATTGTGGAAGATGCGAAACTCATGTTACCCTAGAACCTGTTCGGACAACGCCTCCGCATGAGCCTAGTATATCAGCATTTCTGCCCAAGGCCGGCAAGGCGGTCAGAAAGCACAATTACCTTACGCGCTGGCCGGCACATTGGGCCGGCTGACGAATCAGCTCATCCCATTGCCCTTCAATCCGAAGGATCTGGCCTCCATTCTTTTTGATGACGATATTATATCAAATTTCCATGGCTGTTGCGTCATCCGTTCCAGTGAATTCGGATCGGATTATCGTTGCCTCCGGCTCGCTGGCGTGATTAGGCGAGCACCGGATATCAGACCATCATGTGTAAGGTCATCGCCCGAATGCACACATTTTATTTTATTATGGTAGCTGTTTATTGTTAAGTATATTCAAAAGTGTAACATTATGTAGCAAGATGTAGCACGGGGGGGCGGTTGGAGACCTGAAGGCCGGGAGCTGGCCCAGCGCATTCGGAGTCGCTCTACGGGCATCGCGGGAGCTGCGCCGAACCGAACGTGAATCCCCGCCAGCGGCTGCGACGTGCTGCCGCAACGAGGCCTGACGCATCGGGTACCACCCCACATGAACCCACCCATTTCTCGACGCGATGCACTTCGGGCCGTCACGGTGGCTGCCGCGACGGCGGCCTTATCGCCCGCCGTGTTTGCCGAGGAGCCGAAGAAGAAGGTTCGCATCGGCCTCGAGCTCTACTCCGTCCGGAATCTGCTGCCCAGGGACTTCCCCGGGGTGGTCGAGGCCATCGGGAAGATGGGTTACGAGGGCGTGGAGTTCGCCGGTTATCACCACTGGGACGCCAAACCCACCGAGCTCCGCAAGCTCCTCGACGACAACGGCCTCAAATGTTGCGGCACGCACACCCACCTCGCCACTCTGGAAGGGGATCAGCTCAAGAAGACCATCGAGCTGCACAAGATCCTTGGCAACCGATTCCTGATCTGCCCGAACATCTCGGCCCCCACCGCGGACGGCTGGGTGGAGCTGGCGAAGAAGTTCAATGAGATCTCCGACCGCTGCAAGGAATTCGACATGCTGGTCGGCTACCACTCGCACGCCGGGGATTTCAAGAAATACGACGGCAAGACGTCGTGGGAGATCTTCTTCGACAACACGCAGCCCGCGGTCGTTCACCAGCTCGATGTCGGCAACACGCTCGACGGCGGCGGCGATCCGCTCGCGCTGATCAAGAAATATCCCGGGCGTACCAAAACCACCCACATCAAGGAACACGGCGGCGGCCCCGACACGCCCGTCGGCGAAGGCAAAGTTGACTGGAAGACGCTCTTCGAAGCATACGAAACCGTCGGCGGGACCGAATGGTACATTGTCGAACACGAGACCAGCAGTAATCCCCTCAAGACCGCGAAGGCCTGCCTCGACAACATCCATAAGATGGGGCGATGACTTGAACAGGGAAGGGTGCTGCCTGCCCTGAGCGCAGTCGAAGGGAGTGCTGGGTGTTGGGTGCTGAACTCACTTTCCGCAACATTTCTTGTATTTTTTTCCGCTGCCACACGGACACGACTCGTTGCGCCCGATCTTCGGAGCCGTATTGCGGACAGTCTCGACAGGATGGGGATAGCGATCGTCCCACAATGGCCCGGCAGGACCTGGAAGCTCCCAGTCGTCCTGATCATCGGGATCGCCGGCGGGCGGGAGGCTGGTGCCCGTTTTCCTCCAGGTATCACGCATTTCGCCGAATAGCCCGCCGCTCGCTTTCATGATGCGGTCTCGCTCCCGGCGAGAGGCATCAACACGCTTTCGCCATGCACTCTGCTCCGGAAGGGTTTCCCCCATCATGACGGCAGTCGCCAGGAGGGATTCGCGCAAGGCCATTGAATCGGGACCCCTGGAAAACCGATCGATCCGGCGGCGAGATTCATCCAGGCCGGCCAGAGAACAAAGGTCGGTCAGGTCGGCCAGAATCATCTCGATCAGGGGCTCTTCTTCATTCTCGTAATTCGGGTCAGCTTCCAGCGCTGCTTCGACCTGGAGCAACCGCAGAAGGGCCTGCTCGCATTCGGGACGTTTAATTCGCGACAAGGGTACGTGCGCGTACAAGCGCACATGCCATGGCTTGCCAGGATAGAACTCAACCAGTCGCTCGATGACCCGCGGCGTAGCGATGCGCGATAGCGCGTGATTGACCTCTTCACGTAACACATCGGTATCGACCGCCAGCCGCTCGACCAGTGAATCAATGGCTGGTTCGTAGCGGGCCAGACCCATGACTCTGACGGAGAAGATCTCACGCCAGTCGTCGCGGGCGGATGGATCGGTCAGCATGTCCATCGCTTTCCTGCAAACCGGCTCACCGCCCCGGGCGGCCGCCTCGATCAATGCATCGCTTTCATTGGGGTTGAATGTGAACTTGTACGCACGCGCCAGTTCACGGCCAACCTGCATCAATGACTCCCATGCGGCCAGAGGCGCTTCGCCGAGCAGTTTTAGCCGCTGCTCCAGATGCGCGTTGACATGGGACAATATCTGCGGGCAGGCGAGCATCGCGTCCCGGTGCCGCTCGACCACGGCCAAGTCCATTTCCCGTGCAACATGTTGATAATGGAATTCAAACGCAGTCGGCGGGCTCCCTGCCAGAGCCTTCAGGAGGCGCTGTAGCGAAGCATCAGTTTGCGGGAGATGCCGGAGGTCCGCTACGAAACCAAGTGTTTGGACGTTTTCACCGAATCGATCGATCGCCGCCCAGTAATGCTCAGCCGTCAGCGGACCAACGTCGAAACTTTCCGAAAAATACCGGCATGCGTGATCGCGCACGAGCGGATCATCGTGCTGAAGGAATGGAATCACCTGGTCAGGCAGGAGGATCATGTTGGTTCAACCTTTCAGTGATGAAGGCGGAAACGTCAAGGTGTTTGAGGTTCGATCTTACGTTGGATTTTCTTTGGCGATAACGCGTGATGGCATATGCCGGACGAATCGTCGTCCATCGTAAACTCCGATACGATCTCGCGCCATGACCGATGAAGTGGACGTCGCCATCGTCGGGGGCGGGGCGTCGGGGCTGGCGACGGCGATCTTCGCCGCCGAGGCGGCTCGCCGTGCCCACACGCCGCTCCGCATCGTCGTGCTCGACGGAGCGCGTACGCTGGGCGCGAAGATCCTCGTCTCCGGCGGCGGGCGCTGCAACGTCACCCACGACATCGTTGGTCCCGATGACTTCAACGGGTCGCGGAACGTGGTGCGCAACGTCCTGGCCGCGTTCGACGTGGCGACCGCGATCCGGTGGTTCGCCGAACTGGGCGTCGAGCTGAAACGCGAAGAAACCGGCAAGCTGTTCCCCGTCACCGACTCGGCTCGCACCGTGCTCGCGGCGCTCCTGCGGCGGTGTGATGAACTCGGCGTCGCGATCCAACCCGCCAGCCGTGTCACGTCGATCGCACCGCCAACGGCTGGCGACGCTCCGTTTCACATCGAACACGTCCAGGGAACGCTGGAGAGTAATCGCCTCGTCCTGGCGGCGGGCGGACGTTCGTTGCCACGCAGTGGCAGCGATGGCTCCGGCCTGGAACTCGCCCGAGGTCTCGGCCACAGCGTGACGCCGACCTGCGCGGCGCTCGTTCCGCTGGTCCTGGACGCGCGGATGTTTCACGGATCGCTTTCCGGGATCGCGATCGAATCGGAGCTTTCCACATTTGTCGGCGGCAAACGGATCGACCGGCGGACCGGGAGTTTGCTCTTCACTCATTTCGGCATCAGCGGTCCGGTGGTGATGGATGCGAGCCGGCATTGGGTCATGGCGCACGAGGCGGGACTGGCGCCGGAGATGCGCTGCAACCTGCTGCCGCCGGATGATTTTGAAGCCGTGGAACGGTGGCTGATCGGACTGGCAACAGCGCGCGCCCGCGCTTCGATCGCCACAGCCCTGGCCCATCGGCTTCCGGAGCGCGTCGCCTCCGCGGTGGCGGGCCACCTCGAGATCGATCCCGCCACGCCTTGCGGCCAGCTCGCACGCGAGCCGCGTCGCGCCCTGGTCCACGCGCTGACCGCCCTGCCACTCCCCATCCTCGGCCACCGCGGATGGAACTACGCCGAAGTCACCGCCGGCGGCGTGCCGCTTTCGGAGATCGACTACCGCACCATGGAATCGCGAAAGGTACCCCGACTTCATCTCGTGGGCGAAGTCCTCGACTGCGACGGATGCATCGGCGGTTACAACTTCCAGTGGGCCTGGGCGACCGGATACCTGGCGGGCAAGGCGTGCGCCGCGCGAATGGGCAATTGCAAATGATGGATCGCCTGGAGGATTTAACAAGGTAGAATAGCGATCGTCATTTCCTGCCAGGAGGTTTCATGCAACGTCTGATGCTCCTTGCGTTCGCAGTGGTCGCGTCGCTCGCCGCGGGTTGCGTTCGGTCGATTCAGCCGATTCTCCTGGAAGAGCAGGTCATCATCAATCCGGCGGTCGAAGGAAAGTGGATTGAGAAGGATGGAAAATCGATCGTCGGAGTTCATCCGGCAGGCGCGGAGAAGACGTACGGCCTGCTGTTCACCGACAAGGATGGCAAGAAGGCTCCGCTTCATGCCCGGCTCGGGAAAATCGGAGACTACACGATCGCGGAGTTCCATCCCGACGACCCGGCGCCCGATGCCAGCGATGTCTATCGCGCTCACCTTCTGCCGCTCTACTCATTTCTTATCGTGAAGGAGAGTAAGCCGCGCCTCGTCATGGCCGTCATGTCCGCGGACTGGTTGAAGAAATTTCTCGATGGCCATCCCAACGAGCTGAAGGTGGCGATGCTGGACAAGGACAACCTGATCATCACCTCCCCCACCGCCGAGATTCAGGCGTTTCTCCTTCGGCACTCGAAGGATGAAGGCGCACTCTCGGACGACATGATCTACGTTCGTCCCGGCGATCCCTCAACGCAGCCGGCAGCGCCGGCGCAGTGATCGCGAAGATTCGCCGTGATCGCACTCGCAAAACGAGCGACGGCAACCACGGTAGAAATGTCAACGGGTCGCTGGACAGGGTTACGCGGACATGCGGGCACGGGAGGCAATCGTTGATTCGATCGCCTGCGGGCATCGTGCGGGCAAATTGAGGCTTGACGAATGTGGACACTCATTTCTCGCGCCGTGAAGGCATCCGGTGCGATCGAACAGGCGATCCTCTACCTGTTGGTCGCCTTCTCGATCTTCTCCTGGGGGCTGATCCTGATGAAGATCCGCGCCCTGGGTGCGGCCCGGCGAAACAATCGGCGTTTCCTGGCGATCTTTGACACCAGCGAAGGCCTCGGCGAATTTGCGCCACCGAAGTTGAGCGGCCCGACGCCGCTGGAAGCGATCTACGTGGCGGCGCTCGATACACTGGAGAAGGCCGGGCACGGCGGCTTCCGGCGCGTCCCGCTGGCGCCGGAAAAGCTCCACGAAAAGGTAATGCTTCGCATGCGCCACACCGCGCAGGATGAGATGAGCGAGCTGCGCTGGGGCAGCGGGTTCCTGGCATCCGTTGGCAGCTCGTCGCCATTCATCGGCCTATTTGGGACCGTCTGGGGAATCATGGCAACCTTCCAGGCGCTGGGGGATGCCCGCTCCGCCAGCCTGGCGGTCGTTGCCCCCGGCATCTCCTCCGCGCTGATCGCAACGGCCGCTGGCCTGGCGGTGGCCATCCCAGCCGTCATGGCGTTCAACTGGATGCAATCGCGCGTCGAATCGCTTCAGGAGGACGCCGACACGTTCATCGAGCGGATGGATTTCCTCACCCGCACCGAGCATCCGGCGGTCGCGATTGATTCCACGGTTCCGGGCAACGGAACACCCGCGTCGATCTCGGTCAAGGAGCCGGGGAGGCAATAACCATGGCGATGGGAACGCCGGCCGGCCCTTCCCCGGGCGGCAGACACAAGAAGCGGCTGATGGCCGACATCAACGTCACGCCCATGGTTGACGTGATGCTCGTGCTGCTGGTGATCTTCATGATTACCGCGCCGGTCATCAAGCAGATCGAGGGGCTGTCGGTAGACCTTCCGCAGCTTGCGGGCCAGCCGGCGCAGACGATCGTCACTGAAGACGCGCGCACGATCGTGATCGGCCAGGATGGGACCATCGGCCGCCCCGGCCCCAAGGGGAGCGATGCGCCTTACGGCAGCATGACCGCGCTGGCCGACGATGTGAAGCTCTATCGCGAGGACTGCGAGAAACAGAAGAAGACGCCGGTCGTGGTGATCGCGGGCGATCGCGAAGCACGGTGGGAACGGATCATGCAGGTCTGGAACATCGTGCGAAACTCCGGCGTCAGTCAGATCAGCTTTCAGGTCGAATCCGGCCAACGGACGGCGCCATGATGCCAACTCCCGCGCGGTGGTCCCTGAGACGGCAACTGACGATCTTCGTCGTCGTCTCCGTACTGCTCCACCTGCTGATCATCGGCGTCAGTCATCTCCCCGATTACCTAAACGCGCGTCGCGCGGCCCGGCCACTTGCGGCCGCTCGCCTCGTGGCCCGGCAGCAGGCCGAGGAACGCGCTCGCGCCGCCCAGGCAGCCCGCGCCCAGGCCACGAAGGCGGCGGTGGCCGCGACGAAGCAGGAAGTCGCCGCGCAGCTTGCCAGCGAGTTCAAGGCATTGGTTGGCGATCAGCTCAAGCCGGATGTTGCCGCCGATGTTTGGCAGGACCTCATGGCCCAGCTTTCGAGCCAACTCGATCGCTATGGCGAAACGCTGGCCGATGAGGGCGTCTCCGACGCCGACGCCCGCGCCGAGCTCGCCCAGCTTCAGGGCCAGATGCTCGACGATCTGCTCATCCGGCTCCGCTCCATGAGCGCCCGAGAGCTGGCAAAAACGTTCATCGCCAAGATTCAGACGGAAGTTGCCCCGCAGGTTGCGGATTACTATCGAAAGCAGATCGAACAGCGGATTGGTAACGCACTGCGCGACGAAGGTTCGAAGATCGTCCGCGCGGACGCAGATCCCGCCGGGGCGCGACTGGCGATCAAACACGCCCGCGATGAGGTGATCCGCCAGGACCTCGACCGCGCGTTCCGCGAGGAGTACGCCCGCACGGCCCTTCCAGGATTGAGTGACAAGCTCACCGGCGCGTTCAAGCAGACGCTGGAGGTCGCCGGCGCGCACGATGATGCGGTCGTCGCCGAAGTTGATAAACAGGTACGCGATGCGCTGGGGGAGAAACTGCACGTGAAGGTCGCCGCCGGCCAGGCCGGGACCGATGCCCTCACCCAGGCCGAGCACCTCAATGAGCTGAAGGACGATGCCGACGGGGAAGACGAACAGAGCGGGCGGCATGCGCACGGCCCCCACGGGAAGCTGCATCACGGGCATGGAGCTGGATCGCACTCGACCACCGAGCCGTCTGAAGATCCAAATGGTACGGAAACCGCCATTGCCGGCGTGCACGGGTCGGGCCATGGCAAATCGGATCACGAGCAGGCGGTCGCGGCACGCATCGAAGGATTCGCGCACGGACTGACCGAGGACGCGATGGTGGGCATCGGCAACGACACCGGCGTGGACAACGCCGCCGTTGGGCTGGCCGGCGGCCAGAAGCCCGCGCAACCCCACGGCGACGGCGCTGATGCCGATGGGGCCGCGGCCCTGGCAGCGCGCCTCCAACAGCTCGCCATCAACGTGAAAGGTGGACGAACCGATCTGGCCAACGTGTCGGGCAACGCGGGCCACGCCGGCGGCATCGGCATCGCCAGGCTTCGGCAAGCGGCCTACGAGCGCATGCACGGGCACGCGTTTCGCGACCGCACCTACATGAACCTGACGGAGTACAACGCGCTCACGGCGGGTCTTGCGGATCGTGATCCCGCGGCGGCCCGCGGACAGGCTGCGACGCGCGAGTCGGCATCGGGTGCGGCGCTTGCCGACGCGCTGCTGGCCGACACGAAATCCGCATCGCATCCGGCACGACTGCTCGTCCCCTCGGCGACCAAGTCACCGGCGGACGTTGCCGTCGAGCAACATCAACCGTTCAAGCCGGCGTTCAAGACCATCGCCTTTGCCGCGATCCCGTTCCGCTCCAAACCCGTTACGATCGATGGTGACCTGAGCGAATGGAACGACGTTCCCGCCCTGCCCCTTCATCCGGCGACTTCGGGCGGGAAGCGCGATGACCTGAAGAAATTCCCGCAATCGGTGAAGGCGGTGTGGGACAACACGGGGTTCTACGTCGCCTACGACGTGAAAGACGCCGACAACACGATCACGAAGGCAGATCCGGGCAATTTCTGGGAAGGCGACGCCGTCGAGGTCTGGTTCGACGCGCTGAACACGAAGGAAAAGCGCCGTACCGAAAGCACGTATCAGTTCTGGGCATGGGTGGCGGGATCGGCCAGGGACCCCGCTAAAGTTGGCGGCGAATCGATCAGTTACGGCGTGCGCGACGAATTCATTCCATATAGAAGCGATCTGATTCAAACCGCGTCAAAGAAGACGCCTGATGGCTGGTCCATCGAGTTCCACGTTCCCGTCGAACGTTTCAGCCGAACCGGCCACATCGACCTCACGCCGGGTCGGATCCTGGGCATGAACTTCTCGATCTGCACTGGCACGCCGCTCTATTACTATTGGGCGGGAACGGCCGACGTGGAGACCGCCCGTCATCCCAACACCTGGGGCGACGTGATCCTCGCCGGCTCCGCGGGGAAGGTCGAGTGCATCGACAAGCTCGCTTCCGAGCTGAAAGACGGGACCGCGGCCGCAATATCGCTCAATTTCCTTCAGATCGGCGAGCCGCTCCGCATCCGCGTGAGCGACGCCGACATGAACCTGTCGGATCAGGTGAAGGATAAGCTCGCCGTCACCGTCTCGACGCCGCGCGGCCAGCGTCACGTGGTCGTGCTGGAAGAGACCAGCCCGACAAGCGGCGTCTTCGAAGGCGCCATTCGCACTACGCTCGACACGGGCGAACCCAAACTGGACGTGCTCTCACTATTCGAAGGTGAGTCGATCGCCATCCTCTACACGGACGCATGCGGCCCCGGCGGCGAGCGCGACATTCCCGTGAAGTTGACCCTCCCCACCGCCGCCGCGATCGGCGGGATCGCGGGCCGGTAGGCCGCCTGCGAAACCAGCGGAACAATCCATGCGTTACCTATCGCTTCAGTCGCTTGCACTGGGGATCGTCGCAACGCTGCTCATCGCACGAGCCAGCGCCTCAAAATCGGCCGAGGCGGAAACGCCGAGCCTGCCATCCGTCAGGATGCTGACGAGCTTCGAGGACAAGAACCCGTTTGAAGGCGGGGAAGTCGTCACCGAACACGCGAGCGATGGGAAGAAGGCACTGCGCCTGGAGAAGGGATATGCCGTCTGGAGCGGGCCACAGACCTGGGCCGGCTTCGATTACCTGAAGGCTGACCTACACACCGATTCCGAGAAGCCGATCTCGCTGTACATCGAGATCGCCGACCACCAGACGCGGGAATACTGGACGCGCGTGAATTACGAAACACTCGTGCCGCCCGGCACGAGCACTCTGGTGATCCCTCTGCAACAGTTGTACGTGGGAGAAAAAGCGCGGCCGGGACGAAATCTGATCCTCAGCGGCATCACCCGCCTCGTCCTCAGCCTCGGAGAGCATCCAACCGCGCCGTTGTTCCTGGACAACCTCCGGCTCGAGCGCGACGTCGAGACGCCGAAGATGCTCTTCGAGGGGCTGCACGCCTACAGTTTCGGACCGGCGACCGGCCCGCTCATGCCCGGGTTCACGCGCATCGATCCTTCGACGATTTACACGAAGGCGCGTGGCTACGGCTTGAAAAACGCTTCCGTCTGGCGCGCCATCGATGCGCGGCAGCCCGAGCCGCTCTATCAGAATTGCCTCTGCATCGAACGGGGAGGATTAGCCGTCGATGTTCCCAATGGGCGATACCACGTCTTTGTGAACATCGACAACCCGTCGGGGTTCTGGGGCGAGTACCAGAACTACCGAAAGCGATCGATCCTGGCGCAGGGACGGCCGGTCGTCGAGGAATCGATGGCGTTCGACTCGTTCAAGACCAAATACTTCCGCAACTGGGAGACTGAGGACCTGCCTTCCGACAACACGTTCGACAAATACCAGCGCCCCTATTTTCAGGAAAAACAGTTCGACGTGGATGTGACCGACGAGCGGCTCATGCTGGAGTTCCGCGGCGAGAACGTGGCGTGCAGCGTCTCGGCCGTCATCTTCTATCCGATCGAGCGGAGCGCGGAAGGAGAGAAGTTCCTGGATCACGTCGTGCGGAAGCGCCGCTTCTTCTTCGACAATTATTTCCACCGCGTTTTGCATCGGCCGACGGGCGACCCGCTGGCGCCGACGCCGGCCGACGTGCGGCACGGCTGCGTAGCCTTCACGCGCGACACCATGCAGGACGTCTATTACAACGACACGCCGAAGCACGAGGAGATCGGTCACGGCGTGAGCGGGTTCGCGTTTGCCGGGCAGTATGAACCGCTGACGTTATCGATCGTGCCGCTCGCGGATCTGGGCACGGTCAGCGTTGCCGTCAGCGACCTCACAGGCTCCGGCTTGATTGCCGCGAAGGATATTTCCGTCGGCTACGTTTCCAACCGAATCACGCGCGTGAGCTCGGACGGCGCCGTCTACACGATCGCCCCGCGCCTGATCGTGCCGCGAAACGTCGTGAAGGCGCCGGCCAGCATCAGCCGCCGGTTGTGGCTGACGGTTCACGTTCCGCCGGATGCGATGGCCGGTCTCTATCACGGCCGGATCACCGTGACGTCCGTGAAGGCGGAGGCGTTTGACGTGCCGGTGGAGTTTCACGTTTACCCGGGCACGCTCGACGCGGCCGATCTCCCGATCGGCCCCTTCAGCCACACGATCGATACCCCCTGGCCGAGCGACGATACCGCGGCGCTGGCCTGGAATCGCACGATGGCCGAGCGCAGCTTGCGCAAGCTGCACGACTACGGCTTCACGACTTTCACCGGCATCCCGCAAGTAAGCTTCCTGGGATTCAAGGACGGAACGCCGCAGTTCGATTTTCGGGAGGCAGATCGGCAGATGGAACTGGCCCGCCATTGCGGGTTCACGATGCCGGTGATTACTTACACCGGCCTGCCGGGTTTGAACCTCTATTTCAAAGACGAAGCGGCGATGAAAGCGGCGGGGTTCAAGGACTACACCCAGTTTGTCCAGGCCATCTTCAGCGCGATCCAGTCGCACGCCACCGCCGCCCGCTGGCTGCCGGTTTACTGGAACCTTGGTGATGAACCTGTCGGCGATGACGTCATCCGCGCATCGGAGAATGCCGAGGCGTATCGCGCCGCGTTTCCAAGCGGCCCGCCGCTGTTCACCGCTCCGACCAGCTTCGACTCGGGCGACGCCAAAGATCCGCATTTCCGTTTTGCCAAGGCGCTGCACGCCGTTGCACTCAATGGGCACAGCGAGCCGGGCATTCGCTTGATCCAGCAGGCCGGCTCGAGCTGGGGCTTCTACAACGGCGGGAACCGCTGGACGTACGGCGTCTATCTTTACAAAGCCGCAAAGCAGTTCGACATGAAGTTCCGCGTGAGCTGGCACTGGAACGCCTGCGCCGGCGACCCCTACTACGCGCTGGACTGCCGCGAGGACGATTACGCCTGGTGCAACACGAACCCGGACGGCGAGCTGGTTTCAACTGTCGAGTTCGAGCGCGAGTACCACGCCGGCCTCGACGACTACCGCCACCTGATCACGCTTGCCCGATTGGCCGCTGAGCATCATAACGCCGCGGCATTGGATCTGATCGATCATCGGATGGCCGCGTTCAAGCTGGGCCAGCGCGAGCACGATCCGTTGTTCCCTCCCTCGGATTGGCGCGAGTTTCGGCGGAGCGTAGCCGATTCCATCGCCCGCCTGCGCGGCAGCTCGCGAGACTAATGGCGCGGCGCAGTTTTCTTTTCATGCCCCGATTCGCTCATCGCTCCATCGGGTCCCGGCGGTCCATGCGCGTCCACTGTAGCGTGCTGCCGACGTTCGGGTCGTACGTCTGCTGATCGCTGATGACCAACTCTCCCTTGTTGTCGGTCCAGTACCCCTTCCAGCCGGCCGGCATGTAATAATCGCGGTCGGAGTAGGCGTCGTGATAGGTTTCGACGCCGCCGAGCACTTCGCGCCGCGATTCGGCGATCTTGTCGGCGTGCTCGGTGCGGTCCCGCTGCATCTGCTCGCTGAGCTGGTGGATCTCGTTGATGTACTTCGTCTGGATCCGGCCCATCGCCTCGTCCTGACTGATCGAGATCCGCAACACCTCGAGCCATCCCTGGCGCGTGTAAAAGTTCGTCGCGGACCATTCCGGGTTGAAATCGATGCTCCCCTCTACCGCGGCGATTTTCGCGCGTTGCGCGTCGAGCTGGCCCTTTGGCGCGCGCGCGCTCGTCGCCGCCGCCGTTTGCCAGTTCACGATCCCCTGCTGGCCCGAATAAATGATCCCCACCGTGACATCTTCCTCCCAAACCTTGTGATCGTCGTTCTCGAACTGATATCGCAGCTTCGCGGCGATCGCGCGCCCCGGCCCGCCGAACTGCCGCATCATCTCCGCTTCCGCCTTCGGCAACGGCGTCCGGGCGACCAATTCGGCGTTGGCGAGGTGCTTCAGCGCATTGGGCACCCAGAACACCTTCACGAAGGTCGGCAGGTCCGTGATCGGCCGGCTCACGAAAATCTTCCCGTTGTGGTTCACGCCGTCCTGCATGGGAACCGGCGGATCGAAGGAAGTGAAGTTCTGCCGGGGAAGCAGTTGGATCGACACGCCGGTCTTCGGATCGGCGATGCGCAGCTGGACCTGCGTCACCTGCAGCATCGTCGGATACCAGTCAATCTTGCCCCCGGCCTGCCACCCCTCGGGGACGAGGAAACGGAAGGCGTCGATGTTGCGAACCGCGGGATCGCGCAATGACCGCTGGGAGAACTTGATCACGCCCTGTGGCACGGCCGGCGGGGTATCGGTACCCGGGCGCGGTTGAGCGCCGGGATTCGGCGCGGGGTCATCGGCCGGTGCGGGTGCATCGGGCACCTTCGCCGCCGTGACCTTGCGACGCGTCAGCTCCAATTCGCGCGGCTGCTCATTCGGACTCTGGATGCGCAGGTTAACCTGGGTCCCCTCCTGCCCGCGCAGCAGTTTTGGCAGGTCGTCCGCCTCCAGCTCGCGCACGTCGCTATTATTCACCGCCACCAGGCGATCGCCTGCGTGCACGCCCGCCCGCTCGGCCGGCCCGCCCGGCGCAACCGCCTCAACGCGGAAAAACCCATCGGGCGTGCGCTGATAGACGATCCCGACGCCGACGTATTCACTGGGTTCCGCGCCATCGGCCGATCGAACCATCATGAGTGCGGAGAATACGAGCACGATCCTTAGGAGAGGTGATAACATTCTTGCGAGTGTCATGCAGACAACAACTTTGTGCAAGAATTTTTTGAATAATTCGCGGGCCGGGCATTGCCCCCGCGCGCTTCCGATTTGGCAGTCGCTTTTGAATTGACAAGTGGCGGTCGCACGATTAATTCCACACCTGCGTTCGATACTGAGAGGAGCATGGGATGAGCGGAGTACGGGTCCTCGTGGGTACGCGTAAGGGAGCTTTCATCCTAACCTCGGACGGCAAGCGCGAACGGTGGGAAGTCACCGGCCCGCATTTCGGCGGCTGGGAGATCTACCACATGAAGGGCTCGCCGGTCGATCCCAACCGGATCTATGCATCGCAGTGCAGCGGCTGGTTCGGACAGGTTATCCAGCGCTCCAACGACGGCGGCAAAAGCTGGGCGCCGGTCGGCAACAAGTTCACCTACGACGGTATCCCCGGCACCCACCAGTGGTACGACGGCACGCCGCATCCCTGGGAATTCAAGCGGGTCTGGCACCTCGAGCCTTCGCTGAGCGAGCCTGACACCGTCTACGCCGGCGTCGAGGACGCCGCCCTCTTCCGCTCGACCGACGGCGGGGTAAACTGGGAGGAGCTCTCCGGCCTGCGCGGCCACGGCTCGGGCCCGCGCTGGCAGCCGGGCGCAGGCGGGATGTGCCTGCACACCGTTCTCCTGGACCCTGCCAACCCCGAGCGGATGTTCATCGCGATCTCCGCCGCCGGCGCCTTCCGCACCGACGACGGTGCCAAGACGTGGCGGCCGATCAACCGCGGTCTGCGCTCCGAACATATCCCCGATCCCACCGCCGAGGTCGGTCACTGTGTTCACCGCATCGCGATGCACCGCTCGCGACCCGGCGTGCTCTTCATGCAGAAGCACTGGGACGTGATGCGCAGCGATGACGCCGGCGATACCTGGCGAGAGGTCAGCGGGAACCTGCCCACGGATTTTGGATTCCCAATCGATGTTCACGCTCACGAACCGGAGACGATTTACGTGGTCCCGATCAAGAGCGACTCCGAGCATTACCCACCCGACGGAAAGCTGCGCGTCTATCGGAGCCGAACCGGCGGCAATGAATGGGAGCCGCTCACCAAGGGGCTTCCACAGCAGGATTGCTATGTGAACGTGCTCCGCGACGCGATGGCGGTCGATTCGATGGACTCGTGCGGAATCTATTTCGGGACGACGGGGGGACAGGTATACGCCTCTTCCGATGCGGGAGATAGTTGGGAGCCAGTTGTGAGGGATTTGCCGGCGGTTTTGTCGGTGGAGGTACAGACGCTTCCTTAGTCTGGGTTGGAGAGGGAGAGAGATTTTAATCTCATTCCCTCCCTTCCAATTTCCCACAGAACCAATGATCCGCGTTGTCCTTCCCCATCACCTTCGAACCCTCGCCCAGGTCGATCGCGAGGTGAAGTTGAGCGTTCCCGCTCCGATCACCCAGCGATCCATCCTCGACGCCCTCGAGTCAACGTATCCCATGCTCCGCGGCACGATCCGCGATCACGTCACGCACCAGCGCCGCGCCTTCCTCCGCTTCTTCGCGTGCGAGGAGGACATCTCCCACGAGCCGGTCGACGCTCCCCTCCCCGAAGCCGTCGGCTCTGGCGTTGAAGCCTTCCACATCATCGGGGCGATCGTCGGCGGGTAACATCCGCCAGCGCCGCGATCACCGGATGTGCGCGTGTCCCTGGATATGGTGAACGCAGTAGCACCGCGTTCCCGCACACTCGGCGCAATATCGAAATTCCATCCGCGGGTCGCGCTTCTCCGTCACGCCGCAGATCGTGCAGCGGTTGAAGGCTTCGTCCGGCGCCATCATCGCCTCGGGCCGTACCCGGCTGATGAAGAGCGTGAGGTGCCGAACCGCGTAGCGTCCCAGCGATCGTTCGAATCGGTTCAGCAGCTTCATACAGAGGCAATTCCGCCGCGGCGCAGCCGATCACTCTTCACCGTTTGCCGCCTTCCCAATAGAAGACCCCGCCGTCGGGGAAATGGATGAGGGACCATTCGGTATGTCCGGGGGAGGTTCCGCCGCTGCTGCTATCGGGGAGCTGCAGCTTCCCAAAAGGATTGGGGACGTAATCCGACGATCGGAACTGGTCGACGCTTCCATCGGAATAGAGGACGTTCTGGGCATCGGGCATGTACGGGTTGTCCCAGATGTGATTGATGGCAAACGCATCGGGAGCGACATTGCCGCCGGAGCCAAAACCGTTTTCCGGGCCACCGCCACGGTAGACCAGGTCGGCTGCGATCGGCCCGCGCGGATCGCTGACGCGAATGGGAGAATGCACGTGGTTGTGAATGCTCTGCTCGAAGCCGGTTTCGGCGTTGACGTGCGCAAAGTACATGTAACTGGTCCCGACGAGCGGCGTCCAGTTGCCGTCGCCGTAGTCATTCTCGAAATCCAGGCTCTCGGTCCCGCTCGATGGGCAGATGGCGATCTGCTCGGTCAGCCCGTACTTCGTCCACGTGTGCCACGGCGTTCCATAGAGCAGCCATTTGGGCTTGTGGTACGTGGGGTCCCATTCAAATTCGTCGGCGTCGCGATTGTTCAGGATCGATGGCCAGGCAGTGTGCGTACTGTCGAAGTGGTTGCGGAACGCACGCGGCAGCCAGCCGTCGTGATCCATCGCAAAGCTGGTGGCCGCCGCGCCCCATTGCCGCAGGTTGCTCGCACACTTGACGCGCCGCGCCTGCTCACGCGCGCGGGACAACGTCGGCAACAGCATGGCAAGCAGGAGCGCGATGATCGAGATCACCACCAGCAGCTCGATCAGCGTAAATCCGTTCCGCGATGAACGGCTACGCCGCTCGGTCGATTGGAGTTCGCCATTCATGGGGCGATTCCTGTCTGCAGGGGCGTCTGCCCCCGCGTTCGAGCCGTCACATCCGTGCCGCAACGGGGACACACATCACGGCCTTCACCCAGCCGCACACCGCGGGTCCAAGCTGAAACGTAAAGCTTCCCGCACTGCGGACACTGCCGCATCACCGCCGCCTGGACCTCCCCGCACTTGGGACAGGTTACCCGAATAGCCGCCGTGTTGATAAATCGGGCACGGGCCGCGTCGGGCATCTGACCCTGCGTGCGGTCGAATTCGTACCCGCACGAGAGACAGGCCAGGTGAAAGACAACGTAGGTTGACGGGTCCGGCCGGCGGCCCGCGTGCCACCACGACCTGACCTGCACGGCGGCCACGCACAACATGGCGATCGAAGCTGTCGTCAGCAGTGCATTGCGTTGGCCGCGCGTCATGGATCAACCGCCTCGCGTAACACGATCCAGATAAGCCAGGTGCGGCGTAAGTCGAAAAAACGATTACTTTTCGTCGGGCGCGGGTGAGCCGACGGTCGGTACGGTCTTCTTTTCAGCCGAGTCCACTTCAATCAGGTGAAGTTGCCCTGCCTGCTGATCCAGCTTCACGACGAAGTGGGAGAGGAACGTATTACCGAGCAGCGCCGCCGCTCCGTTCAAGCCCTTGGCCATTACGGCGCAGGTGACGTTCTCCACGGTGAATCGCCCCAAGCGGACGCTCTTCAGCGTGATCACCTGGGCGTGGATGACGTGTCCATCGGCGAGTTTCATCTCCACGACCGGGTCGTTGGGGCCCGGGCTGACCTTCAGTTTTTCGGCGTCTTCGCCGGTCAGGGTCACCATGGAGGCGCCGACGTCGAGGATCATCTTCACGGTCTCGCCGCCGATCAGGACGTCAACGGTGTGAACGCCGCCGACCTCCTGAAGTGGAATGGCCTCGGCCTCAATCTCGGAGCGGTACTTCGCCAGCTCGGCCGCCGCCGTCGCAAACTCGGCGCTCGGTCCGAGCTTCAGCGTCGTGGATGCGGCGTGATTGGCCTTGTTGATCGCCGCTTTGACGGCTGGGTCGGCGGCCAGCTCGGCATAGTGCTTGGTCACCGCCTGGGCCTTGTCATCAAGGGCAATGACGTCATCCACGTATTTCGTGGGGAGCTCCGAACCCATCTTGGCCAGGCTTTCTTCCGCCTCCTTGCGCGTCGCCATCGATTCCTTGATTTTGATAAGCAACGCGTTCATCCGCACGACGATCTTGTTGTGGGACGCCGCATTGGTCACGACGCTGAGTCGGTCTTTGAGCTGCTCGTGCTCCTTGATGCTCTGTTCCACGAAAGTGTGAGAGGTCTTGATCTTCGCCTCATATCCCTTGCGAATCCGCGCCTCGGCATCGAACTTCTTCTTCGTCTGGTGAAGTCCCGGCAGATCCTTGAGCACGTCCGCCTCGTCGCTGAGCACGTACGCCGTCGCCGATGGCGTCAGCCCATAGCCCTTGAGGGCTTCGCTCCCCTGCGGTGCGGCGGCGCTATAAGCCGCGACCGAAACCAACACCCTCGCGCATCCCACCAACAGAAGAGATTTCACGTACGACATGTTGAGATACCCCAAAGAAAAACTGAAAGGACCAGACCCGCCGTCAAGACCTGCCGCAGGCTGAAACACTGCGGAACGACAGGGCGTGATGGTACCGCGTTCGGCGAGGCCGGGTCAATTTGATCTTTGATCACCAGATATGTTGAGAAAGAAATTGAACCGCCAAGTTGTCAGGCATTCACGAGAATTTCCTGATTTCTTGGCGCCTTGGCGTCTCGGCGGTTCACTTTTCTCTTATTTCCCGGGCCTCACCCTGGGATCGTCACGGTGGGCTCGGTGGCCGGCCTGGGGTTCTGTTCCGCCACTGACTTCATCGCCGTAAGGCCGCGTTCGAAGTCGCCTCCCACCATCTTGTCCATGTTCATGACCAGGTGGCAGCGTGGCCGAGATACCCAGCGCATAGAGCCCGGAGCGAAGAAACTCTCGACGGGAACCGCCAGGCGATTGGATCTTGATCAACATCGGTAGGCCTCCGCGCAATTTTTGGCATTCATCCAAAGGTTACAGCTCAATTGACCTGGTACTCAGGCGCGCCGAGAATCAGGTGAAGCGTCCGGCGCAGGGCTTTGGCAAGGGCCGGATCAGCGTAGTGCAGTTCGCCGGAACCGAGCTCCCCGCTTAGGAAACTAACGACGGCCGCACGCCGATCGGGATGTAATTCCTCGGGCGTGCCGCCGAACCCGGCCCGATTCAGCAGATGGCCAGCGAGGCGTGAATTCCAGTCATGGGGATCAATGCTCGTCAAATCACCCGCCCATTTCCCCGGCGCGGACGGCATCGTCGTCCCCACAACTTGCGCATTGGCCTTAGGCGCGGCGGCGTGCGTTTCACAGCGATAAGTGCGCTCGCATCCGAATGTTATCGGCAGGAGAATCACCGGGATGAAACAGAGAGTTCTATTCAGACGAGTCGTCGATTTTTCATACCCGCGCTCGACGCGGATCGCACGTTTCATTTCCATCTGTGCGGAGGGCGGCTGAAAAGTTTAGCGGATCGACACTACCGGATTCAAAGCTTTGCATTGATTCCTAAAGTCTGCACCGTCATCTTGCTGATCACCACTCCCGAATCGTCGGCGCCGATGCTCAGCTCGCCCTTGTCAAAGTCATACGCCCGGCAGGTGAAGGCGTACGCATCGTTGACGAAGCATTCGATGATGGTTCCGTCCACAAAGGCTTGCACTATCACCGGACGGTCCCACGGAATCGCGGTGGCTCGCCGGAATTCATGGAGCGAGCCGCGAAGCTCGGTGCTTTGATGCTTCACATCGACGACAAGTGTGTAACCGGCGCTCGGGCCCGTGTCGCGGAATCGGACCGTCAATCGTCCAACGGACGACGGCTTGGCTTCGAGCCGAAGCATGTAGTTTGATGGCACCTTGAACACCGCCGCCGCCGGGTCGCCACGGCCTTTCAGCGAGGCTCCATCCCATTCCCACGACCCGGCCCGGGTCGTGAATGATGGTTTCTCCTCGAGCGACAAAACTTTGCGGCTGTAAGCGGCAGTCACTTCCGACACGGGTCGCACGCGGAGTTGGCCGGCATCGCCGCGATACACTTCCCGCGGCAGACACATGGTTCCACCCCAATTCTTTCCGCCCAGATCATGGCCGTCCTGTAAGTCTCGAACAAACCCAAATGCGACGTGGCGTTTGCCGTCGAAGGTTCGCTTCACCGCATACACCATCGGCGTATCGAGTTGCGGCACTGGGAGCGACTGATATTTGCCATCCATCCGGTCGGATGAGGCCCACCACATTCCGCCAAAACTGGTCAGGTAGTACCAGCGGTCGCCGATGGGAAAGAGATCGGGGCATTCCCCGGCTGCCCCGCAATCGAGCGGCTCGGCGGGTTGCCAGTTCGTGAGGTCCTTCGAGGTAAATCTGCCCGCTACGCCCCGGCCATCGGAAGCGCGCCGGGCGAAAAGCAACATCCAGTATTGCTCCGATTGCGCATTCCAGATGATCATCGGATCGCGAAAATCCTTGCCGCCGTCGTCTTGATAAAGCTTGCCATCGGCATGGAAGGCGTCGGCGGGAATTTTCGTCCAGTGATCGAGATCGGGGCTGGTTGCGTGCATGATTTGCTCGCGGCGAGCCGAGTGCGCGGGATTCCAGCCGGTGTAAAAGATGTGAAAAATGCCGCCGCGTTCGATCGCGCTGCCGGTAAAGACCGAATCTCCATCCTGCTCATCCCGTTTGCCCCGCGGAAGTGCGGTGGGGTGTGGCTTCCAATTGACCAAATCAGTTGAGGAAATATGTTCCCACGTCGTTCCCGCCTCCACGCCCGCCCAGAGATAAAACACGTGATAAACACCCTCGTGATAAAATGGAATGGCATCGGCGAACGCCCCCTTCACGGGGCGATAATGGAGCAACCGGGCCGAGGGCGAGTCGTCGGCGAATACCGGAACCGCCCAAGTTGCAAAAGAGATCAACAGCGCGAGAGCGCGGGCGGCGCTCATGGGGATGTTCATACCGCGAGCATATGACCCGTCGGAGCCAAATGTCACAGGGAAAACTCTAAGATGTTCGCCCTTGGGAAAGGCGCATGATTTCCGCCACCGTCGTGATCGGGAAGCCCGTGCGTTAACGAACCCTCGGGATAAGCAGTCGCACTTCCATTTTGTCGGCTTGGCGCCGATTGGTAAAATAGCTCAATCAAACTGCGCAATACCGCATTGGCGTCCGCGCGAACCCTGCTTATCCTTTCGCCAGCGCAAGGCCCGCACCCGGTCGGTGGCGACGACCGCACGCGGGAAAGCACGTGGAAAACTGCGCGCGAAGGGGCTGTGTCCGCAATTCGAATCGACGAGGAGTCTGAGCATGTCATTACGCGACCGAGCCCTGCAATTGCTGCCGGTGCTTCTCGTCTTGACGGCGAGTCCGCTCGTCGCACGGTCGGCCGACGTGCAACCCGACATCCGCGTGCTCATGCTCGGCGATCATGGGCATCACCGTCCCGATGCACTGGCGAAGATTCTCACGCCGGCCCTTGCCCCGGCGCACATTGCCATCACCTATTCCGACGACGTGGCCGCGCTGAGCGCGCCCAACCTCGCGAAGTACGACTGCCTCTTGCTCTACCTCAACACCTCTGAGCTTCCCGCCGTCAACGAAACGGCCCTGATGGGTTTCGTCGAGCAGGGGAAGGGCCTGGTCGCGCTGCACTGTGCGTCGTTCGCCTTCCTGAACAGCCCCAAATACCTGCACTTGGTCGGCGGACGTTTCAAGAGTCACGAGATCGGCGTTTTTCGCACCCGCATCATCGACGCCCAGCACCCCGCGATGCACGGCGTGAGCAGCTTCGAGTGCTGGGACGAAACCTATGTCCACGGCGATCTGGCCGAGGATATTCGCGTCCTCATGGTCCGCCCGCACCATGGCGTGTATGAGCCGTGGACCTGGGTGCGAAGCCAGGGGAAGGGGCGGGTCTTTTACACGGCGTCCGGGCACGATGAGCGATGCTGGAACAACGCCGGTTTCCAGAAGCTGGTCGAATCCGGGACGCGCTGGGCGGCGGGGCGGGCGAACGATGAATCGCCCTCGATCGCGAGCCTGAACATCGAGCTTCCGCCGTCGATCAAGCAGGGGGGAGCGAAGCTTGCAATTCCCGCGCCGCTCTCGCCCGAGGAATCGATGCGCCACATGCATCTGCCCGAAGGGTTTCACGTCGAGCTCGTGGCCGCGGAACCGGACGTAGTAAAGCCCGTGTCGATGGCATTCGATGAACGGGGCCGGCTGTGGGTGGTGGAGACTCAGGACTATCCCGAGACGATTCTTCCCGTCGGCACGCCGGGCCACGACCGCATCGTCATCGCCGAGGATACACGCGGCACCGGTCGGATGGACAAGTTCACCGTCTTCGCCGATGGGCTCAACCTGCCGCAGGGGATCTGCTTCGCCAACGGCGGAGTAGTCATCCCCATGTCGCCCGACATCCTCTACCTGAAGGACAGTAAGCGGGACGGCCACGCCGACGTGCGCAGGGTGCTTTACAGCGGCTTTGGCCGGGGCGACACCCACGCGATGCACGGCAATTTCCAGTATGGCCTGGATAACTGGATCTGGGCGACGTGCGGCTATAGCGGCCTGAACGTCAAGGTGGGTGAATCGACCTATCACTCCGGCCAGTGCATCTTCCGCTTCCGGGCCGACCGCGATGGATTTGAGGTCCTCTTGCCGACCAGCAACAACACCTGGGGCCTCGGCTTCAACGAGAGCGGGGAGTCGTTCGTCTCCACCGCCAACAATTCCCACAGCGTCTTCATGGCCATCCCCAACCGATACTTCGAATCGGTCCGCGGATGGACCGGCGTCGGCAGCGGCGAGATCGAAGATCACAAGAAGGCCCACGCGATCGGCGACGTCCGCCAGTGGGACGTCCTGGGTGGCTACACCGCCGCCTGTGGCAACACCGTTTACACTGCCCGTGCCTTCCCGCCGGAATATTGGGACAAAGTCGCGTTCGTCTGCGAGCCGACCGAGCACATCATCCACGCCGACCTGCTTTCGCCCGCCGGCAGCGGATACGTCGCCCACGATGGGTACAACATTCTGGCGAGCGACGATTCGTACGTCGCGCCGATCCAGTCGATCGTCGGTCCCGATGGATCGCTCTACTTCATCGACTGGTACACGTACATCGTGCAGCACAACCCGACGCCGGCCGGGTTTCACACCGGGCCCGGCGGCGCGTACGTGACGCCGTTGCGGGACAAGAAGCGCGGCCGCATCTATCGCATCGTCTACGACGGCGGCGCCAAGACGCCCGCCCCGATCCGTAGCGTCGACCGCACGTCGGCCAAAGATCTCCTGGCCGCACTGCGAAGCGACAACAGCTTCTGGCGCTCGACCGCGCAACGCCTGCTCGTCGAACGCCAGGACAAGGACGTGGTCCCCGATCTGGTGAAGATCGCGAGCGACACGAGTGTCGATGCCACGGGCAACAATCCGGCCGTCATCCACGCTCTCTGGACCCTGCACGGTTTGAATGCGCTCGACAGTTCCAATTCGCAAGCGCTCGCGGCGGCGGTGACGTGCCTGTCCCATCCAGCCGCTGGCGTACGTGCGACGGCGCTCCAGGTGTCGCCACACACGCCTGAATCGCTGACCGCCATTCTTGCAGCGCATGCGTTGTCGGATGGGGACCTGCACACGCGCCGCGTCGCGTATCTCGCGATCGCCGACATGCCGCCCTCGCCAGCCGCCGGCGAGGCGATCTGGGCAGCATTGAAGGACGAAGAGAATGTGAGGGACCTGTGGCTGCGCAGCGCCGCGACGGCTGCCGCCGCCCGCAACGATCTTGCGTTTCTCTCGACTGCCGCCCGGCGCGATGCGTCCGCGGCGCCGAACACGCCGGAGCGGCCGCCCGAAAACCTGATCGCCAACGGCAACTTCGCCGAGATGAGCGGCGCCGCGCCCACGGGCTGGCACACCACCGCCTATTCCGGCGAGGCGGAGTTCTCCCTCGATACAGGTCGTGTCGGGCGGGCGGTCCGCATCACGTCAAAGACGGGCGCGGACGCCGGGTGGATGAGCGCCTTTAAGATTGAGCCCCATGCGCTCTACCGCCTGAGCGGCTGGATTCGCACGGCGGACGTTGACGCCGGTTCAAGCCAGGGTGCGTTGTTCAACGTTCACGAAATGCAGAGCCCGCGCGTCGTCACGTCGCCGTTGACTGGCACCCACGACTGGACGCGCGTGGAGACGACCTTCGATAGCGGCGATCACCAGCAAATCAGCGTGAACTGCCTCTTCGGCGGATGGGGCCATGCGCGCGGGACGGCCTGGTACGAAGACGTTCGCGTGGAGCGGGTCGGTCATAACGAGCCAGCGGGCATGCCGATCGCACGGACCGTCGCCGGCCACTATGCCCGCGGCGGGCCGGTGGATTCGGTCGCGGGTCTGCTGGCCGATCTGAAGACCGCCAGGCCGCAGGTGGCCGCGGCGATCATGGACGGCCTCGCAACCGGCTGGCCCGCCGATCGGAACCCAAAGGGGGAGAACCTGGGTTCGTTGCTTTCGGACTGCATTGCGGTCCTGCCGCCCGATCGCCAGGAAGCCGCCGTCCAGCTCGCCTCACGTTGGGGAATCCAGAGCGACGCGATCGCCAAAGCGAGCGTCGCAGCGGCGGCACAAGTCCTCAAGCAGGTCGGCGATTCGGCCGGGACCGACGAGCAGCGCGTCGCTTCAGCCGAGAAATTGATCGCGATCGCCGACACGCCCGGCTCGCTCTCGGAGATCGTCAAGCAGATCAAGCCACAGGGCACGCAGGTACTGTCAGTGGGCTTGATCCACGCCCTCGCCCATAGCCGCCAGAATGGGGTGCCGAAGGCGCTGGTCGATCGGTGGCGCTTCCTGGCTCCCTCGGCCCGCAGTGCGGCGATCGAGACGTTCATCAATCGCCCGGCCTGGACCTCGGCGATGCTCGACGCGATCGAGAAGGACGTGATCGCCCGCGCCGATCTGAGCAATGCTCAGATCACTGCCCTGACCGGCAACTCCGATAGGGCGCTCGCCGATCGCGCCACCGCGATCCTCGCCAAGCGCGGCGCGCTGCCGAACGCCGATCGACAGAAGGCAGTGGACGCCTTCAGCGCCGCTACCACCCACAAGGGAGACGTCGCGCGCGGGGTGGCGGTGTTTCAAAAGAACTGCGCGGTCTGCCACACGTTCAACGGCGCCGGCGGACAGGTGGGGCCGGACCTGTCGGGCGTGATGAACGGCGTCAAGACCGAGATCCTCATCGCCATCCTCGACCCCAGCCGGTCCGTCGAGGGAAATTACCGGCTCTGGGTAGTCCAGACGAAGAAGGGGGACACCTACGCCGGCCGGCTGGTCTCGGAGACGAAGAACGCGTTCGAGATGCTTGACACCACGGGCAAACCGCACACCATCTTGCGCGAAGACGTCGAGAAGATGGCGATGCAGAACAAGTCGATCATGCCCGACGGCTTCGAGTCGCTCGGCGCCGATCAGTTGACCGACTTGCTCGAATTCGTCGCCCAGCCCAAGGGAACGCTCAGAGCTCCATCCGAAAAGTAGTGGACGATCGGACGTCTCGGGTCTGCAAGCTGCTTTCAATCAAGAGGAGTGAATCGTGGACCGCAAAATCAACATGGCGATCGTCGGACTTGGTTTTGGCGCGGAGTTCATCCCCATCTATCAGCGCCATCCCAACGCCAACATGTACGCGATCTGCCAGCGCAATCCCGAGAAATTGAAACAGATCGGCGACGCGTTCGGCGTCGAGAAGCGCTACGCGAGCTACGCCGACCTGTTGAAGGATCCGAGGGTCGATGCCGTCCACATCAACACGCCGATCACCGATCACGCTCCCCAGGCGATCGAAGCGCTGCGGGCCGGCAAGCACGTGGCCTGCACCGTTCCGATGGCCACCTCGATCGAGGATTGCCGCACCATCGTCGAGCTGTCGAAGAAGTCGGGCCTGAAGTACATGATGATGGAGACCGTCGTCTACAGCCGGGAGTATCTCTTCGTCAAAGAGCTGTACGACAAGGGAGAGCTCGGCCGCGTCCAGTTCCTCCAGGCCAGCCACCAGCAGGAAATGGCCGGCTGGCCCGGCTACTGGGAAGGGATGCCGCCCATGTTTTACGCGACGCACTGCGTCGGCCCATGCCTCGCGCTCCCGAACGCGGTTGCCGAGTACGTGTCATGCTTCGGCTCCGGCCGGATCGATGAGAAGTTGATCCCCAAGTACAACTCGCCGTTCGCCATCGAGAGCACGCACATCAAGTTCCGCAACTCCGACGTATCGGCGCGCATCTACCGCTCGCTCTTTAACACTGCCCGCCAGTACCGCGAGAGCTTTGACGTGTACGGCTCCCGCAAGAGCTATGAATGGCCCCTCGTCGAACACGAGGACCCGATCATCCACACCGGCGAAACGCCCGAGCGCGTGAAGGTTCCCGACTACGCCCATCGCCTTCCCGAAGGCATCCGCCGGTTTACGACCCAGGGCGTCTACGACAGCGACGAGAACGTCCACCTCTCGTTCAAGCAGGGGAGCGGTCACGGCGGCTCACACCCGCACCTCGTCCACGAGTTCCTCACCGCCCTCACGGAGAATCGCGACCCGCATCCCAACGTCATACGATCCGCCAACTGGACCTGCGTCGGCATCTGCGCGCACGAGTCCGCCATGAAAGGCGGCGAGATCGTCCGCCTTCCCGAGTTCACGTATTCGTGAACGGGGCGCGACCGCGAATCAGGAAATGGCCACAGAGAGCACGGAGGGGCACAGAGAGCACGGAGAGAAGTTCAAATCAGCTACATTGAATCTTTGGTAAGCAGTGGATCATATTCCCAGAAAAATCTCTCGGTGATCTCTGCGCTCTCCGTGTCCTCTTTGACCATCCCCTTTTCATTTGGAACTTTGAATCGCTCAACTCCCGTGTTCCAATCCGGCGATGGGCGCTTCTGCCTTCGACGCGATCGTGATCGGCTCGGGACCTAACGGGCTCGCTGCCGCGATCACGTTGGCGCGGGCGGGGCGATCGGTCCTCTTGCGCGAGGCCGCCGACGTTGTCGGGGGCGGGACTCGTTCGGCTGAGCTGACGCTGCCGGGATTCGTCCACGATGTTTGTTCGACCGTTCATGCGATGGCGGGCGTGTCGCCGTTCCTGCGATCGCTTCCACTTCGTGAGCACGGCCTGGAACTCGTCGAGCCGCCGTTGGCGTTTGCGCAGCCGATGGAGGATGGAACGGCCGCAGTGGTGCATCGATCGCTCGATGCAACGGCCGAGGGGCTTGGGGGCGATGGCCCCGCTTACCGCAGGCTGATCGTGCCGTTTCTCGACGATGCGCCCCAACTGTTCGACGACCTGCTCGGTCCGCGGCGCCTGCCCCGCCGGCCCTTGCGATTGGCGCGCTTTGGCGTGCGCGGCATTCGTTCTGCCCGATCGCTTGCGTGCAGCGTGTTTCAGACCGAAGCGGCTCGCGCACTCTTCGCGGGAGTGTGTGCTCACGCGATGGTTCCCCTCACGTGGCGCGGCACAGCTGCCTTGGGGCTGGTGCTCACGATCGCGGCACACGCCACGGGCTGGCCCGTCGCTCGTGGTGGATCGCAGAAGCTGGCAAATGCGCTGGCATCCTATTTTCGATCGCTGGGCGGGACGATCGAGACGGGCAATCCGGTCGAAAAACTGGATGCGCTTCCATTCGCCCGAGCCGTCCTGTGCGATCTCACGCCAAGACAACTGGTTCAGATTGGCGGAGATCAACTGCCAGCGGGATACCGCCGTCGCCTCGCGCGGTATCGCTACGGTCCGGGCGTATTCAAAATCGATTGGGCGCTGGACGGGCCGACTCCCTGGAAATCCGCGCCATGCGCTCGCGCCGGCACGCTCCACCTTGGCGGAACGCTCGATGAAATGTGCGCCGCCGAGGCGGCGCCCTGGAACGGCGAGCACGCCGAGCGGCCCTACGTGCTCTTCGTTCAACCAAGTCTGTTCGACCCGACCCGCGCTCCGCCTGGACGCCAAACCGCCTGGGCCTATTGCCATGTCCCCAACGGATCGACCCTCGACATGACCGAGCGCATCGAGGCCCAGATCGAGCGCTTTGCGCCCGGCTTTCGCGATCGCATCCTCGCCCGTCACACGATGAACACCGCCGACATGGAGCGCCACAACGCCAACCTCGTCGGCGGCGACATCGCCGGCGGAGCCTCCAACCTCGCACAGCTCCTGGCGCGTCCGGTGATGAGCCTCAACCCGTACGTCACGCCGGTTCCCGGGCTCTATCTTTGCTCCGCCTCAACCCCGCCCGGCGGCGGGGTCCACGGGATGTGCGGATATCACGCGGCGAAAGCGGCTCTGCGCGATCGATTCAGCTGACGCCGATCTCCTCCACGTTCATGCGCGGGAAGCGCCCGCGAACGCGCACCCAGCGCAGGTAGAGAGGATTCAGGGTTTGGGGGTCAGATTTCAGTGAGAAGGCTGGAGGCGTAGCGAGCCGCGACCGGGAGGGAGCGTTACTGTTTGCCACCACGCCCACCGCTCCCTCACGGTCGCGGCTCGCTACGATTCGGTCGCGGTCGCAGCCTTCATCCGCTCAGCGCGAGGCGAAACCTCATATGATACTCTGCGGTGAATCAGCTCTCTACTCTGAGCCCTTTGTGTCTGCGCGGTGAATAAGGCCAGAAGAAAATTGAGGTGGATTCCCCTATCATGAAAACCTGAAGGTCCGGCAGAAGGAGTTACACGTATGGCGGAAGTCACCCAACTCAATACCGAACAGATTAACCGATACAAGCGGCACCTGATCCTTCCTGAGGTCGGCGTCGAAGGGCAGAAAAAGCTCTTGAACGCCAAGGTGCTCTGCATTGGAGCCGGGGGACTCGGTTGCCCGATCAGCCTCTATCTGGCCGCGGCCGGGGTCGGCACGATCGGACTGGCCGACGTTGACGTCGTAAGCCCCAGCAATCTCCAGCGGCAGGTGCTGTTTGGCGTGGGGAGCATTGGCCAGCCCAAGGTGGAGGCCGCCGGCAAACGGCTCAAGGACCTCAATCCCGACCTGAAGCTGATCGAGCACAAGACCGTGGTGAACAGCGAGAACGTCATGGACTTGATCAAGGACTATGACGTGATCATCGACGGCACCGACAACTTCCCCACGCGCTACTGCGCGAACGACGCCTGCGTGCTGCTGAAGAAGCCGAACGTCTACGGCTCCATCTTTCGCTTCGAAGGAATGGTCACCGTCTTCGCCCCGCACCTGAACAATCCCGACACTGGCCAGCGCGGGCCATGCTACCGGTGCCTATACCCCGAGCCGCCGGATCCCGGCTCCGTTCCGAGCTGTGCCGAAGGGGGCGTGCTGGGCGTGATCTGCGGCGTCATCGGCTCGCTACAGGCCAACGAGGCAGTCAAGCTGATCCTGGGCATTGGCCGGCCGGCGATCGGCCGTCTCACCACTTACAGCGCGCTCGACCTGGAATTCCGCACGTTCAAGATCCGCCGTGATCCGGCGTGCCCGGTGTGCGGCGAGCATCCGACGATCACTCGGCCGATTGATTACGAGCAGTTTTGCGGCGTCCCCATCCTCGACGAGAAGAGCCTGGCGGAAACCGCCGCCGAAGTGCAGCACGCCAGGGCGGGCGGCAATGGGTCGGGAAGCGCGAAGCGACCTGCGCCGGACCCCTCGCTCGATGCCCGCGGGCTCCCGCCCGGTTACGTCTTCAAGCCGGACTGGGAGATCACCCCGCGCGAGGTGAAATCGATGCTCGACCGCGATGAAAATTTCGTCTTCATCGACTGCCGGCTCCCCAACGAGTACCAGATCACGCACATCGACGGCGCGGAACTGATTCCGCTCCAGCAGATTCAGCAGAGATTTGAGGAACTCCGCCCGCACGTCAGCGGCAAGATCGTCGTTCACTGCAAGAGCGGCGGACGCTCGATGACCTTCACCCAGGCGCTCCGCCAGTCCGGGTTCAAGGACGTGCGGAGCATGGCGGGTGGCATCCTCCTCTGGAACAAGGACATCAATCCGGGTGGACCGCAATACTGAATGCGGTTTCCGGTAGTGTATATTGCGGCGGGGGAGAGTTTGCGTGCGGAGTGGTGGCGGGGGCACGGGTGTCGGGCGCAGCATGGAGGAAGCGTGGACGACTCACTATCAGTGGGAGAGTTGGATTTTGCCGCGCTGATCGGCCACGAATGGCTGGCGACGAATCAGCTGGGCGGTTACGCAAGCTCGTCGCTGTGCGGGCTCAACACGCGCAAGTATCACGGCCTGCTCGTGGCGGCAATGTCGCCGCCGGTGCGGCGCATGGTGCTCCTCTCGCGCGTGGACGAAACCCTCGTCAACTGCGATGGCCATTACGACCTCAGCTCCAACGAATATCCCGGCGCCATCCATCCGCAGGGGTACAAGCGCCTTCGCGCGTTTTCCAATGAGCCGTTTCCGCGCTGGGCCTGGCAGGGGGGCGGATGCACGATCGAAAAACAGTTACGGCTTCTGCCCGGCCAGAACACGGTCGTGCTGAGCTACACGCTCCTGGGCGGCGGCAACGCTGGCGCGGAACTCGAGCTGCGGCCCCTCTTCGCCCTGCGGCCGATCCACGAGCTGACCTTTCAATGGAACGCGTCGATGACGGTCGAGCGGCGCGGCGGACACCTCTACCGCGTCACGCCGACAACGCGCACGCCCGAGGTCTTCTTCGCGCACGCCGGCACGTTTGATGCGGCCCCGCTTTGGTACCTGAACACGATCTATCGCCGTGAGGAAGAACGCGGCTACAGCGGACTGGAAGACCTCTGGTGTCCGGGCGTCGTCCGCCTCACGCTCGCGCCGGGCAAGGTCGTCCACTTCGCCTGCTCTTCGGAGCCAATGGACTTGGCCGAGGTGGTCCAGCAGGCGGATCAGGTTCCGGCGGCGCGCAGCGCCGGAGAGACCGTCGCGTTTTCCTTCGCGCGCTCGTCGGCATCGACGACATTGGCCCCGGCGGCCGAGCGCCTGCTGGTCACGCATGACGATGACGAAAAGATGGACGCGCTGCTGCGCGCCGTCGATCAGTTCCGCCTGCGCATCCCGCGCGAGACGGCGGGAGAGGTGATCAGCGCCTGCGCCAGTGGATACCCGTGGCCCGCGCCATCGGGCCGGGCGGCGTTGATCGCGTTCAGCGGCGCGTATCTCGTGCCCGGGCACTTCGTCGAAGCGCGTGCGCTCCTCGGAGCATTCGCCGGCCGCATGCGCGACGGCCTGCTCCCATCGGAGTTTCCCGAAGACGGCTCATCCGTCATCTATCGCGGCGCCGACTGCTCGCTCTGGTTCATCAACGCGCTGCATCATTACGTGCGCTATACCGGAGACTTGAACGGTGCCCGCCCGCTGCTCGACGGCGCGATCCGCATGCTGGAGCTTTACCGTCATGGGACGGAGTTGGGCATCATCGCCGACGCCGAGGGGCTGCTCAGCACCCGCGCGCCCGGGATCCCCACCACCTGGATGGACGCACGGATCGGCGACTGGGTGATCACGCCGCGCGCCGGACGACCCGTCGAGCTCAACGCCCTCTGGTACAGCGCACTCTGCATCGTCGCCGAGCTTTGCGAACGGCTCGGGCTGGCCGAGCGATGCGCCCAGTTCACCGCCTTGGCCCGCCTCACCCACAATGCCTTCAACCGAAGATTCTGGAACGAACGCGCCGCCCCTGCCGGCTGCTGCTTTGACGTGGTCGGCGAGCACGGCAACGATCCCTCCGTCCGCCCCAACCAGTTGTTCGCGCTCTCTCTTCCGTTCCCGGTCCTGAGCTTCGATCGCCATGCGGCGGTCCTGGAGACTGTGCGGCGCGAGCTGCTGACGCCCTTCGGCATTCGCACGCTCTCGCCCGCCGATCCCGCGTACGCCGGCCGGTCGTCAGGCAACGTCCACGCCCGCGACCGCGCCTATCACGGCGGCTCCGCCTATCCCTGGCTCCTCGGCCCCTACGCGACCGCGCTGCTTCGCGTCAAAGGCCGCAGCGAGAGCGCCCGTCAGGAAGCGCGACAACTGCTCGATGCCCCGCTCCACTACCTGCGTCGCGACGGCGTCGGCCAGCTCTGCGAACTCTTCGATGGCGACGCCCCCCAGCGCCCCGGCGGCGCAGTCGCTTCCGCCACCGCCGTCGCCGAACTCCTCCGCGCCTACGCCGAAGAAGTCCTCAACCTCGGCCCCGGCCCCGCGGCCAGCATGTCGCTCACTGTTACCGATCTGGCCGTGGTCCGGCCTGAATCGCGCATCGAGCATCCGGCTTAGGGCGATTGAACTTGGACACGCGCGGCGCGGGGCAGCAGAACATACGATCGTGCGCGATCAACACCACCGAGGGAACACGATTAAACGCATCTTGACCATTGCACCATGGTGGTGTAAGTTGGTGCAAATTCGGGGCGGTTGTAATTCAAAAGAGAACACTTCCTAAGTATACGGGAACCGTTAGAGTGTCCGTCAGTTTTTCGGCAACGGATTATGCCGCGCTTCAAGGCATTGCCGGACGCAACAGGGTTTCTGTCGCATGGGTTGTTCGTGATGCGGTGGAGAAGTATCTTTGCGCGCGAAATTCGCTTCCCCATCGACTTGGGCAAGATAAAGGTCGTTCGCGCTAATGAGAATGTCGGCTTCAACTTCCGCATTTGGAGCGGCCCGTCGCGGGGTCCCTCCGCTTGGATTTGCCCAAGGAATTGCGGAGCCGGCACGGCATGTCCGGCAGGCCGTTTCGTTGCTGTACGGGGAACTGCGGCGCATGGACGCCGGCATTGCCTTCCGTCACCTTTTCGGCGCGGAGAATGCCAAGGGAGAAATTGCTGATGGCGAAGACCTCGCACAGCGCGCAGGTTGGGCGCTCGTTGGAACTTGGATCGTCGCCGTATACAGCGGGGAGCTTCCGAGCAATTCTACGTTTGTGGACGCAGAGCGTTGGTTCACAGGTAATGCTGCTGATTGCTCAAAGTCGCTTGCGGATCAGTTGGATAGCAGCGTGGCGTCGGATGCGTGGGGTCACCTTCATGCGTTACGGCTATCTAGCGAGGTGTCGCAGATGCTCCCCTATATCTTGGACGCCCACGGCCCAGGCAGCAGGGCGAGCATCATGCGCGATCCGGGGACTCGGAAGGCACGTGACTCTAAGCGCGAATCAGGCGTTTTCTATACTCCGGCTGATGTTGCGATCTTCATGGCTGGTGCAGTTCTTGAGGAACATGGGGGCATAGCGGCCGAGCTGAGATGCCTCGACCCCGCATGCGGCACGGGTGTTTTTCTTCGGGCGCTTCTCGCCTGCACGGAGAAAATGACTCCAAATCTTGATCGTTTCAATTATGCGAGTCGTTGTCTTTTTGGCCTCGACGTTTCCGCTCTTGCAGTTGAGGCGGCCTGTTTCATTTTGCTGCACGACTGCCTTCCCTTTGCTCGCTTGGCTGGACTTCAGCCAAGGGATGCTTGGCATCGCCTACGCCAGAACTTCAGCATCGTCGATTCGCTGACGGTACATGTGGATCCGCCGGCTGACAATGGCCTTTGGGCCTCCAAGGGCGAGTGGGGTTGTTCACTCTCGCGCATTTTTCCGTCCGTAGAACGTGGGTTCGATCTACTCTTGGGAAACCCACCCTATGCAGCCATCGGGATGAGGTCGGACCGCCGCGAGCTGGAGGAAAACTACGCTTGCGCATCCCGTGGTGCGTCCACCCAGTCTGATCGCTATCCGTTCTTTATCGAGTTGATGTGGAAATTGACGCGGACAGACCTCAGTGCCGCCGCACTCGTGGTGCCGCTTTCCATCGCATATCAGACGCGACCGCAGTTCGTCGCGCTGCGGAAGGCGATTCGAAAGGTCGCCGGGAGATGGCGATTTGCCTTCTTCGACCGCGAGCCGCACGCCCTCTTCGGCGAAGATGTGAAGACGCGCAATGCCATCGTATTCCATCGCCGCCTAGAACCTTCGCAGCCTGAACCGATCATCGAGACTGGTCCTCTCCGCAAGTGGACGAGCCGGACCCGAGACGCCCTTTTCAGGAGCATCGCCTACACCGCGTTGGAAACTACGGAGATTGACGAAGGCATCCCAAAGATCGACGGGGCGCTCCAGTCACACGCGCTCGCGGTATTGGCCGCACGTCGAGATCGGTTGTCAGACTTCTGGCTGGCCGCGACTCCCGTCGATCCACTCGCCGCGTTCGAGGAGCAGCACGCCCCCACGGTCTACATCGCAAGCACAGCTTACAATTTTCTGAATGTCTTCCGGCCGCATGTCCAACCTCGAGAGAGTCGGGGGCTTTTCACCGAGAATCCGGTGTTGGCGATTCGCTGTGCGGATGAAGTGAAGGCCCAAGCAATATTTGCGATCCTCAGCAGCCGTTTGATTGATCTATTGGTGGTGGCACACTCACGGTGATGGCTTCCATGTGACGCGCCGATTCGTTGAGACGGTTCCTCTTGGCCCCTATGCCTTCGATGCAGCTCGGCTCCAGTCACTTGCAATGGCGGGTGCCGCGCTATGGTCCGAACTTCAGGCGCATCGCGTCGTGAGCCTCAACGGCGGACGGGAAACCATCGCATACAAGCCGCTTGCGTCTGATCGCGCAAGGGACGACATTGACCGAGCACTTTTGGAGATTACGTCACTAAGCGCAACTTTTGCGGGCGAACTGAGGCGCTTTGTTCACAGAACGGTCGTGGTCGATGAGACAGACGTTCGGCGAATGGAACTTTCAACGCCCGTCAACACCAGGGAAGGCGAATGAAAAAAAATCCTACGGCGGCGAACAAAGAGAAGAGCAAGGTTACTAAGGAAGAATGGCGCGAGTACACAAAGACGGTTTGGCACATTGCGAATACGAGCCATAAGGATCATCCGGCTGTGTTCCCTCCGGAGATTCCGAAGCGGCTCACGAAGCTCTTTACATTCTACGGAGAAACTGTTCTCGACCCGTTTGCAGGTACCGGCACCACCGCTGCCGCGGCCATCCCGCTTGGCCGAAAGGTCATCTGCGTCGATCAAAACGCCGAGTATGCCAAGATCATTGAGGACGATTGCGCGACCCTGCGAAACGGTCATCCTGCGGGCTTCGAGCCACTGAAGGTCGTGAACGGCGACAGCCGCAACCTCTCCTTTATTCCTGATGACTCCGTACACTTGGTTGCCACTAGTCCGCCCTACTGGGACAAAGCACGGTACGGCGCTAACGAGACGAACCTCGGTAACATCAAGAACTACCGTGCGTTTCTCGAAGGCATCCGTCCTGTTTTCAAGGAGTGTTTCCGCGTTCTCACGCCGGGTCGGAAGATGTGCGTGGTCACGGCGAACGTCAACCAGCACACCGATCATGGTCTGCTGACGTTCCCGCTGGCGACCGACTTCTGTGTGCTGCTGCGCGAGATTGGCTTCGTGATGGTCAACGAAATCATCTGGTCGAAGGACGGCACCGGCGGAAAGTGGGGCTCTTACGGGCGGCAGCGTCCAATCTTCGGAAGCTATCCCTATCCACCCAACTTTCTGTTCAAGAACGTTCACGAGTATGTCTTGATCTTCGCAAAGCCTCCGACGGAGAAGACACGCGGGCCAAAAGTTCAGCCATATGATGTTTTGATGCGCGAGAACGAGAAACCGCTGCACGCGCGGCGGAGGAGGAAGTAGGCTGCTGGTTATCGGCGGATACGGCGGGTAGAATCACTCCCCCTTTAAAATGCGGGGAGTCAAGCCATGCCCGTCATTTACAATCAAGCCATTGCCCACCGGTTCGGCTCAGCCCTCATCGAGGCGCTGGAGAGTGGCGATTGGACGAGCTTTACCGCTGCTGTCGCGTGGGTACGCCGCTCCGGCACTCGTCATCTGCTACCGTCGTTCCGGAAGTTCTTGGAGGGCGGCGCGATAGCCCGGCTCACGGTCGGCGTTGATATCGAGAACTCTTCTCGCGAAGGACTGGAAGATCTATTGTCTCTTGGTGAAGTCGGTGATTGCAAGACGCTCGTCTTCCACAACGAGTCGCCCACCGTCACTTTCCATCCGAAAGTTTACCTTTTCTCTAATGCGAGGAGGGCTCGCCTGATCGTGGGTTCCAACAACCGCACTGAAGCCGGGTCGTTCACCAACACAGAAGTTGCGTTGCAGATCGACGCCAAGTTGCGAGATCAGGTCATCGTCGACGCAATGATGGCACTGAATTCTTGGAGCGACACGTCCGAAGCACTCGTGCGCGAACTCAGTGTAGAACTAATGATGAATCTGATAGACGGGGGTTATATCGTAAGCGAAGCTGCCTTGCGTGCCCGCAGAAGGGAGAGTTCCGCGACGCGACTGCGTGCTCCCCGCTCGCCGCTTTTTGGGTCAAGGACCGTAAGCGCTCCACTTGCCCGAGTTGCTGGAATTGTGGCGGGGCCCGCTGGAGCGGCTGCAAGTAGAGGCGCGGCCGGTCGGAGAGTCGCCAGTGGTACACCGTCTGTACCCGCGATTGATCTGCTTCGCGTCCGCGGTCACCCCCACCCATTGCGAATCACCAATGTACTGCTCATGCGAGTACGCGCTGCGCGCGGAGGCAAGCAGATTCAGATTCCCGTTCAGCTCAAGGACTCGTCATTTTTGAATACCGTGACAAGCCTTGTGAGTGCTCGCGACGGCGCGCATCGACCCATTAGTGCAACCTACCCGGAACGTGGGGGGAAAGGCCCGAATACCTATAAGGTTGAGATGCCTGAGCTCGTCGACATGGCAGAACCGGTCGTGCGCATCGAGAAGTCAGCCGCAGGCGTCATTTCTATGCATACGATTCAAGTTCTCCGCAAGGCCGTGCCATACGTGACGCGCTGGAAGCTGGCCGGCGAGTAGATCCACCCTCCACTGTGCTAACGCTCCCGAGGGCCCCGGGTCCGTCTATGTGGTATCGCTTCGTTTAATTGCCACCTCTCGATGTCTAATGTGGATGGCAGCTGACGCAATCAGGCAGCTGCGCCCTTTAAACGTCACCTGAGTGTTCCCGCAGTGCCCACCTGCCCAAATTCGTTGTCGGCCCCGCCGATCCTTCGGCAGTGTGCATCGTTGCTAAGCCGTTGCCGGTCGGGGAAAATGCACGCATGGCCAATATCGCAATTCTCGTTGAAAAAATCTACGAAGACCTCGAACTCCAGTACCCGCGCCTCCGACTTAAGGAAGCCGGCCACACCGTTGACGTGATCGGCCCCAAGGCCGGGGAAACGTACGTCGGCAAGCACGGCTATCCGCAGAAGTCGGAGAAGGCGGCGTCGGACGTGAAGGCGTCGGATTACGCGCTAATTGTCATCCCCGGCGGCAGCTCGCCGGATCACATGCGACGCGATGGCGGGATGGTCAAGCTCGTCCGCGAGGCGGCTGCGAAGAACATCCCCATGGCGGCAATCTGCCATGGGCCGTGGATGCTTTGCTCCACCGACGCTCTGCGCGGCCGGCGGTGTACCAGCTACATGTCGATCGTTCACGACGTCGTGAACGCCGGAGGAAAGTGGGTCGATGAGGAGTGCGTGGTGGACGGCAACATCATCACCGCCCGCTGCCCCGATGACCTGCCGGCGTTCAGCGATGCGATCCTTCAGCTCGTCAGCGGCAAAACGCCCGCCGGCAAGAAGGGCAAGCCGATCGCCCCGGCGTGGGTGCAAGAAACCCTGCCTGCCTCGGCGCGCGGATGACGCATCGCGATCGCGTCGATAACGCGTTTCATGCGGCGCGGTAAGCAGGGAGGGAAGTGAGACGGTCGCGCGCTCGCGATCGTTTGTCTATCCTCTGGCGGGAACCTACGCATGACCGACGCAATCGACGCGCATTGGCGCCGCCGTGCCACATTCCTTTTCATCCTGCTGTTTGCGCAGGGCTTTGCCTCTCAACTCCGCGCAGAGGTAGTCGCGCGCGGCCCGGCAATCGACCGCGTTCGACTCGATACCGGTTACGTTGCCGCGGGCGACAAGCTGGGCGGCGTGGTGGTGCTCAACCAGAAGCTCGCACCCCCGTTTGCGTTGAAGATCACCGAGGCGCGACAGGTGGATGTGCCGTCCGATCCGAAGTCCGCGCCAGGTTCCCAGACGATCGAGTTGAAGGCCAATGCGGCGCCCGCGGGCGCGGAAGTTCCCTTCGAGGTCGATGTTCAGGGAATGCTCGCCGGAACGATCCGGGTGAAGGCGGAGCTCTATCGCCATGAGGGAGATGTCGATCGGATTATCGGGCAGGCGTGGAGCGACGTGGTGCGCGTCGATGTGCGTAAGCGTCTCAGCCTGGCCGGCGAGTGGGCCGTGACGAAGGTGGAGCCTTATCCGTTTCGCGTGGCCCAGCGTCCCAAAGTCTGGACGCCGCCCAATCCCAAATCGGTTCGATTGCCCGGCGGAATCGGGAGCGACGAATATTTCCGCGGTTGGATGACGCTGAGCCGTGAGGTGAGCTGGCCGGCTCAGGGCAGCGAACTACAGCCGCGCTTCCTGCGGCTTTCGCAGGTGAATGACAGCGCCACCGTGACGATCGACGGCACGCCGCTGTCGGAGACGCGCCCGCTGGAGGAGATGGCGGTCCTGACGCATTGGGTTGAATTTCACAGTGAGTATAAAGGCGAGGAGAACGCCCGGACCCGGCTCATGTTCCTCGACCTGCTGCCGCAACCGCCGGTCAAGCTGGATTTGCCCCATGCGCTCCCCGTAGCGGGGAAAGTGTCGATTCAGGTGCGCCTCCGCGGCAGTAGTGGCCTCTTTCGCACCCGGCCGGTCTACGGCATTCATGGGGACCTGCACCTGGACCTGACCCCGCCGCAGTACGTCAAATCGATCTCGTTTGATACCGAGAAGCCGGGACCGATGCGTCGGTTTCACTTCAAGCTCGCGCTCGCCAACGAATCGAACAAGAGCTTCACTGGCACGCTTCGCGCGGCCTACCGCCGTTACGATGGCTCGATCGCCTACACCGGCAACTGCCCGGCGTATGCCAGCGATTCCCAGCCGCTCACGCTCGAACCCGGCGAAAATGTTGTCGAGGTCGTGCGCGACGAGCAGCCGCGGTTTGATACCTGTCGCGCCACGTTCCTCCTGACCGACGCCGGCGGAAACGTGATCGATGCCGATGGGATCGATTTCCATACGGTCTGCTTCGAGGTGCGAGACCGGCGCGATTTTTACCTGAATAACGAGCGGTTCATCGTCAAAGGACAGGGGAGCGCGGGCGACACGCCGCACAAGCGCTGGCAGCTCCGGCTGATGGGGGGCAACGCCTTCCGTGGCCCGACCGATCCCGACCAGATCGATCTCTATCAGTCCGAAGGTTTGCTCACGAGTTGCGGGGGCGCGCTGCTGGCCTCCGTCGAGAAGTGCGCCTTCTACAACCCGAAGGACACCAGCAACATCAACAAGGCCGTCAAAGGGTTCACCTCCTGCCTTGCACAATGTCCGGGCATCATCATCTGGGAGGCGACCAACGAGCTGCACGGCGAGCCCGAAGCGGCGCGTGTCGCCATCCTCGAATCGTTCCACGCCCTCGATCCGTACCATCGTCCTGTCCTCGCCACCAAGGGGAGCGGCGAGTGGGAGGCGGAATCACACGACGGACGCGTGGCCGGGGTCGATATCGTGGGATGCCAGTACCTGCTCAGCAAAGAAGCGATTGATTCGGTCACCGCCGCCGTCACCCAGCAGCCCATCATGAGTACGGAGGTGAACTGGAACGACGGTGGGTTCGCGAAGGACAACCTATGGCAATACTGGCTCGACAAAGGCGTGGCGGGCTCGCTGCTTTTCGACTACAGCGGCGGCGCCCTCGACCAGCCCGTTCCCGCGGTTCCCCCGGCGGACAATGACCAACTTGGTTTCATCATCAAGCGCGGCAACCGCGACTTGTATCAGGACCTCATCGCCTCCGCCGAGCAGCAGCCTGACGGCACCGCGCGGCTCAAGATCGCCAATCAGATGCCATACACGTTGCGCAACCTATCACTGCGCGTGCGCGGCGTCGGCGGATTGGCGCTGCCGGATCTGGATCCCGGGGCGGCTGCCGTCCTGGTGCTCCCCGCCGGCCAGGCGCCGCCGCCGCGCGAGGTCGTGGTGATCCGAGCCGAATACCAGACGCACGGCGGACTTCCGCACGTCGCCATCCTCACGCCCACCGTGAACCCCTCTGTGGTAACGACTGGAGGCGCCAAGTGAATCCAACCCAACGACATCAACGCGGCGCACGATTCGCCCTCATCGCCATCTCGTTCAGCCCTGTGTTCGTCTCGCTCGCCAGCGCTCAATGCACGCTGACCGAGGGCGTCCGCAAGTTCGAGGGGGCGGAGCGCAAGATCGTGCGCATGGAGAACGAGAAGATCATCGTCGAGGTCGCGCCGGAGCTGGAAGGTCGGATCATTACCTTCCAGGACAAGTCGCGCAAGGGAACGCCCTTCGAGTGGCTCGATGATTGCCCGTACCACTTCGCCGGCCGATGGGAAGGCGTCCCCTTCACTTACAAGATTGACGCCAAAGGGCCGGACCGGGCGGCCATTACCGTAACCGGCGGGGGCAAGATCGCGGTCGCGCTGGTTCGCCAGCTCACCGCCGCCGATGTGACCAATCCGCTGGAGCTGAAGGTTTCGCGGACGATGAGCATCGAGCCCGGCTCCACCCGGCTGCGCGTCGATGTGAAGATCACCAATGTCGGCGAAGGCGTCGCCCCCACGTTCCGATACATGGTCCACGCCGTCTTCGGCAACGTTCCGCCGATGCAGGGCGGCCGCGCCTTCTGGTTCCTGCCGACGTCGAAGCAGGTGGAGTTCTTTGACTCCGCGCGGGGCGACCGCGACATGGGCGAGAGCGCCGGCCACGGCACCGCGCTCGCCAACCATCCGTTCAATCGCTTCACGCCCGAGCGCGCCGCCGACAAGCCGCGCTACGAGGCCGGCGGATGGGGCGCCGTGCTTACGTCGGCCGGCAGTTGCTACATCGCTTACGATCCGAAGCAGTTTCAATTCATGCAGTACTGGTTCGGCGGCGACGCGGAATGGCACTTCACCTTCGAACCGCATACACGACCGGTGGACCTCAAACCACAGGAATCCGTCGACTGTAGCTTTTTCCTCGCCTTCGATCCGAAGGACATCAGGTTCGCTTCGTCCACTGTTTCCTACGAGCGTCCGCTCGTGCCCGATTCACTGCTCCCGGGCGCCGAGCTCTCGATCCAGGCACGGGCCACCACCGTTCAGAACGCCGAACAGGCGAAGGTCGAGTTTCGCGTGACGGATGCCGCCGGTCAGGTGCTCTTTCAGAAGCCGGCGGCGGGGGAGTTGCAGCCATTTCAGTTCACGGCGCTGGGCGCCACCTGGAAGCTTCCGCCCGATGCGAAGAACGGCACGTACGCCTGGTCGATGATCGATAACGCTGGCAAGGAACTGGCGGGCGGCAAGTTTGAAGTGGTGACGGCCGAGGAACAGACCCGCCGGGCCACCGCCCGACTGACCGCTCAGCTCGAGCAGCTCAAGCATGAGCTGTCGCAGAAGCAGGAGGAGCAGCGCCGGCTCGACGATCTCTGGAAGGACGGCGCGGACCTGGCTCTCACGTGGAACGATACGCGCGTGTGGGGGAGCACCACTTCGCCGCGCGCACTATTGTCGGTTGGGATCGAGCCGGGCGCGGTGACGGTACTGGGGGACTGGAAATCGAAGGAGTCGGCCCGGATCCAGTCCTGGAAAGCGGCTGCCGTAAATCCGTGGCCGGCGGATGCGGAGAAGATGCTCAGCGCGCTGGGGACCGATCGCGCGTTGGTTCGCTCCGTGGCGTCCACTCCCGATGGCAAGTCGCTCGTCGCCCTCATCGTCGATGCGCCGCATAACCGCGTCCAGCTGGTGATGGTGACCGCCGCCGGCGTCGGCCGGCGCTTCGGAGAATTCTCCGACAAGCCTTCGGAAACTGATGGCCGTCTCGGTTCGGCTTCAAGCGCGATTGCGCTCGATCGCCAGGGGAACATCTGGACCGCCACCAACGCGTGGGGCAAGACCAGCGTCTTCCGCCTCAACCAGGACGGATCGCCGTATGAAGAAGGAGTCATCGGCGACAAAGGAGCGCTCAAGAAATTCTCGCTCGAAGGAACCCTGCTGGGCGCGATCAGCCTGCTCGACGTGCCCATGGACCTGTGCCTGGCCGATGCCGATGGCGTGCCCGTCGTCCTCGCCGCATATCGCCATGTGACCGCGTATCACGGCACGCAAGTGCGCGAGGGGATCCTGGCGGTTCGCGCTTCGGATGCCCAACGGATGGCGGAGCTGAAGATGCCCGCCGGATCAGTGGCGGTGGATGACGCCGGCCGGATCTGGTCGGCCGACGTGGCCGGCCACATCGCCTGCTTCGACGCCCGCGGCCGCAAGCTGTTTGACGTGACCGGCTCCGCCGCTCCCGCGGTCCCGGAGGCGACGCTTGCGGCGGGCCAAAGCCTGCCGGTGATCGTGCGCCGCGGTCCGGGTGGATCGGTCTGGGCGCTGGCAACGCTCCGCAGGTCGCTCCAGAGCGTGAAAGCTGATCAAACGCTTTCCGCCGCTCAGGCGATCCCCGCGGAAGTCGGCACCATCCATGCTTTCACCGGCCCCGTCGACCAGCCGGTGGTGGTGGGAGAAAATTCGCTTTGGACGGTAGGCAAGTAGGAGAGATTTCTAAAATCGTAACGCCGAACATCAAACATCGAACGCTCAACGTCCAACGTTCAACGCTCAACATCCAATCTGAACCCCGAACCCCGAACCCAATTCCTAAACCCTAAACTCCAAACTCCAAACTCCAAACTCTCACTTACTCCTGATCCGCACTCCGCACCGCTCTGATAAATTCCGCGATCTTCAACGCAGACTTTCGGCGTGGTGCACCCTCGACTCCACTGCTGACGTCCACCGCCCAGGGACGCAGCCGGCGGACGACATCTCCCACGTTCTGCGGCGTCAGCCCTCCGGCGACGATGATCGACGGCAGACCCTCGAACAGGTGCGCTTCGGCGCAATGGGCGATCGTGTCCCAGTCATTGCTGACGCCCGTCCCGCCGGCCTGACCGTCCACCGCGGTCTCCAGCACGATGCCGCGCAGGTGCGTGAGCGACAGCCGGCGGATCGCCTCGGCCCAGCGCCGCAACTCGTCCCGGATCCCGTCCCTCGTCACGCGCACCGCCTTGATCACCGGCACCGGCCGCAGCGCCTCGACAAACTCCGGCGATTCATTCCCATGCAGCTGCGCGCACTCCAGGTGCACCTCGCGCACGACTGACATCACCCGGCTCACCTCCGCGTCCACGAACAAGCCCACGGTCGTCACCGCCGGCGGCAGCCCATCCAGGATCGCCTGCGCCTCGACGATCGAAACGCGCCGCTTGGCCCCCGGCTGAAAGATGAGCCCGATCGCGTCCGCGCCGGCCTGCGCCGCCACGAGCGCATCCTGCGCGCGGGTGACGCCGCAGATTTTGATACGGGTTCGAAACATGTTTGAAACGCGATTCCGATGCGGCCGTCGGGCGTCAGCCGGAGCGTCCGATGTCACAGACCCAGATGAGGACCGCCGCAAGACATCCCACCGCACTTGCGGCAATCACGACGATCCCGATCCACTCATTGAGGTTTGCGCTGCGCGGCTCGCGCGGGGCGTAATCGAGGGTAGGGCGCTGGGCATCCACTGACCCGATCCTAGCCGCAAATCGCGGAGGAATCGAAGGCCGGTCTTGGACACATTAAAGCCACGCGATGCCGGCGGACGAACCAAGGGTTAGCCATCGAAAGGCTCCTACGCAGAAGGGACGCTGCGGCCGCTTGACTGATAATACAAACTCCTGCGCTGATTCCCAATCGCGTGCAAGGATGTGGACGAAAATCCGCGAAAGCGAAATCTCATCCCGTCAAATCGGGGTGATCCGCCGCGGCGGACGACCTGTCGCCGCGGCGACCGCTCTACTCATAAATCGGGACGACAAGACGGCTATTGAACTTTTTCTGGCCGGTTTGGCCAGTTGGAGCGTAGCTATCCGGCAGCGCCTTGATAACGAGCGAGCAATCGGCCAAGACCGACACCCAGGCAGCGACTCGCCTTCGGCAGAGTTGCCGTGATGACGACGTCCGGTGGTCATGATCGGACTGCCGGTAGAAGTTCGTGTACTAGGGTGCTTGGATTGATGCCAACGGCCAACTCGACCACATGGCGGTGATGGGTGAACAGCAACACTTGCGTTTTGGCCGCCAACTCGTTCAGGCATTTTAGCGTGGATCGGGCACGCGCGTCATCGAAACTCACGAGCACGTCATCAATGATGAGCGGGACTGGCTCGCGGTCCAGTAGGTGTTGCTCGATTCCCGCCAGTCGCAAGGCCAGGAAGAGTTGATCGCGCGTGCCGTCGGAAAGCCCGCCGACCGGAACGCGCGGACTCGGATGGCCGACAGCGCGTACCGCGTTCAACACATCCGCGCCTTCTTCGTTGTCGATGTCGAGCCCGTCGAATGCCTGATCGGTCAATGTCTTGAAGAATTCGCCGGCGCGGTTGAGCAAAGAGTCTTGATGGCGGGCGCGATACCGTTCCTTGGCTCGATCGAGCACGACGCGGGCTAGGCTCAAGGCGGCGTATTCAATGATGTGATCTTCCAACCGACCGGCGATCAACTCGGCTTGTTGTTTTGCCGCGGCAGCCGCATCGGAGGCTTTTTGATACCCGTCGAGAACTTGTTCCGCCCGAAGCGCCTCCGCTTCGGCGGCGGTAATGTCAGGATCGAGTTTTTGGGCGCGGCGGTCGAGCGAGTCGATGTCCTGGTCGAGCCGGTCGCGTTGTCCGAGTGCGGCCTCGATGAACTCCTCCAACGGTTGTCCGCGGGAGTTTTGAGCCAGGGCGTTCTCCTGCTCTTGGACTTGCGTCGCGGCCAATACTCGTTCGTTCGCCCGTTGCACGGCCGGCCCGATTTCTTCAATATTCACGACTCCGGCTTGGGCCGCTTGGGCCGTAAGGGAGGCTTCAGCTTTGCGCAAGGCGTCGGCGGTGGTAGCGAGCTCGGTCTTGACCGTTTTGAGTTGCTTGGCAACTCCTTCGTGCTGCGTTCGGCGAGTGCGGGCCGTCGCCAAGGCGGTGTCAACATCCCGGAAGTCTGCGTCGAGAGTGTCCGCCGTCGTGCGGCGGACGGCCGAGTCGAGCCGCAGGCGCAATGCGGTGACGTGCTGCAAGAGCAATGCCCGCTCTTCGGCGATCTCCTTGACGCGGGCCGCCTTGATCCGCATGTCGGTGAGATGCTGTTGCATTTCTGCGATGCGTTTCAAGTAATCCTGCGCCGTCTTGACCGAAATGCTCGAATCGTGGAGCCCAAGCACGGCAATGGCGGAAGACCATTGGTCCGTCCAGTCCTTACGCCGTTGAAGGGCCCGCTCCGACGCGGTTTCCGCGATCGTCACCGCGGCTTTCAGTCGAAGGACTTCGTGGACGAGTTTGTCCACAGCCGCCTTGCCGTCTTTCGCGTCGCTGATGGCTTTGCGAGCCAAAGCCAACGCTTCAATGAGCGTCTTCGCTTTTTGGGTGATCGGGCATGCGTCGAACAACTGCGCTTTCAAGGAAGTGATCCGTTGTTCGTCTTCTTGGCACTTCAGGCGAATACTGTCCCACGCGGTGACTTGCTCGGTGAACCGGTGCCACCGGATCAACCAAGCCTCCATCACTTCCGGCGCGTCCGGTGTAATATCTGCGGGCCGCCATGCGGCTTGCCAATTTTGTTCAATTCCGGCGAGCGCGCGTACTGCCGCCTCGTGTTCGGCCACGACCACGAGGCGGCGTTTTGTCAACGATTCCAACTGCTGGTTGAGAGTTTGCCAAGCGGCGATGCGATCGGCTTCGTGCCGCAGCCGATCGGCAAGCGTGTCGCATTGGCGAACTGTGATCTCGGCCGCATCGATCAAAGGCCGACCGGGTGCGTGGCGGGTCGTGAATTCCGCTTCATTTGATACATCGGCCTGGTCGGCCAAGCGGCGACGGATGAGGTGCAGACCACCGTCGCGATCGCGTCGCCCTTCGTTCAGATCGATTACCGTCGGCACCGGCTCGGTGCCGACCTTGTCGACAAGCTGTCCGCGCAAGATCGTCATGTCGCGATCGAGTTGTTCGCGCTCTTCGATGGCTTTCGCTATCGCGCGATTAACGTCATCGAAGTTCCTTTGAAACCGCGCCACGGCCTCGGTCAATGGAACCGAAAGTGTTGCGGCATCGCGCCAGACGCCAGGCGCAAGCGGTTGAAACCGAGCGAATTCGGCGGCGAGCCCTTGTTCCTCCGTTTCGGCTTCGTTTCGGCGAGTTCGGGCTTGTCCTTCAACCGGCCCTGGTTCCGCGACGGATTCCACGGCGGCGCGCCACGGCGCCGGATCCGCAGGCGTCGGCATTTCGGCCTGCTCTGTTTTGGCGAACGCGAGCGCCTCCCGCGCGAGTCGAACCGTGCTGTCGCAATTAGTCACGTTCTCCACGACGGCCTTCTGTTCATTGGCAAGCTCCATGATCCGCTGGTGATGGTCGAGTCGTGGCTTCAAGCCGGGCATTTGATCCCACGCTGTGGAGCCGGTCAACTCGCGGAAGATGTCCCGTGCTTTGCCTTCTTCTTCACGACGGCGGGTGTCGGCCTTGATCGCCTCGCTTTGTTGCTTTGTGTCGGCGCCGACGAGCTTTTTGAGTTCGTCGATCTCCGCTTCTTCGGCCAGCACGGCTGCTGGCGGCTGCTCGTCGCGGAGTTGTCGCTCAAGTTCGTCCCGAGCCGCGGTGAGGTCGATCAGCTTGTTACGGGCAATCTCCCGTTTTTCGCGGGCGGCGTCTAACTTGGAGTCAAAGTCGGCGGTCAGCAGCGGCGCGTCGGCCACCGGCTCCAGGCGTTGCCGTGCGCGTAGGAACAGTTCAATCGTCGGCAGCGCGGTCTGGTAGCGTTGCAGCAATCCCAGTTGGGAACGCACATCGGTACGTTCGCGCCGCAGTGCTTCCACTCTTTCTTGCGTTTCGCGCGCGATGGTTGCCGCTGCCGCATAGGTGTCCGGTGGCAACATGTTGTCGCGCACGGCGGCGACCTGCTTTTCATGGTCGCTCAAAGACTTGTTAATCAGTTGGGTCTGGCCGCGAAACTTGTACAACGCGAGCTGTCGGTCTTCGAGGGTTCGAGCCAAGGCGCGGAGGCCGGCCAGGCCAGCACCTGCGGCAAAGAGCGCCTCGCCCAGGTCGCCGCGGCCGTCGGCGATGTCGCGACCGCCTTCAAAGAGCCGTTTGGAATCCAGCCCGAAGAGTTGTTCGAATTGTTGTTGCTGCAAGCCGCCGACAAACTGGGCCAGGGCCGGCTCCGGGACTTCGGTCTTGTCGTCAGTCGCGCGCAACGTGGCTTTGTTGCCCTTGCGGCGGATGCACTCCAACCCTTTGCCAGTGGAATCCTCCAATGAGGCCTGAATGCGAAATTGTGCATACTGGAAGCGGAAGTCGTCGCCGGATTGAACGGGAAACCCAAACAGGAACGCATGCAAACCGCGCAGTGCGGAACTCTTACCGGCCTCATTCGGTCCGAAAATCACATGGAACCTGCCGGGACCGGACAGGTCGAGCGGCTGGTCGTCGAAGGGGCCGAAGCAGCGGAAAACGATGCGGACGAACTTCATGGGGTGGACTCCGACAGCCTCGCTTGCAGCAAAGCCGACGCGCGGGCGAGAACGTCATCCCAGGACCGGTCGAATGCGGCTCGCAATTCGGGCGGAAGGCGGTTCACGAGCTTGCCGCAATCACCCGCTGCGAAGATTGCCAGCGCGTCATCCGGTTGACTCCGCAATTCATCGAGTACGGCTCGAAGTTCCGAGGTGGCGTCGTCGCTCAAGGTCGGCTCCTCGGCTCGTGCCGTGGGGGTTGGCGCGACCTTGATTTTCTCAATCCAGACGTCGCCGCCGGCTTGGCCGCGCAGATCGGCGCGAAACTGCTCTGGGTCGGAGGCCAGGCCGAGGCTCATGGATTCCGAGCAGGAAATGATGACGCGGATCGCCAACGGCCTACCGTCGGCACCGTCGCGCGCGTCGGATACTGCCACCCGCGCAGAATCGAGAACGTCGGATATCGTTTCCGCAGCCGAAGCATCGACTGCGACAACGTCCCAACGAAATACGTCCAGCGGCCGAAACTCCGGCACGGCGTGGCCGTGCCCGTCTATGGTCACGAGCAAACAGCCCTTGGCTCCCGTCTCGCGGACGTGCCGACCTTGCAAGTTGCCCGGAAATTCAATGCGCGGATGCCGAGTACCATTGACCGATTCTCGGTTGTGAACATGTCCCAGCGCCCAGTAGTCGTAACCATGCGCGACTAACTCGTCGATGGCGCAAGGTGCGTAGGAGTCATGGCCTTCTCGACCATCGAGAGCTGTGTGCAAAACACCGATGTTGAAGAATCCGGGTACTGACGCGGGGTAGTCCGCCGCTAGCCTGACTTTCGCACTTCCGGCAAAAGCAGAAGATTTTTCAGCGGGTTTTCCGCGATAGGCGTTCGCCAGGGCGGACTGCTCGCCGCGGAACGGTGTGGTGGAGACCTACCCTCTTGAATCGGCGTCGGCGAAAGTGC
>JBBSDP010000036.1:0-55194 GCA_038240605.1 Tepidisphaerales bacterium | reverse complement strand
CGCACACCACTCCCTGACGGTCGCGGCTCTGGAAAGGCCGCATCAATACGGTCACGTCCACTTCGAATTGCCGCATTGGCTCGCCTGCGACGACCTTCTATCATCAGCCGCGCCTATGAACGATGCCCCGCAGGGACGCGCGCCGCACCCGCTGAACGATGCCGCGGCTGAGCCGACCCGCGTTGCGCTGCTCCTTCGCGCACTGCGGCATCGGAATTACCGGCTCTTCTTCGCCGGGCAGATCATCTCGCTGGTCGGCACCTTTCTGACGCAGGTCGCGACCGTCTGGCTCGTCTACTCCCTCACCCACAGGCCGATCATGCTCGGCATTACCGGCTTTGCCGCGCAAATCCCCATGTTCTGCGTCGCCCCGTTTGCCGGCGTCTGGGTGGACCGGATGAACCGCCGGCGCCTCATCGTCATCACGCAAATCCTGGCGATGCTCCAGTCGCTGGCGATGGCGGCGCTCGCGCTGGCCCACGTGATCAACGTCACCGAGATCGTCGCCCTCAGCTTCGTCCAGGGATTGATCAACGCCTTCGACATGCCGGCGCGGCAGGCGTTCCTCATCGAGATGGTGACGGACCCGGCGGACCTGGCCAACGCGATCGCGCTCAATTCGACGATGGTCCACGCCGCCCGCCTGATCGGCCCTGCCGCCGCGGGTTTGCTGATCTACTGGGTGGGCCCCGGCTCCTGCTTCCTGATCGATGGCCTGAGCTACATTGCCGTAATCATTGCGCTGCTGGCCATGAACATCCAGCCGCGGCCCCGGCCGGTTCGGCGCAGCGTACTCGTCGAGCTGAAGGAAGGGTTGCGCTACGCGTTCGAGTTGGCGCCGATCCGCGCGGTCCTGGTCCTGATGGCCGTCCAGAGCCTCACCGGCATTCCCGCGTTCACCACCCTCATCCCGATCTACGGCGAATACTTCGGCGGCACGGTACGCGGCCCGCAAACGCTCGGATTCCTGATGGCCTCATCGGGCGCCGGGGCGCTCGCCGGTGCACTCTACCTCGCCTCCCGGCGGACGGTCGTCGGGCTGGGGAAGGTGATCGCGGTGGGCGGTGTGATCTTCGGCATCGCGCTGATCTTCTTTGCCCTATCCCGACAAAACTGGCTCTCGCTCCTGATCGCGCCCATTGCCGGCGGCGCGATGATCATCGAGTTCGCTTCCGCCAACATCGTGTTGCAAACGCTGGCCGAGGAGGACAAACGCGGACGGGTCATGAGCCTCTTCACGGTCGCGTTCCTCGGGATGACGCCTTTCGGCAACCTGCTCGCCGGCGGGCTCGCGCAGTTTTTTGCCCCACACGGCCTCGAGCCGCACACCGCCGCGATGATCGGCGCATCGCACACGCTGCTGATCGCGGGCGTCATCTGCACGCTGGTCACCCTGAACTTCGCTCGTAAGCTGCCCGCTCTGAGGGAAATCGTCCGGCCGATCTACAAACGCAAGGGGATCCTGACGCCGGAAGTGGCCGTGGGAATTCAAACCGCCACGGAGGTCGCCGATGGCGGCGTGACTTAAGCCCGCCGCCGAGGGAGCCGTGCGTGTGATTACTTCGCCTTCTTGGGCTGCTGAACGCGCTGCGGGGGCTTGGTGTTGGACGGGGGTTTGGTGTCAGTCGAATCCGCCGGCGGCTTGGGATCGGAGCTGGAGGCTGTCGGGGGGCCGTGAGCGGTTTGCTTGGGCGCCATCTCGATGGCGCGGATCCACGACTTGCCGTTGTCTTCAGCGAGTCGGAACATCACGTCGGAATTGGGGCGGAGGCGCTTCACCTCGCCCAGGACCTTCGCGTCGACCACCCATTTCTTTCCATCGAGGTGGCCGGGGACCAGGGCGGTGATCGTCTTGCCGTCGGCCTCCAGCTCAACGGCGGTCGTCTTCTGCCCCGCCTCCACTTCATGGTCTTCGCTCTTCACGAAGTGCCCGGCCACGGGCGCGGTGTAGAGCTCGATGCTCTTGATCGTCGGGTGGGGCCGGCCCGGCGCCGCGTCGATCAGCACAATATCGCCCGACTTGAACTTGCCTGCATCGGCGAGCATCTGCGGATCGGGCGCCAGCTCGCCCGACGCATCCTTCTTGTTGGGAATCACGAAGGTGATCGCCTGATCGAAGCGCTTGGCATCGATCATCTGGTAATCGATTTTCCCTTCCTTCTTGTCGTACGACTCGCCGAAGACGAAGGCGTTGGGCAGCTCCTCGCCCGGCTTGAGCGGATAGACGACAAGCGTCTGAACGATCGCGGAATTGTTCTGCATTGCAAAGGTGGCTTTGACCACGTCACCCGGCTTGAGCGATTTGACGATGCTGAGCAGGGCGGGGTTCGGGTCGAACATCGCCTTCTTCTCGTCCTGGTTGGGCACGGCCAGGTTCACGCTCCGACCGTTAGCGACCGAAGTCACCTCGACCACCAGGCGCGGCATCCCCGCGAATTGTGCACGCCGTGCCGTGATGAACTTTCCGACGAGATCATCGGCAGCCGCGGGACGGGCCAGCGGCAGCATGAGAACGAAAGCCGTAACGGCAAACAACCATTTAGACCGCGCAAGCATGTGGAATCTCCTCGCCGCGTTGGTTGCGGGTGTGCAGCCCCGGTAAATTATCCCACGGCAGCCAAACGCACAAGGAAAATCGCAAGCCGCTCGAGTTGAATTGGCATATGTGAAAGCGATATCCGCTCGCCCAGGGTCGCTCAAGCCACTTCCAACGCCGCTTCCGCCATTGCCTCGGGCTCAGCGCCGGCGGGCACCGGGGTGCGCAGCAACGCGGTCCAGGCCGCAACCGCAATGGCGACCCCGCCGGCGATGACGAACTGCCCAGTGTTACGCAAATAGGGATAAGCCAGGCCCGCGGCGATCGGCCCCGCCACCCGAGCCAGGCTGGCCAGCCCGTGAAACAGCCCGAACACAGTCCCCTGCTGCCGTCGGTCGCTGAACTTGGAGATCAGCGACGAGATCGAGGGTTGCTGGATGCTGCGCCCGATCGCGTTCACGGCGCCCGCCAGCAGCAGCAGCGGGAGCAGCGGCGCGACGGCGGTCCAGGTGAAGCCAATCATCCCCAGCGTCACCAGGACCGGCCCGGCGATACAGAGGGGCCATTCGCCCAGGCGCTTCGTGAGCCGGCCGATCAGCCCCCCCTGCACCAGGATGATGATCATCCCCAAGTAAAAGAAGTACCACCCGGTTCCCCACACAGTGAAGTTGAACGGCGGCTTCGCCAGGTAAATCACCAGCGTGCTCTCCATCATCACGAACGCCGCCATGATCAAGAAAGAAATGATCAGCAATTGCAGTAACACGCGATGGCGCAGGATCGGCAGGAAGCGGCCCGGATGCAGCCAGACTTCGGAATCGGTCGGTTTGTGCGTGCGCGTTTCTGGAAGCTTTCGCCAGGACTGGATCGCCGCCAGCATGGCCAGGATCGCCGCCAGGTAAGCGGGCCAGCTCACGTGGTAGTGGCCGAGAATGCCGCCGATGGCCGGGCCGAAGCTGAAGCCGATCCCGAACGCGGCCCCGATCATCCCCATCCCCTTGGAACGATTCTGCGGCGTGGTGACGTCGCTGACGTAAGCCTGCGCCGTCGAGATGTTTCCGCCCGTGAACCCGTCGATCACGCGCGACAGGTAAATCAGCGCCAGCGTGTAGCGACCCCAGTCGGTCGCGACCCCGAGCAGCACGTACCCGATTGCGCTTCCGACCTGTGAGAGCGCCAGCACGGGACGCCGGCCATAACGATCGCTGATCATTCCCAGGATCGGCGAGCCGATGAACTGGCAGATCGAGTAGATCGAAAAGATCAGCGTGACCTTCAGTGGGTGCTCGGCGTAATGCGGCACGTAGCGGGGCAGCAGCGGGATGATGATCCCGAAGCCCAGCAGGTCCATGAAGACGATGAAGAAGATCGTGCGCAGCGCGCCGGGCGGCGGCTCGCTCAGCGGCAGTGGCGACGCGGCAGCCGCCGGGTTGGGCGGCAATTCGGGATCGGGCATAAGCGATGCGTTATACCCGCTTCGCGGCCCCGTACGGAACAAATACGGCACAATTCGCCGGCCGGCCGCCGCGCGCATAACCCCCCACCGCCGAAAACCTTACAATTGAGTAAGTTGGGGGCGCCAGCCGTTCCTGTTCTAAGAAACCTCCGCCCGATCCGTTTATGAAATCAGGGTCCGACAACCCGGCAGGAGCGTGGATGGGCGAAGCGCGGCCCGCATCAGATGGCGAGTGGCTGCGCTCGGCCGTCCGGGACTACGAACAGAGGCTGGTGAGCTACGCCGTTCACCTGCTGGGCGATGCCGACCGCGGACGCGACGTGGCGCAGGAGACGTTCATGCGCCTCTGCTCGCAGCCGCGCGAGCAGATCGAACCGCGCCTCGGCGAGTGGCTCTTTACGGTGTGCCGCAACCTCTGTATTGACGTGCGGCGCAAGGAACGACGCATGAACCTCCTCGCGGAAGGACAGGCTGAGCTCCAGGTGGCCGGCGACGCGCCGCCGCACGCGGGGATCGAGCAGGAGGAATCATTGGCGGGCGTGATGGCGAGCCTCGCATCGCTTTCGCCGAACCAGCAGGAAGTAATCCGGCTCAAGTTCCAGGATGGGCTGTCGTACAAGCAGATCGCCGAGGTTACGCATCTCACGGTGACCAACGTGGGTTTCCTGATCCACACCGGCTTGAAAAACATTCGCCAGCGGATGGCCGGCGAAGCGGGCACGGAAAAGCCGCACGGAAGCAGGACACGGCGGTAGACATTTGCGGATGGATGGTATGACCCGTGGCATTGACGACATTCGCCTGACCGGGTTTGCCCTCGGCGAGCTTGACGGCGCCGAGCAGGTCGCCGTCCAGGCGTACGTCGAAGAGAGCGAATCCGCCCGCCGGTACGTGCAGGAGGTGCGCGCCACCGCACGTCTGCTCGGCGGCGAGCTGTCGCGCGAGCTTGCGGCGGTGTCGACAGCGCCGAACGGCGGCGGCCTGACCGACGCGCAGCACGCGGCGATCGAAGAGGAGATTGAGCGAGCCCTCAGACGCCAACCCGCCGTACATGACATGGCGATTCGCCTGCGGCGGCGCAACATCGCGGTCATGGCGCTGAGCATGGCGGCATCGGTGCTGATCGTTTTCCTGGCGTTGTCGATCCTGATGCCCTACCTCTTCCACCATACGGAAGTGGTCAAAGAGCCGGCGAACCACCCGCACGACAAACATGAAACTCCCTACTACCTGACCGACGGGCACACCCCGCGCGACCAGCGTGCCCCGATCCCGCTTCCCGTCCCAAACCTTCCGGTCCCCAGCGTGGCGGATGCACATCATCCGTCGATCGACGAACCCGCGCCGCCGGACGACTGGAGCCCACTGGCAGTGCATCAACCGCACATCGGTCCCGATGAGGGCGATCTCTCGCCTCACGATTCACCGCTCGTTGGCGTGCCGCACGGCGACCTTCCGCTCCCCACGCCGCCGCTGCGCCTGGTGCAGGGCGGGCATGGACGTGCCGGACGCGCGGCGGACACACAGCGCGCTCCGGAGCAGGGGCATCCCGGCAGCAACTTCTACAGCTCGGTCAACACGCACTCAGTCGGCACCCAATCGACGCGCCCTGCACTGGGGATCGGCCCCGCGCCCGACGCCAGCGGCTACGAGCCCTTCACCGATGCCGGCTTCACCGCGGCCACGGGTGCTTCAACCGCTGCCTTCCCCGTCGAAGTTAGCGCCGCGGGGTACACGAACCTGCGCCGATTCATGAACTACGACCGTCTCCCCCCTCCGGAAACGATTCGGATCGAAGAGATGCTCAACGCGTTCACGTGGGCAGCGCCGTCGCCCGGCCCCGATCAGGCGATCGCCACCGTGGCCGAGCTGTCCCCTTGCCCCTGGAACCCCGACCATCGCCTGGCGCGGATCGTCCTCAAGGCACGCGAGCTGGGATCGACCCGCCCGCCGCTCAACGTGATCTTCCTCGTCGATGGATCTGAATCGATGGCGGCCGACTGGAAGATGCCGCTGCTGAAGAAGGCGCTCAAGCAATCGCTCGGTCTTATCGGCCCGCGCGACCAGGTCGCGATCGTTGGCGGCGGGCATTATCTCGCGCCGACCTCCGGCGCACATCGGCTCACCATGATCAATGCGATCGATCGCCTGGAGTCCGGCGGGCTCGCTCGCGGGCCGATGTCGATCGCGATGGCGTACGAATGCGCCGCCGGCAGTCTGACGCCGGGCGATCTCACACGGGTCATCCTCGTCACCGACGGTGACTGGGAACACGGCCTGGCAGATCGCGCCGCCGCCGAACGCCTGGTCGAGCAGCATGCGCGGAGCGGCGTGGGCTTGAGCATCCTCGAGCTGGGGACGCCGAACCTCGGCGACCCGTTCATGCGACGGCTCGCCGCCCGCGGTGGCGGCACCTGGGCCTGTGCGGACGGATACGCGGAAATCCGCAAAGCGCTCGCCGAGCAACTGGGCGGCGGATTGATCCAGGTGGCACGCGAAGTATCGGCGCAGGCGATCTTCAACCCCGACGTGGTCGATTCCTATCGCCCCGTTGGCGGCGAAGCCCATCCTCCCGTCCCCGGCGAAGATTTCGCCTCCGCATCTCGACCCGTGGACCTGGGCGCAGGCCGCCAGATTACGGCGCTCTTTGAGATCATCCCGATCGACAAGCATCTCGCGGCCAACGCCCAAGATCGCACCGCGCTCACCGTTCGCATTCGGTATCTCGAACCCAACGGGCAGGCGGTGCGCATCCTGGAGTACCCGCTCGCCGAACGAGTCACGCCAGTCTCGAAGGCTTCGGTTGATTTTCGCTTTGCGGCTTCGGTTGCGGAATTCGGAATGCTGCTGCGAGATTCCAAGTATCGCGGCGCCGCCACGCTCGCCACTGCCTTGGAGTTGGCGCAGCAGGCCCGCGGCGGCGACGAGTCGGGGGAGCGCCAGGAGTTCATCGACCTGCTTCGCCGGGCGAAAGCCCTCGCTGCTCGAAACTAACGCGATTGCAATCGCACACCCACTGTCAGTGCAGCAAGGGCCTTCCGCGCGCGTGCGCGGGGGGCTCTTTTTTCCTGCTCCCTCTCCCAGCGTACTGGGAGCGGGAGAAATGCATTCGGACGTTCGGTCGCCTAGACTGGCACGCGCGCATACACGCACCCATTTTCTCGAGGGAAACCGCATGCCGACTGCCCGCAATCTGCTCTGGCTATTCGCTGCCGTCTTAACTCCGTCGTTCGTGAATGCGGCCGGCCTGCCCGACAGCACCGTTCCCGGTGGCCTGGGCGTGAACATCCATTTCACCGATCCGAAACCGGGCGAGATTCAGATGCTGGCGGCCGCCGGCTTCACCTGGGTGCGAATGGATTTCGGATGGAACAGCACCGAGCCTGAGAAAGGGAAATTCGATTTCTCCGCCTACGATCGCCTCCTCGCCTCGCTCGACCCGCATCACATCCGCGCGCTCTTCATCCTCGACTATTCCAACACTCACTACGACAAGGACCTCTCCCCCAACTCCGACGAAGGCCGTGCCGCGTTCGCGCGCTGGGCAGCGGCGGCGGCGGTTCACTTCAAGGGGCGCGGCGTCATCTGGGAGATGTACAACGAACCGAACATCTTCTTCTGGCGGCCCAAGCCCAACGTGGATGACTACGCAAAGCTGGCGCTGGCGGTCGGCAAGGCGATCCGCGAAGCCGCCCCAGAGGAAACCTACGTCGGTCCTGCCGTCTCCACCATGGACTTCAAGTTCCTCGAAACCTGCTTCAAGGCCGGGCTGTTGGAGTACTGGTCAGCCGTCTCGGTTCATCCGTATCGCCAGTCACCGCCGGAGACGGTGGCGGCGGACTACGCGAAGCTTCGCGAGCTGATCTCGCAGTACGGCCCGAAAGACAAGAAGATCCCGATCCTTTCCGGCGAGTGGGGATTTTCCTCCGCGTGGGAAAAGTTCGACGCGGCGAAACAGGGGAAATACCTCCCCCGCCAATGGCTGACGAACCTCAGCAACGGCGTCCCAATCTCCATCTGGTACGACTGGCACGACGACGGCAGCGACCCGAAGGAAGCCGAGCACCATTTCGGCACGGTCCATTTCCAGGAACACGCCGGCCGCGATCCGCTCTACGACCCCAAACCGGCTTACGCCGCGGCGAAGACCCTCACATCGCAGCTCGCCGGCTGCCACTTCGTCGAACGGATGCACGTCGGCGGCGCGGATGACTACGTGCTCAAATTCCAGAAGGGTGACGAGATCCGCCTGGCGGCATGGACGACGTCGGCAACGCCGCATGATGTCGAGGTGGAAGGTGATTTTGCAGCCGTCGGACACACGGGCGAGCCCCTCCCGGACAAGCACGGCGCCGTGCTGCACTTGACCGATGCCCCGGCTTACCTGCGCTCGGCCAAATAGCATCGCGTCCGCACGCGTTCCAAGACCTGCTCCCCTTCGAGCGCCCATCCCCAAGCAACTCGAATGACCGGCCGCTTGTGCGGCGTGACGATGAGCAGCCGCTCCCCCACCAGTGCAAGCTGCTGCGCCATCCCCGGCAGCCGTGACGGCTCGCACAGGTGAAGTCCGAAGCTGCATACGATCAACGTGTAGCGCCGCCCGACCAGCGCACCCGCGGCCACGTCAGCGAACGTGAACCGTTCGGCGACCTGCCCGGTTCGGGCCGCGAAAGCGTCCGACGTGTAGGGATCGATCCCGCTCACCATGGCGCCGAGATCGCGCAGCGCAAGCGTCGCCTCGCCACTGCCGGCGGCTAAGTCGAGCACGTTGGATAAATCCAGCTTCCATCGCGTCACTGCGATCTTGAGCAATTTCCGAACCACCGCCTCGTGCGGATTGCGATACTCATCGCCGAATTGCCGGTAATACGCGTCCGCACCATGCGCTTCGTATTCGCTTCGGATCGAGGATGGATGTGAATTTTCCTGCGGCACGCGTTATTTAACAGGCAGGAATGCCTGTCCTAATGGGATGGCGACGCGGTCGAGTTGGCGACAACAACGGCCAGCCGTGCCGGCTTGTGGCGGAAGACCCGCCACAGGGCCCAGACGATCAGCGCCCAGGGGGCGATGAAGCAGAAGCCGATCACGATCATCGTCAGGCTCCAGCGCAGGCCTGCGCCGCTGACCGACAGGCCGTGACGGATCGCATCCCAGATGGTGTCGCGGCCGCCGACCGTGGCCGACGTGTTCCCGAACGTCACCTCGATCCGCGCCCGGGCGAGACGGCCTTCCGAGGCATGCTCGTCGGTGCTCGTCTCGTTTACGCGAACGGTCCCGAGGCCGGATGCCTGGTCGATGACCGAGGCGGCCTTCGCCAGGGGAACGTCGACAATCACCCGCGTCAGAAGGTTCCCCTCGCGGTCCAGCGAGCTCTCGGTCGAGCCGGCGGCGTGCCCGCCGGCCGAGGTCGCGGCGGCCACGAAGTCGCGTGCGGCGCGCGAGACATCCGCCGCTTCCACCGCCAGCGTCGTCTTCTGCCGGGGCGGCAGCGCGGCGGCGTCAACCAGGTCCAGGCTGTACTGCACCTTGGTGTCCACGGAGTTCTCCGTGTCCTGCGATCGGACGACGTTGCGTGTGATCACGTCCCCCGCCTTGGCCAGCGCTGCGTCGATCGCCGTGGTCGCATCGCGCGGCACCTCGAAGCTCAGCGTCCCGGTAACGTGCTCACGGTCCTGCTGGTTGAGCTGCGAGGTGATGACGCGCCCGTTCTTCGAGAGAACGGCGTTCAGGAGATCTGCAAAACCTTCCGGCACGGCGGCGGCGGCAACTTTGAGCTGCTGCGTCTCACGCGGGGCGGCGACGGCCAACGATTCGATGCTCACTGCGAACCCGCGCTTGGCCTCGGTCACGTTCTGCGTGTCCGGGTTCTCATTGGACTCGCTGTGGACGACAACGCCGGCCGCGCGCAGCGAAGTGAGGAAGGCGTCGGCTTTGTCGGACGCGACGTGAAGCCGGATTTCCGCCCGCGTCTGCTCCGGCTTGCCGCGGTTGATGGATGAAGTGACGACGCGCCCGCTTGCCGCTGCGACCGCATCGAGCACGGCTCGGTAGGTTTCGTCAACGCTCGGGGCGGCGAGGAGCACCGCCATCGTTCGCCGTGGCTCGACGTTGGCGAGGTTGTAGAGCGTCAGGTTGAGGTTGACGTCCTCGCGATGCAGCTTCGAGGCATCGAGCGGCGCGCCGCTCCCTTCCTGGCTTTTCTGTGCGCGCTGACGCTGGAAATTGGCAACACGGCCATCGAGCTGGCGCAGCCGGCCGATCACGGTATCGGCGGCATCGGGGGGAAGCGCGGCGCGGATCGTGCCGCTGAACTGCCCCGCTTCGTGCTGCTGAAGATCGCTCTGGAGGATGCGCCCCTTGGCGGCGGCGATAGCCTGCTTCGCCTGGTCGTACGCCGTCTCGACGTTCGGCGTCTCCAGGGCCATCGTGACCTGTTCGGTCTCGGAGGCGAAGGCGGCGGTCTTGATGTCCTTCTCCATCAGCGTGACCGAGAGCGTGGAGAGGGAGACGAGGTTGTTGTAGTAGCGGATCTCCCCTTCCACCTGCTCGATCTTCTCGCGCCAGACTCCCAACTGCTTCTCAGCCTCCAGCAGGTCCTTCACCTCGCCCTTGCCCGTCTTCACGATTTCGATGAGCCGGGCCTCCATCGCCCGCGCGGCGCGCAGGGCGCTCTCGAGGTCCGTGTACTGCTTGGTGATGTCCTGGGCGTTGATCTTCTGGCTCTTGAGCTCCCCAATCCCGCGCAGCTTCAGGACCAGCGTGTCCAGATGCTCCGGCGGAACACGCACGACGATCGTCCCCTTCACCTTGCCGTTGGCGAGCTTGTCGGAGTCCGTAGTGGAAACGTAACCGCGTTCCTCGTCGACGATCTTGGTGATCGTCATGACCGCCGAATCGAAGCCCTCCACCTCAAAGGTCATTTCTCCGTTGCGAATCACCTTTCGTCCCGCGGCCAAGTTCGCTTCTTTCGGATCCGAGAGTTTTTCGTGCTCTTGCCACGTGGGACGCGCTGGGGGCTGCTGACCCGGCTGACCCTGTTGCTGGTTCTGCCCGTCTTCCACCGCCTTGAACAGATTGTCGCTCCCGTCCTTCGGCGCCGCGCCGGATGTTTTCCCATTCTTTTCGCCGTCTGCCGCAACCAGACCGTTCTTCGAGTCGCCCTTGCCAGCCTCACGGTCGCTCGCTTCAGCGAGACCGGCGGGCCGAAAATATCCAAACTCCATCGTACCGTTCTTGAGTTCCCATCCTTCTGACTTCGATTTCGCCCGATGATCGCTCCCGCCGCCGCTGACGGGCCGTCCGTTGCCGCCGCCGCCCGAGCCGCCAAAGCCACCCGCGCCGCCGCCTTGCAATGCGGGAAGCCCAGCCTGATACCCAGACTCGCCCGGTTTCGCCGGAGTCAAGGAAAGCACTGAACTGCCGCGCGGCGCGGCGACGTCTCCTGCGCTGGCCGGCTGATTGCTTTGGAGGGTCGACGCGGATGCCACCGCCGGCGGGGCCGGCTTCGCCTCGCCAGCGGCCGCGTCAGGGGACGCGGTGGTCTCTTCCAGCCGCTTCACCATTCTTTCAGCCAGCTCTGCGGGCGCGTGGAGACCGTGCTGGCGACCCATCTCAGACTGATCGTGCATCTCGACATATGTGCTGAATCGAGAAATTGGGTCGATACTGCTCGTGTAGGCGTTTTGCTGAGGGGCGGCCATTGCCCGTGCGCCGGAACCAAGCAGCGGAAGTTGTCCCTGCTCGATCGCCTGGCTCGCCACGTAGCCGAACCCGCCGAGTAATACCGTCGCCGCAATGCCGATCGCCGCGCGTCGAACGGCCGGGTGCAAAAGCGGCCCGCGCACACTGCGCCCCAACCCCGCCACCATTCGATCCTCAAATCCGGCGGCCGGTGCCGCACCGGTAAAAATCTGCTTGAGCGAGGCATCGAACGATTCGGCCTGGGCGAGCGCCTTGGCGCACATGTCACAGCGGGCAATGTGATCGCGGACCTGGTCCCGCTGTTCGTCATCGAGTCCGCCGGCCAGATACGGCTCGATCCAGTCGGTCACATGTTCGTTGTTGGGTGATGATGCGGTCATACGATTGTGGGTAAGCGGGTCTGGTTATGGAGCGAGCGCCTCGCGCAGGCGGGTCATGCCGCGATGCAACAATCCGCGCAGTGAGCCGTTGGAAAGACCGAGTTGCCGGCCGATCGTGTCGTAATCCGCGCCGCCGAGATACCGGAGCGTCAGCGGCAGCCGGTATTCCTCCGGCAGGGCACGCAGTGCATCCATCGCCCGCAGGCGCGCCTCTTCGCGCTCGAGGCGTTCGGAGGGACCGCCGCGCGAGTCGGGGACGTTTGCCATTGCCGCTTCACCGGCGGGTTTTCCCGGCGCGGAACGCTTGCGGCGCGATTCGCGCCGCAGCGCGTCGATCCGCACCGATTGGGCGATCAGCAAAAGCCAGGTTCGAAAGCCGGCAGTATCGGTCACCTGCTCGATCGATCGCCACGCCTGGAGGAACGTCTCCTGCACGAGGTCTTCAGCGCGATGGGAATCGCCATTGGAGTCGAGGTAGAGGCGGGAATAGACGAGGCGCGCGGTGCGGCGCACCAGTTCCTCGAACGCCGGCCGGTCCCGCTGCTGTGCCCTGCGGACCAGGGCTTCGTCAGTTTCGATCACGCGACGGCTCCCATGAGAGAGAGAACGTCATTGGGACGGTCGGCGCGCGCGGAAAGTTTCAAATCTTTGATCGATCTTCGTAGCACGGGCGCCTCGCCCGTGTCTTGAGAATCACACGGGCGAGGCGCCCGTGCAACGAAAAGGCATTTGCACTCTTCCGATCTCAAACGTAATCCCGCACTCCCGCCGCGCACAAACGGACGAGGACTTCCTGTGGGCTGGATCCCCAGGCGAGGGCAATCTCGGCCTCGGTGATGATGTCGCCCAAGAGGACGACTTCGTCGCCCGGCTTGTCGGCGACGGCGCATTCGACGTAGGCGGATTGCATGCCGACCTCCACCACGCGCGAGATGCGACCGTTGATCAGGCAGGGGCCGACGGCGAGGCCGTTGGCATAGCCGGCCGGGATCACGCCGTGACGGCGGGCGGCGAACCCGCTGTAGCCGGCGGGACCGCGCGTGTCCCGCACCTCGCGAAGCATGGTGGCGACCCGCGCCGCGCCGCGATAGATCGCCAGCCCTGGCCGTACCGCGTCGAGGCGGGCGAGCGGCTCTTCGAGGAGCGAGGACCCGGCAGCGTGGAGCTTCAGGCCGCGGCCGCCCACCAGTGAAAGAAATTGATCCACCTGTCCACGGCGGATCGCGTGGGTAAAGGCTTCGTCGCAGCCGCCGGCCTTCAGCACCGCTTCAATCTCTTCTGCCGCGCATGAGAAGCGCTGCATGCCGGTGTCAACCGAAAGGATCGGGCGGGCGTCGCGCCACGCCCCGGCCGAGGCTTCGTCCCACACCGCCGGCCGCGCGCCCTGGGTAACGAAGTCGCTGGCGGTCGCCGAGGCAGCCGGGCAGAGAACCAGCACGGGCTTGCCGAACGCTTTGAAGAGACCGGCCTCCGCGGCTTCGGCGAGGCTGAAGACGCAGAAGCGATCGACGATATCGGCGACGGCGCGGGCGATGCGCTCGATTCCCAGGCCGTACGCGTCGGCCTTCACGACCGCGATGACCGGTACCCCGGCCCGTTGCCGGATCGCCTGCGCGTTGGCGGCAACGCGTTCGAGGTCGATCCGGACGCTCACGTGAGGGCTGGGGCACATGGCGGCCCATTGGAGCGGCCCACCCGGCCGGCGTCCAGCGGCGCGTTCTTGCCAGCGGGACTTATGTCGCTATACTGTCCCCTCCTTTTCCACGGAGATTCGCAATGCCGCTCGAATTGAAGACGGGCCAGACCGTCCGCGTTACCGTCAGCAAGAACATCAACCGGGCCTCCGCGCGCAAAACGCTGGAGCGGTTGTTCATGAAGGACAAGACGATCCACAAGCCGCTCGCGGAGCGAAGCCGAAACTTCAAGGAACTTCCCAAGCGCCGCGGCGGGCAGATCTGGACCAAGCGTCCGAACAAGCTTCACCCCGCCCTCGACCGCGGCGCCGCCGCCAACGTCAAGGTCACCCCACAGGCGATCAAGGACCTGAACAGCGTCGCGACCTTCGTTCAGGTCGGACCGTCTTAGGCCCGGATCAATGGCATCCGAAAAATAATTAAATGGGGTCGAGGGACGCCCCGTTCGATGAATGCGGGCGCAATTGCCGTGCGCCGATCAGTTCGGCTTTCCGCCCAGCATTTCGAGCAAGCCGTCGATATTGAACGGCTTGGCCAGGAACTGGATGGGCCGTCCGTTCAACGCGCTCGACTCGTACTCGCCGCTGATCGCGATCACGCGGCGCGGACGGTGGCGCTCGGGGAGGGACTGGCATTGGTTGAGGAGCTCGAACCCGTCCATCTTGGGCATGCGCAGGTCGGTGAGCAGCACGTCGAAGAACTGTGTGAGCAGGTAGCCGAGCGCTTCTTCCCCGTCGCGCGCGGTGGTGACGTCGGCGCCGGCCTGGCGGATCAGACGGCTCATGGCCATGCGAGTGGGCGTGTGGTCCTCGACGATCAGGATACGCAGGCGCCTGGCGTCGGGTTGCGCGAGCGGTTCAGACATGGGCGTTGCGTCTGTCATACGACGGTGTGGCAATTCGCGACCTGATTGTACCCTCTCACTTATAGAGCGGAATTGAAACGAAGAATATTCCATCGGCCAGTGAAATATTATTCGCCCGACCGGGAAAACCGCGGTGCCGCAAGATGTGATTGACTTAGCCGTTCGACTGATACATTGAGCCGCCATACCTGGTCCGGGCACAAAATTTCGTTGGGTCGGAAGAATGACTTGTACCGCATCTCGCGGCATGCCTCCACCCAGTAACCCAGGTAATAATACTTCATACGCTCCTGGATCGCATAACGAATTTCCCAGATCGCGCCAAACGTGCCAAGACCCCGTGCGGCGTCGTTGGGATCGAAGTAAAAGTAGACGCTGCTCAGCGCCTCTGGGACCACGTCACAGATCCCAACCGCCAGCAGCCGGTCGCCTGTGTCGCGATAGCAAAATTCGATCGACGGAACCGGCGAGGCATAGAGGAAGCGCTCGAAGCCCTCGCGGCCATCTTCCGTGGGCCGGCCGTGCCACTGCGACACGTAACGTTGGTAGAGCTCGAACTTCTCCGCGCTGGGCTGCGGCGTGCCGGCGGTAACGCAAAGGTCGGCGTTGCGCCGCCAGCAGCGCCGCTGTGACTTGTCAGGCCGAAAACGGTCCACCGGCACCCGCAACGGCTGGCAGGCGCGGCACCCCCGGCAGATCGGCTGGTAGAGGACATTGCCGCTGCGCCGAAAGCCGGCGTCCATGTATTGGCCGTAACGCTCCCCCGACATCTGCTCGCTCCAGAATGCCCGGCTTTGCGATGCGCGATCCGGAAGATATGGACACGGCGATTCAGGCGCCACCACAAGCCGCACGCGCACCGGCGGCGGGATCGCGGGATAGTGAGAAAAAAGCTGCGGGCCTGGGTCCATATCGCGGCGTCCGCCAGGATCGCCGGATCATAGCACCGCGCAGAACAGCGCACGTACCCGGATGGCATCGGCCTGGTTCAGCCTGCGGACGAACGGCGTCGCACCCATTCCACAAGCGTGCGGATCCCCCAACCGGTGGCTCCCTTGGCGTAATACGGTAGTTCCTTTTCGGTATCGGCAACGCCCGCGATGTCCAGGTGCGCCCAGGGGACCGACCCATCGGCCGGCACGAAGTAGCTGAGAAATGCGCCGCCCTGGAGCGGGTGGCCTTCGCGGCCGGCGGAGTTGACGATGTCGGCAAACTCGGACTTGATGTAATCGCGCTGATCGTCCCCCAGCGGCAGGCGCCACATGCGTTCGCCGGCGACCTCGCCCGCTTCGTTCAACTCCTTGACCAGTTCATCGCTGTTGCTCATCACGCCCGCCATCGTCTTGCCCAGCGCCGTGATGACACCGCCGGTCAGCGTGGCCAGATCGACGACCGCGGCGGGACGATACGTTTCAATTCCCCAGGCCAGCGCATCGCCGAGCACGAGCCGGCCTTCGGCGTCGGTGTTGGTGACCTCAACGGTCACGCCGTTGTAGAGGCGCAGGATGTCACCCGGCCGATAGGCTTTGGAGCTGAGCGCGTTTTCCGCGCTGGAGAGGATGCCGACGACATGGACGGGCCATTTCAATTTCGCCAGGGCGTACATCAATCCGAGCACGGCCATGCCTCCACACTTATCGAAGATCATTTTCCCCATTTTTTCCGCCGGCTTGATGGAGATGCCGCCGGTGTCGAACGTGATCGCCTTGCCGACGACGAGCAGCGGCCGATCCGCGCCGCCGCCGCTCGACTTTGATGGGGCGCCGCCGCGCTTGCCCGATCGCTTCGCGATGCCGTTGTATTCGAGGACGATCAGTCGCGGTGGGGTGGCGATGCTCCCCGCGCCCACGCCGAGGATGCCGCCCATCCCCAGGCGCGCCATCTCCTTCTCGTCGAGCACGCGCACGCCGAGTCCCGCCTCGCGCGCCATCGATTGCGCGACCTTGGCGAGGCTCGGCGGGTTGATGTTGTTCCCCGGCCGCGATGCGATCGTCCGCGCGAAGTTCTGCGCATCGCCGAGGGCACGGCCGCGCTCGACGCCGCTCTTAGCCGCAGCAAGGTTGGCCGACACGATCGTCAGTTCAAAGCGCCGCGGGGCGTGCTTCGCATCGCCATCTTCGTCGTTGTTGCGCTTGGCGCCCGTTCCGCGGTACTCCTCGTAATCGAACGCCGCCAGAAGTGCGCCGACGACGAGCGCCTCGGCAGCGGCGTCCGCTCCGATGCCCGGCAGCTCCGGCACGACCAGCGCGGCCTTCGCCAGGCGGTGTTTCCGCAGGGCCTTGATGACCGCGCCCGCGGCCTGGCGGATCGATTCAGTGCTCAGCTTCTCCTTGACGCCCAACCCCGCGACGTAGACGCGTCGATAGCCCCTGCCGACCTCGACCAGATCGAAGCCAATCTCGCGGGCCTTGCCGCGCGCCGCCCCGCCGCCCAGGATGCGCGCGACCGACTTTCGATCCTCGCTGCCGAGGCGCGATGCCCCGCTCGCTTCGCCGGCCCCCTGGATGGCGAAGACGACGATCGCATCCGTTCCTCCGGCCGGCGGACTCGACTTGACCGCCACGGAAACCTGCGTGCTGGTTGGGATCATCCGCTTTCCTTCCTCTCTGAATGAAAGGAGCGGAGTATAGCGCGGCCGTCGCCCGAGCGGCAACCGCGATGCTCACGAACGCGGGCGGCATTCATCTCCAATGAGCGAAGCGAAGCCTCATAGCGACTGCTTCGAAAACATTCATGGGCGGGAGGAAGGCGCTGCGAGCCGCGCCCGTGAGGGGCGATGGGCGTGGCGGCGCGCATCAACGCTCCCTTACGGTCGCGGCTCGCTACGGTACCAGCGCGGCCCTGGTTTTCATTTACTCAGGGCGAGGCGAAGCCTCACGTAGAACTCCCTGTAAATCCGCTCTTTCCGATCCTGCGGAAAACGACCGGGTTGGATTAAGATGGTGGCGTGATCCGCATTCGTGAAATCCTCGACCCCGACCTGCGCCGACGAATTGTGGAAGCGCTGGCGGGACGCCGCGGCTGCTCGACCGCCGCCATTCCAGAATGGTTTGAACTGGACGACGCCGACTTCGTCGACCTGCTCAACGACCTTAAAGAGGCTGAGGAGCCTGGCGAGCGTCCGGAATGGCGGATGTGAATCGTCCGCGGACGACGAATGCGCGCGTGCGATGCACAGGGCGTCCTACTTCGGGTCTTCACGAGGCAGCGCGGCGCTGGCGGCGCGGCGTGCGATCTCTTCGGGCGGAACGTCTTCTATGTGCGTGGCCATCCACCAGGTGTTGCCGCACGGGTCTTTCACGCCGGCCATGCGATCGCCATAGAACTGATTGGTTGGGGCTGCGACGGATTCAGCGCCGGCCGCAATCGCCCGCGAATAGAGCGCGTCCACATCGGGGACGTAGAGGTAGAGGGAGCTGGTTTGCGGCGTCCATCCCTTCGGCACTTCACCCATCATCACCGGGGAATCGCCGATGCGCACTTCCGCGTGCATGACGACGCCGTTGGGCATCGCGGTGCGATGCTTTTGGGTCGCGTCAAAGGCACGCTTGAGAAAGTCGATCAGCGCCGCCGCACCCTTCACGATGAGATACGGCGTGACGGTGTGATACCCATCGGGAACAGGCTTGACCGGCATGGCTATGGCCTCCACGGGGCGGACGCCGACTCTTTGGGCGCAGCGAAATACCCGCGACACTTGCGTGCGGCATCGGAACACAACGAATCGATCGCAACGATATCAGACCGATTTGCGGAATTGAACTGCCATCTCATGACGGCCATTGCTGAGGGGGCGGGAACGGATCACTTCGCAGAAGTGAGTCGCGGACTTGCCGGGCCCGCTCATCGCGATGCGGCAGGTTTGCCCGACCGCGAGCGAATCGCGGAGCAGAAACGACACGCCGCTGAACGACTGGTCGCGCGTGAAGATTTCGTGGACCGAGTTGGCGTTGGGCCCGTCGAGGACCGTGAGGACGGCCTTGGTCTGAACTGGCTTGCGATTATCGCGTCGTCGATCGTAATCGGGGAGTGCCACCACGCTGGCGACACGATGGGGCCGACCGTTCCTGCCTGGGCCGCGATGCGGATGGGCGGCCGCCGGGGATCGGTGGGGTTCGGGAACTGGACTCATACACATCCTTCCATCGTCCTTGACCGGCGTCGCACTATAAAAGATTGCCCTCCGACACGGTGAGCAAATCATCCCCTTCCGACGAGCGGGACGCTTGTGCGGCGCCACCGGCCGGCGACGATGATCGACCGGCCGAATCGACAAATTGTATGCCTATACGAAGCGATCGGAGGCGACAAGTGCCCTCGCCAGCGGAAGTAGTGAGCCGAAGGATGCGACTCCAGCCCCTCCCCGTCAACAGGCAAAGCCACCGGCAGATCACGCCCCTGTACGACCCGGAATCAACAACTTTTGCAACGGGAGCGAAGAAGCATTATGCCAAGCGCCTCCACACCATGCAAGTGCAATTCCGCCGGATACCGCAACCTGTTGCGCTTCGAGCAGTGGCATTGACATAACCCGCTTCCTTTTCGCACCGGGCGCAACTGTTGTTTAGAGTCGCCGAGCGCACGCAGGGCCCCCCCCCGAAAGGATCCACCGCCCATGCCAACTCACTGCCCCATTCGTTTCGCGCGTTCCATTTCCGCTTCCGTGCAGGTGGCCGCCCTTGTGATGGGGTGTGTCGACTGCTGGACCACGCTATCCACGCCAACGTGAACGAAGTCGCTGATCGCCTCAGGCATTCCGAGCCAGTGCTGGCCAGCGAGGTGCAGCACGGACACCTGAAGTTCGTGGGCGGCTACTACGACGTGAGCTCGGGCACGGTATCGAGCAAAAATAGTTCGGATCGTCGAAACGCATTGTTGGTCCACGTCCCTCACCCCGCCCCTCTCCCAGCGGGGAGAGGGAGTAATTCATTTGCTCAGACAAATCTGCGCAGCTTCTCGACAAACCCGCGGCGTTCCAGGACATCCGGATTCAAGACATTCTCCGGGATCTGCCCGTGAGAAATGCGAATCATTCCATCCAGGACGGCGGCCATCGTGTCGCGTCCCGCCTTGTGGGTTGAGCAGAGCCAGTGCGGAGTGAGGATCACGTTGTCCAGTTTCAGCAACGGGCTGCTCAGTGGAAGCGGCTCCTCGTCGAACACATCCAGACCGGCCCCGGCGATCGACCGCTCCTGAAGACAGCGAACCAGCGCCGCTTCGTCCACCAATTCGCCTCGGGCAACATTGACGAAGAACGCGGTCGGCTTCATCAGGCGCAACAGCCGCTCGGTAACCTGCCCATGCGTCGCCGGGGTCAGGCGAGAATGCAGGCTGATGCAGTCGGCCTCGCGAAAGACTGCTTCCATGCTCCCAACCAGATCGACACACGCACGCCGGGCGACGGCCGACTCGGCGTGAGGTGAAAAGGCGATCACCTTCATGCGAAACGGAACCAACAGACGGACCAGTTCCAGGGCCGTCTTTCCCAGCCCGATGATGCCGAGCACGCGACCTTCCAGGTCGTCTCCGGTCGTCTGACTTTGTCGATCCCAGCGCGCTTCGCGAACCAGCGCCTGCTGCTGCGGAAGCCGCCGGGCCAGGGCGAGCATCAGGATCATCGCGGCTGAGGCCGTTGAATGCGTTAAGCCGTGTGGAGAATTGAAGACGATCACGTCGTTCGCGGTGCAGACGGCCAGATCGATCTTGTCGTACCCGATCCCCGCGCGCCCGATTGCGACGAGTCGTTCCGCGCCGCGCAGGAACGCGGCCGGTTTTACCCAGGGGCGGCAGATGATGATGCCGTCGGCGCTGGCGACGTGATTCGCCGTCACCTCCAGCGCGTAAAGCCGGTCCTGATAACGCGGGTCATTTGCCGCCGGCTGATGATCGGCGATGAACTTCCAATGAATGCGAGGCTGTGCGTCAAGGAGGTCGAGCGCGATGTCGCCCGTCGGTTGGCCGGCGACATTGGCGAAGTCGCCACTGATGAGAAGTTCAAAGTCAGGCACGGTCAGTTCCCTGGGTCGTGGGTTTCAAGGGACGCGCGGGCGCGACGCCGGCGATGTTCAAGATCAGGCTTTGGGACCGCGCACGCCCAATCGTTTTTCCCATCCAGGCCGGGTCGTGTCGAAAAAACTGTTCGGGTCATATGGATGTTCACGCACGATATCCAGGTTCAGGTCGACGCCGAGTCCCGGCGTCGTGGGAATGTTCAAGTGCCCGTTCTCCGGATTGATCTTCGGCGTCCACGTCACCAGGTCGCTCGTCCACGGCTCGTTGAACGGATCGAAATGCTCGAGGATGAGAAAATTGGGAATGGCCGCCGCCAGTTGGAGGCAGACCGCGGTCGCGACGGGACCGCCGCTCTGGTGCGGCGCGATCCACGCTCCATTGGCGCGGGCGATGCTGGCGACGGCAATCGTGTTGGTGATCCCGCCGAGCGACATCGGCTCCGGCTGAAAAATGCTGACGTGCCCGCCACGTGCGAGCGTTTCAAACTGACCGATCTTGTCGAACTGCTCGCCGGTGGCGACGGGAATGGGGGAGTGCCGGGCGACCTCGTTAGTTAACTCTTCCCGCTCGGCGGTGGTCGGCTCCTCCCACCAGAACAGATCGAGCGGGGCCATCCGCTCGGCGATGCGGATCGCCTCACTCGGCGCGAAGCGGCTGTGCACGTCGATCAGGATCTTCAGTTCACGGCCAAAGCGTTCGCGGATCGCCGAGAGGATGTCAAACGCGACGTCGATATCCAGATTGGCGCCGAACCAGCGCGCCTGCCCAAACGGATCGAGCTTGATCGCCTTGAATCCCTTCGCGATCACCCCCTCGGCGGCCTTGACGAAATGTTCCGGCGTTCGCTCGGTCCGGTACCAGCCATTGGCATATCCGAGGATCGAATCGCGGAACTTTCCGCCAAGCAATTGCCAGATCGGCGCGCCCAGCGATTTGCCGAGGATGTCCCAGCAAGCCGTCTCGACCGCGGCCATCACCAGCCGATGAATATGCCCGGCGTCCTGGATCGGCGTAATGATCGCGTCGGCAACGGCGTTGACCTGAAGAGGATCTTTCCCGATCGCGAAATGAGCCAGCTCATGAACGGCCGCCTCGGTGGATTTGATGAAGCCGTTGATGGTGGCTTCGCCAATGCCGTACAGGCTCTCGTCGGTCAGCACGCGCACGAAGAGCCAGTTCTTCCAACCGGCGCTGACGGTATGGGTTTCGATCTCGGTGATTTTCATGGAGATCAGTAAAAATACAGGAACGCCGGGCGTGAATCGACAGGCGACCGGTTGGAATACGCGGTTGAAGGCGACCGTGCGACCTTCCGTGTGCATCCCGGAGCACAGTCGCTGAAAGGCGCGCTCGCGAGCGGCAAAGGGAAGGGAATGAGCTTCAGCGCAATTCGAGAGGCCGCGGCGAAAGCGGCTGGCGGGCGCATGGAGCGTCCGTGAGCGTTCGCCGCCTCGTCGATACCAACTTGATCATCCGACATCTGACGCAAGCTCAAAGACGTTACGGTGGAGCTGGATGCGTAACAGCCGCCGGTTCCGCTCGCGTGTAAAGCAGCTCAAATGAGCAGGCGGACGAATTCTTCGACGCTCAAACCCGAGTCACGTATGAGTCCCCGGAGAAGGGCACGGTCCAGTTCGCGGTGATCCGGGATTGAGAGATTTTGCGCGACGCCGGGCTTCACAAGAATCATGTGGCTCCGGCGCTGACGACTGAACGCCCAGCCATCCCGTTCAAATGCGCGACGTGCGTCACGACCGCTGAGAACGGGAAGCTTTGGCATGAGCTTTAGACTGTGACCAATTCCACCTGATCGGGCGACACCGCCGACTCTACCTTATCCTGTTCAGCTTCAAGCCAGCCCTCGATCGCTTCACGGATGTTGTCCAACACTTCTGTTCGCGTTGCGCCCTGCGTCCAGCACCCCTTCAATGCGGGAACCCGCGCGACGAAGCCACGGTCTTCGCCTGGTTCGATAATGACCTTTAGTTTCATGTTTGTCTCCACACGAGGCGCGGTCGACCAAGTATAGTCAGCTTTCCAGCAGCATGGTCGAAACGTTGCGACATGTGTATTGCTATCGCGCGTATTCCACCGACCGCACTTCGCGCATCACCGTGACCTTCACCTCACCCGGATAAGTCATCTCTGACTCGATCTTCTTGGCGATGTCGCGGGCGATCTTGGCGCTGATTTTGTCGTCGACGAGCTTGGCGTCGACGATTACGCGTACCTCGCGACCAGCCTGGATCGCGTATGCCTGGCGAACGCCGTCGAAAGTCATCGCCAGGTCCTCCAGCTCGCGCAGCCGTTTCACGTAACGCTCGAGGCTCTCGCGGCGGGCGCCCGGCCGGCTGGCGCTGATCGCGTCGGCGGCCATGATGAGCGGGGTGTAGGGCGTGGTCGCGGGGACGTCGCCATGGTGGGCGAGGGCGGCGTTCAGCACCGCTTCGCTCTCGTTGAACCGGCGCAGGAACTCCATGCCGATCTGCGGATGGCCGCCCTCCTGCTCGTGGTCCATCGCCTTGCCGATATCGTGAAGCAGCCCGCAACGCCGCGCCACCTGCCCGTCGAGGCCCAGTTCGTCGGCCATCACCTGCGCCAGGTAGGCCACCTCCATCGAATGCCGCAGCACGTTCTGGCCATAGCTGGTGCGATAGCCAAGGCGCCCCAGCATCGGGATCACCGGCTTGGGAATGGCCGGCAGGTTCGCCTCCTGCACCGCATCCTTGCCGATCTTCAGCAGTTCCTCCTCCATCTCCTTGCTCGTGGCGGCGACGATCTCCTCGATCCGCGCCGGATGGATCCGGCCGTCCTGCACCAGCCGCTCCAGCGACAGCTTCGCCACCTGGCGTCGCACCGGGTCGAAGCAACTGACGACCACCACGCCCGGCGTATCGTCGATGATCACGTCGACGCCGGTCGCCTTCTCGAAGCTGCGGATGTTGCGCCCCTCACGGCCGATCACGCGCCCTTTCATGTCGTCGCTGGGGATCATCACCGTACTCACGGTGTGGTCACTGGTCTGCTCCGCCGCGTAGCGCTGGATCGCCTGGAGGATGATCTGCCGGCTCTTCTCCTTGGCCTCATCGTGCGTCTGATCGGTGATTCGCTGGATGACCGCCCCCGCCTCCTGGCGGCACTCATCCTCAATCCGCCGGAGCAGCATCTCCTTGGCCTGATCGATCGAGATGCCGCTGATCTGAAGCAGCCGGTCGCGCTGCTCGCGCAGGATCTGCGAGAGCTGGTCCTCCTTCACCACCACCGCCTTTTCGCGGCCGCTCAGGCGGGATTCGAGGTCGTCGAGGTTTTTCTCCTTGACTGACAGCGTGTCGAGCTTGCGGTCCAGGGTGTCCTCGCGCTTGGCGATGCGCGCCTCATGCTCATCCAGTTTACGGCGGGCGGCATCGTGTTCCCGTTCAAACTGCTCCTTGCGCTTGAGCTGTTCCTGCTTGGCGGACAACTCAATTTCCTTGGCCTTGTTCTGCGCCTCCTGGGTCACGTTCTGGCGGAACTTTTCGGCGTCAGCGCGAGCGGCGGTCAGGAGGTTGCGTCCGCTGAATTGGAGGAAGGCGTAGAGGGCGCCGGCCCCGACGATCAGGCCGAGGATCAAACCGAGCACGAAGTTCATGGTGGCTCCCCGCCGCCCGCGCCGCCGACCGCACGCAACATCGAGTTGCGCGCCTGGTCCCTGGCCGCATACGGACGACGAATCAAGTTCGTCCCGAACGGGCGCAGGTGCGCCCGTTCACTGATAAAGCGGATGAAACCGGGGAAGGCCAATCAAGACGCGAACGGGCCCCGCTGCGCGCGGGCGCGCGCAGAGGACGAGCGATCACGCGCCGCGGTCTACCCAGGGATCTCGATCCCGGATTGACGCGGCGCAGGCGCGCAAGGTGTCTGGCGGAGCCCTCAGGGAATTTGCGGCTGAGGCGAAGGCCTCACGCCGACCCGGCGTTGGAACAACGGGGACCCGTACCGTAATCGCCACGACCCGCAACGGCGTGGACCGCCGTACGAGCGTGTAAACGGCCAGGACGCCCAGCGGGACGATCAGTACCGCCATCAGCAAGCTCAAGGAAATGGCGAGGATCGCTTCCTGCAAGGGAGGGAACTCCGATTCGAAACCGCGTTCGTATCGAAATCGTCGCGCCCGCGTTCGGACTAAGTGTGCACCGAAGCGGGCAATCCACGACGACTTACGTCAAGAAGGCCTGGAAGCGCCGGCCATCCGCTGTCACCGGCGCTCCGGGAAAGTGCGACATACAACTCGCCACATTCACCACTCAAGACATTCTACGACGTAACTTCCCCTTTACAAGATGCAAACACGAGGCGCCTGGAAGTGAAGAGAGGAAGTTTGAACCACTAAGACATCAGGAACGCCAGACAATGCGCGGATCAGCGCGATGCGTGGCGCGATGAATGCTTGCCGGCTGAACCGGATCAGTAACTCAGCGTCCCTTGCCGTGCGACGCACGCGTTCCGTGCCCCGGACGAGCCTTGCCAACATGTCGCTTGGCGTGCGCTCGCGGACGCTCCACGGTGCGGCCCCGCTTTGTTTCGTGGCGGGATTTAGGACGCGCCGCGCGACGTTGACGATTGCCCGGCGGAGAGGCGGCCTTCTTCGCTCCCGCGGCGGGCTTGCCAGGCTGGGCCGGCGGCCACTGCTGGGCAAGGATCCGGCCCAGCGGAAGGAACTGCCCTTCATGCTCGGTGGGAAGAACGATGGCGACGCGACGCTCGAGCAACTCCGCGATCTGCCGCGATTCTTCATCGCCAAATCCAAGCGACGCCCCTACCTCGCGCCACCGAAAACGGTTGGCCCCGCCCGCCGCATCCTGGGCCGCTTTCAGGAACCGCCATTGCCGCTCATTTAGCGCGTCGTCCAATTGACCTCCGGTAGCTAATATAATGATAGCAGAACTCCGGCAATTCCGGCAGATAAGCCGCGCCGGGCACAGCCTGCGGCCACCGCACCAGGGCCGCTGATCGCTTTTCGCTGCAAGGCCATATTAATTAGAGGCTTATGATTTTTCGGCTAGGATCATTGGGGATTTGCGAAGGCTTGGATTGCAATGTAGATTTGGGTAACGGAAGGCTAGCGTGTCCAATATAGACCAGACGGTGACGCTCGCGTCGCGCGTGCAGGCGTCCAAAAACCAGATTTCCAGCGACTTGGCCGATGACGTCGTCATCCTCGATTTGAAGGGTGGCGTGTACCACGGTCTCGACGGTGTCGGCTCGCGAATCTGGGCGTTGCTCCAGGTCCAACGCCCAGTTCGTGAGATTCGCGACGCGATCCTCCAGGAATACGATGTCGAGCCCGAGCAGTGTGAGCGCGACCTCCTGGCCCTCCTCAGCGACTTGGTTGCGAACGGCTTGCTCGACGTTCAGCCCGCGCCGGATCAATAAGTGGCTGGACCTTCCCGCGTCCGAACGACGTGCGCTGCTGGAGACGACGCTGCTGCTCGGCGGCATCCGGCTCGCATTATGGGTCCTCCCGTTCGACACGCTGCGGCGCAGGCTCGCCTCTTCTTCCGTTCATGTTGCCCAGTCCATTGAACCATTATCAGCGGTGATCGGGCGCGTTCGCCGCAACGTGCTGGTCGGCTCCCGGTTGATTCCCGGCGCCAGTTGTCTTACTCAGGCTCTGGCGGCACAGACGCTGCTACGTCGTAGAGGAATAATGTCGGACCTTCGCATTGGTGTGAGCCGTGAGCGGAACGAAAAACTCAAGGCTCACGCATGGTTGGAAATTGGAGGTATAATCGTGGTGGGTGGCGACGTGATGTCTCAGTTCACGCCGCTCCCCCCGATCCGATAGACGCAGGATCGCAACGAATAATCGAATCGCCACACGAGGAGTTCGCTCATGCACGTTTCACGGAAGGATCAATTGACCCCCACGACACGGAAGTCGTACTCGGCACCGAAGCTGCACACGCACGGCGGGGTCGAACAGCTCACCCACTTGAACCGACACGCCGCTGGCGCAAGCGGACTGCCCGGTGTCGGCGGCGGCAACGGAGGCGGCACGCAACGCGGCAGCCTTCGCGAAGGCACCCACGGCTCGGGTTATTACACGCGGTAGCACCCTTCACCGATTACACACATTCTGTCGCGTTGCGTTGCTCCGTCGGACCGCCCGACGGTTGCATCGAACGACGTGCGCGCTACCAGTCCGCCCGGCAGGGATTAGACTGGTGACGCCATGTTTGACGCAGCGCGCCCACAGTTCGAACGCATCCTCGGAGAAATTCGCGACGCCGGCCTCTGGAAGGACGAGCGGGTCATCGAGTCGCAGCAGGGTCCGCACATCCAGGTTGCCGGCCGCACGGTCCTTAACTTCTGCGCGAACAATTACCTGGGCCTGTCGGACGATCCGCAAGTGATCGCCGCCGCAACTGACGGGCTCCAGCGCCGTGGTTATGGCCTCTCCAGCGTTCGGTTCATCTGCGGCACGCAGGACGTCCACCGCGAGCTCGAATCGCGCCTCGCCTCGTTCGTCGGCATGGAGTCCGCGATCCTCTACGGCTCCTGCTTCGACGCCAACGGCGGCCTCTTCGAAACACTGTTGGGCGAGGAGGACGCGGTCATCTCCGACGCCCTCAATCACGCCTCCGTCATCGACGGCATCCGCCTCTGCAAGGCGGCCCGGCATCGCTATGACCATGACGACATGGACGACCTGGAGCGCAAACTCCGTGCGGCGCAGTCCGCTCGTATGCGCCTGGTCGCCACTGATGGCGTCTTCAGCATGGATGGCGACATCGCCCGCCTCAACCTGATCTGCGACCTCGCCGATCGCTATAGCGCCATGGTCATGGTGGACGACAGCCATGCCACCGGATTCGTCGGCCGGACCGGACGCGGCACGCACGAATTGCAAGGCGTGATGGGCCGCGTCGACGTCATCACCTCGACCCTCGGCAAGGCGCTCGGCGGCGCCTCGGGCGGCTTCACCGCCGGCCGGCGCGAGGTCATCGATCTGCTGCGTAACCGCTCGCGGCCTTACCTATTCAGCAACTCCCTCCCCCCGCCGCTCGTCGCCGGTACGATCAAGGTGCTCGATCTGCTTTCAATGGACACCCGGCTGCGCGACCGGCTCGAGGTGAACGCCCGGCGCTTTCGCGATGGCATGACCGCCGCCGGCCTCAAGCTCCCACCCGGCACGCACCCGATCGTCCCCATCATGCTCGGCGACGCGCGCATCGCGGTCGAGATGGCACGACGCCTTCTCGACAAAGGAATTTACGTCATCGGATTCAGCTATCCGGTGGTCCCCCAGGGCAAGGCAAGGATCCGCGTTCAGCTCTCCGCCGCCCATTCTGACCAGGACATCGACGCCGCGGTTCACGCCTTCGCCGAGACGGCGCGGGAGATGGGTGTGAAATCCGAGCCGTGACGGATATCATGATCGGTTCGATGCTGTTGTTTACCGGCGACTAAACTCATGCGGACATTCCAATTCACGGTCGTGATCGAACGGGACGAAGACGGGCGTTTCGTGGCGATCTGTCCAACACTTCCGGGCTGTTACACCGAGGGGGAGAGCGCGGAAGAAGCCCATCGATTGATCGAAGATGCCATCAAGCTCCACGTCGCTGATCGGCTGGAACGGGGTGAGCCGATCGGACAGGAAGTGGCGACCTCGACGGTGCGGGTCGCGGTATGAGCCGACGCCTGCGCGTGCTTACGGCGATTCAACTGATTCGCATTCTCGAGGCGAGGGGATTTGTCAGGACACGGCAAAGCGGCAGCCACACAATTTTTCGTCACGCTGATGGCCGTGGAACAACGGTTCCAATCCATGGCTCGAGGAGTTTGGGTCGTGGGTTGCTCCGTCAGATCATGCGCGACTGCGATCTAAAGCCGGACGATCTGCACGAAGCCTGATTGAATATGCGATGGACGGGACCTGAGGACTCGATCATGCGTTTGAAAGACAAAGTGGCGCTGGTGACTGGCGCGAACAGCGGGATCGGGCGGGCGATCGCCGAACGGTTCGCCGCCGAAGGCGCGCACGTCGCGGTCAACTATTTGTCGCGCGGGAACAACGCGAAGGACGCCGCGGACGAGGTTGCGGCCTTTGCGACCAATTCGATGGCCGTCGCGGGTGATGTGAGCCAGCGAGCGGACGTCGAGCGGATGGTCGCCGAGGTCGTGGCTCGTTTCGGCCGTCTCGATGTTGCGGTCAACAACGCCGGCATTGAGATCAAGCGCCCGTTCCTCGAGGTGACCGACGAGGAGTGGGACCGGGTGCTCAAGGTGAACCTGTATGGCGCGTTCCTGGTGAGCCAGGCGGCGGCGCGTCAGTTCGTGAAGCAGGGCCAGGGGGGCAAGCTGGTGTACATCTCGTCGGTCCACGAGGATATTCCGTTCCCCCAGTTCACCGCCTACTGCGCGAGCAAGGGAGCGGTCCGCATGATGATGCGCAACCTGGCGATGGAGCTGGCGCCGTATCAGATCACCTGCAACAACATCGCCCCGGGCGCGATTGCGACGCCGATCAATCAGGCCGTCCTCGACGACCCGAAGGCAAAGCAGAATGCAATCGGCGAAATTCCCCTGGGCCGATTCGGCAAACCCGAGGAAGTCGCCAGCGTCGCCCTGTTCCTCGCCAGCGACGAAGCCAACTACGTCACCGGCAGCACGTACTACGTCGACGGCGGGATGACGCAGCAGGTAACGCTTTACTAGCGTAAAAAAGTGCTGACTTTATCAAAGTGCTGAGTGAAAAGTGCTGAGTGCTGAGAAGGGAAAGTTCCCCGCTCCCACTCAGCACTCAGCACTCAGCACTTTCCCCTTCAGCACTCAGCACTTCCCCCTTCAGCACTCAGCACTTTGCCTCCACCCCCTCGCACGGTTATATTCCGCCGCGTGCGCCGGCGCGGGAAAATGGTTTGGCTGGGGGGGCTGGCGGCGCTCGCCTTTTTTTCCTTTTTGGGTTCCCGGGATATCGCGGCGAGTCACGAGGCGCGGGTCGCGCAGGCCGCGCGGGAGATGGCCGAGGTAGGCTGGCCCTGGAATGCGCGATGGACGCCGGTCGCGCCGGTCGTGCTCAGCCGTCGGCTGGGCATGGTACGCCTGGAGCCGGATGCGACGGCCCCACCCGTTTACGTCAACCCCTGGATGGTCCCACTGCTGAAGGGAGAGATCCGGCTGCAAAAGCCGCCGCTGGCCTATTGGTGCACGGCGGCCCTCTACCGCCTCTTTGGCTTCAGTGAAGCCGCCACGCGCCTGGCGCCCGCGCTGCTCGGCGTGCTTTCCACGTTTCTCGTCTATGATCTTGCCCGCCTGCTGCTGGGCCGGCGTCGGGCGTGGCTGGCTGGGCTCATCTGGGTTTCAACGCAGTTCATCCCCGAACAATTCCGCCTGGCGATGGCCGACCCCTATCTCGCCTTCTGCACGCTCCTGGCCGTCTGGTCATGGGTAAAAGGTGTGACGCTTCACCGTGTGGTGCGCGCTCAGGGCGAGCAATCCGTTCCGATCACTCACCGGCCGGAGCTCTTCATCGTGATTTTCTATTTCAGTCTCGGCATGGGGCTGATCGCCAAGGGCCCGGCCCTGCTGATCCACGTGGCCGCGGCGATCGCGCTGTTCCACTTCTGCTACCGCCGGCGGGTGCCCGGCCTCATCGGCAGTCATTTCATGGGACTCGGCCTGATGCTGCTGGTGGCAGCTCCCTGGTATCATTACGTGCTTCGCCATGTGCCCAATGCGATGGAACTGTGGCGCTACGAATCGGTCGGTGAGCTTTCGGACAACGTTGAGAACGCCCGGGCCTGGTGGTTTTACCTGCCGAACCTCCCGATGATCGCGATTCCGTGGATCGTCATCTGGGTGACGTCTTGGGTACACGTCCTGCGGTTTCGCCGGGTCGCGATGGTGCCGTTGGCGAGGACAACGCAGGGTGTGGCCGCCGCCGCTGGTGGCGATGACGCGGTACTTCCCTACCGCCCGCCGGTCCCCTCGCACTCGGTGCTACTGGGGCCGCGCCGCGTCACGCTCTTCGCGGCGCTGTGGCTGGGCATCCTCGTGATCTTCTTCTCCTTCGTTCACCTGAAGAAGAACCCCTACCTGCTCCCCGACATGCCCGCGCAGACGCTGCTGATGGCGCAGGGACTGGGCGCGGTGTTGGCCGGGGCGCGACGGGCCCGTCTCAAGGGAGATGGGCCCATGATCCTGGGCGCGCAGGCCCTGATCGGCCTGGGCTTCGCACTGGCGCTGCCGTTCGTGATCTTCTACTACGCGCGGGAACGTGTGCTGGGCGAATTGATCGCGCTGGTCGCGATCGCGGCGGCAATCGTTGCCTTCCGTGCGTCGCGCCGCGACTTGCTGCGCGGGTGGGTCCTTCCGCAGACGATCGCCTACGTGCTGCTCGCGATCGCTTTCTCCCGGTTCGTCATGACGCCGCAGGACAACGACCGCTCGGCCAAGGTGATCGCTCCGGAACTGCTGACGGCGGCCGCGGAGCGGGGCCGGACGCTGCTCGTTTCCCGCCTGCCCGAGGAAGTCGCGGTCTACCTGCCCGCGCGCGAGCGGTATCGACCCACCGCCCGGCACGTGCTGATCGTCAGCGACGACCAGGACGGCGTCCTCGCCCGCAAGCGCGGTCAGCGCCACGCGCCCGAGCAAACGCCCGAGCCGTCGGCGTTCGCCAACCTCTTCCCCAACGAGCGCATCCTCTTCGTCGACCGCGTGCCGATGAAAAGCGCGCCGGGCGATTCGCGATGGAAGGTGTATGAGCTGACCGTCGATCGGCGCTTCTACGCCCGCTCGAATTGACCCGCTCTCGACGAATTATCCTTCCAGCTTCTTGATCAGGACGTGACGGAACTCGACCGGGTCATTGTGGCCGGCGAACCCGAATGAACCCTTGAGCCGCATGAGCCCGGGGTGCTGGCTGTTGGCCATGTAGGGCGGCGGAACCTTCGTCACGTCGGCATCGATGACCACCGTGCCATTGAGCTCCACGCGGATCGCGTGGCCCTTTACCGTCACGTGCTCGAAGTTCCATTCACCCAGCGGCCGCAGGTATCCGCGGTGCGCGGGCACGACGCCGTAGATCGAGCAGCAGTATTGCCGCGGGTCCAGCGTCTTGTATACCAGGGCAGTGTCATCCAGGATTTGCAGTTCGCACATGCCCTGGTACGCGGTGTCGCCCGTGCCGGGATAGCGGATCGCCAGGCCGTTGTTGCCGGCCGGCGGCAGTTTGAACTCCAGCTTCGCCTCGAAGTCCCCGTACTCCTCCTCAGTGTGAATCGTCCCACCCTTGCCCGGCTTGCAGACGATCGCGCCGTCGCGCACCTCATACTCGCTGACCGGCCCGCCCCATCCGTTCAGGTCTTTGCCGTTGAAGATGCTGGCGAACCCGTCCGCGCCCGCGACCTTGTCGAGGGCGGCGTTGGCTTCCTCGTTCTTAATCTCGCGGACGTAGACGTTGCGGAAGCGGATCTCCGAGCCGTGCGTCTGGAGTTCGATCGGCCCGCGCGGGCGGATGGGTTTGGTGTGGTCGAAAAAGTTGTCGAGGATCTGCCCGTACACCGTCTGCTTCTCGTTCAGCCAGACCCAAACCCGCGTGCCGATCATGCGGATGTGGAGCGTGTTCCATTGCCCGACGGGGTTGTCCGCCCGAACCAGCGGCCACTTCCCCGGGTTGTCGGCGTTATCGTTCCAGAGCGCGCCCGACCCCTTGGCAGCGCCGTTATTCACCTCGCCCTTGTTGTCCGGGTCCCAGATCTGCACCTGCGGAACGCTGCGGAGGTAGATGCCGGAATCGCCGTTGCGGCTGACCATCAGCCAGTCGACCCACAGGTCCATGTCGCCGTAGTCGTTCGCGGTCGTGAGGTGAACCCCGTGACCGTCGGAAACGATCTCTCCCTTGTCGGCGTCGACGCGCCAATGCTTCGCCATATCGGCGTTCCACTCCTCCTGCTTTCGCGCCTGTTCTTCCTTGGAAAGCTTTGCTTCCTCATAGGGGCTGTAGGTTGGTTGCCGTCCGCGCCAGCCGGCCAGGTCCTTGCCTTCGAAGAGGTTCGTGTATCCCTCCCGCGCCTGATTGAGAGGTCGTTCCGCCGCCGCTGCCGACGTCGCCAGCGCCGCGCCCAGCATCAACACCAGGCAATTCGTTTTCCACACCGCTCGTTCCATGGCTGCTCCTCGTTGACGTGATTAGAAATGACTCGATGCCGATCGGCAGCTGGGCCGCGATCGACGATATTTCTTGTACAGTGAAACAGGTGGAGAGTTGTGCAGGCGCCTCAAGCGATTTAGTCATATGAACAATACCGATCTTCGAAAGCAGACCATCGACTACGCTCCAGCGCATGGGGCTGGCGGCCCCCTGCAACCCCCGCTCGGGGACAGTTCCCCGAACCCCTGAAATTCAGCTTCGCGATGAGGAAGCCGCGGCAGCATCGGTCCTGCCATGCTCGCGAGTACGCTGCGCTTGTCATGCCCGACGCAACCGCGGACGGATGTGGATCGCTTCGCACAGGACCTTTGGACCCGATTTTTTCCTTGCTGTGAAAGCGGGACAGCGAGGAAAAAAAAGGGGTGGTGGGAATGTGGTGGCACAGGGCGAGGTTCCGATGCTCTCCTCAGTCGTCGCCGCGATTGCGATCGTGCCGGCGTGTCCGTCTCCGTTTCACACTCCGCCCGCCCAAGATTTTTTCCTCTCGCTCGCCCCTCGGCGAGAGGAAAAAAACTTTAGCCCGAAGGTCCTTCGCGGAGCGTTACTCTCTGGTCCGCGGCCGCAGCGGTTGGGACACGCTCAGCGTACTCGCGAGCATGGACCGACGGCTGCCGCCGCGGCTTCCTTATAGCGAAGCTGCATTTCAGGGGTTCGGGGGGACGCCCCCGAGCGAGGGTTGCAGGGGGCCGCCAGCCCCATGCGTCTGCGATTCTGGATTGATCGACTGAATTCTGATTTGAGGAATCAGCCAGAGATGATTGACTGGTTCGTCATCAAGCTGTCGGTCTGCTGCTTCCCGGCGTGGCGCGCCGAAGCAAAACCCTCACACGTCAAGACACTGCTCCCCGACCGTCCGATTGCGGCGGGCATACCGAAGGAGTTCGACATCCCGCGGACGGAGATGTACGACGAGCCGTTCCACGTCCCCGCGCCCGACGCGGTCATCTTCGAGGAACGCTGGGATGCCGGCGAACGTTTCCGCGGGGGCTCGCTCTGGAAAGTAGGAGCCGGCCAGGTCTTCTACTTCCGCCCCGGCCACGAGACCTATCCCATCTACAAGCAGGAGATCCCGCTGAAGATCCTGGAGAACGCGACACGATACCTGGCCGCGCAACTGCCGACGGCGCGGCCTTGAATGCGAATGCAATGGTCACGGAGAAAACTGAGGCGCGCGGAGACCACGGAGTGAGAGTTGCACTCTCGTCAAGGAGCTTTTGATCCGTCGAGATGGAGGCGTCGCAGCGCCTCGCGTACCGGCAAGCGCACCTCTTCGTCCGCGTCGACCGCCGTCGCCTGTAGTGCGTCGGCGGCGGGCTTTGCGCCTTCACCCATTTCCCGCAGCATGTTCGCCGCCCGGCGGCGCAGGAGTGGGCGGTTCCCCGCAACCAGCGCCTTGCCCAGCTCGCCCGCCGCCGTGCTTCCCATGTTGCGCAGGGCGGTCGTCACCGGATCGCGCACGTCGGAGCTGGAGTCATCGAGCATCGCGACGAGCGGCGCCGCGACCAGCGCCGGGTCGGCCTCCAACTTGTCCAGTGCACGGGCGGTGCAGTAGCGAACGTCGGCGTCGGTGTCTTTCAGCGCCGCCACCAGCGATGGCGTCGCCGGACGCGCGGCACGACCCAGGATCCCCAGTGCCCGCGCGGCTTTACTGCGCTGCTCCGGCCTGGCATCCCCAAGTTGCCCGCGCAGCGTCGCCAGCCAGACCGTGCCTTCCGGGTCGATCTTCAGGACCGCGCGGGATGCTTCCCATCCGGCCATGTCGCTGGCGTTGGCGTAGCCGTCATGCATGGCGGCCAGCAGGGCCGGCACTGCATCGCGAGCAGCAACCCCAAGCTTCCCCAGGGCGATGGCGGCGGCACGCCCGGCAAAGGGATCCTTGTCGGTCAGGCAATGGATGAGACCTGCGATCAACGATTCACTCCCCTCGTGGCGTTCCCCCAGCGCCCGGGCCGCAGCTACACGCGTCCGCCCGTCCGTCGCCCGCAACTTTTCCAGCAAAACCGTCGCCGGCTCGTTCGCAAGCGCGAGAGATGCCGCGCTGGTCGTCGTCGCCGCGCTCGCAGGGTGCATGGTCGGCTCGGGCACTTCGGTCACACGCTTCGGATCGCGCAAAGAGCATGAGACCCAGCGGAGCCCCGGCTCCTTTGGCTTGCGATGACAGGGCACCGTGACCGGCTCACCATCGAGGAGGGATTTGCAGCACTCGACGAGCTGCGGCAGCGTGCCGCTGAACGCGCAACCGAAGTCGTAATATGCGGCGGTGTATTCGATCCGCCACCAGCCGGTGGCGCGCTCATGGTTGCTCACGTACCACCCGCCGTGCGCGAAGCCCAGGCCGCGGTGGTAGGGATCGGGCCCAAACAGGACCGCGGAGTCGCCAACGGCGATGTCTGCCAGAAACTCGGGGAGTTTTCCTCCCAGCCGCAGCACATGCCGTTGGGAATCCTCGGGGTTGCCCTGGAGGACTTCGGTGAGTTGATATCGCACAGCCCCGTGCTCTGCGTCGATCCAATCGACGCGGTAGATCCCGCAGGATCGGAACTCGAGCATGAGCTTCGGCAGCGTGATCTTCTCCGCCGGGGCATCGATGTACGCGTGGAGCGGCGAGACGACTGCCAGCGCGAACCCGACGACCATCGCGCATCGCAGACCGTGTTGCGTGGAGAGGTTGGTGCGTCCGCGTCTCAATGCGTTGGAATTATATCAAATGCTATTAACCGGTAACGTTGGATCAACATGATGGGTCCGGGCGCAGCAGGTCGGAACAGTCTTTTAAGGCCACCAACGGCGCGTCAAGCCGATTGAATTATGCGCCGCTCGAGCAACTCCAGACCGACCTGACCAACAACACCATCGCCCCCTACACCCTGATCTCGCCGGACCAGTTCAACGACATGCACAGCACCCTCGCCGCCGGGTTCACCTACAACGGAACCCATTACACGGGCGACTCCTCCAGCTGAACTACACCCACTCCTCCGACCTCAAGACGCTCCAGGACCTCTTCGGCGTCGTCGGTCCCAACAACACCTGCCTCGGCGACGCCAACACCCCCGGCACCAACACGCTGAGCGACCTGTTCCAGACCGGCGCCGTCCCCGAGCCGGGCAGCCTCGCCCTGCTTGGCATCAGCGGGATGGGACTCCTCGCCCGCCGTCGGCGCGCTTGAGAGCGCAGGTCCTCGCCTCAATCGATTCGCCTACCGCCCTCTCCTGTGTTGTGCAGGAGTGGGCTTATTTTTGATTTCCGACTCGCGCTGAGCGTCGCATTTTGTCGCGCTACTCACGCGCATCAGCGGTTTCGGCGGGCGCAGGCATTGGTATCGAAGTTGAGCTGTAGACCTCAGGACGATTCTTGGGAAAGGAAAAGTTTCAGCCGTTCATCCAGTAGTTGATGAGAAATCCAGAAGTCAGTTTGCTTTAGTCGCTCGAACGCGTCTCCAAGGTCGAGCAATCCTTCGGCGGCGGCACGTTCGAGGACGCGGACGGTGCCAACCGCATTCAAGTTTCGGCCGATCGCTTCGCGATAGGCTTTTCGCTCATCTATGAGCACCAGATCGGCCTCCAGTTCTATGGCGAGGCTCAAGGCCTCTTGCTCGCCAGGATGCAGTCCGGGAATCGGCTCGATCGTGGTGGGACGTCGGACCATTAACCAAGCCGGCGGTGTGGCGACGAAATCCCGGACGGGCTCTGGTCTTGCAGCGGTGACAAGTTCGGAGGCAACTGCCGGCGGAATGACGACCTGCCCGAAGAGCTTTGGCAGAATCTCAATGCGCTCGATATTGACTAAAACAATGATCGGCGAACTGTCCGCGATGACCAGCATCAGCGGCGTACCGGGCCCAGAACTCGGTCGAGCGTCTGAGCTTGATCGTCGAGGTCCTTCATGGTGAGCGTACCGTCGATGACGTTATGATGTTTGAGATAGGCGTCGGTCTGGAAACGATCGAGTCCGAGGACCTGGGACAACTCATAATGCGAGAGCCTTCCCCGGCGGAATAGATCGAGGACGACCGCTTCGGTGACCTCAGCGTCGAGGTCCGGGGACTGCGCCCGAAGCCGCTGCTCCACATCTGAAGGCAATTGCACCGTCACGGCCATAAAGCATCCCTCTGCACATATTCTAGCACGCTTTGGCTCGGACACATATTCGCTGTGACCAAGGGCTGTGAACAAGGGCGGCTCTTTGATACCCATCGTCATTGGAACGTACCCAACGCATTCCCCTTACACGCCTCATTCCCGCGCATCGGCGGTTTCGGCGGGGTGGCGGATGTAGGCTTTGGGGTTGAAGTTCACCAGCAGGTTCTGCACGCCGGACGGCGGGAGCGGGAGGTCGGGGGAGGCGGGGACCTGGAGGTAGCCCAGGGCCCGCTCGACCAGATGGCTGGCGCCGGGGGCGGAGACGGTGCCGCCGTAGTGGGCGAGCGATCGCTCCGGCTCGTGGACGATGAAGGCGACGACGAGGCGCGGGTCTTCGGCGGGGGCGGCGCAGATGAAGCTGCTGTTGAACTTCGATTGGCTGTAGCCGCTACGGCCCTGGCTGATGTGGGCGGTGCCGGTCTTCCCGAAGATGTTCCACGTCTGGCTGCGCGCCCCCGTGGCGGTGCCGCGGACGACGACGTCGCACAGGATCCGGCGCATCTCCAGCACCGTCGATTCGTCCAGCACGCGCGGCATCTCTTTCGGATCGGTCGGCTTCTGATGGGAGACGGTGTGCCCCTCAGAGTCGAGGACGCCCTTGACGATCGTCGGGTGCACGAGGTACCCGCCGTTGCCGTAGACGCAGAACGCGCGGCAGATCTGGAGCGGCGTGACCATCAGCTCGTAACCCTGCGAGACCGATTCGGTGCTGTACTTGGTCCACTGGCGCAGGGGGTTGAGCTTTCCCGGCGCTTCGCCGGGCAGCTCGATGCCGGTGGCGCGGCCGTATCCCCAGCTCGCCAGGGCGCGGTGGAGCTGCGGGTTGCCCATCCGCTCGCCGAGCATCGACATGAGGATGTTGCTCGACTTGACCAGCCCGTCCCACGTCGAGAGCGGGCCGTACCCGTGCACGTCGGTGATCGTACGGCCGTACGGGGTCTTGTAGCGGATGCCGGGGATCGGCCAGATCTCGTTGATCCGCGTCACTTTCCACTCCAGCGCCGGCCCCGCTACGAACGGTTTGATCGTCGAGCCGGGCTCGTAGGGATCGGTGAGGGCGCGGTTGCGGCGAAGGTCCTCGGTGGAATCTTCGATATTCTGCGGGTTGAAGGTCGGCCAGTTGGCCAGGGCAAGCACCTCGCCGCTGTGCGGGTCCATCACGATGACCTCGCCGCGCTTGGCCTTGTACTTCTCACACGCGCCGGCGAGCTCCTGCTCGGCGATCAATTGGATGTTGGAATCGATCGTGAGGACCAGGTGCTGGCCGTGCTGGGGCGGAAGGTAATCCTCGGCGGCGATCGAGATCGCGCGATGCCGCGCGTCCTTGAGCGTGCGCTCGTACCCGTCGTGGCCGGCCAGCAGCTTCTCGAATTTCATCTCCACGCCTTCGAGGCCGTGGCCGTCCTTCCCCATGGAACCCAGCACATGGGCGGCGATCGAGCCCATCGGGTAGTAGCGGACGTTGGTGGGCTGGAGGCCCACGCCGGGCAGGTTGAGCTTGAGGATCTCCGTGCAGGTCGTGTCGTCGAGGTTCTCGGCGATCTTGAGGAAGCGGCTGGTCGAGCGGTCGCTGAGCTGCTGGGTCAACTCGAACGCGTCCTTGTCGAGGATGATCGAGAGACGGTGGATCGCATCGTCCATCTCGACCTGGCTGTGCCCGTCCTGCCGGAACACTTCATACATGAACTTCGGATCGACGAAGAGCGTGCGCGTCTGGACGGTGCCGGCCAGCTCCAGCCCATTGATGTCGTAGATGCTCCCACGGCGGGCGATCAGGGCCTGGGTCTGGTGCTGCTGGCGTTCGGCCCGGCCGAGGGTCTGCTGACGGCCGATCGTCTGGAGATAGGCGACGCGCCCCATCAGCGCGATCAGCAGGCAGCAGATTGTGACCAGGACCAGGGCGGCGCGGGTGAATGAAAACTTCTGCATGGGAAGCACGGGACGCCGGGGCATGCGCCAGCTCCGGCCCGACCGGAGGCAGATGCGCGGGTCCGATAATCTCATCGGTAATTCGCCTCTCCGGGGTTGAGCGCGGCCTAAGAATTCACTGGGTGGAGGCTATTCAGGCCCCATTGGCCTTGAACTCGCGCGGTGGACCGCCCGATCACCACCCGCGCACTGCAATTGAACAGACCCACCCCCCACCGGTATGAAAGCTACCCAGAAAGGTAACCCACTCATGAACCGTCGCCTCCTTGCCCTCACCGTGGCCCTGTTATTTGTTGCGCTCATGACGCTCTTTGCCGCGCCGCTTTTCGTCCGCGCCGAGAACCCGCCGGCGACGCCCCGAGCGCCAGCGGCGGCCGACGACGCCGACAAACCAATCCGAGCGCTGCTGGTTCTCGGCGGCTGCTGCCACGATTACACGGCGCAGAAGAAGATCATCAGCGAGGGTGTCTCGGCCCGGGCCAACGTCGAGTGGACGATCGCCCACGATCCGAACACCGGCGTCAGTCACAAGAACCCGGTCTACGACAACCCGGACTGGGCCAAGGGGTTTGACGTGGTCGTGCACGATGAGTGCTGCTCGGACGTGAAAGACCTTGCGGTGATCGATCGCGTGCTTAAGCCGCACAAGGAAGGGTTGCCCGCGGTGGTGATCCACTGCGGCATGCATTCGTTTCGAAGCGAAGGGTGGCCCAAGAGCACGCCGTGGTTTGATTTCACCGGGCTGGCGACGACGCATCACCGCGCGCAGTTACCGATCGCGGTATCGTTCATCGACAAGGAGAGCCCGATCACGAAGGGGCTGGACGACTGGACGACGATCAACGAGGAGCTCTACAACAACGAGCTCGGGAAGCTCCAGGACACGGCCCACGCCCTGGCCCGCGGCAAGCAGGGAAACGATGACGACATCGTCGTTTGGACGAACCTCTATAACGGCAAGACGCGTGTCTTCGGCACGACGCTCGGTCACAACAACGCGACCTGCGCCGACGCCCGCTACCTCGACCTGCTGACGCGCGGGCTGCTGTGGTCGTGCGACAAGCTGGACGAGAAGCACCTCAAGCCGGGCAAACACGTCTTGGCTCCCGTGCCAGGTGCGCCCGCCGGCGCGAAGCAGTTGGAAAACCTGGCCCAGGGGAAGACGGTGACGGCCTCCTCGACTCAGGGAGGCAACGACCCGGCCAACGCCGTCGATGGCGACGAATCCACCCGCTGGTGTGCCTCGGACGGCGCCGTCCCGCAGTGGCTCCAGGTGGACCTGGGCAAACTGCAGGACGTGAGCGGGTGCAAGATCGCGTGGGAGCATGAGGCGGTCTACTGGTACAAGATCGAGACGTCCGCCGACGGCTCCGCCTGGACGCAGGCGATCGACGCCACGCATGGGGATTCGACCGATGCGATCCGCACGCACAAGTTCGACGCCAAAGGAGTGCGCTTCTTAAAGGTCACGATCAACGGGACCGGCCCAGGCAGTTGGGCGAGCATCAACGAGCTCTACGTCCTGGGGACGAAGATGGTCGAAGGCCACGCCCAGGTCCCTCCAAAGAGCGACGCCGACGCCCGGCTCCTGCGCGAGGTGAAAGTCCCCAGGGAATTTGAGACGACGATCTTCGCCGCCCCGCCTGACATCAGTTACCCCACCTGCCTTGCGGCGGCGCCGAACGGGGAGCTGTTCGTCGGGATCGACGAGAACGGCTCGCTCGACCAGAAACCGGATCGCGGCCGCGTCGTAAAATGCGTGGACACGACCGGGAGCGGCCACGCCGACAAGTTCACCGTCTTCGCGAAGATGGACAGCCCGCGCGGCCTCGCCTACGACGGGGAAACGCTCTACGTGCTGCATCCGCCCTTCGTCACCGCCTATCACGATGGCGGCAACGGGGTGGCCGATCATGAAGAGACGCTGGTGAGCGGGCTGGCCCACGACCTGAAGTGGCGCGGCGCCGACCACACCACCAACGGCTTGCGCATGGGGATCGACGGATGGCTCTACATCGCCGCCGGCGACTACGGCGCGCCGATGGCCGTCGGGAAAGATGGAACCAGGCTCCAGTTTCACGGCGGCGGAGTGCTCCGCGTGCGCCCCGACGGCTCACACCTGGAAGTCGTCAGCCGGGGAGAGCGCAACATCTATGACGTTGCCATCGACCCACAGATGAACCTGTTCACGTGCGACAACACCAACGATGGCGACGGATGGAACGTTCGCCTCGCCCACGTCTTCTCCAGCGCCAACCTGGGCTACCCCACGCTCTTCGTCCACTTCCCCGAGGAAATCGTCCAACCCCTCAACGACTATGGCGGCGGCTCCCCCACCGGCTCGCTCTACGTCTCCGAGCCCAGCTTCCCCGCCCGTTACGGCGACGCCCTGTTCACCTGCGAATGGGGACTGAGCTCGATCTTCCGGCACCCGCTGGAGCGCGCCGGCGCCAGTTACAAGATCCCCACGCCGCGTGAGGCGTTCATCCAGATCCCCCGCCCCACAGGCATCGCCGTCGACGGCCAGTCGCATCTATATGCGGCGAGCTGGCGCGGCGCGGTCTTCACTTATGCCGGGCCGAAGGCCGGCTTCATCGCGCGGGTAACGCCGAAAGGCGTTACGTCCACGCCTTTTCCCGATGTGAAAAAGCTGGGTGAGCCGCTGCTGGGACTGCTTCGCCTCCCGAGCCACGTGTGGCGCATGCAGGTGCAGCGCGAGATCCTCCGCCGGGGCGATCGACCCGCTTTCGTTTCGGGCCTCGAACAACTGACGACAGCGGTGGATCAACCCGTCGAGGTGCGCGTCGCCGCCCTCTACACGCTCAAGCAACTTCGCGGCGAGAAGTCCAACTCCGTCATCCTCGCGCTCGCGAAGGACGACGCGATGCGCGAGTTCGCGGTTCGCGCCCTCACCGACAACGTCAGCGAGATGGCCAGCGTCCCGTCCACCGTCTTCACCTCGGCCATCGGCGACGCCAATCCGCGCGTTCGCCTCCAGGGCGTGATCGGCGTCGGACGCCTTGGACGCGTGGAACTTGCCGACGCGATCGTGCCGCTGCTCTCCGACGGCGATCCCGTGATCTCCCACGCCGCCGTGCAGGCGTTGATGGCGCTGCGCGCGACCGACGCCTGCTTCAAGGCGATCGACTCGGGATCCGCCAGCGTCGCTTTCGGGGCGGCTCGGGTCCTTCAGTCGTTCCACGACGCCGTAGTGGTCGATGGTTTGATCGCACGGCTCGGGACGGCGAAAGATGCGATCGCCCGTCATGCCATTCTCACCGCCCTCTGCCGCCTCCACGATCGTGAGGCGGACTGGGACGGGGATTGGTGGGGAACCCGCCCGGACACGCGCGGGCCGTATTTCCGCCCGGTGAAGTGGGACCAGACGGGAAAAATCGATCAGGCGCTTCGCACTACGATGGCTACCGGCGGCGACGACGCGCGATACCTGATCGGCGAGGTTCGCCGGCACCGCATCAACATGGCCGAGGCAACCGCGCTGATGCTGAAGTTGGCGCAGGACGATCCGAACTTTCGAGCGCAGGCGGTCAGCATGATCGCCGACAGCCAGGATGTTCCGGACGATGCGCTGCCGCTCCTGGAGCATTTTGCCTCGAGCGCCGAGGAGAAGCCCGGCCTGCGCGCCCGCGCCCTGCGGGCGATGCAGCACGCCGCCGGTTCACAAGCGCCTTTCGACGCCACGGTCCGCACGCTGCTGGCGATCGATCGTGAGGCCAGGCCGCCCGTCGAGGTGAGCTCCGCCCGCGCCGATGCGCTTCACGATGCGGAGAACGCCCATCGCGTGGAGCGCTTCGCCAAACTATCTGAGTCCGCGGACCCCGCTGCCCGCGGGCTCGCGTACGACGTCCTGCTGACCGTCAGCGAAAGTCATCAGGCCGCTAAGGACTCTCGCGCCGCGGCCGCCAAAGCGATCGAGAAGGCGTGGCAGACGCCGACCGCTTCGGCGAGCCTGCTGCGGGCGATCGGCCAGACGAAATTCCCGCAGTACGCGCTTCAGGTTCGATCGCGGCTGAAGGATGGAGATGCGGGCGTGCGCGCCGCCGCCGAATATGCCGCGGGCCAGCTTCATCTCGACCAGGGCGGCACATCGAGCGAGCCGCTGATCGCGACGTTGAAGTATGAGGATGTAGTGAGTGCCGTGGTGAAGACCACGGGAGATCGGGCATTGGGTATGCAGCTTTTCCAGCGGCAGGGATGCGTCGCCTGCCACACGACCTCACAGAGCCAGCCGCCCAAGGGCCCCTTCCTCGGCGATATCACCGCCCGGTACAGCCGGCCGGAAATCCTCGAATCGATACTCAAGCCCAACGCGAAGATCGCCCAGGGCTTCGCCACGCAGTTTTTCAAGCTGAAGGACGGAAACGTCATTCAGGGATTCATCGTCCGCGAAGGGGGCGATGACGTGGAAGTACGCGACGTGACCGGCGTCAGCACGACGATCCAGAAGAAGGACATCGTCAAGCGCGGAACGCTCCCCACCTCGATCATGGCTGAAGGCCTGGCGGCCAACCTGACGATCCACGACCTCGCCTCCATCGTGGCTTACCTGGACTCGCTGAAAGGACAGAAGTAGCGGGCCGACTTGCCCCTGCGCGCCGACTCCGTCGTCTGGTTTTCCAAAATGAAAGTGGCGCGAGTGACACGCCGAGGCGTTGTGCCGCGAATCCGCGTCTCTTGCGCAATTCCGGCGTCTTGATTTTGCCCGTGACGGCGTCACAATCGCACGGTGGGAAAAGGGAGCGTGGTGACGTGGGTGTCCAGACTGTCACTTGATGTAGCAGACGGGGTGGCGAGGATGCCGCATGAACGATCCGCAGCTCGCGCGCATGAGCGAGGCACATTTCCCCCAACTGGCGGCGGCGTTGCGCGCGTGCTCCGCCAGGGCACTCTCCCGCTGGGAGCAGATCGTCCGCGAAGTGCTCCCCCACGCTGACGAGCTCACCTTCACTCAGCTTCGCGACGACATGCCGCAGGTCCTCAAGCACGTCGCCGACTCGCTTGAGGTACAAGGTGCGCGCATCGACAAGCTGCTCAAGATCACCTCCAGTCACGGCGAGCTGCGCTTCCATCAGCAGTACAACCTCAACGAGCTGCTGATCGAATACGACCTGCTCCGCCCGATCCTCCTGGAGGAAATCGTGCAGGAGCTGAAGCGGCCCGTTCAGGTCGCCGAGGTCCTCGCGCTCGACTCGCACATCGGCACATGCGCCCGGCGGAGCATCCTCTCGTTCGTCGAGCACCAGTCCCGCGAGCTGCGCACCGCCACCGAAGCCCAGAGCAAGTATCTCTCGTTCCTCTCCCACGACCTGCGCGGCGGGCTGAACGGCGTCTTCCTGATGATCGAGGTGCTGCGCCGCGAGCTGCAGGGAGAGGAACGGCTCCGCCAGACGATGGACGACCTGGATTCCATGCGCCGCAGCCTGCTGGAAACCGTCGGCACGATGGACCGCTTTCTGCACGCGGAACGATTTCGCAAAGGGAAGGTGCAGGTACAGGCGGTGCCGATCAACGTGGGGGCGCTGCTCGCCGAGATCGCCGCGCACTTTTCGTACCAGGCTCGCGAGAAGGGGTTGACGCTTCGGGTGACGCCCGCCGACTGCCGCATCGTCTCCGATCGCGAGCTGCTCACGATGATCCTCCAGAACCTGCTTTCCAATGCGATCAAGTATTCGAAGAAGGGAGAGATCCGCGCCGCCGGGAAGATTCTTCCCGAGGGCGGGTGCGTCCTGACCGTTCAGGACGACGGCCCAGGAATTTCCGCCGAGCGCCTCACGCAGATCTTCGCCCCCTTCTCGCGCGGCGAGACGCATGGCGAGGCGGGCGTCGGCCTGGGATTGTCGATTGCCCAGCAGGCGGCGGATCTGCTGGGGGCCAAAATCCGGGCCGAATCGGCGCCCGGGGTGGGATCGACGTTCTTCGTGGAGCTGCCGAAAGAAGCGCCGGCGCCCGCCCTACCGAAAACTGCTGATTGATCTACTCCATCTTCTCTCAATTACCGTCTGTCGCGATGGCGGATGTGACTTTACCGGGCGTTCGGCGCTCGGGTAGCATACCTATGATTGTGACGGGGACCGGTTGCGCGCCTGCGTGACCTGCACCAGGAATTACACAACGAATGTCAGGAGCCTGTAATGGCCTCGCAGCCGAAAGCCGCCCCGAACTCTCCCTTCTTTCAGGTGCCGCTCGCGCGGAACCCGCATTTCACCGGACGTGATAAGATCATCAATGCTTTGCGGCGCGGACTCCTGGCGGCGGGCTCGTCGCCGCATGTGCGCGTCGTCACCGGTAACGGCGGCGTCGGCAAGACCCACCTGGCCGCGGAGTATGCCTACCGTCATGCCCAGGATTATCAGCTCGTCTGCTGGCTCCGCGCCGAAGAGCCCGCGCCGCTGATCGCGGGATATGCAGGGCTGGCCGGCCCGCTGGGAATCGCTGCCGAGGAATCTTCGACTTTGGAAAGTCTCTGCGATGACGTTCGCCGGGCGCTGGATCTGCGCGACGACTGGCTGCTCATCTTCGACAATGCGCGCAGCCTGGAAGACCTGCGGCGTTTCCTGCCGCGCAAGCGTTCGGGCCACGTGCTGATCACCAGCCGTGATTCGCAATGGCGCGGCGCGGGCGAAACGGTCTGCGTGCTGGGGCTGGAGCGCAACGAATCGCTGGAGATGCTTGCCCGCAGCACCGGCCTGGAAACGGATCAATCGGCGGTGGATCTCGCCCGCACCCTGGGTGACCTGCCGCTGGCGCTGGAGCAGGCGGCCGCGTGCATCCGTGAAGCGGGGCAGAGCTACGCCGATTACCTCCGTCTGCTGGAAGCGCAATGGGCGCAGTTCCTCAGCGCGCATCGCATGCCCGGCGACTATCCCGACTCGGTCGTCCTCAGTTATGAGCTTTCGCTCCGGCAGGTGCGCGCCAGCTCGCCGCATGCGGCCGACCTGCTCAACCTCTGCGCATTTCTGGCGCCCGATGAAATCCCATTGGGATTGCTCGCGTGCGGCGGACCATTCGTCCCCGAGACGCTCGCGCCGACCCTCTCCGATCCCTCCGCGCTGGAAGCGGCGGCCGGACTGCTCTCGCGCTATAACGTCGTGCGCTTCAACGGCCAGGCGCTCTCGCTGCACCGACTCGTCGCCGAACTCTCCCGCGACCGGCTCACGGCGCAGCAGCGCCAGACGTGGGTGACGGCAGCGCTGCGCCTCGCCGCCAGCGCCTTCGAGTTTGACGGCGACGATTCACATACCTGGCATCGCTGCACGCCGGTGCTGCCGCACGTGTTGGCGGCCACCGCGGTGGCGGAGGCCAACGAAGTCGAGTCGGCGGCCACGGCCCGGCTGCTCGACGACGCCGGCCAGTTCCTGCTGAAGCTCGCGCAGTTCGCGCAGGCGCGGCCGCTCTTCGAGCGGGCGCTGGCCCTTCAGCGCCTGGTGCATGGGCCGGATCACCCGTGCGTGGCCGCGGTCGCGAACAATCTCGGTCGCACGCTAACGCGCCTCGGCCAGCTCAACGAGGCCCGCGAACATTTCGAGACGGCCCTGGCAATTGACCGCGCGACGTATGGATCGGCGGACCCGCACGTGGCGGCGGTGGCGAACAACTACGGCCGCTGCCTCCACGCCGCCGGCGAAGTGCTCGACGCGCGCCGGCAATTCGAGCAGGCGCTGAGCGTTTACGAGAATCACTACGGGGGCGGGCACTTCAAGACCGCCAGCGTGGAGAACAACCTCGGCTACGTGAAGCTGCGCGGCGAGGGACACGTGGCGCAGGGCGTGGAGCACTTCAACCGCGCGCTGGCGATCGCCGAAGAAGCGTGCGGCGCGCGGCACCCCAGCGTGGCGCGCATCCTCGTGAACCTCGGCACCGCCCGCCTCAAACAGGGTGATGCCGCCGGGGCCCTGCCGCTACTCGAGCGGGCCGTTTCGATCGACCGCGAGTGCTACGGCAACAGCCACCCTGACCTCATGCACGACTTGCGCCACCTGGGCGACGTGTTGATGGGCCTCCGCGATTTCACGCGCGCCCGCGAATGCTACAAGCAGGCGCTCTTTATCGCCGATTCCGGCGTCCGCAACCCGCGCTGGCTCGCCGACTGCCTCAACCGCCTCGGCAACGCCCGCGAGGCCGAGGGAGATAAGGACGGCGCCAACCGTTGCTGGGATCGCGCCTTTGAAATTCTGCGCCAGCAAACAGCCAGGACCGGCAACGAATCCGCCGTGAGAGAGAAGAACGCCCCCGCCCGGGTCGTTTCGCACTACGCGCTGACGCTCGATGAAAAATAGAGGAACAGCCTTAATGGTCCGATTCCCGCAACCCGATCATGGCCGCCCGCCTGATCGACGGCATTTAACGCATCGACCATTTCCAGCAATCGTCAAACGAACGCGACCGCCGTCGCGCCGACCGCCGCATTGTTTGCGGCTGTCTTCTCCGTCAGCGTCTGGTCCGAATTCACCACTGCGATCAGGAAGTAGTTGCCCGCGGCCAGGCCGGCTGGCCTCGCGAACCGCACTGACAGCGACCGGGACTTGCCCGGCTTCAGGTTGATCTTCTGCCCCGGGATCTTCGTCAGCGGCACGTCGCCGGCGTCGAACGTCTGATCGGTCGATGCGAACAAGCTGACGCTGATCGCGCCAACGGCCGGTGAGTTGCCGACGTTATTCAACTTCACCAGAACCGACACCGGCCTGGCCGCAACTGCCCTGGGAAGCCGGGGACCAAGCGTGCCCGATAGGTCGACGAATGGCGGAGCGATGCCGACGGCCTTGCCGCTGACCGCAACGTTGTTCGCCTTGTTGCTCTCGGCGATCGTGTTGGCGGCGTCGAGCGAGGCGACGAGGAAGTAGCTTCCCGCGGCCAGGCCTGCCGGAAGCGGCAGCGCGAGCGACACGATCTTCGATCCCCCATGCCGCAGCGTCAGTTTGCCGATCGCGATCGTCGCGATCGGCGTCGCCGATGGATCCAACCGCGCATTCGGCGACGCGAAGACCGAGGCCGATACCAAACTCCCGCTCAATGCCGCGCCGGAGTTGGTGATGCGCAGCTTCGTCTTCAGCGTCGTGCCGCCAATCTGGCTGGCGGGCGGAGCGGTCAGGAAGGAGCCGGACAGGTCCGCAGCCCCCGCCTGCGGCGCCGCGACGGCGCCCAGATCCACGCCGTTCGCGCTCGCGCCCGCGGCCAGGCTGACCGAGGCGAAGCCGGCGGCGGGCGTCGTCACGACGAGGCCGGGAGCGGCCAACGCCACGCGCACCGTTCCCGCCGGCACCATGGCAAAGTGATAGTTGCCCGATGCATCGGTCACGGTCTGTGTCTCGCCGGCGTCGAGCGTATTGTTGGCGTTCGCGTCGAGGAAGACCGTTACGCCGGGAAGGACCTGCCCGGTCTGGGCGCTGAATGCGCGCCCGAAGATGTTCCCGAGTCCCGGGGTAACCGCCCCGACGCGCGTGAAGGCGATCGGCATCCGGTTCGTGAACGTGTAGTCCCCCTGCTCCCCATTGCTCGCGCTCGCCACCGTCATGACGGGACCGGCGACGCCAGTGAGGTCGAGGTGGAGGGTATCGGCTGGCGCGGCGGTCGAGGGGCCGCCGTCAAAATGAAAAGCGGCGCTCGCGCTGGGGACGACATCGAAGATATCCGCGGCCTGTCCGCCGACGACGGTGACGTCCGTAACGTTCGCATAATTCACCGTCGCGGACACGAGGCCCGTGGCCGATTGATCGGTGAAGGAAGCGTTGAGCGGCGTGGTGGCAACCGATGCGTCGAGCACGAGCACATCCGACCCGCCAGGATTGGCGAGGTTCACGATGCCGTTGATGGCGGCCGGGTCGACGGCGCGGAGCGTGACGTGATCCGCGCCCCCCTCCCCATTGATGTCCAGCACGCCGGCGACCGGATTCGCCAGCACCGTGATGTTGTTGTTCCCGCCGCCGGCGTTCAGCCTGATCGTCGATCCGCCAACTGGCCCCAAAACACGGTTAAACGTGAACGCGTTGCCGCCGTTGCCAGCATCGATCGTAAGGCTGGCGAGCTGCGCGGGGTTGAAGGTGACTGCGCCGGGACCGAGGCCTGTAATCGATCCGAGCAATGTGTCGGCGCCGACGGTCGCGGTCACGGGCGCCGTATCAGCGCTGTCGTCGATGTTCAGGTCGATCGCGCCATTCACGTTGCTGAGCGTGATCGGGCTGAGGATTCCCTGAACCGAGCCGGCCGCGCCGAGATTGACGGTGTTCACGTCGCCCGGCGTCGATTCGGAAATCGAGAGATGGCCGCCCGCGCCGACCGCGTGCACGGCGATCGTGTCGTTGCCCGCCGTCGAATAGAAGGTGTTGGCGTTGGGGGCGGTGCCATCGATCGTCGTCGTCGCTCCGCCGCCGCCGGGGCTCAGTGAGAGCGTGGTGACGCCGGGCCCGTACGTGAACGGCGCCGCGGTGAGTCCGCTTACGACGGATGCGCCGATCGAGATCGTCTGATGCGCGGTCTCGACGTGATCGTCGACGCTGAGCGTCGTGCTGCCGCTGGTGTTGGCGACCTGGACCATCGCGGTGATGCCCTGGGCCCCCACTGTCGGATCGCCGCCGAGCTGCACGAGCTGCGAACTGCCCTGCGTCGGGCTCACGGTGACGGGGACATGGGTGGACACGATCTGCACCATGTCGAAGCCGTCGGTGGTATCGATCGTGATTGAACTGATGCTGGCGCCCGGACCGGTGATTGCGCCGGCGTTATTGACCCAGCCGGCGTTCGCCGCCGCCGTGCCGATGACGATCGAGCTGCCGCTGTCGCTGACGTGAACGACGTTGGCGCTGTCGACCGAGAGGGTCAGGCTGTTGCTGGTGCCCACCGTTCCTTCGACGTAGCTCAGCACGTTGCCCGCGCCGATGTTGAGCGTTGCCGTGAAGAGGGTGCGCGATTCGAGGCACTCGATTCCGAACGCTCGGGCGATTCGATTTTGGGCAAAGGCGTTCCGATGTGTGCGCGGGCGATGTTCTATCATGATGGTTCCCCGTGCAGACGGCGCTGACGAGCCTGGATTTTCTCAAAACCAGAGACGCAACGCGCAAAAGCGGCCGCGGTTTCAACAAGGACTTCAATGCGTCCGATAGAATCGAGTTGAAATGGTGAAGATGGGTGGGATGCTGGGGCGATCAGTGGGCATTTGCGGCGGCGTAACCGACCGCGGAGAGCCATGCGTCAAAGCCCCGCGGGAGATCGGTCAGAGGTTGGCCGGCATCGCGGGCCGCTTCGTTGAGCATGTTTCGCAAGAGCCGCTCGGCCGGGGGATGGCTCCCCAGGTTCTCCCGGATCCGCAGGGTGTTCAGCACGATTCGGCCCGAACCCAGCTTATAGACCGATACCATCAGCCCCGATGAGTAGTCCTGCGATGCCTTGATGGCGCCCGCGACCGCCTCGGCCGGGGTATCCTGACCGCTGAAGACCAGGTCGGGGATGAGCTCGCGGTAGAACGTGTAATCCATCAACCCGCCGGACGGGAGTCCCGCGAAGATCGGGTGGTTCTTCGACCATTCGTCCTTGAGGTAGAGCCAGCCGGTGATCGGGGTGAGCACGCCCTTGTGTTCGAGTGGGAGGAAGCCGGCGGCCGCCTTACCGTTATCGAATACGCCCGGTTCGAGAAATACGACGGTGGACCCGCGGGCCACGTGGCGCGCCAGGTCCGCGAAGGGAAAGCTCGCGCCAGCGGCAAAGCCGACCAGGATCACCTCGCGCGCAGTTTGCTCCTGAGCGCGGAACGGTCGGGTGTGAACATGGTGAGCGGCGAGCCATTTCACGAGCAACTCGTCGGTGCCGTACAGCGTCACTTCTCCCTTCACCTCCGGCATGGTGGCCGGATCGTCCACGTAGAAGCAGGTCTCGCCCCCGGTTGCTGCGCCGCCGGACAGGAGCGTCGCCAGCAGGCGATATTTGCCCGCCGGCCCGTTTACCGGAACGCCGACGCGCAGCACGGGGATCGCCATCGGCGGTTGATGCCCGTTTCCCGCGGGAGCAGCGACGGTCACCTTCACCTCACGGTCGAATACCGACGCGCCATCCGGCGCGATCACCTGGATCCGCGCGGGGTATTCGCCCGGCCGCATTGCGTCCTCGTTGGCGAGGACGGCATCGAGCGTGACCGTGGCGCCTCGGTAGACGTTCGCCGGCTCGGCGAAGAGACACCATTTCAACGGCGCCCATCCCTCGAACATCGCATCGACGGTTCCCGGCTTCAGCTCGCGGAACGTCGTCGTGAGCCCTTCGCCGCAGCTCACGTGATCGTTCATGCCGGTGAGGCTGTAGCCGATGACGTTAGGGTTGGAGCGCAGCGCGCTCAGCCCCAGCGACCGCTGACCGGCCATCTTCCGCTGACTGTCGATGAAGAAGTCCTCCGGCCGGGCGAAAGTGTCGGCCAGCTTCCAGGCGCGATAGTCGGCGAGATAATGCTCGAGGCGGTCGCGGTAGAAGCGCGCGTCTTCCACGTCGGTCTTTCCCAGTCGTTCAAAGTGCCGGGTCGTCCTCCACAGATCCATCGCACTGCCGATCCCGTATTCCGAGACGAACAGTGGGATGTCCCCGCCGCTCGCTTTGCGGAGTGACTGGATGATGTCGGCCGTATGTGGGACGCGCGGGTAGATGTGCTGGTCAGAGAGCAGGTTCTGCCACTGCATCGCCCCCGGGTTGGAAACGCTGCCGATCAGCCCCATGCCGGCTTCGGCGAAACGCGTGAAAGTGGCGGCGTCGGGCGTCTGCCCCGGCTTTAGCCAGCCGTACGACCAGGGACTTGCATCATTCTTCACGGCGTAATAATCCCTGGCCAAATCAAACGTCCGCGCGTCGTTCGAGAGTGTGGCGGCGAGGCGCGTACTATCGCTGCCGTAGCTCTCGTTGCCCCAGCCGACGACCAGGTCGATCGCGTCCTTCGGCGCGACCGCGACCTCGCCGGCAAACGACTGTTCGTTGGGAAGCCCGCGCAGGTTCAATGCTGAGTCGAAGACGGACTTGCCGTTGTGCAGGACGTGCACGTCGGTCGTGGCGTCCGCCAGTCCGGTGAAGATCGCCTTAATGCGGTACGTTCCGCTGGCCTGGGGCGGGCAGGTCCACCGCGCCGTGCTGTACTCGCCATTCTGGCCCGGGTGCAGCACGACCGCCCCCGCCGGCCACTTCAACTGGAATGGCGAATCGACCACGGCGTCGCGCGGGTTACGAACGATCCACGGCTCGCGCCCCACCGGCCCATGCCACAGCTCCAAACCCGAGAAGGGATCGCTGCTGCCGCCCTGCTGCCCGTCAAACCGGCCAGCGTTGAGGAAGACGAGCCGTTGCGAATCGATCGCGCGGACGAGCGGCAGCACCGTCGTCACGTGCCGGAAATGCGGGGTGTTGGACAACTCATTCAGCAATCCCCAGATGACAATGCTCGGGTGGTTGCGATCGCGCCGGATCAGCTCCGAGATTGAACGATCAAACCGTTCGGCCATCCTGGGCGTGTCGTCGATCTGCGACGAGCCGAAGTGCTCCTCGTACACGAGCAGCCCTATCTCGTCGCACAGGTCGAGCTGATACCGCTCCGCGCCGCCCCAAATGAAGCGGACCATGTTGAACCCCATCGCCTTGAGGTCGATGAGGTCCCGGCGTGCCATGTCCGGGTCGGGTGGGAGCTTGAGGCCGACGGGGAAGTGATTGCATGTGTGCGTCGAGCGGAGAAAGATCCGCCGGCCGTTCAGGCAAAAGTAGCCATCGTTGATGCGGAAGTCGCGGAAGCCGCATCGCACCGATCGCTCGTCATCGTCTTCATGTTCTTCGCCCGAGCGCGCCTGCGGTCGAAGGTACGCCATCAGGCGGTACATGTACGGATCGTTCAGGTCCCACAGGTGCGGCGAGGCGAGCTTGATGTCCGTCTCGGACAGCGTGTCGCCGGGCGCGGCATCGAGGTCCACTTGTTCGATCGCGATTCGTTCCCCGCCCGCCGCCGGCGCGACCGAGAGCGACACCCGCATGCGCGCGGGCGATGCACCGGCGTTGCGGACGTTGGCGCGAACGTGAATGACGCCGGTCGCGGGGTCCGGCTGCGCGAACAGGTCCTCGATCCGCACCGCGGGTACGGAGAGGACCTCGACCGATCCGGTGATCCCGCCGTGGTCGTAAGCGGAGCCCGCCGAGTAAGGATAGATCCTTGCCTGATGCGGGGTCTGGTTCAGGACGACGCCATCGATCGGAGTGTTGGCGGGGTTGAGGACGCGCACGACCAGGTGGTTAGCCGCGCCGGGGTGAACCGCGTCGGTCACGTCCAGGACGAACGGCGTCTCGCCCCCTTCGTGCCCGCCGACGCGCACCCCGTTCAGCCAGACGTCGCCGAGATAATCGACCGCCCAGAATCGAAGCAGGATCCGCTCCGTCTTGTGGAATGGGACCGGGGCATCGAAGTCGCGCCAGTACCAGGCGACGCCGTGATAGGCGGGAAAGGCATCCTGGATGATCCAGGGGACGCGCGTGACCTTCGCCGTGGGCGGCGATGGATTCGCGAACCACTGTTGCTCCCGCCCCACGTTCTGCGGATCAACCGCGATGCGCCATTCACCATCAAGGCTGATCAACGATGCCGGCGTTTCGGCGGCACCGAGCGACCGGCACGAGCGGAGGCCGAAGACCATCAAAATCGCGATAACGAAGACGATGGGCGCGGCGCGGAATTGTGGCATCGGTTGGCGGGATTATCGCAAGTAGAACGTAAGGTCGATGCCGGCGCTGACGCGGCCGGACTTGTTCGTCTTGTTGAATATTTCGGTCAGCTCGGTCCGGCTCGCGGCTCTCCAGCTCACGCTGCCATCGCCGAACAGTTCGTTGCTTCCCTCCATCCCGTACGGATCGGTCGGTCCGTAGGAGTAGGCGAAGCCGCGCGGTCGGCCATGGTTGTAAGCCCATCCATTGGTGACGTGCCAGTAGAAGAGCGTATCGGCCATGAGCAGCCGCCCGGCTTCAGGCGTCTTCATGGTCAGGTCGCTGTAGAAATTTGCGTACAGGTTGCCAGGATCCTTCAGCTGCCACTCATCGAACCGGCCGAAATAGGAGTAGCCGAACGGCTGTCGGCCCCACGTCCATTCCGTCGCGAGCCAGTTCTGATCGTAATTGGCGGCATCGTCATTCGGGCAGCGCCACACGCCGCCGATCGTGCGGGTTCCCCACTGGATCTGGCCGATGTAGGCATCGATCATTTCGAAGTTGTAGTAGCCCGAAACGTCGTAAGGGTTGCCGTTGCCGAGATTGGGTGGCGTGGCGGTGCCGCGATGCGACGGGCCCAGCCAGGCCACGAGGGGGAGGATGTTGATCCCGTCCCGCGTCTGAAGGGGAAGCTGCTGGCGGTTCTCGTTGGCGTACATGATCAGTCCGATGCCCAGCTGGTGCAGGTTGCTGGCGCACACCGTCCGCTTGGACATCTCCCGCGCCCGGCTCAGGGCCGGCATCAACATCGCGATCAGCAGGGCAATGATCCCCACGACCACGAGCAGCTCGACAAGCGTGAAGCCGCGAATGTGGCTGGCGCGAGATTTGTTTGAATACGATGACATCTGCATCCGCCGTCGGGAAAGGATCGTTATCCCATAATAGCGCATAATCCCAGAGCGGCGGTCCCATTTTTCGGCCAAAATGCTCCGATTTACGGCCAAGGTCCGGTGCCGATAATTCAATCAGCGCCACCACCCTTACGTTAAAGATGAGATCGGATGGGGGACGAATCAGCTAATGGGAGGTGATACTCATCTGCGATGGTGTTTCCTGCGAGGGGAAGCGGCGGCCGTGCAGTAATCTTTCCCAGAGCGACGCCAGACGGAGCCTTGGATCGTTGGGACGAACAGTTCGAAGTTTGCCGCGCCGCGTAACAACAACGAGATCTCCACTACCCACGTCCCGGACGGTCCAGAATTTTTCAACGTGATAGTGGTACCCATCGCCGTAAACTTCAGGACGCACGTCCCGCGCCCGTCGGCCCGGATGCATACTCCACTTGGTCATGCTGAACACAACTCGGTCCCCCACCCGAAATGGCCGGTCGTAGAAGATCATCAGGTCACGGATCGGTCAAAAGACGTCGTGTTAAATTATACAGTGATTCCGTCCGTTGTCTTCCAACCTTCCGCTTCCCCGTCAACCGCCGCCACGGATCAGGCAAGCCGAGTTGGCGGAACAGGCACCATTGCCTGCCCTTCAGAAATGAATCGAATTTGTAGTGCAGACCTTTGGCAAAAAACCGCGTTCCTGACCCCGCCAAGGCAGAT
>JBBSDP010000035.1:0-55635 GCA_038240605.1 Tepidisphaerales bacterium | reverse complement strand
GTCCGCTTCAATGTTCAGGTCGAGCCGGTCGCTCGGCACCGTCACATCAACCCGATCCCCGCGCACCTGTGGAGCGAGCCTCAAGCGCCCGAGCACCTCCACGACCTTCTCTGGCGGCAACGCCACGCCGAGCACCGCGTCGAGCTTCGAGAAGCGAAGGCAGAGCGGCTTGCTGGGGATTTCCGCCGCGCCCGCGGCCACCATATCGCGGAGCAGTTCGCCACCTGCCGTTTCCAGAAGCAATTCCGCGGCGCGGAGGCCGGCGAACACCGGCAGGGCCGGATCGATGCCGCGCTCGAAGCGGTACGAGCTGTCGCTTCCCATCGCGAGGGCGCGGGCGGTCTTTCGCACCGAGAGCGGGTCGAATCGCGCCGACTCGAGCAGGATGTTGCGCGTCTTCTGGGTGACCTCGGTCTCGCGGCCCCCCATCACCCCAGCCAGGGCGACGGGCCGTCGTGCATCGGCGATGACCAGCATGTCAGGAGAGAGGGCCCGTTCCCTTTCGTCGAGCGTGACCAGTGTCTCACCGGCACGCGCACGCCGGACGATGATCTTGCCCCCTTCCAGCTTGTCGAGGTCGAAGGCGTGGAGCGGCTGGCCCAGCTCGAAGAGGACGTAATTCGTCACGTCCACGACGTTGTTGATCGCGCGGACGGGCTTCGCCTCCGAGCCCATTGTCTCGACCCGGCGGACAAGGCGGTCCGGGCTCGGCCGTACGCGCAGGTTTCGCAAAATGCGGGCAGTGTAATGCGGACACAGATCCGGAGCCTCGATCGCGACCGAGATGGCTTCCGATGCCGGCGTCCGTGACTCGACGACCTTTGGCGTAACGTCCTGGAACTCCCGTCCGAGCAACGACGCCAGTTCCCGGGCGATGCCGCGGTGGGACAGACAATCGGCACGATTGCTGGTGACCTCCACATCCAGAATGGCATTATCAGCGCGGCGCTCGATGGATTCGACGGGCAATCCCCCTTGCGTGAGGGCCTCGGCGGCCGCTTCGGCCTCGATTGGGGCACCGGGGAGGAATTCTGAAAGCCATTCCAAGCTGATTTTCATAGGAAAATGGGCTCCGGTGAGGCCGCGAGAGGCTGGAGGCGGGGAATGTAATCGGGGCGGGGCGGCTGTCAACCGGGCGCTTGACCGGAATATGATAGCCGCATTATAGTTGCCTCCCTTTTCAGCCCAGGCCGGCCGGCTCACCCGTGGGGCCGCGAGCCTTATCCAAACGCAGAAAGGAGCCAGGCCCAACAGTGGCAAAAGCACCCGCGAAAAAGCCCGCCGCTATCAAGAAGGCAGCGCCCGCTACCGCCAAGGCCGCTCCAGCGAAGACCAGTCCAGCGAAGGCCACTCCCGCCAAGTCTGCTGCCGGCAAGACGCCTTCGAGTAAGACGGCGCCGCCGCCGAAAGCTCCTCTGCGCGCGAAGGCCAAAACGGTCAGTCCCGTGAAGCCTGCCCCGCCGGCAAAACCAGTCAAGTCCGCACCAAAAGTGGCCCCGCCGCCGCCTGTAGTGGTCAAGGCGTCGAAGCCGGAAGCTGGCTCCAAGAACGGTAAGAACGGCAAGAATCGCAAGGATCTGATCCCTGCCAAAGCGGTGCGAGCCATCGGCAGTGAACGGTTTCGCTCGTTCACGGACGATCGTGCGATCCACCATGCGCCGATCCCCGAAGCCGTCCCAACCGACGGCAAGCCGCGGAAGAACCAGGCGGGATTTAATTCGCGCGACCTGGAAAATTTCCGCGACCTGCTCCTGGCCAAACGCCGCGAGTTGGTCGGCGACATGAGCCAGATGGAGCGCGAGGCGCTTCGGTCCAGCGGGGCAACGAACCTCTCCACCCTGCCGATCCACTTGGCGGACATGGGGACCGACAACTACGAGCAGGAGTTCACCCTCGGCCTCGTCGAGAAGGACCGCAACCTGCTGCGGGAGATCAACTCGGCACTGGCAAAGATCCAAAACGGCACCTTCGGCATCTGCGAAGGAACGGGCAAGCCGATCGGCCGGCCGCGTCTCGAGGCCCAGCCCTGGTCGCGTTTCTCGATCGAGTACGCCCGCAAACTGGAAGGACGCCGGGGCTTTTAGTTCCCGCGCCGAGGATGCCGCCTTCGCTCGCCGATAACTTCCGAAACCCCGCTGCGCTGGCGCGTTTCCTGCTTCCGTGCCTGCTCGGGGTCAGCCTGGACCTGTGGACGAAGGTGGTGGCGTTCGACCGGCTCAACAACGGCCCCTACCGCTTCATTCCCGGCTGGCTTCATTTTCAGATCACGGAGAACCGCGGCGCGGTGTTCGGTATCGGCGGCGGGATGCGATTCCTGTTCATCGGCGTCTCGATCGCGGCAATCCTGTTCATCATCTACCTGTTCCTCGTCAGCGGGCGACAGCGTCTGTACCAGGTCATCCTGGGCATGCTGATGGCCGGAGTGATCGGCAACCTCTACGACCGCATTGAGTTCGGCTACGTGCGCGACATGATCTACGCATTGCCCGGTCGCACGATCGCTGGCCATGAGTTGTTCCCCTGGATTTTCAACGTCGCCGACTCACTGCTGTGCGTAGGCGTGTTCCTGCTGGTCGTCTATAGCTATTTCATCGCCGCCCGCGATCCGCGCGCCGTCGCCCCGCCGCAATCCAGCACGTAGGTAAAGCGAATCTACTGCGGCCCGCTCAACCCTACAATGTTCGGCCGCGATGCACCTCAAAACCGATATCCGGTTGATGCGACGCGCCCTGGACCTTGCCGCTCAGGGCCGCGGCGGCGTCGAGCCGAATCCGCTGGTCGGCTGCGTCGTCGTCAAGGAAGGCCGGATTGTCGGCGAAGGGTTTCATCGCATCTTCGGCGGCCCGCACGCCGAGGCGGAAGCGCTGAGCGCTGGCGCGGAACCTCCGGTTGGGGCCGAGGTCTTCGTCAACCTCGAGCCGTGCTGTCATACGAATAAGAAGACGCCGCCCTGCGTGCCGCGGCTGGTGAAGGCTGGTGTGCGGCGGGTGGTGATCGGTTGCCTGGATCCCAACCCCCAAGTCGCTGGCCGCGGCGCCGCGCAGCTTCGCGAGGCGGGAATTGAAGTCCAGGTCGGTGTCTGTGAGCTGGAATCGAAGCAGCTCAACGCGCCGTTCTTCACGCGCCTGCAACAGCGTCGGCCTTATGTGACGCTCAAGTGGGCCGAGTCGGCAGATCGAAAGGTCGCCGGCCCCGGCGGTCGGCCGATACGGATCAGCGGCGATCGGCCGACGTCCGTCGTTCATGCGCTGCGTGGCCGTTGCGACGCGATCCTGGTCGGCATCGGGACCGTCCTGGAAGACGATCCCCTCCTGACGGCGCGCGGGGAACACACAACTGCTCGGCGAGTCCTGCGCCGCATTGTGCTCGACACGCACGCCCGCATCCCGCTCGAGTCGCGGCTGGTTCAGTCCGCCAACGAGTTCCCGCTGAGCGTTGCGGTCGCGCGGACCTCGGTGGACGATCCGGCCATCGCCCGGCGGATCGAGGCGCTTCGATGTCGTGGAGTGGAGATCATGACGCTGGACCCCGATGTCAACGGCCGACCCTCGCTGAAGGGAGCCATGGAATCCCTGGCTGTCGGGGAAGGGGCGACTCACCTGCTTGTCGAAGGGGGTCCGCAGGTACATGCATCGTTTTTGCGGGAGGAACTTGTCGATCGCCTTTGGGTCATCTCGTCGCCGATGGCAGTCGGGGATGTGACAGCGCCGGGGGCCGTCGACATTCCAGCGGCCTTCCAGGCAAGCGGTGCGCGACGGCTTGGAGCGGATTTGCTGACCGAGTACCACTTTACTGGTAGCCTCGCGTACGCTGGCACGTTCCCATCCCCCGATTTTCAGCTTGCAGGGGGCCTGGGAAGTAAATAATCAGACGGCCGTAGCCGATACTCGCTTGCGGTGCTATATTTGGGTCGTCGAGGAAGTCCTCTAGACACGGTTCGGTCGCATCGGGAATCCAGTGAAAAAACGTCGCGGTTTCACCCTCGTCGAATTACTGGTCGTGATCGGGATCATCGCCACGCTGATCGCCCTGCTCATGCCCGCGCTGACACGGGCGCGTCAGGCGGCACGGCGCACCGTCTGCCTCTCCAACCTGCGGCAGCTTACCGAAGGCTGGATCATGTACGCCGACGAGCACAAGGGCCTGCTGGTTTCATCGGGCACGAGCAGCGACGCGACGTGGGTCAACGGCGGCAACAGCCGCGACTCGCTCGTCACCGGCGCGCTCTACGCGTATGTCAACAACACCGACATCTACCTCTGCCCCAACGATCGCGTGAATTACTGGCGAACGTATTCGATGAATGACTTCCTCAACGGCGCCTGGTACCAGGGGCAGGGCCAGCAGGCGAAGAAGATCACTGACATCCGCCACCCCACTTCGACCTACGTGTTCCTCGAAGAGCTGGACGTGCGCGGTTACAACCTGGGGAGCTTCGTCACCGACCTGTATCCGGCCGATGACTGGATCGATTATCCCGCGCCCTGGCACGATGACGCCGGGATGATCTCGTTCGCCGATGGCCACGCCCAGGTCTGGGTATGGGGTGATCCGCGGACGAAGAATATTCCCGGGAACTTCGCCTACCAGCCGGGCAACAACGATCTGCGCCAGCTCCAGGCGTGGCTTGGTTTCCCGCCCTACCCGCCCAACCTCCAGCCGTAAGACACGCGAGCTATTTTCGGGGCTCGACCGCCTCCGGTTTTCCGGCGATGGGTTTGCGCGCTCGCAGAAAATGGAAGGCCGCCGGCAGCACCGAGATGATGACGATCGCCAGGACGACCAGCTCGAAATGATTTCGGACCGCCGGGATCCCGCCGAAGTAATATCCCGCCAGCAGCAGCGAGACGACCCACAGGATACCGCCGCTCACGCTGAAGAGGGCGAAGCGCAGGAAGTTCATCCGGCCGATCCCTGCGACGAACGGGGCGAACGTGCGGATGATCGGCACGAAGCGGGCGAGGATGATCGTCATCCGTCCGTGACGGTCGTAAAACGCCTGTGCTTCGATCAGATGCCGTTTGCTCAAGAGCCAGGAGTCTTCCCGGCTGAAGACCTTGGGCCCCAGGCGATAGCCGATCAGGTAGTTCACCACGTCCCCGCAGTTGGCCGCGAGGCACAGCACCACCGCCACAAGCGGCAGCTTGATCGAGCTGTCCGCCCTCGCCGCCAGCGCACCCAGCGCGAAGAGGAGCGAGTCGCCCGGCAGGAACGGCGTCACCACCAGGCCCGTTTCACAAAACACGATACCGAATAACAGGAGGTAGAGGCTCGACCCCATGCTGTTGGCCGCCTGTTCGAGATGGCGGTCGAGGTGCAGAAAATAGTCGAGGACTGTGTGAACCCATCCCATGCGTTATTCTCAGTTGAAGGAATCAATTCAGATCGTGCGCCATGCGCCGCGGGGTTTGACGCTTATTTGTGGCGGCCATTTCCCCCTCTCCCGGTATGCCGGGAGAGGGGAAGGGAAGAACGAAGTTCGCCACAATCAAGCGTCACACCCTGCGCCGCGCGTGTGGCGGCCGGCAAGCGCACAAGGTGCCCGCTTCGACGCCCCTCTATTCGTACTGTGCATTATCGTCAGAGCGATGGTTGCCGCAGTACCGCGCCGGTGTCGGCGCTGGTGACCTGGGCGGCGTAGCGGGCAAGGTAGCCGTAATCCACCTTGGGCGGATGTGGCTTCCAGGCGGCCCGTCGCCTCGCCATTTCCGCCTCGGGCACCTCCAGGTCAATCCGTCGGTTGGGGATATCAACCACGATGATGTCACCCGGCTCGACGAGCCCGATGGGACCGCCCGCCGCGGCCTCGGGGCTGACGTGGCCGATGCACGCGCCGCGCGTCCCGCCGCTGAAGCGGCCATCGGTGATCAGGGCGACGCTCTCGCCCAATCCGCGACCCATGATGTTGGCCGTCGGGGCGAGCATCTCCTGCATGCCCGGGCCGCCGCGCGGGCCTTCGTAGCGAATCACGACCACGTCCCCCGCCTTGACCATGCCGGCGAGGATCCCCTTCGCGGCATCTTCCTCGCTGTGGAAGATGACCGCCGGGCCGCGGTGGTTCATCATCCGCGGCGCGACGCCGCCCGTCTTCACGACCGAGCCGTTGGGGGCGAGGTTGCCGAAGAGCACCGCCAGTCCCCCCTTCTGGCTGTAGGCGTTCTCCACGCTGCGGATCACATCGTCATCCTTCACGACCGCGTCACCGATGTTCTCCCCGAGCGTACGGCCGGTCACGGTGATGCAGTCCAGGTGAAGCGTGCCCGGCTTCTTCGCGATCGTCTTGAGGATCGCGCTGATGCCGCCTGCCCGGTCCACGTCTTCCATGTGATACTTGCCGGCGGGTGAGACCTTGCAGACGTGCGGCACGCGTTCGGCGACCTCATTGAGCGTCTTGAGGTCGAACGGACAGCCCGCCTCAATGGCAACCGCCAGCGTGTGGAGCACCGTGTTTGTCGAGCCGCCCATTGCCATATCGAGTGCGAACGCGTTCTCGAACGAACGCGGGGTCAGGATGTCGCGCGGGCGGATGTTCTTCTCGACGAGGTTCACGATCGCGTTGCCGGCCGCCAGGAACAAGGCATCGCGGCGTGGATCGGTAGCGAGGATGGAGCCGTTCCCAGGCAGCGCCAGTCCGAGCGCCTCGCAGAGGCAGTTCATCGAGTTGGCGGTGAACATGCCGGAGCAGGAGCCGCAGGTCGGGCAGGCGTGCTGTTCGATCTCCGTCAGCTCGCTCTCCTTCATCGTCCCCGCCGACACCTTGCCGACACCTTCGAAGACGGAGATCAGGTCGATCTTCTGTCCGGTCGAAGGCGTCACGCCCGCCTTCATCGGACCGCCGGAGACGAAGACGGCGGGGATGTTGGCCCGCGCCGCCCCCATCATCATGCCGGGCACAATCTTGTCGCAGTTGGGGATACAGACGACGCCGTCGAAGCAGTGGGCGCGGAGCATCGTCTCCACGCAGTCGGCGATAAGCTCACGGCTCGGGAGGGAATACTTCATCCCGACGTGGCCCATGGCGATGCCGTCGTCGACGCCGATCGTGTTGAACTCGAAGGGGATCCCGCCGGCCGCGCGCACCGCCTCGCGCGCCTTGCGCCCGACGACGTCCAGGTGAGCGTGGCCGGGGATGATCTGCACGAACGAGTTGCAGACCGCGATGAACGGCTTGGCAAAATCCTTCTCGCTCTGAATGACACCCGTCGCTCGGAGCAAGCTCCGGTGCGGGGCTCGGATCAAACCCTTCTTAATCGTGTCGCTGATGGCCATGACTCTCCTCTTAAGGCTGGGCAACCGTACAGGATATCGGTTTGCCGTGGATGCGACAAACGACATATTTCGCCGACATCTTTCGCCGAGTTTGCTGAAGGCGATGTCAATGCAGCGACAGCTACAGATGTACGGTATAATGCGAACAGCGAATTCGATTTGAATAAGACAGATATGGCCAGAGGGACCGAAGAACAAGAACAAACGTCCGAAATAGGCGCGGATTTCCCGTACCGGACATTGATGGATCATCCGGCTTGGACGATTATCGAATCAGCGCTGGATGATTTGGAAACGAATGACGATCTAGCGCTTCGGACGGCGCGAAGGTATGTCATTGGATATCTGGTGCAGCAGTTGGCGGAACACGGTCAAATCCCACCTGCAATTGCGTTCAGGCCGGACCATCCAGACGCTCATCAACCCCGATACCAGTGGATACTTCAGATCGAAGGGCTGACTCAAGGGTCGTCCAAGAAATCAAAAAAACCAGCAGCCGTGAAGTGAACGCAGACGCAGACCGCTTTCCAGTTTAGCTTTTTATTCGCCCCCATCTTCAACTTATTCTTGTTGAACGCTTCAATGCGTCGCCGCCTTGCCCGCAAGACGAGGGGTTGACTGGCAGAGAGCGAATCACTTCGCCAGCGTTGCCACCAGCCGCCAAACCAGGTGAGGCGAGTGGGCACGGGGCAGAGCCTTGTTAAAATCCTCGACGATCTGGTCGAAACGGGGCGTGTAGGGCAGGCGGTCGCGCTTGCCGATCGCGTCGCCGAGCAATTGCCGCAATCGCGAGCGGTCGTCAGGCGATACCTCAGGCGCCGGCGAACGCGCTTCCCCCAGCTTGGGCAGCTTTCCCCCTTTCCGCAGGTTCAGCAGGTGTCGCCAAACCTCCGCCCGACTCGGACTGGTATCAGCGCCAAACTCGGCGGCGTAGAGATTGAACAGGTTTTCGAAGTGCGGCGTGTAGGGCAGATCGTCCGCCGTTCGACCCACGCTTTGGTAAATGCGCGCGAGCGCATCCGGCTTGGACGACGTTCGCGGTTCCATCCCGGCGAAAAGCGAGCCAGGCGTTTTGGCGTCTTCGACGACTGTCCCGGCGGCATGCTCGGTGCTGCGGTCCAGCAGCAACATGACGTTGCCAAACGGGTCCTTCACCGCCGCTCGATAGCCCCGGGAAACTTGTGAGGGCGGCTGCGTGAACTTGAGCTTGAGCGCCGCGCGACGCGTGTACAGATCGCGCACGTCGTCCACGAGGTAATAGATCGCTTCGGTCGGGAGATCCGCATCATCGTGCAGGACCAGTTCGGTCGCGCCGTCACCAAGCTTGAAGCTGGCAACGTGCGCCTCTTCGCGCACGAGCTGGAGGCCCAGCACATCTCGATAGTAAGCCACCGCGCTGACCAAACCCGGAACCCGCAGAATGACCCGATCGACGTGGCGAAGCATGGGAGGGTTCAGGGGTCAGGGTTCGGGGTTCAGGTAAGAGTTTAGAGGTTGGAGTTTAGAGTTTAGTCGCTTCGCTTCAGGAGCGTCGTACGGTTCCAAGGATTGGCGCCGTCCGCGGCACACCCAAGGATGGACTCTTTCCTGAACCCGACTCGACTGAGCTCGTCGCAGGCTGAACTCCGAACCCCGAACCCTCCGACTCTTCCTCGTCCACTTCCATCTCTTCCTGCTCTTTGGCATCCGGCGCGTGGTATCCGCCACGGAGGACGAAGACGCCGGCGATCAGGTTCCAGAACATCGCGCCCACGCGGATCGACATCGCCAGCGCGAACGCCTGGCTGATCGTCACGCCCTGACGGCGGGTCAGCTCGATGGCGAAGAACTCCATGACGCCCGCTCCCTGCGGGCTGATCGGGATCGCGCCGACCAGCACGATAACCGGCGTGATCACCCAGTAGTACCAGAACGGCAGCGGCAGCCCGAACGCGCGGCCCGCGAGGTACGCGGAAATGATCGTCGTCACGTGCACGGGAAACGTCATCAGCGTCGCCTTGAGGGCGACGGACGGCTTGCGCCCGTACAAGTGCATCGCTTCGACGGCGTGGGTCACATGTCGCTGAAGCGGCAGACGGCTCAGGACGAAGTCCAGGCCGGTGATCCGCCGGAGGTGCGGATGATAGAAGATGAACAGCCCGGTCGCGGTGCCGGCCAGGGCCAGCGCGCTCGTGGTTGCGACGTGGCGGCATTCCGGGACGTGCAACTGGAGGCAGGCCATCACACCCCCCAGGATGACCAGCGCGAGCAGCCCCAGCACCCGATCGACGATCGCCGAGAGTACGGCGCGGACGCGATGGGTCGTGTACTTGGAAGCGTAGTACGCTTTGACCAGATCACCGCCGGTCGTTCCCGGCATGAAAGCGTTATAGAACGCGCCGACCATGTTGAGCACGAACGTGCGCCAACGGCCGATGTGGATCTCCATCGCCTCCATCAGCATGTGCCAGCGCAGGCTGGTGATCAGGTAGGCAATCGGGAGCACGAGCAACGCCGTCAGCAGGAAGAGCGTGTTGGCCGAGCGGACCAGGCGGATGAGCCCGATGTCCACCAGCGGGTACGGAACCGAGGCCTTGTATCCGCCGACGACCGCGGCCGGGGCGAGCAGCGCCGCCTGGGGAGTATTCGGGTCCTCGACGCAGAGCATCGTCGGCGTCTGGCCGCGCCCCGAGATGGGCGAGGGGTGCACTGCCAGGAGGCGCATTTTCCGCGCCGAGCCGTTCGGCTGATTCACCATGACCGTGGTTCGGTCCGGGCGCGTCCAGACCTCGTCGCGGGCTACCGTTCGTTCCGAAGCGCCGGCGTGACTGTGCCGATCGACCACCCGGAAGCTGGCGTCAGATTCTTTGGCATCCCCCAGGACGCGCAGTTCCTCGGGACGATGCGTCGCCGGGTCCAGGATCATCAGCCGGTCGTGAAACGAGGTGTTCTCCAGCACCCAGGCGATGCCGGCGACCGCGATGCCCCATCGGAGCACAAACGACAACGACTTCTTTACCCGCGAATTCATGGCCACTTGGATTGTTCCTATCGGAAAAGTCGCTAATGTATCGCCTCACTTTTTGAAAGATAGGAGCGCCTGATGTCATTGATCGCGCCGCATGGCGGAACGCTTGTCGACCGGGTTCTTTCTCCCGCGGCTGCGAAGAACGCCGCAACGGAAGCCGCTTCGCTGAAATCCATTACGCTATCGCAACGCGAGCAGTGCGATCTGGAGATGATCGCGATCGGCGCCTTCTCGCCCCTCAAGGGGTTCATGGGCCGCGCCGACTTCACCTCCGTCTGCAAGGACACCCGGCTCGCCAACGGCACCGTCTGGCCGATCCCGGTCACTTTGTGTGTCAGCGACGAGGTCGCCCGCTCGATCAACGACGGGCAGCGCCTCGCGCTCAAGGACGACAAGGGGAACCTGCTGGGCCTCATGACCGTCCGTGAAAAGTACCCCCACGACAAGAAGCTGGAAATCCCCAATGTCTACCGGACCGAGGACGATGCCCACCCCGGCGTCGCCATTGTCCGCAAGCAGGGGGACATCTGCCTGGGCGGCGACATCGACGTGATCACGCCCAACCCGTCCCCCGAGTTTGCTGATCACCGCCTTCCCCCCGCCAAGACGCGCGAGGCGTTTGCGGCGCGCGGCTGGCAGACGGTCTCCGCCTTCCAGACCCGCAATCCGATCCACCGGGCCCATGAGTACCTCACCAAGTGCGCCCAGGAGATGACCGACGGCCTGCTCATTCACCCGCTGGTCGGTGAGACCAAGAGCGATGACATCCCCGCCGACGTGCGCATGGAATGCTATCGCGTCCTGATCGACGGGTACTACAACAAGGATCGCACGATGCTGACGGTGATGCCGCTGGCGATGCGCTACGCCGGCCCGCGCGAGGCGATCCTCCACGCACTGATCCGCAAGAACTACGGCGTCACCCACTTCATCGTCGGTCGCGATCACGCAGGGGTCGGCAACTTCTACGGCACCTACGATGCGCAGAAGATCTTCGACGAGTTCAAGACGGAGGAGATCGGCGTCGAGCCGCTGAAGTTCGAGCACACGTTCTACTGCAAGAAGACGCAGCAGATGGCCAGCCCCAAGACGACCAACTCCGCCGCCGAGGACCGCGTGATGCTGAGCGGCACCAAAGTGCGCGAGCTGCTCAAGGCCGGCCAGCGCCCCCCCGTCGAGTTCAGCCGTCCCGAGGTCGCCGACATCCTGATCAAGTGGGCGAAGTCAGTAAGTTAGGGTTCAGGGTTCAGAGTTTAGGGATTCGGCCTTGCCTCAGCACTCAGAAATCAGCACTCAGCACTCAGCACTTTGACTAAGCATGGATGCTCCCCCGACAGGCCGGATTGACGTTCACTCGCACCTGCTGCCGGGGGTGGACGATGGGTGCCAGACCATTGAGGAATCGGTGGCGTGTGCCCAACGGCTGGTCGAGGCCGGGTACACGCACAGCTTCTGCACGCCGCACATCTGGCCCAGCCTTCCCGGCAACACGACCGCGAGCATCGTCGAACGCGTCGGGCGGATGCAAACCCTGCTCGAGCAGGCGAACGTCTCGCTCCGTCTGATCCCCGGCGGCGAGATGAACTTCCGCCCCGACTTCAAAAGCGCGCCCGACGAGATCGTGGTGACCTACGCGATGGCCGGCCGCTATGCGCTGGTCGATCTCTGGGCGGAAAAGCTCCCTCCGTTTTTTGAGCCGTCGGTAAGATGGCTTCAGTCAAAGGGGATCCAGGTGATCCTCGCCCACCCGGAGCGCATGCGGGCCGTGCAGGAAAATCCTTCCCTGGCCGACCAATTCGCCAAAATGGGATTGCTGCTACAGGGCAACCTGCAATGCTTCGGCGATCCCCCCAACTCCGCAACCCGCAGGATCGGGGAGCAATACCTCAGCGAAGGCCGTTACTTCCTGCTCGGCACTGATTTGCATAACCTCGCAACCCTGCCGCTGCGCATGACTGGCCTGGCCCGCGTCATCGAACTGATCGGCGAAGGAGCCACGGATGTCCTCACCCGACTGAATCCCGCAAAGCTTCTCCCGTAAGCGATCCCAGCGACTTGTCGGGGGACGAAACCTGTTATGATCGTTTCAACGGCGATAACGATCGCGAATGCCCGGCGGATGAAAGCGAACGATTTACGCTGTTGGAGGGAATGATGGTACCTTCACCCGGGCTTCAAATGGTTCTTATTCTTGCGATTGTCGGGCTGATCGGCGGCGGGGGTTTCCTCATGGGTTACTTCGTCGGGCGTCGAGCCGGCCGGCGCCAGGCGGCGCAGGGTTTCTCCGTGCTTCCGCCACAATAAATCTTCGACCCGCTCATTTTCGAGCGTTTAGCCGTCCTGCCTCCGATAGGCGCGCCGCACATCGACGCGTTGCCGAGATTCAAATAACGGAGTGAACTTGAGCGACAGACAAACACTGACCGTCACCCTATTCTCCGTCTTGATCATTTTTGCCCGCGGATCCTTCGGCGATGAAGCGCCCTCAAAAGCACCTCCGCTACCCCTGTCGCATACGGCCAGGGTGATCGAAGGATGGACCGTGCGGGTGGATGACCGGCTGCTCAAGGGGGATGGGACGCCAACGGGTGAGCGGGCGCTGAAATTGCTCTCTGCCCGGCTGTTCCTCATTACCCTGGTCATGCCCGAGCAGCCGCTCGCCAAGCTGCGCCAGGTGCCGATCCAGCTTGATCTCAACTACGGCGGGCTCAAAGTCATGCAGTATCACCCCGACGCCGGCTGGCTGAACGAGAACGGCTACAGCGTGGATCTGGCAAAATGCGTCCACATCCCGGTCGCCGAAGAGTTCCTCTCGCCGTTCGAGAATCATCGGATGCCGTGGGTGGTCCTGCACGAATTGGCGCACGCCTACCACGACCGCGTGCTGGGTTTTGACGAGCCGAGGATCATTGCGGCTTACGAGAAGTTTCGCGCCAGCGGGAAATACAAATCCGTGCTGACCAGTCCCGGCCCCATGCGCGAACACTATGGCCTGACCAACGAAAAAGAGTTCTTCGCCGAAATGACGGAGTGCTATTTCGGAACCAATGATTTCTACCCGTTCGTCACCGGGGAACTGAAACAAGCCGAACCGGGGATCTTCGAACTGCTGCAACAAATATGGGGTCCGCTGCCGGAACGAAGTCAGTAAAGTAGCTGTCAACGAGTTGGCAGCGGAAATCGCGTCGCGAACCTCGAATGGGAATCAGGCATGCATCGTCCCGGAAATTGCAGTAGAATTCAGGTGTAGTCCAGTGGATTAGCCGCTCTTCTTGGCGCGATTCTGCCCGATTGCCGCGTGGCGGAGTAATCAGGAATCCGATGGTGGCCATTAACGCACATTTCGACGGTAAGGTGATTGTTCCCGACGAACCTGTCGATCTGCCCGCCAACCAGCGGGTCATCATCCACATCCAGGCGGTCGGCGAGCGGATAGCGGATTTCCGCTCTTGGCTCGGCCTCGGCCTTCGAGCGCCGATGAATCCGACGCCACGATTCAAGTCTGACGATGACCTCTGGGAATCGTGACCGAGGAAAAGCCGGCGGTGGTGGTGGACACCTCGATTATCCTCGCGATTTACTTTCATGGGCGCGTGGGCCGCGGATCAATTGAATCGCTGTCCCGGCCCATTGCGGATGAGCACGGTCAATCTCACGGAAACATTGATCCGTATTCGCGATCAACGGCCAACACTTGCAGACGAATTGCAGCGTCAGCTGCTAGCCAGCGCAATTCGATTTGTCCCGCCCGACGCACACCAGGCCGATATCGCGGCGCGTGCCCGCCTCACGTTCCCGCTAAACCTCGGCGATTGCTTCGCCTACGCACTGGCTCGTGTCGAAAACTGCCCAATTCTGACGCTCGACGAGGATTTTCGGGCCGTCGATGTTCCTGTCGTCCTACCCTGAAATTCCGCCTGTCTCGTTTCTTCGAATAGCCATTCGCTCGGCGAATCACTGAACTCAAACAAAATGATGATGGGGCGTTCCTCCGACCCAGATGCCCGAGCTCATGAGCGAGACTGAATCGCAGACGGTAAGGTTGCCGTCGAAACACGAAGTCGTCGACGCGAATTTCCTTCAGGTCGTGCGTGATGAATGCGACGGTTGAGAACTCAGCTTCCAAATTTGGCGTTGGCACAAGGTCAAGTCGATAGCCGACGTCCACGATGTCCTCGATGGAAACCGGGATCGATCCGTTCCATCGATTTTCGGTAAGACATCGCGCGGCGGCGACTGCTACCTGTTGATAGGTGAGAGGCGGAACGTAAATCGGCATCGCCTCACCTTATTGGCGACGGCGGATGAAGTCGATTAACTCATCCATCTTTCTAGCGGGCAGCGGGTCGCCTTGGAGCGTGCGAAAGAGAATGGGGAGCTTTTCCACCACTTCCGCGTCATCCATGAGGGCTTTTGGAATCTGCTGTCGAGCGACCGCAGCGTAGTTATAGAAATCGAACCACTCGCCCGTTTCCTTTTCGATGTGCAACGCCGTCGCGAGTTTGGCCAAGTAGGCGTCGTCGTCCGGGGGGTTCAGGATTCCGCGTTCGAGCTTGGAGTGATTTCCGGGATCGTAGCCGTGGCGTTCGCAGAATGCGCGCAACGATAAACCCACCTGGATCCGTTTTCCCTTCACGAATTCACCGAATTTCATGACGTCTCCCGAAATGCTATCTGCAACCCGTTGTAATGATTTTACAACACCCCATTCGGGTCAAGCGTCGTGCACTTGAAATACCTGTTGCAAGGAAGGAAATCGGGAGGCGCGGCTTGATAAACCGTCAAAATCGACGGGCTCACACTCGCCGAAGATCGATATCCGAAAAGCCGAAGGAGGGATTTGAACCCTCAACCCCCGCTTTACGAAAGCGGTGCTCTGCCATTGAGCTACTTCGGCGGCCATCGCCGTCGGCTCTTGACCGCCGACGGGGCCGCAGATTATCCGCGATCCGTGGGGGTTTTCAAGTTGGCTGCCGAGAAGTTCACCGCGGAACTCCACATGAGGCGTCGCCTCGGCCTGCGCGATTGAACGCCGCGACCGCGCATAAACCGAAGCGAGCCGCGACCGTGAGGAAGCGATGGAGAGTTCAGAATTCAGGCCGCGGCGGATCGCAGATAACCCTATCGCAAAGGAGAATTCCAGCGAGCGCAGTTGAGGAGTCGACGCACCTGTTCAACCCCTCCCGTTTACTTCGTGCGCGGCTTTTTGTGATGCGCTCGGGGCTCTTTAGATGCGGGAGCGATTATCGCGACCTTGCGCGCACATCGCTTCCTGACGGTCGCGGCTCGCTTCGGGCAACAGCAACTCTGGCGCTTGCTGGACCCCGAAGCCAGCCGTGCTTGGCGGTGAACCGCCTCGTGCATTCGCGTCACGCCAACGCGGCGGTGATGCACTGCTGGTGCAACTGGCGCGTGAGCGTCCGGATCAGCGTGCGGAAGGCCGAGCGCCAATCGGACTGGCGGATGCGGCAACCGAAGTCGCCGGCGGTGTCGTGCACCTGGGCGCGCACTTCGTACTGGCGGCCGCTGCGCTGGATGGAAATCTTCAGGATAAAGTTGCCGAGCCGCTTGCCCAGTTCGATCGAGCGACGAAGCCAGGACATGAGCTGTTTGCGTTGCGACGGCTTGAGCAAAACGTTTCCCAGATCGAGTTCAATCATGAATCAAACTCCTACCAAGTTCGGTCCCCACTTTGTCCCAAAGCAACTGATGTGCCTGCGCCGCTGATTGTACCGCGCAGCCCGGATAGGAATCGGACAAAATCGAGATATTCGCACAGAAATCGTGCATTTGCCCCTGAACGGCCAATAACCCCCGGTAACTGCGGCCTCATCCGGTATCCAAGCGCTGCGCGGCCACATCCTGTTTGCATAAATTGCGCGCATCGTTTGCCAGGCCCACAGACAACGGTTATGCGGCATAACACTATGAACGGTCGAGCCCCGTTCGAGCGGGCGAGAAACCGAGATTTTCAGCGGAGATGGACATGCGAATCGCAACGGCTGTGGGATGCATCGGGTCACTGGCACTGGTTCTTTTCGGCGGGAGGGCGTGGGCGGCGGATGACGTGCTCAAGCCGGGCGCGGAGAAGCCCAAGGACGCGCTCGTCCTTTTCGAAGGCACTGACACTTCCAAATGGGACTCCAACGACTGGCCCATCAAAGAGGGGGCGATGGTTTCCGATAAGCACGACCTGACGACCAAGGACAAGTTCAAGGATTACCAGCTTCACCTGGAATTCAACGAGCCCAAGCTGGGGCCTGAGTTCAAGGGGCAGGACCGCGGCAACAGCGGCGTCTATCAGCAGGGCCGTTACGAGCTGCAAGTCCTCGATAGCTTCAACAACGAAACCTATCCCGACGGGTCATGCGCCGCGGTGTATGGGGTGAAGGCGCCGTCGAAGAACGCAGCCAAGCCGCCCGGCGAATGGCAGACGTATGACATCACCTTCCACGCCGCCAAGTACAAGGACGGCAAGAAGGTGGAGAACGCCCACATCTCAGTCTACTGGAACGGCGAGTTGGTTCAGGACAACACCGACATCCCTCACTCCACTGGCGGTGGTAACAAGGAAGAGGACACGCCGGGCCCGATCCGGCTCCAGTACCACCATCATTCGGTACAGTTCAAGAATATCTGGATCGTCGCCCTGAAGAGCGAATAGGACCGCTAAAGCGGTCATCACCGTCGAGATCAGCTGGAGCGGAGCGTTCTTCCCTCCCTTGGTGAAACGCTGCGCTCTTGTTGAATCGGCGGAGTACCGCCAATGGCCGCGGAGTACCGCAGCCCACGGGCGAGGGCGCCCGTGCCACCGGGGGGTATCGCGACCCCGTGTGTCTGCGGACCTGCGGAGCGCACGCGGATTTATTCCACATGACGGAATTTACAGGATTAGTGGCGGAACGATATGATGCAGGGCGAGGCACGAAGTGGGACGTACCCGGGACTCCGCGCGACGCCCATCGGCGGGTTCCGTTTACAGAGCATGAGGCTCCCTATGTCGACACGCGTCCTGCACCTGTGCGGCGGCCTTCAGAGCAGCGGTTCAACCCTCGTCTCCTGGTGTTTCCTTCAACGCATTGGCATGGACGGCGTCCTCGACGCGCGCTTCGATGCATTGCCCGATCTCCCCTCGACATCGTCGAACATGCCGTGGTGTAAGTTCACGATCGCCTGTTTCCGATTTTCCGAGGTGCAAAGTTATTTCGAGGAGGCCGGGTGGACCGTACGCCCGCTGCTGGTGGTGCGCGATGTGCGCGCCGTCTTCAATTCGCTGATCCGCAAGACCTACGGGAGGAACGGGATCGCGGCCGACGATCCGCCGTTACGGCTGCGCCTGCGCCGCTTTCGCGAGGACTGGGAGCAATTCCAGGCGCGCGGTTGGCCGGTGCTGCGCTTCGAGGACATGATCAACGAGCCGGAGACTTCGCTGCGGGATGTCTGCGCCCGCATGAACCTGCCGTGGGACGCCGCCATGCTCTCGTGGCCGAAGACGGCGGACCAGATGGCCGACGCGAAGTTCGGCAACCCTACGTTCATCCGCACGCGCGGCCAGACGCTCTGGCAAACGGTGAAGCCTTCGCTGGCGGCGGTTTCCACCACGCATATCCCGCCTGAAGATTTGCAGTGGATGGAGGCGGAGTTCGCGGAGATGAATCGCGCGATGCGATACGACGCCCACGTCCCCTCCACCGCGACCGGCGCCGTCACCCGCGCGGTGCCGACGTTCGAAGTCACCCGCCGTGCCGAACGCCAGGCCCGCAAGAACCGGTTTCCCCGTCTGCTCAAATCGATTCGCAGCGCCGCCGGCTCCGCCTTCACCGGGGGAAGCAAAGGAATGCCGCCCGCCGCTGCGTCGCCGCCTCCTACCGTCTCAAGTCTTGAAGCCCGGCAGAACGGTTGAAACTGCTTATCGAGCGGCCCACAGGAACCCGCGTCGCATCAGCGTTCGCGTCGGCTCCGCGGCCAGCACGCTCGCCTGATGGCCCAGCGCGTTGTAGTAAACGCGTCCCCTCCCGTAGTGCTTGGTCCAGATGACCGGCATGTTCACTGGGCCGTTGGCCACGTGCGGACCATCGGCTACGGGGAAGCGGCAGGTCGCCAATACTTTCACTGCGGGATCGACGTGAAGGTAGTACTGCTCGGTGATCACCTCGTAGTCCGCGATTCCTTCGGTGAGCGGGCTTTTCTCTGACGTGATGTGGACGTCGTAGCGCGTGCCGTCGTTTCCCGGATGCGCGACCCATTGGCCGCCGGTCATGAAATGCCAGTCCGTCGCTTCGCGAAAGGCATCGCACATTCCGCCGTGACATCCCGCCAGGCCCATGCCTTTTTCCACGGCGGCGCAGATGTTGTGGATCTGCTCATCGCTGATCTTTCCCATCGTCCAGACGGGAACGATCAGGTCGAGCGAGCGCAATCGCTCGGCGTCATTGAAGACGTCCAGCGATCCCACTACCTCAGCGCGGAAATCTTCTTCGATCAGGATGTCCTGAAACAGGCGCGCGACCTTCGCAGGCTCGTGCCCGTCCCAGCCGCCACAGAGGATGAGCGCAGTCTTAGACACGCGCGCGTTTTCGACTGATGGCCGCGTACGGAGAACGGCGGGTAAAACCTACAACCCTAACTCGTTCACCACCACGCCGTGCGCCTTGAGCGTGTTCACCTGCACCATCTTCGCCTGCTTGGGATCCGCGACGACGTCGCTGTGGCAGACGGCCCTTTCGCCCTTGTGGGCAAGCTTGTGAATCTGCTCCTGGGTCAGGACGCCGCGCTTCTCGAGCACCTCCGCGCCGGCCTTGGTCAGGCCCGGTGAGGCGATGGCCTTTTTGGCCGGCTGGGCCGCCTCATCCTTGCCGCTGTAGAACTCGACGATCTCCTTGCTGATGCGGACGGAGCACCAGTCGTGGCCGCACATGGCGCAGAAGTCGGTGTCGACCTCGAGGTCTTCATCGTGATAGGCGCGGGCGAGGTCCGGGTCGAAGCTGAGCTCGAAATGCCGCTGCCAGTTGAGGGCGGCTCTTGCTTTGGTCAGCTCATCGTCGCGGTCGCGCGAGCCGGGAATGCCCAAGGCGACATCGGCGGCGTGGGCGGCAATTTTGTACGCCACGCACCCCTGCTTCACGTCATCCTTCTTGGGCAGGCCCAGGTGTTCCTTGGGCGTCACGTAGCAGAGCATGCTTGCGCCGTGGTACCCGGCGCTGGTAGCGCCAATGCAACTGGTGATGTGGTCGTAGCCGGGGAAAATGTCCGTGACCAGCGGGCCCAGGACGTAAAACGGCGCGCCGTGGCAGAGCTTGCGCTGGAGCTTCATGTTGTATTCGATCTGGTCGAGCGGGACGTGTCCCGGCCCTTCGACCATCACTTGGCACCCTCTGGCCCAGGCGCGCTCGGTCAGCTCGCCGAGCGTCGCCAGCTCGCGGAGCTGTGCTTCATCGCTGGCGTCGGCCAGGCCGCCGGGTCGAAGGCCGTCACCCAGCGAGAAGCTCACGTCGTACTCGCGCATGATGTCGCAAATATCGTCGAAGATCTCGTACATCGGGTTCTGCTTGTTGTGATGCAGCATCCACTTGGCGAGCAAGCTGCCGCCACGGCTCACGATCCCGATCAGTCGCTTGCGGACAAACGGCAGGTGTTCGCGCAGAACGCCGGCATGGATCGTGAAGTAATCCACGCCCTGCTTCGCCTGCTTCTCCAGCTCCTTGAGGATCGTCTTGTAGTCGAGCGCTTCGATCGAGCGGCCGATGATCATCGAGTAGATCGGGACGGTACCGATGGGGACCGTGCTGTTCTGGATGATGGCTTCGCGGCAGGCGTCGAGGTCTCCGCCGGTCGACAGGTCCATCACGGTATCAGCGCCCCACCGCTCGGCCCAGCGCAGCTTCTCCACTTCTTCATCGATGCTGGAGGAGACGGGCGATGCGCCCATGTTGGCGTTCACCTTAGTGAGGCCGGCACGGCCGATACACATCGGGTCCAGCTTGTAGTGCAGGTGCACCTTGTTGGCAGGAACGATCATCCGGCCGGCGGCCACCTCAACACGGATCTGCTCGGGCGTGAGGTGCGGCTCGCGCAGGGCGACGCGCTTCATCTCGAGGCTGATCCTCCCGCTTCGCGCTTCCTCGAGCTGCGTCTTGCCTTCACGATCGCGCACCGCGTCGGCGAAATCCAGCGCGGTCCGATCCGAGACGCCCGGCATCCCCGGCGTATCCGGAGAACTGAATGTCCAGGGCGTGCCAACGCGGCCGCGCCGGGCGAAGGAGCCTGGCGTGGTTCCCTGCCGTTCCGTGGAGGGATTATCGCCGAGGGGCGGAAGGGCGTACGACCGATCGGATGGCGCGCTCGTCTGGCTCATGATTCGAACTCCTAATGGTCATTTGCTGATGAGGCGGGCGACTTCCTGGCAGTCCTTGTCGCCGCGGCCGGAGAGGTTGATGACGATGATCTGATCTTTCGGCAGCGTCGGCGCCAGCTTGGCGGTCTGCGCAATTGCATGCGCGGTTTCGAGCGCGGGAAGGATCCCTTCGAGCTGGGCGAGGAGCTGGAAGGCATCGAGCGCTTCGTCATCCGTGATCGAGACGTACTCGACGCGCCCCCGATCTTTCCAGTACGCGTGCTCGGGACCGACGCCGGGATAATCGAGTCCGGCGCTGACCGAATGAACGTCCGCGGTCTGTCCGTCATCGTCCTGAAGGATGTAAGACATGCACCCGTGCAGCACTCCCGGACGGCCGGACGACAGACTGGCGGCATGCTGACCGAGGGCACTACCTCGCCCCCCCGCCTCCACGCCTACGAGCTTCACGGCCGCATCCTCGGCGAAGGGCGCGAACATTCCCGCCGCGTTCGATCCGCCGCCCACGCACGCGATGACGTAATCCGGGAGCCGGCCCGTCAACTGCATGCACTGCTCGCGCGTCTCACGGCCGATCATCGATTGAAAATCGCGGACGATCATCGGAAACGGGTGAGGTCCGACGACAGATCCGATGATGTAATGCGTATCGGCGACGCTCCCCATCCAGTCGCGCATCGCTTCGTTGGTGGCGTCCTTCAGCGTCTTGGCGCCGCTCGTCACCTCGATGACGCGTGCGCCCATGAGCTTCATGCGGAAGACGTTGAGGTTCTGCCGTCGGATATCCTCCGCGCCCATATAGACGTCGCAGGAGAGGCCAAAGAGGGCCGCGGCGGTCGCGGTCGCGACGCCGTGCTGGCCGGCGCCGGTCTCGGCGATCACACGCTTCTTGCCCATCCGGAGCGTCAGCAATCCCTGGCCGATCGTGTTGTTGATCTTGTGAGCGCCGGTGTGATTGAGGTCTTCGCGCTTTAGGTAGACCTGGGCCCCGCCCAGTTTTTCGGTGAGGCGTTCCGCGAAATAGAGCCGGCTGGGCCGGCCAACGAACTCGCGCAGGTAGTACGCAAACAGCTCCTGGAATTTCAGATCCGCTTGCGCCCGGCGGTATTCGGCTTCCAGTTGCTGAAGTGCGAAGATCAGCGTCTCGGGGACGTAGACGCCCCCGTATGCGCCGAAATGGCCCGAAGCATCCGGCACGGTGGCGTTGGGCGTGGTCGTCGAAGTCGTTGCGGTCTGGCGACTGCTCATCTGGATCGGATGGTAAGGCGCGGTAGCGGCCACTTCAACGCGGAACATCGTGGTCGCGTTGCGATGACCAATAGCCAATCAGCGCGCCGAACATTCCAACACTGGCGTAGTCGAGCGGAAGCGGGCGCGCCAGGGCGGCGAGCGTCACGCCGTCCATCAGGCGATTGCCCGCCTCCCAGTTTGAGATCCTGAACCCGGTGAACAGGTAGCCGATCACTCCCACCAGCACCGGCCCGACCCAATACCACCGGGCGGTCCGGCGGTCGGCGAAGTAGCTCTCCGCCATCGACGTGCCTGCCAGGGCTGCGATGAAGACCGACGCGAGCACCTGCTTCTTGGCATCGGTCTGTCCCAACAGGATCAGCAGGATCGCGCCCATCGCCACCGTTTGCGAAATCAGCGCCATGATCATGGACGGCTGCTCGTCCGACTTCTTGGCCGTACCAGGTTTGGGTACCACCGTAACCGGCGCGAGTTGGGCCTGCCGCTGGCCGCGCGCCCAGAAGAAGTTCCAAAGCATCGCGACGATCGCCCCCAGCAGAATCAGCTCCAACGCCAGTCGTGCGAAGACGCCGCGCGAGCTGGCGTAGAAGAGCACCTGCTGCATCGGCCCGCCGCGCCACGACCAGGCGAAGAGTCCCGCGCAGGCCGCCGCCAGTCCGGCCAGGAACCACCGCGTGCGCAGCACCGCATCAGCCAGAAATGCGCAGCCGCTGAGCAGCACGGCCGCGGCAATCATGCCGACCATCGTGCGCGCGGGGTTGGATTGCTGAAGCAGGCTCCCCTCGAAGTGGGGCTCGGACGGGATGCCCAGCAAGCCCGACCCGTACCAGAAGATCGCATAGCAGACGACGATCATCGCCCCCACGTATAGCTGGGTCCACCGGCGGATCGTGTCCGGGTGCGGAGCCGAAGCCTCAGAATCATTCTCGGAAACGAGTGCAGGATGGGTCATCGCTCAATTCCACCAGTCTGGAGCCGATCCTAACGGTTGCCGAACCTTGCCGCCGGACCTAAGATGCGCAGGTGCGCATCGCGTCTATCCGAACCGTAGCAAAACCCGCGAAGCTCCGCCACTACAGAGCATCGTCTCGATGAACTCGCTGCCCACTCTTTTCGGCGACAGCGTCATGCCGCCGCCTGCTCCGACGGCGGTGGCGAAGGAGGCCGGGCCATTTGCGGGCGTAGCACTGTCCGAGAGCGTGGACCGGACGCTCGATTACGCCATCCCCCCGGGCCTGCTTCCCTCGCTGCGCGTCGGGCAGCGCGTGCGCGTGCCGCTCGGCAAAGGGAACCGGCCCAGGTCGGGCTACGTTGTTTCGATTCATCCCACCACCGACTATCCGAAAATCAAGAAGCTGATCGGCATCGAGGACGACCGCGTGCTGGTGTCGCCGGCCATGCTGGAGCTGGCCCGCTGGATCAGTCGGTATTACGTGGCGCCGCTGGGGACGGTGATCGAGAGCGTGCTGCCGTCGGCCGTGCGGAAGCGCATCGGACTGGCCTACACGCAGCAGGTTCGCCTTGCGATTGAGCGCGGGCGCGTGCAGGAGATCCTGGAGAAGACCAGCGCCCCCAAGCGCCGCGCGATCCTCGCGCGACTGCTCCTCCTGGAGCCGGGTACGAGCATCGAATTGATTCGGCTCGCCAATGAATCGGGCGCGACTGCGCCGACCGTGCGCAAGCTCGTCCGGCTCGGACTCATCACTATCACACCCGAGGTCGACTTGGCCGGTACAGCGGAAGTCCGCGGCCGCAATGCGATCGCCGTACCCGCCGAAGTAGACCTGGCCCTAAACGAGGATCAGCAAAGGGCACTGGATGATCTTCACCCTCGCGTGACGGCGGGCGGCTTCAGCGTGAACCTGCTCCTGGGCGTGACCGGGAGCGGAAAGACCGAAGTCTACTTGCGCTGCATCCGTGAGGTAGTTGAGCGAGGCAAGCGCGCGATCGTGCTAGTCCCGGAGATCGCCCTCACCCCGCAGACCGTCCGGCGGTTCACCGCGCGCTTCTCGCGCGTCGCGATCCTGCACAGCGGCCTCGCCGCGGGACAGCGGCATCGCTATTGGCAGATGATCGCCAGCGGCGGCGCCGATGTCGTCGTTGGGGCCCGTTCGGCGGTCTTCGCCCCCGTCTCGAACCTGGGGATCATCGTCGTCGATGAGGAACACGAGTCCAGTTACAAGCAGGACACCGCCCCCCGCTATCACGCACGCGACGTCGCGATCAAGCGAGCGCAATTGGAAAGCGTCCCCGTGCTCCTGGGCAGCGCGACGCCGTCGCTCGAGACGTATCACAAGGTGACGTCGAACGCATCGACGCGCGCGGGACCAATGTCAGCGCCGCCCGAAGAGGTGGGCCAAGCCCACCCTGCTTCCGCACTCCCCGCTCGGCACTCCCTTCGACTTCGCTCAGGGCAGGCAGCACCCCCTTCGACTTCGCTCTCTTCGAGCCTGAGCCTCAGAGCCGAAGGCAGGGAAGGCAGCACTCCCTTTGACCCCGCCCTCATCGAGCCTGAGCCTCAGAGCCGAAGGCAGGGAAGGCAGCACTTCTCCACGTACCATTTGCTATCGCTTCCGCGCCGCGTGCGCGGGCTCGCGTTGCCGCACGTGGAGCGGGTGGACATGAAGCAGGAGGGGAAGTTCCGCAAGGGCGTGCACCTGCTTTCGCAACGACTCGAGCATTTGCTCCGAGTGACGGTGGACTCGGGACATCAGGCAATCCTGCTGCTGAACCGCCGGGGGTACTCGAACTTCGTCTACTGTAGTTCCTGCCAGGAGGTCGTGCAGTGTCAGTATTGCGACACGACGATGACGTATCACCGCTCATCGGGCGCGCACGCCAAGGGCGCATCGAACGCCGAAGGGATTCACACCGGGAACCTCCACTGCCACTATTGTCTGGCGGTGAACCCGCTGCCGGACAAGTGTCCACAGTGTGGCAAGAAGTTCAGCCTCTTTGGACTGGGGACGCAGCGCGTCGAGGAAGAGCTGGCCCGCAAGTTCCCCGACCTGAAATTCGCGCGGGTGGACAGCGATACGATGCGCAGCGCCCGCGATTACGAAGCTCTGCTGACACGGTTCGGCAAGCGCGAGATCCAGGTGATGCTCGGCACGCAGATGATCGCCAAGGGGTTGGACTACCCCAACGTTACGCTGGTCGGCGTCATCAGCGGCGATACCGCCCTTTCGTTACCTGACTTCCGCGCTGCCGAGCGAACGTTCCAGCTCATCACTCAGGTGGCGGGCCGGGCCGGCCGCGGCGACGCCGCCGGTCGCGTTGTGCTCCAGACGTTTCAGCCTGACGATCCGACGATCCAGGCGGCGATTCGCCAGGACCATCTTGGGTTCGCGGCGACGGAACTGGTGAGCCGCAAGGAAGTAGGCCTGCCCCCGTTCGCGCGGATGGTGCGGATCATTTTGCGCGACCAGGAGCCGGAAAAACTGCATCGCCATTCGGAGGAGCTCGCCTCCCACTTGGCCGAGGCGATCGCGCAAGTGGCTGAACCGATCCGGCTGCGCGGGCCGATGCCCTGCCCGATCAACCGTGTGGCCGGATACTGGCGAAACCAGATTGTCATGCTTTGTGATCGGGCCGGCCCGCTCCAGCGCGTGCTGGCGGCGACGCGCGAAAAGGGGAAGCTGGCGGCGGGCGATCGGATCGCCGTGGACGTCGATCCAGTTTCGCTGCTCTGATCCGCCATCCAAATTGAATTTCCCCGTTCCTCCCGTATCATCGCGCGCCGCATGCCTTCGTTCGCTCCGACCCATTCATCGCTTCGCGATTCGTTCCGCGCCCTGGGCGGCCGCGTGGGGTTGCTCCCCTTCATTCCCGCCGGATATCCCGATGTGCAGACGACCGCGGACACCCTTCCCGCATTGCAGGCGGCTGGGGCGACGGCGATCGAGATCGGCTTCCCCTTTTCCGATCCGATTGCCGACGGCCCGACGATCCAGGCCGCCTACACCGCCGCGCTGGCCAGGAAGTTGCGCATCGCCGACATCTTCGCGACGGTCGCCGAGGCGCGGCGCCAGGTGACGATCCCGCTCGTCGGGATGCTCAGCTACAGCATGGTTTTCCGTTACGGCGTCGAGCGTTTCGTCCGCGACGCGCACGATGCGGGATTCAGCGGGCTGATCCTCCCCGACCTTCCGCCCCCCGAAGCACAAGCGGTTTGCCGGACCGTGCGCGATGGCGGCTTGGACACGGTCCTGCTTGTGGCGCCCTCTACGTCGCCCGAGCGTCGCCGTGAGATCGCCGGGGCGTGCAGCGGGTTCGTGTACTATCTTTCCGTAGCCGGGATTACCGGCGAGCGTGACCAGCTCCCCGCCGATCTCGTTCCCAACCTGCGCCAGCTAAAGGAGCTGACCGATTGCCCGGTCTGCGTTGGCTTTGGGATCTCCAAGCCGTGCCATCTGGCGCAATTGTCGGGCATCGCCGACGGCGCGATCGTGGGCAGCGCATTCGTGAAGCAGATGAACGCCCATTTGGACGCCGGCCCGGCGGCGATCGCTGCCGCGTGCGCCGCTTACGCTCGCGGTCTGCTCAGTCAGGTTCGGACATGACGGCGGCCGTCGCGCGAAGATTCGCTTGCAAATTGCCGTGGCGGGGACGGAAACCTAAGATGATTCGGTAAAGCTTTTTACGCGCAGCGACGGTCGTCCCGGCCGGTAGGCTGCGGTGGGAAATTCCCACTCGTGCTAACTTCCAGGCGTTTATTGTGTCGGACCTGATGGACCCGAAGGCGAGCGATCGTTCCGCAAGTCCCGCCGCGGTCGGTTCGCCGACGGACGGCGCGCTCGTTGAAAAGTCGCTGGGCGGCGAGCGGAAGGCTTTTGACGCCCTGGTGGTTCGTTACCAGCGTCAGGCGGTTGCCGTTTCCTACCGCCTGCTGGGTAACAATCACGACGCCCTTGAAGTCACGCAGGACGCGTTCCTCAAGGCCTTCACCAGTCTCGCGACGCTCCAGAAGCCTGAAGCGTTCGGCGGCTGGTTGATGCGGATCGTCTCGAACCTGTCGCTCAATTTTCGCCGCAGCCGCAAGACGCGGCAGCAGCTTCCGCTGGAGGACATGCTCGGGCCGACCGATGGCCAGCAGAGCGACGCCGCCGGCGCAAGCGAATGGATGGCGCAGAGCGGCGATCCGGTTCGTCGCCTGGAAAGCATCGAGCTGGGCAAGAAGCTGGAGCAGGCCCTTCGCGATCTTCCCGATAAGCAACGGCTGGCGATCATCATGTTCACGATCGAACAGATGCCGCAGAAGCAGGTCGCCGAAGCGCTGGAATGCAGCGTCGAAGCGGTGAAGTGGCATGTGTTCCAGGGACGCCGCAAGCTGCGTGAAATGCTGAAAGAGCAACTGACCGACTGAAGCCCGATCATGCCCGAAGAAGTTGACGAGCTCGAGTTCCGCATCTGCCAGTACCTCGACGGTACGCTATCGGAGGCAGAGCGCGCCGCGATGGAAACGCTGCTCGCTTCCGATGAAAGCGCGCGGGCGCTCCTCGAAGAACACCGCCGGCTCAACACGGCGTTCCTCGCGATTCCCAGAGTACCCAACGTCCTATGGGATCAGCTATCCGAACAGGTCGGGTCGGCCTTTCGGGCGACCGATGACCTGGAATTCGCGATTTCTCAACACGTCGATGGCACCCTTGGTGAAGCCGAGCGGCAAGCCGTCGAGACACGAATCGCGGAAGACGCCGACGCGCGATCGATCCATACTGAACACGCCCGGCTGACGAGCGCGCTGCGGGCGCTGCCGACGGCCCAGAATGTCGATTGGCAGGCATTCGGCGGTCGCATTGCCGCCGCTGTCGATCGTCAGTCGGCGCAATCCGAGCGGGGGTTCCGACTCTTCGCCTGGCGCGGCCCGTTCTCGCTGGCGATGGCGGCTTCGTTACTCATCGCCGTGGGCGTCGCGATTTCCATTTACGTGCGCCATGCGGCGAGCACGCGGCCGACGCCGATCGGCCCCGTCGCCCTCGCACCCGTGATCGACGTGAGTGGACCGAGCGCCGAGGTGGGGACCGAACCGATCGCCGACGTACGGATTGGGCCGGCCAGGTCGCTCGGCGCCGACTCCCTGGCTTCGGGTTATGACGATGATGTCGTCTTCCGTCCGGCCCGCGTCATCATGGCCAGCAGCGCCGCACCCCGCGTCGAACCGATCGGCATGCCGTATTGAGCGCGGGCGGGTCCGCACAGGATCGCTCTTGGCCTTCCTCTTGCGTCAGCGTCGCCTGAGGGGTTACGGTGGGCAGTGAAATTCCATGACCCGACCCACCATTGCCATCCGCGTTTCCCGACTCGTTATCCTCCTGGTCACGTTCCTCGCGATGTCCGTGCTCGGGCCCGCCACGCTCCGCGGCGAGGACACGTCGGCACTCATCAACCAGGAGCTCGACAAACTCGTCAAGCTTCAGGTCGATGGACCGCTGCCGCAGGTCATTAAGACGATCGCCGACAAGACCGGCGTACCGATTAGCGCGGATCAAACCGTCTACGAGCTTCTCCCCTGGGGAGAGCAGACCAACGTGGCGGCGCGCATTGAAAACCAGACGCTGCGCCAGGCCCTCGCCGCGATCACGCGCAAGCTCGGCCTCACGTTCAACCTCGCCCCTGAAACAATACGGCTGGTGCCGGTCCCTGCGCTGCAGCGGCTCGGCCGTCGCGCCACCGTGCAGGAACTGGCCGCGCTGGACCTGCTGGGCGGCAATGAGCTGAAGCTCAACACGGACCGACCGACGCTCCGGCAACTGGTGGATGCGGTGGATCAGAAGCTGATCGAGCTCAAAGCGCCGTACGCCGTCGAGTTCCGCCCGGGTGAGCAGCTCAAGCCGGATGCGCCGGTGAGCGTGCCGCGGAACGCGACGATCGCCGAGGCGATGGAATCGCTAGATGCCGATACCGACGCCACCTGGTATCCCTGGGGCAAGAGCATCGTCGTCTTGCCCAAGGACGTGCAGATCCGCCATCAGCTCAGCAAGACGGTCAACCTGCGCTTCAACGGCGATGACGTCTCCCAGGTGCTCGCGGATCTTTCCCACGCCTGCGGCATCGCCTTCAACATCGAGCCGGGCGCGATCCAGCGCGTCCCGCCTGAATCGCGGACGATTCACCTCGTGCTCGATAACGCGACCGTCCGCCAGGCCCTGGAGAGCATCTCCGGCTTCACCGGGCTGGGATACATGATCAAGTCGCCGGGCGTTTACGTCTGGAACTCATCGCCGGGTTCCGGCGGCTCCTCCAGCCCCAACGGCCCGGTGGTCGCGACGCTGCAACTCGACAACGGCATGCAAGTCTTCCTCCGCGAGAAGGACATCCCGGCCGACATCCGCCAGTTTGCCGAGCACAAGAAACAGCGCGAATTCGAGCGGCTTCGCCAGATGATGAAAGACGAGAACTTCCAGCCGACCTCTCAACCCACCACGCGTCCCGTGGATAAGGAAAAGGACCTGTAACCCGCGCGAGGGAGACCCGGACCGGATGAACCCGCGAGCCGCCATCCGCGTCGTCGCCTTTTCGAGCTTCCTCCTTTCCCTTTGCACGGCGATCGCAGCCAGCGCCGGGGCATCCGTTCCATCTGCTGGTGACGCATCCGCGAAGATTCCCATTCCCAGGGCCCCCGCCTTGTCCAAGGCGGACCATGAGCTTCGCGAGAAATACAAGATGCAGTTCGCCCGGCGGACGATCGCCGACGATCTCGCGCTGGCACAGAAACTTCGCGATCAAGCGGCCGCGCACGAAGATGACCCGCCCCTGCGCTTTGTCATGCTGCGGGCCGCCCGCGAGCTGCTTCTCAGCGCCGGCGACGTGGACGCGGCGCTGTCGGCGGTGGACGAGATGGCCGCCGTCTTCACGATCGACGTGCGCGACATGAAGCTGGCGGCGATGGCCGTCGCGGTGGACAAGACACTTGCCGAGCCCGCGGTCCTCACGGCCACTTACCTGCGTCTGGGCGACCGATTCCTGAGCGAGGGGGACGTGGATCTGGCGGAGCATGCCTGCCGTCTGGCCGAGAACGTGCTTCACAACCATCGGAAGATAAAAGATGCGGACCTCGAATCGCGTTGGAAGGAGCAGCACAAGAACGTGCAGATCGCGATGAAGGAGACGCAGGCGGTCGTGGGCGCGATGCGCAAGCTCAAGGCGAACGCCGACGACGCGGAGGCCGCGACGATCGTCGGCAAGTATGCTTCGTTCTATCGGGGACTATGGGATCAGGGCCTGCCGCTGCTGGCGAAGAGTTCAGATACGCGACTCAAGGCGCTCGCCGAGCAGGAGCTAACCAACCCCTCCGACCCCGCCGCCATCGCCACCCTCGCCGACGGCTGGTGGGAATACGCTGGCGTTGCAACGACGCCCATCACGCGCGATCGAATCCACCGTCATGCCGTCGAGTGGTATCAGAAGGCGCTGCCAGGTCTTTCCGGCGAACGAAAGCAGCTAGCGGCTCAGCGGATCTCGGAGTCGGCGCATTAGTGGGATGCTAACGCCACGGACGGCGCTAGATGCCCCGTACCCGTTCACGACCTTTGTCGATACCGCACCACATTCTGGACATCGGGTGGGCGAGGCGCGCAGATCATAGCCGCAAGAGCGACACCGCCCGGCAGCAGAGCGACCACCCATGCGGGCCCGTCTGTGGAAACATTGAACGCACAGAAGCCCAGTCAGAGCCGTCAGGAACCAATATGGAATGCAGACACGCTGGCGATGTTCGCTTCCATGTCCGAGTACCGAACGATTAAAATTCCAACCGAACCCAAATCGGTTGGCGATTCCGTTCATTGAGTCACCCGCGCCTTCGAGAGCGCCATAGATCTGCACCTCCCCAGAAAAGACTCCGAGCGCGTTATACGGCCGCCTTCGCCATACGCCCCGATGAAGTGGAACCCACCATTCCCTGCGGACGAGCACGATTATTCCCTTGCCAGACAAGGCTTCGTAGTCAGTCATTCCGTTCCACATCACGCATCGCCGATGTGTATAGCTGTCGACCCAACCCAGTGACAACAGCGCAACGATTCCCATCGCAACAAAAGCCGACATCAGGGTGGCGAATTGAGCGTTCATGCCTTTGCTGCAATTGGTACGGCCCCACATTCAGGGCATCGGGAGGGCATAGCGCGGAGGTCGTAGTTACACCGACCGCATCGTGTTTGTTTGCCTGCGATCAAGCGTCTTCGCCAAACAATCACCCACCCTATGGGAAAGAAAACCGCAATTACCGAGAGGAACCATTGTGGCACCGCAACTTGCCACCAATGATAGTCGGGGATCGACAGTTCGCCCGGAGCCAGTGAACGCAAACCGGTGTAATATCCGTCGTGGCTATGGAACGCGAACGCGGAATTGGCGCCTGGCATCCGGGTGAGAACGCCGTCAAGATCCCCAAGTCGATCTTCAAAGTCGGACAACAATTGCTCAAAGAAATCCAAGCGATTCTCGTCGTGACAAACGCTCAGCGAGGCCACCTTGGGTCTGTCTAAAGCTGAAAAGGCCGTCCCACGAAGTCGCAAGAAATTCAACGTTACGCTCGTATCGTCTGATACTGCCGACGCCGCCAATCCGCCCCACCCAATACCAACCGCATCGAAGTGTCGAGAACTGCGATGCCATAGGCCGATGCCCGACAAGCAAAGCACGAGCGAAACCGCCGAAATGAAAACGAATAGGCGACGACCCATCGAGCGAATCATACCATTTCGCCGCCCAATCGCCCCTCAAACCGACCACGGCTGCTGCGGAAGCGCCGTGCCGGGGTGATAGACGCTGAACGCATACCCACCGCCAGTGACGTTGTCCCGGTGGTCACGGATCGGCAGCGAGCTATCCTGAAACTGATTGCAGTAGTCGAAAACGCAAATCGGTATCGAGCCATCCGAGTCAGTCGGCAACGCTGTGCTGCTCGCGGGAATCGTTGACGTGCCGGGGTTGCTCGTCGTGCCGTCAGGAACCGCGTACCCGAGGAACGTCACCTCCACCACAATGCCTGGCAGAACTTCCGTGTCTCATTTCATCAAATCCGCCAGCTCGGCGCGAAGGATGGGCACCTCTGTCTCCACAATATCCCAAGTCTTGGCCCCGTCGACTTGACCGTAGCCATGAATCAGAACATTGCGGAAGCCGATGATCGCCCGCCAGTCAGTGATCCGTTCAGACGTTGCCGGATCGATCTTGCGGAGGTGTGACAAGGCCTCGCCGACAATCTCAAAGGATCTCGACGGCTCTGCGTAATTGTTTTTCTTTCTGGAAATCCTCAAAAGACTTTCCCAACGCAAAGGCCGCGATATCGTCCGCGGCCTCCTGCATGTCCTTCAGAAGCTTGAGAACTTCAGGCCGCATAGACCAGTGCTCGCTGCCGGTAGGCGACGATCTGAAAATAGGGATTCGTGACGGCCGTGGGCTCCACAAGGTCGATTGGTCGCCCGAGCAGATCTTCCAGTGCAAGTTTCAGACCCATATAGCGCCTGAACGACCCCTTCCAACCGAGATCTTCGAACTCAACAAAAAAATCGAGATCGCTTCGACCCGGGTCGAAATCCTCGCGTGCGCCTGAGCCAAATAGTTCGAGCCGCCGAACATGATATTCCCGGCACAATTGCTCGATGCGCGGAAGATGTTGTTCGATAAGAAGAAGCATGCCGGCTCGTCGGAGGGGTTCGAAAATCGTTCCCGATAGGGGTCGAACCTATAACCTTCGGCTTCGGAGGCCGACGCTCTATCCAATTGAGCTACGGGAACCAACGCAGCCAATCGTAAATCATCGATCGCGGCGAGTCTAGGCGCGGCAAGGCCTCGCGCATCGACACGCGCGCGACACCCGATCCGGCGCATTGCACTTGGAGTCAGCCGCGTACGAACTCAATACCGGCGGAAGACCACGCGATCCCCGAGGCGTCGCTCACGCCCTGCTGCGCCGACGAAGACGCCGGTGCAACGTCTCACCACCCGTCGGAACTTGGGTCGTCCCGGCGCCAGGAGCCGGCCGAGATGATCAAGGCGATGCCAGCAGGCGACGACGCGACGGTAGATCCCCCGGCGTCGCACCGCGAGCGGCGAAGCGGGGCGCCGCGTTAACTTTACTGCGTAAAGTATTCGATCAAAAAAATTCATCGGATCAGGCCGGCGAAAAGCCGGTCGCGGGAACTTCCCGGGCGTCCTTCGTTGAATCGGCCCGGGCATCCTCAATGACCTCGCGGAGACGGCCGATGTATTCCGCGAAACGCTGACCGCCATGATCGGTCAGGCGGCAGAGCGTTTGCGGACGATTTTTCTTCCACCCTTTCCACACTTCGATGATGCCGGCTTCCTGAAGCGTCTGAAGCTGACGGCTCAGGTTGCCGTCGGTCAGGGCGCAGAGCATCTTCAGGTCGCCGAACACCAAACCCGCGGGATGCGCGGCCAGTGACGAGACGATGCTGAGGCGCGCCCGCTCGTGGAAGAGACGCTCAAGCCCGCCGTAGGCGAACCGTCCGGCTTCGCGCGGCGCCTCGGTGGCGGGCATTGCCGTTGTGCGACGTCGATCCTTTTTTGGATCAGTTCGTTCCATGCTCGCGCTCCAGGTTCCAGTAGAGAACGCCGGCCGCCATCAGCTGCCCGATGCCGAAACTGATCCCCATCTGCCACGGCGCCGATGCCGGGCCCGGTGCGATCACGGCGATCCCGCACAACCCGCTCAAGAGGTACCAGCCCCCGACCGCGCTTGCGCCGTGAGGAAGCATCCGCCGGGTGGCGAAGACGCCGAGGCCGAAGAGAACTGCCCACAGGCCGGGAAGAATCCAAAGCGCGTCTGGCGCGAAATGATAAAGCACAAAGGTGAGCAATCCACCCGCCATGAGGCACGGCACGAAATGCTCGATGACGCGGAGCATCAACTCGCGCTGAAGTTCCGATGCGGCACGGCGGAACCGCACGGACAGCTCGCCCCCCACCATCAAAAGGCCGACGGCCGCGGCCACAAGCCATGGCGTGAGGTAGGCCTCGATGGTCACCGGTGGCCACCATGACTGGAAGAGGCAAACGCCGATCGCGACCAACCCCGTCACGGCGGTGGTAATCGATCGATAGCCGCGGAAGACTTCGGCCCGGGCCATCTGCAAACGAATTTGCCCGATCGATGCGAGGGCTTCGGAGAGCGTTTCGTCACGACCCATGTACGATCCTCAAAATCGAGCCACGCCGCCTTTTCTTTACGTCATAAAGTATAAAGCGCTCCAGACGTTGTCAATCCGGGAGGGTGACAAGGCGCGCCGACTCGTCCGATCTCGTCGGGCGAAGTGTCCTGATTGGGGGACCGGAGTTCGACGCTCGTTGGCTTTACTCAGTCACGAATCTATTGCGATGCGAGTATCTTCGATTCGGCATTGACGGACTGAACAGGCAAATATCAGGGAAATTGCAGGACTCAAGTCCTGTTTGGCTTGTGCTTTGCGTGTTGTGCTGGCGATGGCCGAGACTCGAACGTTGCGGAGGTTGTTGGTCGTCGACGACAACGTGGATCAGAGCCGTGCCTTGAGCATTATCCTCAGACGACGTGGCTACGAGGTTCAGTTTCTGGATAACGGTAAGCAGGCGATTGAGTTCGTTTCAACGCATCCAGTCGACCTGATCCTTTTAGACGTCATGATGCCCGACATGACCGGCTTAGAGGTGTTGCGAACGTTGAGATCCAACCGCGGGTTGAACGCAGTGCGCGTGTGCATGTATTCGGCGGTCGATGACCCACGTTGGCGGGACGAAGCACGACGCCTGGGAGCGCAGGGTTATCTGATCAAGGGACGGCTCGACCTCGATGTGCTGCTCGGGCAAATCGAGGATTGCCTGGCGACGCCGGCATAGAAGTGCGACAATAGCGGTCGCGCTCATGTGTGAGCGTGTCCCGAATGAAAGCAGATGGCATCCGACCCTACCCCACCGTTTCCCGCCGCCCCGAAGGTACCGGGCGATCTCCTGAAGGAATTGGACGACGCGAATAGCGCGTTTCACAGCCAACGCGAAGAGATGGAGGCCGTCCACCAGACTTTCAATGCCGGCATCGACGATCGCGAGGAATCCCTGGCACGGCTCCGTGAGGCCGATCGGCGTCTGGAAGAGATCAAACACCGCATCGATGCCACGCTACCCCCTGCCCCTCCACCGAGCGAAACAGCGCCCGATAATTCAGCCACTCGGGACAAACAGACTTAAGGCGCGGGATTCTCTTTGCCCCGCCCGGTTAGACATACTATCTTTATTGTGGATTTCCGACCGAGCGATCGGTTGCCATTGTTCGGCCCATCCCCTGGTGAAGAGGCGTGTTGCAACATGCGTCGTCGTCCTACCGCGTTTAACAACGCACTTTGTGCTGATGGTGAGCGAGGACAACTCCTCGCTGGGCGAGCCAAACGCGCACAACGTGACGGTTTCCTTGTGCAGGTCGACGCCGACGGACGAGGCGAACGGGATGCGAACCGCGGCAGGAACTTGGGACATGGCACACTCCGTGTAAGGGGCCGCAAAAGTTTTCACACACTGCGGAAGCTTAGCCGCTCCCGCCGGCCCCTACACGGTTTTACGCTTGTCGAACTTCTCGTGGTCATCGGGGTGATCGCCATCCTGATCGCGCTCCTATTGCCGGCCCTTGCCGCGGCGCGCGAGGCGGCCAAACGCGTGGTGTGCGCGAGCAACCTGCGTCAGCTCGGCGCTGCGGAGTTCATGTATGCCAACGAGAACAAGGGATGGCTGACCCGCTGCTTCTTCGTCAATTCCGGAAACCATGAGTGCTGGCCGCAGGCGTGGGCGGAGCCGTTGTGGGAAGATTTTGGGGTGCGGACCGGGATCAGCATCGGGGACTACGCCACCCAGACCGCCGGGGGCCAGACGTACACGTTCCCGCAGCCGAAGATCATGACTTGTCCCTCGGTCGAAACGGGATGGAACGTCTTCAACTTTAATTCGGCCTGGGGCCCTGTCTTCTACAGCGATTACATTTACATCGGTAACCCGGCGTATCCTCCATCCAACCCGCCAGGCAATGGCTCCGCGTCGACCAGCGCCTCGTACTGGTCGGACTACAACATGGTCCCCGCGAAGGTGTCCGACTCGAAGAGCTCTGAGAAATTCCTCGCCGGCGATATTGTCGTCGCTCCGCCGGGCATGCCCGGCTACATCTCGACGAACCACAATCCCGTGGGTTACACAACCGACCGGCGCAGCTTCCGCGGCGTCAATCAGCTTTTCCTCGACGGCCACGTCTCCTGGAAAAACGGTAGCGCGTTCCCCACCGTCATCAACAACGTTTACGGCTCCTCCGGCAACGCCAACTTCGTTCACTGGCCGGGAAATCCGTTCTGCCTCTACTGGTAGCCCCGTTCCACCACGCCGAAAAATTTCGGTTAAACTGACATCGGAAGATCGCGCAGAGCCCCTGTGGCGGAACGGCAGACGCTACGGACTTAAAATCCGTTGTCCCGCAAGGGACGTGTGGGTTCGAATCCCATCGGGGGCATTAAAATAGGCGGGAAATAATAGAGTTTTGCTCCACGGCATTTCACGCGCTGGACCGAATACGGACGCGATCAATCGATCCCCTATGGAGACATCAGAATCTTCTGCCCATCGAACACGAGCTTTAAGCCGCCAACAGTCACTTGATCCACTTCCTGGATGACTTTCGGGGGATTTCCTTTTTGAAGCGTCATCACGTATGCGGTTTTGCCCGACAACATGACTTGCGTGGTCTTTGTCGCGTAACCGTCCTCGCCGATCACATCGTTGATCCTGGTTGGTTTGATGTCCATCCAGTATTGAACCTCGTACCCGACCATGGGGCCGACCATGGCCACGACTAAGTCCGCACCCGATTTCTTGGTGAAATCAACCATCAGCGAAGTGGGATGGGTGCTGCACTCTTCGACGTTAAGCGAGAATTTGTTCAGCCGCTCCGAGTACGTCACAGCGCTGATCACGCCCGATCCGTCCGCGGCGAATTTTGAGTAGATGGGGTAGCTTTCATAGAACATCCCCGGGAATCGGTAACGGGCATGGTCGCCCGTCCAGCCGAGCCCTTTTCCGTAAACGTAAACAGAACCGCCGGACGCCATGCCGCGGCCGTTCTGGTGAGTAGGATGCGTTCCCAATAGTGCGGACACACAGATATCCGCACCGGAATCCGACCAGCCGTTGCGGAATACAACATAGCCGGCCGCGGTGTCGTGAAGCACGTGGGGAAAAAGGTCCGGCTGATCCGAGGGCGATTTTTCCGCCACGTCGAGTGGCCAGTTCGCCAAGGCGTAGATTGCCTGGTGGGGATAGTCCAATACATCAAAAGTCTTGACGGTGCCCGGCTCCACCTGATGGTTGTAGACCCATTTCAGGGCTGGCAGGTACTCAGCCGGACAGATGCCAAAACCCATGCAGAAGTCGTTTTGTTCCGACCACATTCCGCCGCGCGGGAAATCGCGGCAATACATTCCGCGCTGGGCGTCGGTGTACTTGCCGCCGGGGTTGGCCGCGAACTCGTAGATCCATTTGGCGGCAAGCCACCGGGCGTTGTCCTTTTTTCCAACCAGGTCCTTCCCAGCCGCCACGCGACACGCCTGGATGAACGGGATCAACCCAGTGTTGGAACTGATGCGTCCACATTGGTGGCCTTCGAAGTAGTAGCCGCGATCGCCGTAACCGATGGAAATTTCGTCGCGAGCCTGCTTGAGGATCCGCGCCAGATCGCGTTCAATCCTGGGTGAGTCGGTACCCACGTCGCCTCGAATCGCTAACAGTCCGATCCCCGTACCCCCCACTGCCGCGCCATAATGATTGCAGGAAGGCATGATTGGGCCGTTGGCGGAGATGCTGGCCGTGAAGGGGTTGTCCTGGATAGCGACCGCGACCTTGCGCCGAAAGTCTTCGTCCCACCCATCGTAATTCAGGTCGTACGCCAGGCCGACGGCGCTGATGGCCGGGCCGGCTCGCATCGGGCCACCGCTGCCGGGATCGGAGAAGCCGTAGCGGGCGTCTTTCGCGTCGTGTTTCCTCTTGTCGATGATGTCCGAAACCTGATCTCTCGCCTTGTCCGCGTACTGCTTGTCGCCCGTGAGCTGATAGAGCAGCCCGTTGCCGGTCGGGTGCCAGAGCGTGAACTTCCCCTCCAAGAGTGCCTTGAGGCGTTGGAGAATGACCTGGCCTTCAGGCGTTTGTGCACGTCGTTTCAGCGCTGGCAGATCTGACTTACGGAATACCAGGCGCGGATGCTCGCCGCGATCAACTGGACTCCAATTCGGCACGTCTAACGTCCAGTCCGGATCGTGATAACCCCAATTCTCGCGCTTGTTCTCCACGGTTGGCGCCGCGGATGATTCAGACGAGGGATTTGACGATTCGGCGCCAAACGAAGATGCAACCAAAAACCAGAAGGTGACGATTGAAAGCGATTGCACGTTCACAACACCTCCGAGGAGCCAATGGGGAAGGCTTCCAACGCGAATTCGCGCGTGCCGGTTCATTGGGGAAAGCGGTTCACAAAATAGGACTGCCATTCTGAAATGTGCTCGACCATTGTATTCGCGGAAGCCTCTTCGTCGCGCCGATTGAGGGCGTTCAGGATTCTGACGTGTTCGCGAAGGGCGCGCTGTAAGACGGGAACGGTCGTGCTGATCTTGTTAATGGCGTGGTGGAGCAACTGGTAGCGCCCGATGTCCTTCTCGAGCCGGGAAACGCCGCACGCCGCGGCAATCGAGGAGTGAAAGTCGCGGTCGAAGTCGGCCCAGTGCGACACCCATGCCGGGTCGTCAAGCGTGGCCGCCAGCACATCGGCGGTTTCACGCAGTCGCGCCAGCGTCGGGCGATCGATCCGGGTCGCGGCGCGGCGCGCCGCATCCCCCTCAAGCAGCTTGCGCATCTCGAACACTTCATGAATGTCGGCGCGGGTGAATGTCGCGACCACCGCGCGACGCCGGGCCTGCTGCTGGACCAGCCCGTCTTTCCCAAGCTGGCGGAGCGCATCGTGGACCGGTGTGCGGCTGACATCGAGTTGCCTGGCGAGCGATACCTCGCTGATCACCGTGCCGGGCATGAGCCGCCCGGTGAGGATCGCCTCCAACAGCGTCTCGTAGACCGCGTCGGAAAGCCCTGAAGTTTCATTGCCGACGGATATCTTTGACAGCGTTTGCATGCGACGGAAGGTGGAAATTCTCGATGCGTTTTTGAAATCCGAACACCCTATATGGAGCAACGGGCGAACGGGGATATTAGGGAGGCGCGAGGATTCCTGTCAACGAAAATGCATTCAGAAATGTAATATCTGCATGCAGAATGACGCCGTACGCCGAACTCTCGCTGCCGCGACGCTCGTCGCCTTGCTTGGCGGCCTTCGCGTTGCAAGCGCCGAGGTTGCGGAGCCGGCCCTCGGCGGCGGCCAGTACGGACATTTCACGGAGAAGGCGGCTGAGGGGCCGTTCATGCGCGTCGCCTGTGCCACGCATTTCGGAGGACCGGGCTCTGAAGAATTTCTCTCGGCCGGCGAACTTCGCGACGGAACCGTGGTCGCATTCGGGAACGCCTGGGGACCGGATGCCCCGGGGCGCGCCATCGCGGTTGTGATCGGGAGTGGAAGCCACTCCGGCAAGCCGCAGTCATTTCAGGACAAGGAGGGCAACCTCCGCCCCGATCCCCAAAGTGTCGATCGTGCCGGGCTAATCGTCTTTTACAATCGCCGCGACGATCGGCTGGAGGCCGGGCGGATGATTCGTTTCGACTGGGGCGTCGCGACAATCTCGACCGGCCACGTCAGTAGCGACGGCGCCGATCTTATCGTGGCCGGCACGTGCAGAGCCCATTTCGATACTTTTCGATCGGTCGTCAAGTCGTACAAATCGGTCTCTCGTCCGCCTGTCCCCGTCGCTGAAGATGCGACCCGGAAAAAGGCGAAACCGACGGCGGTAGCGTCCGATGCGTACGTCGCTCGAATTTCACCCGATGGCCAAATCCGCTGGCTTGTGGTGCTCGAAAGGAGCGGCCCGGCTCCGGATGAAGTCTTTCTGGATGGCGCTGGCAACATCTATTTGGATGCCGGGGGGTTGTTCCGCATTTCCGCCGATGGTTCCGACGCCGTCATGATCGACCAGCGAACCGGAAGCGGCCAAGCCGGCTGGCGCGGCGTGGATACGGACGGCCACCTGTTTTTCGGCGGCGACCGTAACACCCACACCGGACACCAGCCCTGGCGACAGCCTTATCTCTATGAGCTGGATCAGAAAGGAAATAAGCTTCGCTCCTTGTGGGAATTCAATCCGCACGAATGCGCCTGCGGCAGTGGAGGCAACGGACTCTGCTCCGATTCATCCGTGCGGACGATGGCCTTCGGAAAAAATGGAAGTTGGGTTCTGGGAGGCAAATCAGACGGCGGCAACAGCGTCTTCGTTTGCAAGGCAGACGATTGGCACAAGCCGGTACCGGAGGTCGGCATGGGAATGTCCTCCGCCGGCGCTCATGTGCTGAACCTCACTCACATCATGCGATTTGATCCGAAGACCGGCACCACACTCTCACACCTGACCTGGGCTGCCTATGTTCCCTCCTTTTTCGGCGACGATTCAGATAAACGCGCCCGTAAGGATCGGGGCAGACCGAATACGGCGGTGATCAGCCAGATTGCGATGCTCGATAACGGCGCCATCGCATTCGTTGGTGGCGCCGCGACCGGATTGGCCCAGACGCCCAATGCGTTCTGGAAAGACCCAATGCTTCCCAACAGCCACGGCGGAGAATTCGTCACCGTATTGCGACCCGACCAAAGTAACGTGATGTTTTCCTCCTATCTGCCGGGAATTGCTGGTGCGAGGCTCACGACATGTCACAATGGCGTCCTGGTGACCGGCCGATCGTCGGGAAGCGACAATTGGGTCAAGCCGACGAAGGCACCTTCCGTCAACGCGGACCAGGATTTCGCTGGCGGCACCGACGGGTTCCTACTTCTGTTGCGAACACCGCGGTAATCACTACGGAAAGGCCTGGGGATGTTTCGCGGCATTCTGCTCATACTCGCGACGGCACTCGCGTTCATGATGCTCATCTCCAGCGTGGTGGCCATCGGTATGCATCGCCTCGCCACGGAACAGAAGGAAACGAAGGTGGCCTGGAAGCCAATCGCGGCGAAAAAACCGCCGTCCGCGGCTGTTTTACTGACGGAACCCGCGCCGGATCCAATTCCCGAGCAGGCGTCGGCGCCGGTGAACGAACGGGTTTTCGCCTGGGCGAAGGACGCGGAGCGACACGGCCTGGTCGAGTTGGTCGATGGGGTCGAGGGGAAGTACGAGCGTCGCGAACGGCAGAAAACAGGTCAATTTGCCGGCAAAATGAGGCTACAAGCGTCGCAGCCTGGCCATGAATTCACGCGATATCTCATTGGCTTTGGCGCACCCGGCGACTTCGCGGAGTGGACCGTCAATCTAACTCGCGCGGGGCAATATGAACTGGACCTGAACTATGCATGCTCCCAGTCTCCGGAAGGATTCCCCTTCGCAATCGTTGCCGGCGCAACGACGTTGCCCTTTTCGACGGAGTCAACGCGCGATGCTTTCGGCTTCCGTCTGGCGACGATTACCAGGGTGACGCTCCAAGCCGGTAAATCCAGGATCAGGATCGCCCCTCGCGGACGCGTTCCCATCGAGGCGATGAAGATCCGCGGTCTCCAATTGGTTCCCGTGGAGGAGAGACCGTGAAGCAACACTTTTTCAAACTTCAATGTTTCGCGATCGTCGTTGCCACATTCGTCTCGCAGTCCGTACGGGCCGGCGACGAGCGACCGGAGCGACATTGGGAAATGCACTTCCCGGGGTTCTTCCGGGACGGCACCGAGCCTCTTTATCTCTATGCCACCGAGCGGAATGGAGAATGGATGTCCGTGGTGGGAAGCTCGCGCAGCCGGGCGAACCCCAACCATAAGACCTATAACCGTTCGTATTATCCGGGTGATTTGTCGGCCGCCCCGATCAAGGGCGGCAGGATGAAAGGCCGCCTCATCCTGCACATGACTCCCGATCAATGGGTTCCCCTCGATCATAAGTCCTACACGATCGAAATCGATATCGATGCCAACGTGGCGAACGATTCGGTGGCGGGCATTTATAGGATCATCGCGGCCAACTCGACTGACAAAACCGCGGATCAATTTATGGGCAAGGCCGGCGCTATCACGGGGGTGACCAGGCCGGGTACGCCATTCGATCGATCCGCACCCTTCACCATCCAGATCAACTTGCAGGGAGCGCTCGTCGGCGGACGGCCTGATTTTGGAGAACGGTGCATCATCGTTCGCCTGGGGATCGATGGCGGAACAATTGTCTCGGCAACCCAAGGGCGTCTGAACGCCGCACAAGCCGCGACCGGATTCGAGCGGTTTGATTTAACGCCGAGTTCGATTTCCATCGGGTCCGCTGGGTTCAAGGGCCGCTTGGCGATCCATTCCAAGACGGTGGACGAGGAGCCCGCCACATACACCTTCGATATCGATGGTCACATCTACGACGATACGACCGTCGGCACGTACGCCGAGTCCGTTGTGATCGAGGGGAAGGAAGCAGTTAAGCTGGATGGAAGCTTCGATGGCAAGCTATCGCACGGCGCGAAAAATGGCGCCGCAGCGCAGCGCGATGATCGACCGTGGTGGACACCGTCGGCCCGATACCACCCACTCCAGACCGCGGAGCACCCGCGACTCCTGTTCCGCAAGTCCGATCTGCCGGCCCTGCGAATTAAAGCCGAAACCCGCGAAGGGAAGGCCATCATCGAGCGCCTCCGACGGCAACTGAACGGCGGCGATGGCCAATCGATGCCAACGGTGTACAGCAACGCCTATGTCGCTTACGACAAGAGCGCGCAAAAGGACTTGCCGCTGGGCGCTTACACGATCTCGCACGTTGCCGGGTACGGACTGCTCTACCAATTGACGGGCGATCCGAAATACGCCGACCTGGGCCGGCAGTGCTTCGAGGTGGCGCTTAAAGGCCAGCGAGATCGTGACGACCGGTATTGCTGGAAAGGACCGGTCGAGGCGCTGCGCGCCGGGGCGACCGTCGGATGGTATGCCGTCGGCTACGACCTCTGTTACGACGGATGGGATGCGGCGACGCGCGAGAAGTTCGGAAGCGCCATCGAGCACTACGACTTCGGCGCGGAACATCCCAAAGCGGGAGCGGTCGCGGATCTGGAATCGCTCGCGCGCGGCACGATGCCGCCGGCCAGCAATCATTTCGGTTTGCAGGTGGGAGGCGCGGCCATGGCGCTCATGGCCGTCACGGGAGAGCCGTGGGTCGATCAGCCGCGAATCGACAGATTGTTGAAAGTCAACGAAGCAAGCCTGATCCGCAATATGACCGAAGGGTTTGGCGACGGCGGATTTTTTGCCGAAGGAGATGGCACCGGCTCCATGTCATCTCAGATCGCGTTCCTCACTGCGCTTCAGTCGTCGGAACATGCGTTGGGAAAGGACTTCATCAACGTCGAACGACCAAACGCCCGGATGATGACACTGAAGTGGATCTACCTCACTGTCGTCCGGAACGGCAAGCCGGAAGTCTGGCCGATTCGCGGCGGGTACCCGCACAATGTCTGGTCGCGCGAGCTGAGCGGCATGGGCTATTTCGCCCTCGGATTCGGCGCGGTGACGGCCGAGCAGCGCTCGGCGATGAAGTGGTATTACGACCGCTACCTTCTCCAGTCGGATATCAAAGCCGACGGCCCTTACGACACGGTCAGTCACTATCCCCACAGCTCCGTCTGCGCTTTCGTCAACTGGCCGGTTGACCTGCCTGGACGCAATCCCGCCGCAGTGCTTCCGCTCTGTTACCGCGATTCCACCTACGGCTTTTATGCCTGGCGAAATCGCTGGCAGGACGACAACGACATTGTCATTTCCGTGCTGACCAAACCGTCCCGCGGGTTCATGAGCGCATCCCCGGACGGCGGCCTTGAAGTCCAGGCTTTTGGCAGGCAATTCAAGTGGGCTCAGGTTGCCGGCGAAACAAAGAGTTGGTGGACTTCGCCACGTGGAGAAGCCAGCGTCCTGACGATGGCGGATGGAACGAGCGTCGCAGTCGATTTCACCAGGTCCAGCGGCGCAGTGGCCATGCTCGTCACGACGGGCGCTGCCGAAGGCCGGCACGTGACACTTGGCGCGTCCACGCTGACTTTCACGTTTTTGGGGGCGTCATCCGAACCTGCAATCAACGTCGAGGGTGACAACGCGACCGTGGGACAACAGACGGTCAGCATTCGAGACGGCAGCATTGTGTTAGGCACGACAACTCCGAAGTAGCAGATGCACCGCGCATCTTGATCGGAGAATCGAGGCGACTGTGAGTCGGATGAACAGGGTCTGGGTCCTCGTCTTGCTTTCCTGGAGCGCTGCACAACTGCCGGCGGTCTGCGCGGGCGCGCGGTGGCAATATTACGTTCCCTTCGAAACCGGCCGCACGGCGGAGAATAGGACATCCGAACCTGGCAAGGCATTCCTCTGGCTTCCGCCGGAATCCAAGACGCTTCGCGGCGTACTGGTCGGCGGAGAACTCGGCATCGAGCTGGAGGTCGCGCTCGACCCGTCGGTCCGGAGCGCGTGCGCCGACAATGATCTGGCGATCGTCTATTTCTCGCCGCACCTGTCTGGCGTCTTCCACTTTTGGGATGACAAAGGCCACGACGGTGAGCGATGGCTCAAAGCCTTCGACGATCTCGCTCGGCGCACCGAACACCCTGAATTGCGGCGGATCCCCTGGATCACCATGGGCCACTCGACGGCCGGGATCTTCTGCCGCAACGTGGCCTATTGGAAACCCAATCGCGTTGCGGCAATTCTGCACATCAAGAGCGGGAACTTCCGCCAGAAGGAAAACCTCCCGCCGAACGGCTCGCTTGCCGGCATCCCGCTTCTGGCGATCAACGGACAATTCGAAACCTACGGCCCCGAGGGAGGCATCCGTCCGGAATTGGGTCGCGAAACGCAGTGGCAGTTCGTTCGAAATGACATCGAGCAGCTGCGCCAGTCAGATCCGCGTCATCTCATTTCCAACTGGCTGGACCTGGGCGGCGATCATTTCTTCGGCTCGTCGGAACTTTCGAACTACGCGGCGATGTACATTCGGAAGACCGCGCAATATCGACTCCCTCCCGCGCTTCCCGCAGTTGATGCGGATATCTCCTGCATGACAATCAAACCAGAGGACGGCTGGCTCACCGACCCGAACCTTTACCACCCCACCCACCCTGCCGCCGCCTACGCGGCTTACTCCGGAGATAAGCGCGTGGCGATGTGGCATTTCGACCGAGAGATCGCCGAAGCCAACTCACTCCACCACCGGCATCTCGGAGCCCATCAGGCATTGAGCAACCCGACAATGACCTGGCTTGATGACGGCGATGGATGGACGTTCCGCGCGAGCTCACTGTTTCTGGACGTCATGCCGTCCCAATACGGCGGAAACGTGGGCGGACAAATGGTCGGACACGCGACGACGCCGATCCTCTATCGGGCTCGGATCACCGAGCCTGTGCTACAGCTCGGACCGGACACGTTTCGGGCGTTGCGCGTGGCCAAGTCGATCAACATCGCCGCCGTCAATGAAGGTGACTCGCAGTTTCGCGCAACCAACCGATTGGGCGGTGCAAAAGTTCCCACCGTGAAAGGTGATCCGCAGACGATCGATTTCCCGCCGATACCTGATTTTCGCGTTAGCTCATCGGCAGTCGAGCTACGCGCGACGTCCAGCTCAGGTTTGGCGGTCTATTTCGAAGTCGAATACGGCCCGATCATCGTCAAGAACGGGAAGTTGGAGCTGTCTGAACTGCCCGCAAGAGCGTCGCTCCCCATGGAATGTGGAGTGACCGCGTGGCAGATCGGCCGTCGCGTTGAACCGCCGATCGCGTCGGCGCCACCGGTGTTGCGCCGATTCAGCGTCGTGAAGCCCTAAGCAGTAGGCCACAGGAACCATTGGCATGATCCGACAAAACGCTGTGATTCTCGCAATCGTCGCTCTGGCCGCATCGACTCAGGTCGCTCCGGCCGGACCGTCGCTCGAGATCGTCACCGCGACCTACTTCGGTGTCGGCCAGGACAGCGACTTGCAAGGCGCGGCGATTGCCCCGGACGGCACTATCTACGTCGTGGGCAACTCAAGCGAAGCGATGAAGGGTCTGCCCGGTGGAGTCATCGCCACGGCGTTCGGTGCGGCGGCGAACGAGGCGCGATGCGGCAGCGGGTTTGTCGCGCATCTCACCGCCGACGGGAAGACGATCCTACAATGCGCCCAACTCGCGCCGGGCATCGCGCTCCTGACGACCGTGCAATTGCACGACGGAGCGGTCTACGTGAGCGGCTATGGGTCGGTGGGTTTGGAAGACGTCTTAAGAGATCGCAAGGGAATGATGCGTCAGTTCCCTTTGAATAATGAGCTTCATGCCTACGAGCGGGCAAAAGCGGCCGGAGCGGAAGACAAGATCGCCGATCGCCCGGGACTGGGCCGTTACGGGGCGCCGTGCATCCTGCGACTTTCCGCCGATTTGCAAAAATTGGACGCCGGCACCTATCTCGAGGGCTGGCAGCAGGTTTGGGACAAGAAGCGCGTCGCCAAGCCGGGTAAGGAATTCCTTGGCGGCTATCAGGAATATTTCTGGCAACCGACCAGCACCGCGGTCCTCAAGTCCGGCGACATCATCGTCTGTCACGACGGCGGCTACTTCCGAATGGCGCGCGAGGAGGACAAGACGCTTTTGAAGGACGACCCCAAGCCGGACCGTTTGATCTTCTACGACAACTGCGACTACATCAGCCGGCTCTCCGCCGATCTTGGCAGGCGGCTCTGGAAACAATCGATCTACACCCCGCCGGTGGATCCCGAGGTGGCGAGGAAGCTGAAGAACGGCTGGCCGTTCAATCACTACGGAAGCCCGCGCACCTGTCGCATGCGGCTAGACCGCGACGACAACGCCTACCTCTGCGGCTGGTCCGCTTCGGCCACCAGCAAGGAGCCCTGGTGGTCACCCTACCTCTACAAGCTGGACCCCGCGACCGGGGCGCCGATCTGGACGGCCTACGAGTACGACCCAATGTCAGGCGGGCAAAACCGGATGGGGGGGCAGGTCGCTGACACGGCGATCGATTCCCTCGCGATCGATGAGGATGGAAATCTGCTCACCAGTCTCATGTCCGATGGCGGCAACTCCGTCATGGAATGGAGCCCCAAGGCCGACAGATCGAAATTCGAAGGAAAGATCAAGGGCGGCGGTTTTCCGGTCAAGCTCGTTCATTGGTGGGGCCAGATTCATCGCGTCGATTCCAAGACCCGCGAAGGACGCGGCGGCGCGCGGATCGGCGCGTGGGGTTGGGCACAGGATCTCGTGAGCTTGCCCGGCAATTCCGTGCTTGTCTGGGGCCGGTATAACTGGAAGTTCGATTTCACCCCGGATGCATGGTGGGATCGGAGCGCCATCGAGAATCCGAACGCCTTTATCCGTGTCTACTCGCCGGACTTCGATCTTCTGTTTAGCACTGCCGTGCCGGGAGTTGTACCGTTCGAAGTAACCCGCGCGGCGAACCGGATCGTGCTGGTTGGCCGTGCGGAACAGAGAATTTCCCCAACGAAGGATGCCATCTTTCCCGAATCGTCGGGGAATACGAGTGGGTACCTGTTGGTTGCAAACTGGAATGGGAACGGACCGAAATGAAGAGCGGACGACTCGAGATGACTGTACAGAGCCGGCGATTTGCCTGGTCGCTCCTATTGTCTTTTTTCCTCGGCGGCACACTGCATGCCGAAATGAAGAACGCACGGCATCCGTTCTTGCTATGGACCCGCGAGGAGCTGGTGGAAATCCGTCAGCGGGTCAGGAGCGATCCGCAAGCCCAAAAACAGGTCGATCAGATGTTGCAGCTCGAAACGCGCGGACCCAAGTCTGGCGGCAATCCATCGATGCTCAACCTCTTCAAGTTCGCGGTGCTGGACGACAAGGACGCCGGCCGGATTGAGAAAGATGCGTTGCTGCAATTCATCGGCACAACGGTGCCCGGATCGAAGGCCGGCAATCCCAATACCCTGAACGCGCCGTGGCGCGAAGATCACACGCTCGACGCCCTGCGCTACGACGTACTCTACGATGAGCTGACCGACGGGCAACGCAGGCAAATTGAACAGACGGCGCGCAGCTTCATAGACTGGTGCGTTGCCAACCCAGGCCCGTGGGAAATAGGTGACCCCGGCAAGGGCCTTAAACCAGGCGTGCGTTGCGGCTGGCTGCCCAACATGCAATGGCCGACGATGGCCGGAGCGCATGTGCTTGCGGCAGCCATCAAAGACGAAGTGGAAATTCGGAAGGTTTTCGGCTGTAACGGCGGATGGAAGTGGTATTTCGACAACTACATCGCCGACGGCCGCTTCTACATGGAGGAGTTCGCCAAGTACTCGTCAAACATCGGCTCAATGATTCTCTGGTGCAACGCCCTGGATCGGTTGGGCCTCAATCAATATGGCTGGGGATATACCGGCGCGGGCGGCGCGACCATGCGTCGCTTCCTCGGATGCCTGATCGACGCCAGCCTGCCCGAAATTCCGCGTGGTGACGGCGCCTGGAACATTCCCGTGATCTGGATGGGTGACGCCGGACGCACGTGGGTCGTCCAGGGCGACAGTCTCACCAATTCGCGATGGAGTCAGGCCCGGATGCAGGGAGCCATCGGCAAGATGCTCCAGCCATTGTGGTGGGAAGCCGGACAGCAGCGGTTTCCGGAGGCAGGATTTGATTACTTCGTAGCGCAGTATCACGCGCCCGGCGAAACGGTCGTGCTCCCCACGCTCTACTTTGGGCTCAGACCCATCGACTCAACCAGGGTCAAAGCGCCGCCTGCGGCTTCGTACATTACCGCGGATCGTGGTTTTGCCATGCTGCGTTCAGAAGAGTCGCCGGCCTATTGGAAATCGCCCAAGCCGGCGGTGGCCCTTCAGTTCGGCATGCGCTACGTTCACTACATTCACGACTGCTTCAGCATTCTGGACTTCGTTGCTTACAATCGCCTGATCTATGACAAGGTCGGCAACTTTGGCACTCACGGGTATGCCGGCGGCGACTTCTGGCGCGACCATGGTCGCGGCCAGGCATCTGCGGTAGTTGTGGACGATTTGCAGGTGCAGCCCGTCGATTCTGGAGAAGAGGGATGCAAGAACGAGCGTATCCGCAGTCGCCTGGACGGCCCGGCCAAGTTCGCGGCCGTTCGGGCCAAGGGTGCATTTGAGCCGTCGGCGGGAGACGTCGATCTCGAGCGCGCCTTGGTGCTGACTGCCGATTACCTGGTGGATGCGACCTGGCTCGTCGGCGAACGAGAGCATGTTTACGATTGGCACGTGCAGTCGCGCGGCGCGATCCCCGCCATCCAGAACTCCGGATGGAGGCCGGTTGCTGAGTTTTCCGACGGCAAAATCCGCCAGCAGTCGCTCGCACGGGAACATTTGGGCGGCGCGCGGGCACAAGATGCCCGCGCGGACACGTGGAATGCCACCATCCTGCTACAGCCAACCGAGGCTCCCGCCAATGACCCTGATGCGATCGGCGTATCCGTCCGCATGCTGGGCGAAGAAGGCACCGTGTTGATCAGCGGTCGACCGCCCGGTCTTGATGCAAATCTCGGCGTAAAACTAATGGCGACACGCACCGCCAGGAGGACGTGTTTCGTGGCGGTGCATGAACCGCTTAAAGGGGGCGTTCAGGCCTCACGCATCGAACAATTCAGACGATTCGGCAAGCCCTCGGACGGCCTCGCCATCAAGATTGTCGGCAAGACGGGCACTGGTATCGATGACCGCGTCCTGTTGCTTAATGGGAATCGGGTGGGCGCTGCAGCGACGTTCGCGGACGAAGGCGAGTCATTCACACTCTCCGATCAGGCGTGGCTTCGAATCTCGTCTGACCGCGTCGACGTCTGGGGCGACCTGAAATCCATTCGGCTCAAAGTCACCGGCATCCCCCATCTCATCGTTAACGGTGCCGAGAAACCAGTGAAGATCGCGAACGGCGTGCTTTTCTGGTCATCTGAACTCTAATCGCACCAAGGCGTATCCTGGCGTGACTTGTGATGGAGGCGATGGGTGGTCGGGCGCTGCGCGAAGCTAATGCAAACGCATGCAACCCGCGGTTATCCCCAACTGATTGCCTTGATGTCGCCGCCGATGTGGCCCTCCATCACGAAGCGGATGGCATCGTCGATGACTCCCTTCATATCCATATTCATTTCTTCCTTGATCTCTTTTCGCTGCCTGGCCGTTGATGCGCCCTCGCTTCGCGGGCGCCATTTTGAGGTGTGCACGGCGTCCACTCGATCCCAGATCAGCCTGAGCTGATCGGCCGTCGGCGCATATCCCAGTTCCCTGGCCCTCGCCTTCAGTCGTCGCTCCAGCGGCGTCTTCTCAGCCATCTCGTCCGCTCCTTCTTTCCTCAGCATCGCGGTGCGGCGTTTCCACGGAGTTGGACCCCGGTCGCTTTCCCCTCATCTGGACGCCGCGGATCTGCTGGGAGAAGATCCGATCCAGCAATAAGACGTCTTCCCGCGACAGAGCCCGCAGGGCCGCGGCGATCTTCAACACCATCGGCCGATCCGTGGCATGTTTCTGCATTGCGGTGATGACCTTCGACGTCGTGAGCGTTGTCTCTTGTGATGTGTGTTTGGCCACGTCGCCGGCCCCCACGAGGACGTCGATGCCTGGGCGCGTTGTGTCTTCTGTAACCATAGAGGTAGGTCCTTCTTCTTTCTGGGCAGTGATGTTCTTCATTGGCCGGGGCCCTTGGATTCCCCGCCCTCGCGAAAGCGAAGCAGGTTGCGAATCCCTGCCCGGTTTCTCGCGCGCGGCTTTCTCATGACCCCCAATCGCCACGCCAACAGGCCAGCACAGGCCAGCAGTACGATCGCAGCGGCAATCAGGAAGACGCTTTGCATTGAGGGCATCCTCTATTTCCCCTTGCGCTTCGTGCGCGATTTATCCTTTGCAGCCGAATTTCGCGGGCGGCCCGCCTTCAGGCCATCCCCGACGAGCTTCCGCAACTCCTTGACGTCGACCAACTTGGCCAGCACGTTCCCGCGCGTCTCCGTGCGCCATGTGAGCCGCCCGCGTCGAAGCCTGCGGCCCAACGTGATGCGATTCGTGCCGGCGGCCTCGGTAAGAGACATCCATGCCATGGCAAAATTGTAGCACACGAAAACCCGTTACCAATTCCAATCCAGGCCGCCTCGTAATTCCGGCCTTTTTTTCTTCTTTTTGGCTTCCGCCCTGGCAGTTTCGGCAGGCGTAGGCGCCGTGGGAGGGGCCGGCTCGAACGCCTTGCGAATGGACAAGCCGATCCGCCTGGCTTCCTTGTCGACCTCCAGCACACGTACGCGAACCGCCTGCCCCGGCTTGACGACATCGCTCGCCGCCCGCACGCGTTGTTCGGCGAGTTCGGAGATGTGAACGAGTCCTTCGAGTCCTGGCTCCAGCTCGATGAACGCGCCGAATTCCACGACGCGCGTGACGGTTCCGTCCACCACCGAATCAACCGCGTATCGTTCTTTGGCGCTGACCCAGGGATCGGGGCCGGCTTGTTTCAGGCTAAGCGACATCCGACGTTGCGTTGGGTCCAGCGAAATCACCACCAGCTTGAGGAGATCATCTTCCTTCACGATGTCGGAGGGGTGGCGGATCCGCTGCCAGCTCATCTCGCTGACGGGCAGCAATCCTTCCAGTCCTTCCTCCACCTCGACGAACGCGCCGAACGGCTCGATCCGCGTGACGCGGCCTGTCAACGCCGTCCCTGCGGGAAATTTAATCTCCGCGTTCAGCCACGGGTCGGCCATCGACTGCTTGAGGCTGAGGCTGAGCTTTCCCGCTTCCTTATCGAGCTTAAGGATCTTGACGTCGACCACATCGCCGACCTCGACGAACTCCGCGGGCTTACGGCCACGGCGGTAGCTCATCTCACTGACGTGCAGCAACCCGTCGACGCCGCCCAGGTCGATGAATGCGCCGAAATCCGTCACGTTCCGGACGGTCCCGCGACGGGTCTGGCCTTCGGCCAGCTCCTCGAGCAGCTTCTGCCGCGCCTCTTCCCGCTCGCGCTCGAGAACGTTTCGACGGCTGAGGATGAGGTTGCGCGACTCGCGTTCGAACTGCGTCACCTCGGCGAGCATCTTCTGCCCGATGAAGCTCGAAATGTCCTTCTGAAAGTAGAGGTCCACCTGCCCGGCAGGCATGAAGCCGCGCATTCCCTTCACGTCCAGCTCGAGCCCTCCTTTGTTCATGCCGCTGACCGTCCCCTCCACCACCTGCCCAACCTCCAGGTTCTCCCAGGTCACGTGCGTGGCGGCTGCGCCCTTACGGCTGAGGATCAGCAACCCCTCGCGCTCGTCGTAGCGATCAACTGAAAAATCGATCTCCTGTCCGATGGCCGGCGGCTCCTCGAACTGGAGGAGCGAGGCGATCCCCTGGCTCTTGCCGCCAAAATCCACAAAGACATCATCGCGGTCGATACGAACCACCCGTCCCCGCCGCATCCCCTTCTGCGCCAGTTGGGCCGCGGAGGTCCGCGCCCCTGTCGAAGCCGTCGGCTGCGGCTTGTTGAATTCGTACAGCTCATCGACCGACATCCCGCCCAGCGCTGCCTCGACCTCCCGATCCAGCGCGGCGTCGTCTGACCTGAACTTTTCCTTGTAAGGATCACCTTGCGGGTTGGCCATGGTGCGAATGTCCTCTCGGCATCTTCCGGGCATGGTATCCTTTGACGTTCTCAAATCCAAAGCCGTAACGGATGGGGAGGGTGCGTGACAATCCGTTCACAGACTTATGGACGTTCATCGCCACGGCTGCTTCAATGCGGGCATGGTGGAACTTTCCCAGACGTATCAGTCGTTGGTCCGAACGCTTCACGAGATTGGGGTCCTGGGCAGCGTCGCGTCGGTATTGGGGTGGGATGAGCGGACGCAGATGCCGCCGAAGGGGACCGACCACCGCGCCGCGCAGGCGTCGCTGCTGGCGACCCTGCTGCACGAGCGGTTCACCGCTCCGCACATCGGCGAGTCGCTGGCGGAGCTCGAGGCGTCGCCGTTGGTCAGCGATGCCGAATCAGACATGGCGGTCAACGTGCGGGAGACGCGCCGCGCTTATGACCGCGCCCGCAAACTTCCGGCGGCGCTGGTGGAAGAGCTCAGCCGCACGGCGGTCCTGGCGCAGCAGGTCTGGGGTGCGGCGCGGGCGAAGAACGATTATGCGATGTTCGCGCCCTGGCTGGAGAAGATCCTGACGCTGAAGCGCCAAGAAGCGGAGTGTGTCGGGTTCGCTTCAGGCAATCCGTACGATGCCTTGCTCGATGAATTTGAGCCGGGTGAGACGGCGGAGGGCGTGCGCCAAACGTTCGAGCAATTGCGCGGGCCGCTGATCGAGCTGATTGGGCGGATCGTCGATTCGGGCCGGACGGCGCCGATCGAGATCCTCGAACGGAATTATCCGCCGGCCGCGCAAAATCAAATGGCGCGTGACGCGGCGGCGGCGGTCGGTTTCGACTTCGACGCCGGCCGGCTCGACGTCAGCCTCCACCCCTTCTGCACGGGCCTGGGCCCTGGTGATACCCGGATGACGACGCGCTATGACCCGAAGTATTTCGGCGATGCGTTCTTCGGTGTTCTGCACGAAACGGGTCACGGACTCTACGACCAGGGTTTGGATCCCGCGCATTTTGGGACGCCGTGCGGCGAGGCGGTCTCGCTGGGGATTCACGAATCGCAGTCGCGGATGTGGGAGAACCTCGTGGGTCGGAGCCGGCCCTTCTGGCGACATTTCCTGCCGATCGTCCGCCGTACGTTTCCTGACGCGATGGTGGGGGTCAGTGATGACACGTGGTATGCGGCGATCAACGACCTCCGTCCATCGCTGATCCGTACCGAGGCTGACGAGGCGACTTACAACCTTCACGTCCTGCTCCGCTTCGAGCTGGAGCAAGCCATGCTCCGCGGTGAGCTTTCGGTCGCGGAGGTGCCGTCGGCGTGGAACCAGAAGATGCGCAAGTATCTGGGCATCACGCCGCCTGATGATGCGCGGGGATGTCTTCAGGACATTCACTGGAGCGGCGGCGCAATCGGATATTTTCCGACCTACACGCTCGGCAACCTTTATGCGGCCCAGTTTTTCGAGCAGGCCCGCGCGGACCTGGGCGATCTGGACGGACAGTTTGCCCGCGGCGAATTTGCCCGCCTGCTTGGCTGGCTGCGCGATCGTATTCACCGCCATGGCAAGCGGTTCACTGGACCGCAGCTCGTCCAGCGAATTACCGGCCGGCCCCTCTCGGCCCAACCGCTGCTGAATCACCTGCGTCGCAAGGCGGAGGAAATCTACGGCGTTTCCGCTCGACAATAAGGCCCGCGCCCGCAATGATGGACAGGCGAACTACGACCTGCGCGCCCCGATTGGGTGGTGCCATGCTTTCGCAGCGTTGCCTTAAATACCTCGGTGTTTCAAGCCTCATCGTTTGCTCGCTATTGAGCGTCAGTGCAGCCGCCGGTCCCGTTGACAGTTGGGAATCGATGCGGGAGAAGCAGCGCATCGAGAACGAGACGATGCTGGGGAATCTTCCCCTCCTAAACCGCACTCGCGTGCAGGACGTGATGCAGTTGCGGGTTGAAAGCCGGGCCCTCACGGTCCGCACGCCGCTCGCGACCACGCGCGCCGCCGGTTTCGTTCGCTGCAAGCTTTCGGGGATGGGCCAGTTTGCATTGGTCCGCGTTCAGGGTGGCAGCGAGCCGTACAGCGCCGAAGCGGTGGTGCCGGCCAGCATGCAGTTCAACCTGACCGACTACACGCAGCCGCGCCGCATCAGCACCCTGGCGGTGACGACGCAATCCTCCTCCGTGAACATCTCCAGATCGCTTCAATTCCCCAACGGCTACCAGCATGTGCAGCTGATGGAGCAGAACGGCTCAAACGGCCCGGCACAGTCCGGCACGGTCACGCTTGCCGTTAACGAATCGCTGCCGGACGAAGGGCCGCCGGTGAACGTTAGCTTTGAGGCGGAGGATTTCTTCACGCTGCTGCGTCGCTATCCGAAGGAGACCGAACATTACGTAAGGCCGATCCTGCGGGACCTGGGCCAGGAGGCGGTGTTCGCGCCCGATCCGCTGATCGCCTGGCAGGTCTTCGCCGATCTCTGGAAGCCTGACGCGACGGCGTCGCAGCAGGTCGATCGCCTGCTTCCGGGACTCGACTCCGTGGATTTTCGAGAGCGGCAGAGGGCGCTGCATTCGCTCCAGGCCCTGGGTCGTGATGGCGCATCGGTAATGGTGCACCTGGACCGGACACACCTGAGTGCCGAGCAGAACGCGCGCGTGGACCGCGCGTTGGCACCCTACACGCAATTGCCCGAGACTGAGGCCGAAGCGCTGCGCTCTCAAACGGGTTTCCTGCTCGATTGTCTTTATTGCGACGACGTGACGCTGCGCCGCGCCGCGTTCAGACGCCTGCGCGAATTGGACGGCCCGCAGCTTCAGTTTGACGTCGAATCCGACCCGGCCGGCTCTAGCCTCGAGGTCGCCAGACTGCGCGCAATCATCTCCACCCAAGTAGCGCGATAACGGTTGTCGAAATGTAATCTCATGAAAGGCTGTCCCCCTGCCGGCGTTACGATGCCGGTGGTGAAGCTTTACCAAGGAGACAGCCGTGAGAATAGAGACGAAGGTAACCCAAGTGGGTTTGGATAACCACAGGAATTTCAGCCGTCTGAC
>JBBSDP010000034.1:0-56910 GCA_038240605.1 Tepidisphaerales bacterium | reverse complement strand
GGGGGCTCCTAAGAGCAGCCCCCCCGCATCAACCCCCCCCCCCGGCCCCCGGCTCGCTACGATCAATGCGCGGCGGCGGTCTTTATGCGCCCCTGAGGGGGCAGAAACAGCATCGTGAGAGACAGCAAGCGGTCTTGTCCATTGTTACACTCGCGCGGCCTTGATGCGTGGGCCGCCGTTGAGCGCGACTACAAGGTGGCCCGAGCCCACTCTTCCCTTCACCTCACTTTCGCGCGATTTCAGGCCCGGCCATAAATATAGTCGCTCAGGTAATTGATCTGAGCCGCCTGGTTGCTGGCGTGAACGGCGTTAACGTCGCCGATCGAGATCATCCCCAGCACCCGGCTCCCGTCGCAGACCGGGACGTGCCGGATGCGGCGCTGCTTCATGATCTCGCTCACCTCGTCCAGGTCCGTCTCCGGACCGACGCAAACGACTTCCGGCGTCATCACTTCGGCCACCGTCGTTTCCGCCGCATCGCGCTGGTCACCCAACACCCGGCGAAGCACGTCACGCTCGGTGAACATGCCCACCAGCCGCTGGTCCAGCATGACCGCCAGCGCACCGATCTTGTGTTGATTCATCTTGTGAATGGCTTCGAGCACGGTGGCGTGGGGCGCGATGGACTGAACGCCCGAAGTCTTCTCGGCCAGAACATCTCGTACGGTCGGCATGGCGACCTCCCGGGGAGTAAGGCGCCGCCACGCCGAGAGAACGCGAAACGCACATGGGGCGCGAACCAATGATGTGAAACAACTTTCCCAGCTTACCCATCCGCGTATGACGAATTCAACATTGTGAAAATAATCGCAAGACGACGTAGCGTCGACCGCCCGTAGGACAGGCTTCAATTGCAAATATGGGTCCAACCCTCAAGAATGGCCCGATGGCATCCCTTCCCGTGGTGGCGATCGTCGGCCGGCCGAACGTCGGCAAGAGTTCGCTCCTCAACGCGCTGGCGGGCAAACGCATCAGCATCGTGCAGGACATGCCCGGCGTCACCCGCGACCGTATCGCCACGCCGCTCCGTATCCGGGACCGATTCGTCGAGCTGGTGGATACCGGCGGCTACGGGTTCGTCGATCCCGACGCCCTCACCGAACACATTCGCCATCAGATCGAGCTGGCGATGACGCAGGCGGCCCTGGTGCTGTTCCTCGTCGATGCCCAGTCGGGACTTACCAGCGCCGACGAAGAGATCGCCGCCATGCTCCGGCGTCGCAACATCAAGACGGTGCTGGTCGCGAACAAGGCCGACGGCGACAACGCCGACACCATGCTCGGCGATTTTGCCCGCCTGGGCCTCGGTACGCCGATCGGGGTTTCGGCGCTCAACGATCGCAACATCGAGCAGGTCCGGCGGGCGATCGAGCAGAACGTGGACCTGAGTCATGCGCCGACCGAAATCCCGCCGCCGCAGTTGATGCTGGCGATCGTCGGCAAGCGCAACTCCGGCAAGAGCACGCTGGTCAACACGATCGCGGAGATCTACGAGGGGCACGGGGATCGCGTGATCGTTTCGGAAGTCCCCGGCACGACGCGCGACAGCATCGACGTGCGCTTCGAGAAGGAAGGCAAGTCGCTGATCGTGATCGACACGGCGGGCGTGCGCAAGAAGCGGCACATGGTCACCAATGACATCGAGTTCTACAGCTTTCACCGCGCGCAGCGATCGATCCGCCGGGCTGATGTCGTGATGATGCTGGTCGATGGGACCGAGCCGATCTCCGAGCCGGACAAGAAGCTGGCGCAATATATAGCGGCGCAGTTCAAGCCGGTGATCATCGTCGTGAACAAGTGGGACCTGACGCGGGAACGCTGGCGCGACCTGGACCCGTCGAAGACGGAGGAGACGAAGGTCGCCCCCGTCGCGATCGACGACGCCGGGCTCATGGAGCAGTACCGGGAATACCTCGATGAAGAGCTGCGCCACGTCGATTACGCGCCGATCGCGTTTGTGACCGCCAAGGAAGGGCGCAACGTGCAGGCGGTCCTCGACCTCGCCCAGCACCTGTTTCACCAGACGAACCAGCGGGTCTCGACCGGCCGGCTCAACACCGCGATCCGCAAGATCCTTGAGGAACGACGGCCGACGACGCCGACAGGTCGTCGGGCGCGCATCTATTACGCAACGCAGGCGGAAGTGGCGCCGCCGACAATCGTCTTCTTCGTGAACAACCCTGAGTTGTTTGACGAGTCGTACAAGCGGTTCATGATCAACCGTTTCCGCGAGCTGCTTCCGTACGACGAGGTCCCCATTCAGCTGGTCTTCCGCGCCCGCGAGCGCCAGGCCCCGGCGGGACCCGCCCTCGACGAGGGGGCAGGCGAATCGCGTCCCGCAAAGGGCGCCGCGCGCGGCAAGGCCAGTTCCGCGCGACGCAAGTCCGCCTCGCGCAAGTCCGCGATCAGCCGCCGTGCCTCCGCGCCGTCCGGCGAACGTCCCGCGGGCCGCCGGGGCCGGTAATTCGGATTTGCCGCACAGACGCGGAATGCGCAGGGAAGGCGAGGATGGAAGATTGAGGATGAAGGATCGCCCGCACTTCATTCGTAATTGTCAATCCTCAATCCTCGAATTTCCCCCTGCTCCCGGGGACTTCGCGGCGAACGCTAATGCGGAGCGGGAAGGGTTGTCGGTGCAATCGATCCGACCGGCGTTCGGGCGGGAACGGCGGCGGCGCCGTGAATGGGAAGGGCGGTCCACACGGCGACGAGGAGCATTGCCAGGCCGAACATCAGCTTGCTCATTGTTCCCATAAGACGGCCCTTGGCGGCACCGACGCCGACCTTGAGTGAGCCGCTGATTTCGCGGCCGCCCGTGAGTTCGCCGACGACTGCGCCCAGGAAGGCGCCGAAGCAGACGCCGAAGATCGTGCCGACGATGGGGATCGGGATTAAGCCGGTGAAGAAGATGGCGCCGACCATGGCGCCGAGGATGGCGCCCCAGACGCCGCCGCGCTGTGCGCCGGCGCGCTTGGCGCCGGCGCTGGAAGCCATGAACTCGACGACCTCCGCCGCCATGGCGATCACGCCCAGCGTGATGAGGGATCGCCAACCGAGAAAGGCCCACCCCGTCAGCCACATGTAACCCGCCGCCCCCAGGAACATGAACCAGAGCCCGGGCAGGCCGAACAGGGTCACAAACATTCCGGCGACCATCGCCACCAGGAGGATCACGTAGAGCAGCCAGTGAAGAGCGATTTGCATCATGTGCCCGAGGGTCGTGTCGCCGGCGTGTCCATCGCGCGCAGCCGCCCGAACCACTCTATGACGCGATCGCGCCAGTGCCAACCCGCGGCCAACAGCACCGCCAGGATCGCGAGGAACACGGCGCGTCGAACCATCGCGCCGAGAAGCGGCCCGCGCCGCGCCCGCGCCGCGGACAGGCTGGCGAGTTGCGCGACCGCATCCGGCGGGGGCGTGAGCCGTGCGTAGGCTCGAGCCAGTCGATCGACCATCTCATCGAAGTGGACACCGGCCATGGCGCGTAACGCGGCGATGGCGGCGTCGAGGTGGACCTGGGCCGCGGAGGTCGAGCAGTCCATCGCCACACCCAGGAGCCGGGGGTTGAGGCGCTCGCCGTCGTTGAGCAGGAAGGCCTCGAGCTGCTGCCGCGGCAAGCCGCGCATGGCGCGGACGAACGCGTGGTAGGGAAGATCATCGCCAGCTTCACTGCTGGAGAGGAGCACGTCCGGCTCGTCGCCAGGCTTCTCCTCGTCCGCCGTTCGCCGCGCGGTGAGAAGCGTGTGGTGATAGAACCAGTTCTCGGGGGTGACGCCGTCGCGCCACGTCGTCATGACTGTTGCGCTCTGCTCCAGCACCGCTTCGGCCACAAGGCGGCCGCGCCGCGCGTCGCCCGTCAGCCCGATGGCCATCCGCCAGACGGAAGGGCAACACGCCGTCAGCAGTTCCTGTACCGCCCGGCCCTGCCCCTTGAGTGCACGCCGCACGGTCTCGTCCGCGATCACCATGGTTGGATATCCTACACGGCGAGCGCACCGGGTGTGCGCATCCGGCAACCTCTGCGGCTTCGGCACGGCGATCGTGTTCGGCGCCACTCTGATCGAAAGGTTATGGGTCTCATGCTCTTCGGCGGCGGACTTCGGCGTTGGCTCGGGATTCTCGCCTTCTGCCTGCTATTTCCCCTCCTTCTGAAGATATTGCTTGGCTTTGTCATCGCGCCCATCCACCTTCACCGCAAACATCGCATGACTGCCACGCCGGTGTGGACGCCGACGACGCCCGAGCAGTTCACGCCCGAGGCGCGGGAGTTCATCGCACGCATCGTGCCGGCGTTTCGGGCGCAGGGATTCGAGACCGTCGCCAACGTGCATATGGCGGGAGCCGTGCAGGGAGTTGACTCGGCGCAGATGTTGTTCGTGAACCGTGAGGCCGGCGATTTCGCGCTGGCGTTCGCGGTCAACGCAAAGTCGACCCGTTCGCTGGTGCTCGGGGTGAACTCCCAGTTTGCCGACGGGTTACGCATCTCGACGATCTCCAGCCTTAGCATGGGGTACCTGCCCAGGAATTCGGCGGAATTGCAGCAGAATTTTTCGTGGGTCCGCGACCCGGCGCTGCTGTGCGAAGCGAGTTTCTAACGTCTCCGCCGCCTCCGCAGTCTGCCGCGCCCGTGCCGATGCCAGCGATGGCGCCCATGCAACCCGTTGGCACGAAACTGGCGTACCAAGCGGCGCTGGCGCCAGGCGAAGTGCGGCAGCTCGTCGGCCAGGACGGCTCCGTGATGCTCAGCATCGGCAATCGAAGCTTCGGCCAGACACTGGCGCGGCAGTCGGGCAACCTGATCGTCATCGCGCCGTTCACGTTGCTGCTCATGTTCACGGGCTTTGCCCTGGTGCGGTCCTACCTTCCGTTCTACGGATTAGGGTATCTGTTCAGCAGCTCGCGAGGGCGCTGGCGCCTGTCGTCGCCACTGATCCTCATGATCCTGCTGTCGTGGGAAGTGCGCAAGCTGGTGCGCGTGCTCCGGCGCGTGCGCGAGACGACGGTCGTCGTTGCCAGCGCTCAGGGGCTTCGGTTTACCAACGCACCCGGCTTTCCAGAGTCCGGATCGATCGCGCGCTCAGACATCGAATCGCTCGTCGTGATCCCCCAGGCCGGCGTCGGCCTGCGGCCGTCCTATCGGGTGGATGCCCGCCGCTACGCGAGCGCGAAACGCCAGGCCCGCCTCCTGGCGCACGACTAGCGATCCGCAACCGAAGCCCGCGATGCGCTCCTGAGCGGTCTCGGCCTCACGCTTCCCTGAATCTGCTTGCATGGTCGTCGTCGGCATGTGATAGTCCCCGCTCAAGATCCAAATCCAAGGGAGGCCCCTGATGCGATTGCGTTTCATTGCCGCGTGCGTCATAGCCTTTTCGGCGTCGGTCGTGCGCGCGCAGGCGCTGGCGGATCGCGTGCCGGAGAAGGTCCTCCTCTACGTCGGTTGGCAGGGGAGCGAATCGCTGGGAGCGGGGTATCAGCAATCGAACCTCAAGGGGTTCCTGAACGATTCGAACATCCCGGAACTGGTCGACGAGTTCCTGCCCCGCGTGCTCGAGAAGTTCGGCAAGGGCGACGCGGAGGCCGCCGCCGGGATGCAGTTGCTCTCTGCCATCGGCGGACCGGTCTGGCGACATCCGACTGCCTTCTTCGTAGCCGACGTGGAAATGAAGGCCGGCCAGCCACCGACTCCCCACGTGGCGCTGATCTGTGACGCCGGCGCCGATGCCGATGCGCTCAAGAAAGAGCTGGACGCACAGGTGCGGAAGATTCCGCCCGGCGGGCCGCCGGTTCAGGTCGTTCGTGCCGCGGGGCTGGTGACGCTGAGCGTCGGCTATGGCCCAGGCGAATTGAAACTTCCCAACCCCAAATCCCCCGACGCGAAATCGCTGGCCGCCGACCCGACGTTCCTCAAGGCGCTCGCCATCGTGGGTAAGGGCAGAGCTGCCACGTTGTACGTTGACGTGGAACGCCTCCTCGCCACGGTCGATGAAGCGGTCACGCAGTTCGGACCTGATGAGGCGAAAGAGAACTGGCCGAAGGTTCGCGAAGCGCTGGGGATCGGCGGGCTGAAGCGCGCGATCTGGACCAGTGGGCTGGATGGCAAGGAATGGGCGACCAACGTCTTTCTCGCCGCGCCGGCGCCGCGCACTGGCCTGCTGTCGATGCTTGACGGCCAGCCTCTTTCTGATCCGTTGCTCCAGTCGATCCCGAAGAACTCCACGCTCGCCGCCGCGGCGCATCTCAACCTCGCCGAACTGGTGGCGGACGTGCGCACCGCCGTCGCGAAGATCGACCGGAACGCCGCCGAGCAGGTGGACGGCGGACTGCGGTTCGTCTCGGAAATGCTCGACCTCGATGTCGAGAAGGACCTGCTCGCCAGCTTTGGCGATGAGTGGGCCTATTACGTCGATCCCGCGGTCGCCGGCCGCGGCACGCTCGGCGTCACGCTGGTCAACCGCGTGCACGATGCGGCGAAGCTCGACGAATCACTGAAGAAAGCGCAGAAGTCCATCCAGGATTTCGTGACCCAGCAGATCCACGACAAAGATGTTCGCTTCACGTTCGCGAGCACGAAGGTCGGCGACGTGGAGGTGAATTACCTGGCGATCCCGCTGGTGACGCCGTCCTGGGCGATCAAGAACGGCAACCTGTACGTGGGCCTCTACCCCCAGGTCGTTGCCACGGCGGCGGGCCGCGGAGCGGTAAAGGGTGATTCGATCCTCGACAACGAAGCGTTCGCGGCGCTGCGCACGCGCCTCGGCGGCGAGAAAGCCTCCAGCTTCCAGTTCCTGGACCTGCCGACCACGGCCATCGATTCCTACGGCTCCTGGATGGCGATCTCCCACCTCGATCATTTTGGCGACATTCTCGGCGTCCCCGCGCCGGCGATGGTGCTGCCGCCGTTGAACAAGCTCATGGCCCGGCTCTCGGCGGCGGAGCAAGTGAGTTACTCGGACGCCGACGGCTTTCACTTGCGCGCGATCAGCCCCTTCCCCGGCGCCGAGCTGCTCGGCTCGGATCCGATGGCGATGATGATCCCCCAGCAGGCAATGATGGTGAGCATCCTCCTGCCGGCCCTGAACCGCGCCCGCGAGCAGGCCAACCGCGTGAAGGACGCCAGCAACCTGCGGCAGATCGGCCTGGCGGCGATGATGTATTCGAACGAGAAGAAGGGGAAGTTCCCCGACTCGCTCGGTGAACTTGCCAAGACGCAGGACATCACGCCGCAGGTCTTCATCAGTCCCCGCACAACCACCGTCGCCCCACCTCCAGGCCTCAGGCCCGACCAGGCAGCGGCGTGGGTCGACGAGCACGCCGACTACGTCTGGGCCGGCAAGGGCAAGAAGAACACCGCCGGCGCCGACGAGATCCTTGCCTATGGAAAGATGGAAAGCGTGACCGAAGGCGTGAACATCCTCTACGCCGACGGTCACGTGGAATTTCAGATGATGGAGGCCGCGAAGGAGCTGATCGAGAAGAGCAAGAAGCCGGAGAATTGAGGAGTCGCGGAGGGCATTGGCTCTCTAAAGAAATTCGACAAAAGCGTCTGGCAGTGACGCTATAAGTGGTGCGAAAGACGCTTGGGTAACCGAGAGACTTGGGAGGTCGCCATCAAAGCTGGGCTCGGAAAGGTTCGGTTAGGATCAACAATTCAGGTGTTTTTCGCGCGGGAGATTGCGCGAAAATTTTGAATTGCTTCCGATCGGTCTGGAGCACGCGACACAGGTTGAAGTGCTGCCTTTGCATCACCGCGACCCGTTCGATCGGCTGCTGGTGGCGCAGGCGATGCTGGAAAGCCTCCCCATCGTGAGCGCGGATGCGGGATTTGAAGCTTACGGCGTTTCCCGATTGTGGTAGGGCGATACGCCGAAGAATTCTGCCCTCACAGGTTCGAGGTCGAGCACTCGCGCGCAGGTGAATCGTCGTCTGCCGGGCAGCGGACTTTCAACGCACGTTTTCTTCTCAAACAAAGGCCCAGACACGAATGTTTGGCTCGCACCTCTCCATAGCTGGCGGCATGCACAACGCCCTGATCCAGGCCGAGCAATACGGCATGGAGACGGTTCAGGTCTTTACCAAGAACCAGCAGCAATGGCGCTGCACGCCGCTCGGCGAGACGGCCATCGCGGACTGGAGCACGCATCGCGACCGGCTGAAGTTCAAGCACACTGTCAGCCATGACAGTTATCTGATCAACCTGGCGTCGCCGGATGACGCGCTGCGGGCGAAGAGTATTGAGCTGTTCATCGAAGAGCTTCGGCGTTGCACGCTGCTGGGGATCCCGTACCTCGTGACGCATCCCGGAGCGCACATGGGCGAGGGGGAGGAAGCCGGCCTAAGGCGGGTTGCGCAGGCGCTGGATGTGGTTCATGCGGCGGTCGCGGCGGACGGCGTCATCACCTGCCTGGAGATCACGGCGGGGCAGGGTAGCTCGCTGGGGTATCGCCTCGAACATCTCGCGGAAATCATGAGCCAGTGCGGCAGCCCGGAGCGACTGGGCGTTTGCCTCGACACGGCTCATCTGTTTGCGGCCGGGTATGATTTCCGGGGACGCCGGTACGCGAAGTTTCGCAAGGAAATTGAATCGAGGATTGGTGTCTCGCGCGTGAAGGTGTTGCATCTCAACGACTCGAAGCGCGAGCTGGGGAGCCGGGTGGATCGGCACGAACACATTGGGCGGGGGACGATCGGTCTGGAAGGGTTTAAGCCGTTCGTGCGGGACAAGGCATTCGCGAAGACGCCGAAGATTCTCGAGACGCCCAAGGAGGGGAAGTGCGAGGACGGGCGGGAGTGGGATATCGTGAACCTCGAATCGCTCGCGGCGCTGATGTGAGCGCCCCCGGTCGCCGCCGCCCAGTTCGCCGTCGCCACCCGCTTCCCCTCGATCACCCTCGCCATCAACGGCAATAGCATCTCCTTCAATCGCAGGGGCGTCCGGCTGCCGGCCGAGGAGAAGCCGTCGAGGCTGTTTGCCCAGCTCTTCCTTGACGGCACGCCCGATGAAGTGAATCGCGAGGTGGAACGGCTCAACGAGGGGCGCAGCATCCTCGACGCCGTCATCGCCGAGGCGACGAGCACTACGTCCCCATCCTCCAGAGCGTCGGCGCGGAGACAGACAAGTTCGCAACAAGTACCGGTTCGCTGACAGGCTTGGATCGCGTCCGCGGCGCGTGAAGCGAAAAGCGAAAAGCCACGACGCGATCAAAGTCGGCGGGCGTCTCTGTAGTTCGTCATTCACTGCGGTACTCGAGAGGGAGGTGGGGGAAGACACCATCGCCGCCAGTTTTCTTCCCCCGCCTCCCTCACTCGAGCTCCCGCCCACCACCCCCGTCTTCCTTCCAATTGCGCTGGCGTTGATTAGAAATTGCCGATCCCACGTTTCTCGCACGCCAAGGCCACTTCCCGGGTCAGTTTGTTGTCATCCGATGGGCGTCGTATGATGAGGGACTCGACTGATTGACACACGTTGAAAGACGTAAAACGACGTAAATCCGCAGCCGCATCATCATCATGCAGATTCGGAATTTCTCGATCATCGCCCACATCGACCACGGCAAGAGCACGCTCTCCGACCGACTTCTCATGCGCGCCGGCGCCATCACCGAGCGCGAGTTTAAGGAGCAGATTCTCGACGATATGGATCTCGAGCGCGAGCGCGGGATCACCATCAAGGCGTCCGCCGTCACCGTGTTTCATGAGCACAACGGCGAGCAGTTCATGCTGAACTTCATCGATACGCCCGGCCACGTCGATTTTCACTACGAGGTGCAGAAAGCATTGCAGGCGTGCGAAGGGGCGATCCTGGTGGTTGACGCGACGCAGGGCGTGCAGGCGCAGACGGTCGCCAACGCCTATGCGGCCATCGAGGTGGGGCTGGAGATCATCCCGGTCATCAACAAGATCGACCTGCCCAGTGCCCGACCGGTCGAAGTGGCGGAGGAGATCGAGCAGGTGCTGGGCTTTCCGGCGGAGGACGCGATCCTGGTTTCGGCGAAGACCGGCCAGGGGATCGACGCCCTGATCAGCAAACTCTGCGATCAGCTCCCGCCGCCTAAGGGTCTGCCGGACGCGCCGACGCGGGCACTGATCTTCGACAGCATTTACGACGATTACCGGGGCGTCATCGTTTACGTGCGCGTGGTGGATGGGGAACTGCGCAAGGGACAGCGCATTTGCCTGATGGGGATCGGCAAGGAGTACCAGGTCAGCGACCTCGGGAAGCTCATGCCGCGGCCCAAGCAAGTGGAAAAGATCGGCACCGGCGAGGTGGGTTTCCTTGTGGCGGCGATCAAGGACCTGCACGACGTGCGCATCGGCGATACGGTGACCGACGCCGTCGGGCCCGCGGCCGAGGCGCTGCCTGGCTACAAGCCGATCCAGCAGATGGTCTTCTGCGATTTTTACCCGGGCGGCAAGACGCAGTACGACGAGCTTCGCGACGCGATGGATCGGCTCCAGCTGAACGACTCGAGCTTCACGTTCCAGCCGGAATCATCGGATGCACTGGGTTTCGGCTTCCGCTGCGGGTTCCTTGGGCTGCTGCACATGGAGATCATCCAGGAACGCCTGGAGCGCGAGTTCAACATTGATGTAGTGCAGACCGCGCCGACCGTCACGTACGAGATCGTGTTGACCGACGGCTCCACCCAGCGCATCGATGCGCCGAGTGAATTGCCCAACCCGACACAGGTCGTCGAGATCCGTGAGCCGTACATTTTGATGAACCTGATCCTCCCCGGCGACAGCGTGGGGGCGCTGATGAAGTTGTGCGAGGATCGCCGGGGCATCTACAGGAAGACGGAATACATCGGCGCCAGCCGGGTAATTCTCGTTTACGAGATGCCGCTGGCCGAGGTGATCTTCGACTTTTACGACCGGCTCAAATCCGCCACGCGCGGCTACGGCACAATGGATTTCGACTTCATCGGTTTCCGGGTGGGGGAGCTGGTGAAAATGGACATCCTCGTGAACGCGGACCGCGTCGATGCCCTGAGCATCATCGTGCACCGCGATCACGCCGAAGCGCGAGGCCGTCGACTACTGGTGCGGCTTAAGGAGGAAATCCACCGCCACCTCTTCGAGATCCCGCTCCAGGCGGCAATCGGCGGCAAGATCATCGCCCGCGAGACGATCAAATCCGTCGGCAAGAACGTCACCGCCAAGTGCTATGGCGGCGACGTATCGCGCAAGCGCAAGCTGCTGGAAAAGCAGAAAGAGGGCAAGAAGCGCATGAAGCGCGTCGGATCGGTCGACATCCCCCAGGAAGCATTTATGGCCATCCTGGAGCCGGCGGATTAGAAACGGCGCGCTTGCATCGATTCCAGTTGGTGTCGGACCTGGTTGAGAATACAATCGAGCGCGAGGACCGTCCCGGATGACTTCCACGACACGACTCATGTCCGCCGACGATCTGTTGAACATGCCATCGGACGACATGCGTCACGAGCTGGTGAGAGGGGAGTTGCAAACGATGGCACCCGCGAGTTTCGGCCACGGCGCGATCATCACAAACATTTCGACGATCGTGGACAGGCATGTGAAGGAGAATCGTTTGGGAGTCGTCGTGGGAGCGGAAACCGGATTTGTCCTCCGGCGTGATCCAGATACCGTCCGCGCGCCAGATCTCGGCTTCGTGGCAATGCATCGCATTCCTGCAGGGGAACTCCCGATGAAGTATTGGGAGGGCGCGCCGGACCTTGCCATGGAGGTCGTTTCTCCAAGCGAAACTCTTCAGGAAGCCGAAGACAAGGTGGACGACTATCTCACCGCCGGGACGCAGATGGTCCTGATCGTGAATCCAAAGCGACGAACGATCACGGTTCATCGACCCAACTTGAATCCAGTCGTCTTTCGCGAGTCCGATACGGTGGATACCTCTCCGGTTATTTCAGGCCTGAGTTTCGCCGTTCGCGAGGCCTTCGTCTGAGAAGATCCGCCGCTAGGCGGCTCTAAGGCTTCATTTTCTCATTTCGCCCGCGGCAGCACCGCTCTATTCGATCGCGCGCGGTCTAATTTCCGTCCGTCTGGCGCATGGTCCTGGCAAATAATTTCCGCATTTTCCCGCCAGGTTCCATAAACCGCGGCAAACCAAACAACGATAAGGCAACAGGGTCAACCCGCCGCGCGGCGCGGCAGCCGGTGGGCCAGGACCGATGGCGAGACCATCACGGATTCGTCATCCCGAGCCGCGCTCGAAGCAGGCCGACGCACGCGTTCGTTCGCGCCCCACTCACGCGATCGCGCACGCGACGGTTTACCGGATAATCTCGTGCGTGTTGCGCGACGCCCTGCGGCTGACCAGCCGGGCACGGCGTCGCCGTTCGCGGGAGAAGGAGAACAGAAAGTTGGAGAGAGACGGAGCTGTTGTGCTTCGTGTCGGGAGGAAATGCCCATGACGGACGGAGAAATCGCCTTCATCCACGAGGAAGAATCCTTTCGCCACAAGCACGCCCTGAAGATCTACGAGCAGGCGTTGCGTTCCGAAGGCGCGCAGACGGTGGTGATCGACCTGGCTAACGCCACAGTCGCCACCACTAGCGCCTTCGCTCGTCTCGTCCTGCTGCGACGGGAGCTGCGGCGCAATGGCCGGGACCTGGTGGTTGCCGGCCTGCGCGATCAACCGGCATACCTCTTTGAGATCAATCGTCTGGAGGCCGTGCTGCCCCGGGCGGCATAGGCGGGGACTTTAGATCAAATGGTCTCGCCGACTGCGTCGATTCCGGGGGAAGCGGACGTTGGATTGTGCCGATAGGGAAAGTAGTCCCGAATTCATCGAAGGAGAAACCGTTGCGCGGAATTCAAATCGGCCAATTGCTCATCGAACAGGGCGTGCTCACCGAAGAACAGGTACGGCACATCCTCCGGATTCAGAAGATGTCTCACCGTCCCTTCGGCGACCTCGCCGAACGGCTCTACGGGATCAGCCCCAAGGCCGTGGAAGACGCCTGGGTGGAGCAGTACGTGCGAGTGGCGGGCGTCGTCGACCTGGAGGAGCAGGAGGTCGAGACCGAGTGCCTGCGGATGCTGAACCGGCGGCAGGCCTGGCAGTTTCACCTGCTGCCGATGCACCGCGATGATCAGAACGACCTGAACATGGCCACCAGCGCCGAGAACCTGGTGCGCTCGGTCAACTTCACCGCGCACAAGCTCGATGAGCCGGTTAACTTCATGATCGCCGAGCGCAAGCAGCTCCGCGAGTTCCTCATGAAGCACTACCCGGTGCCCCAGTTCCTCGCGCAGTACGCGGATACGCTTTAATTGGGATTCACCACGGAAACACAGAAGGTATGCGTTAAGAACTTCCCTACTTCCAACTTTGCCTTCTCAGTAGTGACGCAACTTACTCGCCCAGGAAGATCGAGGCGGTGGGCCAGTCGCTTTGCTTGGCGGGAGAAGCGGCGGGGGGGAGAAGCACTTCGGCGCGGTCGTCGTGGTAGACGCTTTTCCAACCCAACTCGGCGAGCGTTTCGCGAAATTTGCTATTGTGGAGCGGGAGCACTGCGGCGTCGGCTTCCACCTCGGAGAGGAAGCGGAGGCGCTCGGAATCTTCACCCAAGTACGTGGCTCGCCAGAAGTCGGACGTGAAGACTTGGGTACGGCCGTCGACAAACGTCTGGAAGCGTTCTCCCAATCGCCATTCGAGATAGCCGCCCCAGTCGAACTCATTGATGAGACGGTGTGAGTTGGGCTGTACGTGATGGGCGACGTAGTCGGCCGCGGCGCAGGGGTAACCGGCAGTTTGCGGGCCATTTCGGTTCAACCAGACGGCGAGCGGCTGGTGGCGGCTGGGAAACGATTTGAACACGCGCCAGACGCCGGCGACCAGACAGGCGCTCATCACGGCGCACAGCGCCGGCCGCCCAAGCAGGCGATCCGACATTTCCGGCAGCGCCGCCGACAGGACGGGCGACGCGGCGATTGCGAAGACCGCCGCAAAGCGGCCCATGCGCAGCAGCAACAGGCAACTGAGGGCCATCCAGAAGATTTCACCCGCCCGCAATCGCCTGCGGTTAATCCAGACGCACCCGATGAAGACCAGCACCGCGCCTGCTGCCACCGGGCCGGCGGCACCGTGGAAGAACGGCTGCATTTCGCGGATGAACGGACCGGCGACCATGGGGTCGGCGAACTGGTAATGGACCGCCGCTCCGATCACGCCCGGCAACATCGGCGTCGCCAGGCAGGAAAACCCGCTGAGGACGAGGAGCAGCGCGTATCGCTCCACGCGCCGGTCGTTTTCCGCCCGCTCGGCGGGATTACGCGTGCGGCCGCGCTCCCAGATGGCTCCGGCGAGCAGCGCCGCAAACCAGAGGGGCACGAGCAGCGCGTACAGGTGAATGTTCACCATCAACATGGTGATCGGGAGGACCGCCCAGATTATTACCGTTCGCTCACCGCGCTGCCGGTCACGAACGATCAACCAGTTGCAGGCGGCGAGCAGCACCAGCGCCGCCGTCACCGGGCGAAAGCTGAGGTACGGGAGGGCGAGGAGGGCGCCGAAGGCGGTGCCGACCGTTGTCTGGAGGGCACCCGGGCAGGCGACGTCAGGGCCGCGCAGGTGGTCGTCGGCGGTCAGTTCCTGTGAAGCGGTGCGGGCCCGGCAGGCCAGGGCAATGAGGATGATGAACCCCGACTGGAGCATCGCCTGCATGGCCACGGCGCCGCGCCAGCCGGCGCGTGTCCAGAGCCAGCGCATCCCCAGTTCGGCGAGCCAGGAATAGGGCGTCCAGGGCATCTGCGTGGAGGCGAAAGAAAGGCGGTCGACGAGCGGACCGATCCCCTCGCCGCGAAGCTGTTCCGCCACCCGCAGGTGCCAGAAGCAATCGGGATCCAGCGTATCGACCAGGATTGCCTTACCGGCGACCGGAAGCAGGATCAATCCAATCGTGAGGAGCAAACCGAGCCGTGTCCTCCGCTCAGCTCCCGGGCCCAGGGCAAATGCCAGCATAGGGATATTGTCGGCCAGTCGGCCTGCCGGCCGATAACCGCTCGCGCCGAAATGGAAGATGACTATCACCTCTGTACCGCCCGATCCTTTTGATCGGTCGAGGGTGCGGCAGTAATCGCCGTATATCGCTCAGTTTGCGGCGCGGTTACGCTGAGGAGATGAAATGGCTCGCGGGCCTAACACCGTTCGTGATGTTGGGCGGATGTGCGGGGTCGGCGGTCATTCCGCCGTTGCGTCCGGTTACCAAGCCGGCGGCTGCGACCGAGGACGGCATCTCCGTCTACTTCTCGCCGGAGGGCGGGGCGATGGCGGCGATCATTGCTGAGCTCGATCGGGCAAAACAGACGATCGACGTCGAGGCGTACCTCATTACCTCCCAGGCGATCGGCGACGCGTTGAAGGCCGCGAAGGATCGGGGTGTCAACGTTCGGATCATTCTCGATAAGAACCATTCCGGCGGGATTTTTTCACTGGCCGCTTATCTGTCGCGAACCGGGCTGACGGTATGGCGCGATGGGGCACACAAGGATCATCACAACAATGTGATGGTGATCGACGGCTCAACGATCGTCCCCGGCTCGTTCAATTTCACGGACCAAGCCGAAGCGTTGAATGCCGAGAACCTGTTGGTAATCCGTGGGCGGCCGAAACTCGCCGCCACGTATCTGGCGGAGTTCGAGGCGCTCCTCAGGCACACGGATCCGCCCAAACCATAATCGGGTGAATCGATCTCCGGACAAGGCGTGTTCAAGCACGTCCAGTGCTTCTACCAATAGGCGAAATAACCGCCGCCCTGGTCCGCGCTGTATTTGTGCATGTAGGACTGATGCTGCCACTGCACCGAGCCGTCCAGGTAGGCAACATTGCCCCCCTCGGAACCGAACGTTGCCGGATCCGCGTAGCCGGGTCCATAGACGAGTCCGTGGGCACCGTGAGGCGCCCAGGAAATGCCGCTGGAAAGGAACGTGAAGTCGCTCGCGATCGGCAAGCTGCTGTTGTCGGGGAGGTGCGGCGAGCCGGCAAGGGGTTGGAGCAACTGATCCGACGTCTTCCGCGGGCTCTGCCAGGGGACGCCGGGCCAGGTCGCGGAAGTATGGCCGGCGAGGTAGTTGTAGCCGATCACCCAGCCGTAGGGGAATTGTTTGTAGACGTAGATGAAGTCGCCGAAGATTCCGCTACTGGCGATGTTGGGGCAGGTGAGGACTTCGATGGTGGCGTTGGCACTGCTGGCGTTGCCGACGAGATAGTCGTGAAGGTCGATCTACGCGCGATCTTCGCGAACGATGCAATGAAACGACACGGTCGAAGGAAAAAACGCCGGTCTAATGACGAGGGGACGTACATCTGTCCAACTTGCGGTGAACAGATCGTCATTCCGCTCGATCGCACCGGCGGAACCGAGCAGAGCTATGGCGAAGATTGTCCGGTCTGCTGCAATCCGAATCAGGTCCACGTGGAATTCTTCACCGACGATGAGCCGCCGCGCGTGTGGGCTGAAGCGGAGTAGCGGACGCGAACCTGGCGCGAGCGGTTAAGGTCGCGTGCTGCTCTTGAACGATTCCTGAAACGATTTCAGTGCGGGGGCTCGGCTGAAATCGTCGACAAACACCAGCGGCATGATGCCGTGGCCCAGGAAATAGTGATCGATCGGTTCGAAGTCGGCCGGGATCTTGCCCTTCACTTCATACAGTCGCGCCGCCATCTGAGAGCCGGGCGCAAGCCATTGATAGACCTCCCACTCGGTCTGGCCGGACCAGAGCCGGTATGACGGCGGCCCGCTTCCCTGTGCCGGTTCGAAAGTGGTTTCGGAGTATCCGCCGGAGTAGGGGAAAATCGCGTCGCACTGGTGTTCGGCGAAGGTGAGGATTTCGGGACCGAGGCGCGTCCTGAGGAACCGCATCAGCTTCACGTCTTCGAAGCTGTCGCCAAAGCTGTCGAGATAGAAGAGAGTGCAGCCGCGACCCGTCATGTTCTTGAATCGCCGCCAGAGCATCTCACGATGACCTTCGTCGTCGGGATTGATGTCGATAATCTGATCTTCCTTCGCATCGGCCCGCACGGCGATGTGACGGGGACGCGTGGCGACCCCGATCTTGCGGCCGGCTTCGTGAAAGCGCTTGGCGCTCAGCGCCCAGTTGGCTTCGACGGGTCCCGGAAGGATGTCGAAGTCGGGGCGGTACATCGCGCCGCGCGGGTCCTCGCCTCCCTGTCCCCAGACAATCACCCCCTGGCCGTTGCCGGCGCGGAGCCCTTCGAGCACGGTATTGCAGAAGGCGGCCGCTCCAGCGGCGGTGTCGATCCGGCGATGGCCGCCGTGGAAGCCGTAGGGATTTTCCGGGGAGATCGCGGCGATGCTATGGTTGAGATAATCCGTGGCGATCCAGCGGAAGTCCGCTTTGTATTGCACCGGCCCGAAGGTGCGCTGGAAGTGTGCGCGATACGGCTCCAGCAGGTGCTTCCAGTCGCGGTCGGGGCTGACGCGCAGCTTCATGTCAAACGTTGCCGCCCCGCGCGCGGGGATCGGGCTGACGATGAAATAGATCAGAAGTCGATCGGGAAGGCGCTCGCGTTTGTCCGGCTCCCAGCTCCGGTAATCCCAGAGCGTGAGCGTTCGGGTCAGGCCAGTGTTCCATGGCGACGTACCCACGCCCAGTTCCTCGTCCGCGGCCCACGATCCGCCAATCCGCTGCCACTCGCCCGGATGGCAGAGGCGGATTCCATGCGCCTGGAAATAGGAACTGTGCTGCGTGGGCATCTGCCCATGCGGCGGGGCGGTGAAGTGGAACGTCAGGCCGGAAAAACCCGCAACGTTAATCGGCGACTTCTCGTTCTGATTTTCGATCCGAGCCGTACACGTGAGATCTTCGCCCTCGAAGCTGTAATCGATCGTGCAGATCACGTCGCCCCCGGCGCGGCGGACGCGCGCGACGCGATCGTTCGTCACGGCGATCGATTGTTCCGTGAACTTCTCCGGTACAGACACTGGTTCGGGAAGGCCTTTGAACTCTTTGAACCATGAATCGCCGTTGAAGAACGACCATCCGCCCGACGCGAACTGCCGGTCGTGATATCGAATGGATGAGAGGCCCGCCGCGGTGACTTCGAATGTCACGCCCGATGGCGTTGTGTAAGTGAGGCGATCGGGCGCGGCAAAAACGAACCGTGGGTCGATAAGGACGACACAGGTCAGGAGGAAAAGAATGCACGGTGAAGAAAAGGAGCGATGGAGCATGAAGTGCGCTACTTACCTTCGGCTGCCAGCTTCTGGAGCCGGGCGGTGCGGCCCATCGCGTCGATCACCAGGACGCGCGATTGAGACTTGCTGAAGAGCGAGCCCCGCGTGGCATAAACGAAGACGTACATCTGATCGGCGGTGTAGATCGCCTGCGGATGGCCCCAGTTGAGATTGTTGGAACTTAAGGTCTGGGCGGCCTGGGCGAGGATGTTCGTCGGAACGGCGGCTTCCGCGATCTGCTGTGCTCCCCGCATGACCGACTGAGCGGCGTTACCGGCTGTCTGGGCGGCGTTACCGGCGACCTGGGCCGCAGTATTGGCGGCTTGGGCCGCGGCCATCTGCTGGCAACCCGCCCCGGCCAAAACTGCAAGCAAGCCAAGGAGCTGAGCACCGGCGGTCCGAGCATTTCGCGCGAGGGTTGTCATTCGTAGGATTCCACGCCGGAGGACGCCTAACAAATTACCGCGACGGCAGCCCGGAATCAAAAAAACGATGCGTTTGAGCCGTTCAGAGCTGATTCACCGCGGAGGCGCTGAATCAGGTCCGCGGATCGCCTGACGATGCGCCCTCCTCGCCGCCGACCAGGAAGATCGAGTTCTTGCCGCTTTGCTTGGCGCCGAACATCAGCGCCTCATCCGCGGCCTTGATCAAGCCGGCGTCGTTCGTCGCGTCATACGGGAAGACGGCAAGCCCGGCACTGATGCCCAGCGTCCCCCGCCCGGTGGAGCCCAGGCCGGTGAACTCGGCGGCGTTCATGAGGCGTTTGAACCGCTCGAAGACCTGCAACGGCGTCTGCGGGGGGCGCGAGCTGACGGGAACCGTCGTATCGCGCGGCTGGCGCGGGCCTTCCTTGTCCCAGAAAACCACCGCGAATTCGTCCCCCCCGATCCGCGCGACCAGGTCGTGGTCGCGGCAGCAGCGGCGCATGAGCGTAGCGGTCTGGGTGAGGATTTCGTCACCGACGCCGTGGCCGTAGCTGTCGTTGTATTTCTTGAAGTCGTCGATGTCGAAGAGCAGGAGCGTGACGGGAAAGCGGAGCGAGCGGCCGCGCTCGATGATGCGCGCGAGGAAATGGCGGAAGTAACGGGCGTTGTAGAGGCCAGTCAGTTCGTCGGTGATCGCCAGCTTCTGAAGCCGGTTGTGACGGTCCTGGAGCGAGGCGAGTTTGCCGAACAGGACCGCGAGACGGGCCAGCGCGTGCCGGGCGGCGGCTTCGTCCTCGTAGGCCGAGACGATCAGGTGCAGCGCGCCCGTCGGTTCGGCGCCGATGCGCAGGTCGTGGGAGAGTGTTCGGCGATCGCCCTGAGCCTCGGGCGCCGGCCGCCCGGGGGCCGTGAAGCGCAGCTCCAGCGCGGGCGCTACCCTTGCCGTGATCGCGTTGACCGCGGCTGCGGGGGCGTCGTGCGGGTGATGCAGCAGAGCGTCGAGCAGCAGGTCTGGGAGCGTAAGGTCATCGAGGCGCGACAGCGCGGTCGGCGTCGCGGGCGGCTGGGCGGGCACCGCATGCGGCCGGCTGGGTTCGGCTTCGTGTTCCGCCTCGGCCGTCTCGGCGCCGCGGGCGAGTCGAAGCGGCGTCTCGCCCAGCATCTGTTGAAGCTCGCCGGTCGACGTTGGGGTCACGATGTAGTCATCGCAGCCGAACTGCAACATCTTCCGCGATAGCAATTCGAGTGTCGGGTGGCCGAAGAGGATTACCCGGCCTTCGCCGCTCACTTCGCGAAGCGTCTTGATGGCGGCTTCGGGACGCCGTTCCAGCGGCTCGGCCGCGGCCAGTACGGTTGTGTAACTGCCCGCCGAAAGTTCCGCGATGCCGTCGAAGAGCGTCGGGACGCTGGTAATCTGCGCGCCGGGAAGTGCGCCAAGCAAAACCGCATGGATGTCGCGCTTGGCATCGCCAATCAGGAGCACGCGTTGTGAAGCAAGTCGCGGCATCGATTGATCCATTTACGCGATCGCGACGCGGGGAATTTCTACCCCCGCGGGCGCTCAAGCCCCTCGTTCGCCACCGTCACCGTTGGGCGGGGTGGCGGGTTGTTCCTGGAGCAGCGCGCGCAGCTCCTCGGCAGATAAAACCGGTTCGCCAAAACCCGGATCGGGCTCGGCGCGACGGGGGCCGACGTCGGACAGCGCGGTCGAGGTGGTCGTTGAAGACGAGACCCGCCGTTCGTCGGCTTCGTCGGATCCAACCGACGTTTCACGTTCGGAATCGTGCGAAAAGGCGCTCAGCGGCGCGTGCTCGACGGACGGGGCCACGGCGATCCGGTGAAGCCCGTCCTCAGCCAGCAATCCGTCTGCGCCGAGGCGCATGCCGTCCGCCAGGGCGCTTTGCCGACCGTCGGTGTCAGCCAGCCAAATCTCGATGTGCGGCAGCCGTTGTTTCACCGATTGGATGAGGTGCAACTCTTCGCGATAGAGGCTGGAAATGCTGAGGATCAATGCTCGGTAGAGAACGGGCCGGCGGCACAGTTCCGCCATGGCGGCGTACGGATCATCGGCTTCGGCGCAGGAATAGCCCAGCCCCTGAAGCGTCGTCAGCGACTGCGCCCGACAAGTTGCGCTGCCGACAAGCAGCGCCCGGCCCACGGGCCGTGTTACGGGTAAGCTGACGCCTGACATCTTGCTCCACTTCCGGTCGCACGGAAAACGCGAGAATCCATCATACCCCATTAGGTGCGGTATGCAATTTCGCCTCGGTCGATTGGAACGCAAGAGCTGTTCTGGCAGCGGCTTGGCCCCCGGAACGTGAATCTAGAACGCGACGGTTTAAAGGCCCAGGCCACGTCCCAGAGCGGGGCGATCCGGATCAGTGAGCGGGAAATTGTTTCAGACGGCTGTCGATGTAGCGCGTCCAGACGGGTGGGGGTGCAACAATCACGGTACGTTTTTCCGACTTCTTAAAATCGGCCGGCCAGGACGCATTTGCAAGAGTGCCCGGAACAGGAGCGACGACGGATTGGTTGACACCATCAGGTCCTGTGCGTCCGTGATTCATGTTCGCTCCTTATGGCAAAATCTGTTGAGACCCCGAAACTGGCAACAGCGTGTACTAAGAGCAAGTCTCGTACCGCGAGTGTCTTGGCGACGCGCGTTGCCGGACTGAAGCGATCGGGGCATGGTGAGACTGCCTTATCGCAACAACCATCAGGTCGCGCGTCTGGAGAAGGTCGGCTTCCCTGATCGACACGATGTCCGTTGGTGCCGACGAAAAGTCGGTACGGGCCTGTCTATGGAGGAGACATGCTTGAGTCGCCCGCCCGCTCCCAGCCTCTTGCCTAATGCACGGCGGCGGTGGCGGCGAAGGGTTGAGTCGTCCCGTGGTGAGGATGGTCCTGTCGCTCTTCCAGCAGCGTGGCGGTGGCTTCGACTTCGACCCGCCGATTTTGTAACTGAGCGTCCGGCGTATACGTCCGCTGGACGATCGGCTCGAATGTCGAGCATCCCTGAACGCGGAGGATCGCCGGGTCGACGCCGTGACCGGTGAGAAAGTTGGAGACGGCCTGGGCGCGCTTCAGAGACAAGTCCATCTTCAGTTCGGGTGATGCGCCGTCGGGAAAATCGTCGAGCGACGTGTGCCCTTTGACCACGATGATGTTGTAGTGACCGCGCACCTGCTCCGCGACCTGCGCCAGCGCGTGCGTCGTCGGGGTGGTGAGCTGGGCGCTGCCGGTCTCGAAGAGTTGGCGCCCGCCGACCGTCGCATGCCTTCCGTCGCGGATCGAGGTGACTTCGGGATCGGTCCCTTCCGCGCCGTCGCGTTTGATCCGCGTTTCTCCGCCGGCCCCGCGTCCCTTGGGAATGGGCGGCATCTGCTCGATCTGTTTGAGGAGCATCATCAGGTCAACGGGGTCCTTGCTCTGCGGGTTGGGGATGTACCCGAACGCGGCGCGGATCTCCCCGACCATCTTGAGCCACTTTTCATCCACCGCCTGCTGATCCTGGTTCTTCCCCGGCGGTGGCTTGATCACCCACAGGATCACGAAGAACCCCATCATGAGCATGACGAGGTCCGCGAACGTGAAGATCCACTCCGGGCACTCCTCACATTCCTCGGATTTCTTGCATTTGCATTTCGATTTGGCCATGGGGCTCTTAAGCCGCTTTGGGGAGCGAGGCTTGTTGCTTGGAACTGAGGAAGCTGAGGAGCTGCATTTCCACGACGCGGGGGTTGTTGCCGGCCTGGATGCTCAGGACGCCCTGGAGGATGATCTCTTTGGCGAACGCCTCTTCGTGCGAGCGAAGGGAGAGCTTTTCGGCGATCGGGCCGGCGATCAGGTTCTGGAGGATGCAGCCATAAAGCGTGCCCGTCAGCGCGATCGCCAGTGCCTGGCCGATCACGCCGGCGTCGCCGGCGAGGTTGCGGAACATCGCCACCTGGGCAATCAGCGTCGCCATCAGACCGAAGCCGGGACCGAACTTCGCCAGGGTGTGGAACAGGTGCTTGCCGTGCTTGTGGCGCTCCTGCATCGCGTCGATCTCGATGCGCAGGATGCGCTCGATGATCTCCGGGTCCGTGCCGTCGATCGTGAGCTGAAGGCCACGGCGGAGAAATGCATCCGGTGCTTCACGGGCCACGGTTTCCAGCGCCAGCACGCCATCCCGGCGGGCGGTCTCCGCGTATTGCACCATCTCCTTGATCAGGTGCTCGATATGGGCTTCCTTATTGAACAGCCACTTTTTCACGTAACCGACGGCGCCGGTGATGTTGTGCAGCGGCATGGAGAGCAACGCCGCGCCGATGGAACCGCCGAAGACGAGGAACATCTCGCCTGGCTTCACGTAGGCACCGATCGCCCCGTGAGAGGCGTGAAACATGGAGTAGACGACGGCGCCCCATGCCACGACCAGACCAATAACGCTGGCTAGATCCATTGCTTACGCCTCATCCGTGAGGGGCCAATGCCCCATTCCGCGCTTCATGACGGCGCATCAACTCCAACCCTCTTTTCGGCTCCAGAGCGTGCTCCAGGTGAATGATTATCGGAACATCGGGAAGGGTTCAGGGTTCCGGGTTCGGGGTTCAGGTGATTGCGGAAGGGGGGCGGGGGGATTGGAATGGGGGGATGAGTGATTTCCCCTCGCCGCCTGTTTTGGCGCTTGTTCGTGACCTGCTCTTCGGCTCGCGCATCAGCGGGGCGGCGCGAACGGCGTCGGTCACGCTCAAAATCGTCCGCGATCCGGCCCGCCTCGAGGCCGAGAACGGTTCGCTCCTGCTCGCCGACCTGAACCTTGAAGGAGCGATCGAGGCGGCTGCCGAATGGCAGAAACGCACGGGTGGGCAGACGGTTGGCTTCGTCTTTCACGTGGATGTCCCGACGATCAATCGGGCCCGCGGCGCTGGGTTGAGCCGGATCATGACGAGGGGGCAATTTGCCGAGGCTCTGCCGACAATTTTTCTTTCCAAGGCTGACGGTGCTCCGTAAAGTTGCGGACCTACCCCTCAAACTCAAGGACCCACGCCATGGCCGCCACCGCCAATAAAATTCAAACGATCGAAGAACTCCTCGGTCCCGACGCCGACGCGCTCCTCCATTACAAGGCGAAGGGGTTTCCCAAGGAGATGCTGCATTTGCCCGGGCCGGACTTCGTGGACCGGATCCTGGCCGCCACCGATCGACGGCCTCCGGTGCTGCGGAACTTTCAGCAGATCCTCGATCACGGACGGCTCGCCGGAACCGGTTACGTCTCGATCCTGCCGGTCGATCAGGGGATCGAGCATTCCGCCGGAGCGAGCTTCGCGCCCAACCCAATCTATTTTGATTCGGAGAACATCGTGAAGCTGGCGATCGAAGGGGGCTGCAACGCGGTCGCCTCGACGGTTGGCGTGCTCGGCTCGGTGGCGCGAAAGTACGCGCACAAGATCCCGTTCCTGGTCAAGCTGAACCACAACGAGTTCCTCAGCTACCCGAACAAGTACGACCAGATCGAATTTGCCCAGGTGAAGCAGGCGGTGGAGATGGGGGCGGTGGCGGTGGGGGCGACGATTTACTTCGGTTCGCCCGAATCTGACCGGCAGATCCAGGAAGTCTCGCGCTGGTTCGCCGAGGCGCATGAGGCGGGCCTGGTAACCGTGCTCTGGTGCTACCTGCGCAATGCGGCCTTCAAGACCCCCGACAAGGATTTTCACGTCGCCGCCGATCTCACCGGCCAGGCCAATCACCTGGGTACGACGATCCAGGCCGACATCATCAAGCAGAAACTTCCGGAGACTAATGGCGGATATACCGCCCTGAATTTCGGCAAGACCGACAAACGGGTCTACAGCCAGCTGACGCCGGGCGATCACCCGATCGAGCTGACGCGCTATCAGGTAGCCAACTGCTATCTGGGCCGCAGTCCGCTGATCAACAGCGGCGGCGCCAGCGGCAAGCAGGACTTCGCCGAAGCGGCCCGCACCGCCGTGATCAACAAGCGAGCCGGCGGCATGGGCCTGATCTCCGGCCGCAAGGCGTTTCAGCGTCCGATGGAAGAGGGTGTGAAGCTCCTGAATCTGGTGCAGGACGTCTATCTGAACGAAAATATCACCCTCGCGTGAAGGTGAATTGAAGGCAAGATGAGAGGATTTATGCCTGATTACACAACCGTGATTCGACAAGATGGAAAATGGTGGCTTGGATGGATCGAAGAGATTCCAGGCGTCAACTCTCAGGGCGAGTCACGCGAAGAGCTTCTTGAGAATCTGAGATCCGCCCTGCGTGAGGCGATCGACATGAATCGCGCGGATGCTCTGGCATTGGCGCGCGAAGCGTTTGAAGAAGCGAGCGTCTGTCCGTGAAACGGCGTGATTTCATCGCTCATTTACAGGACCAAGGATGCTTTTTGGTGCGCGAAGGCGCAAAACATTCCTGGTGGGGAAATCCGGCTCCGAATTGAACCAGATCGAGCCTTCCCTTAGACTTCATCAGGGTCGCACACTCGCGCAACTGCGATTTTTAGAGGTGATACCGTTATGCCATTGATGACCACCAAGCCGATGTTCGACCTCGCGTATGACGGGGGATTCGCGGTCGGCGCGTTCAACGTGAACAACATGGAGCTGGCCCAGTCGATCATCGACGCCTGTGCCAAAGAGAAAAGCCCGCTGATCCTCCAGATCAGCAAGGGAGCCCGCAAGTACGCCAACATTCGCTATCTCAAGCACATCATCGATGCGGCGGTCGAGGATCACCCGGAGCTGCCGATCGCGATCCACTGCGATCACGGTGATACGATCGACCTGATTCAAACCTGCGTCAACGACGGCTACACCAGCGTCATGATCGACGGAAGCCATCATCCCTACGAGGAAAACGTGCATCTCTCCGCGGAGGCGGTGAAGGCCGCCCACGCGGCCGGCGTGGTCGTGGAGGCGGAGCTGGGGATGCTCGGCGGGATCGAGGAAGACGTCGTTGGCCTCGACGCCGCCGAGTATGAGAAGAATGTCGAGAAGTTCCTGACCGATCCCGAGCAGGCCGCCGACTTCGCAAAGCGGACCGGCATCGACAGCCTCGCCGTCGCGATCGGCACCAGCCACGGCGCCTATAAGTTCAGTAAAGAGGCGAAGCTCGCGTTCAACCGGATCGAGCAGATCATGAAGACCTGCCCGGGCCTTCCGCTGGTCATGCACGGCTCCAGCAGCGTCCCCCAGGAGTTCATCGATCTGGTCAATAAGTACGGCGGCGCGATGCCCAACGCCAAGGGCGTTCCCGAAGACCAGATCGCGATGGCCGTGCAGAAGTTCGGCGTGTGCAAGGTGAACATCGACACGGACCTGCGGCTGGCGATGACCGCCAAGATCCGCGAGGTCTTCGCGACCAAGCCGTCCGAATTCGATCCCCGTAACTACCTTGGCCCCGCGCGTGATGCGATCACCAAGATGGTGCAGCGCAAGCTCCACATGCTGAACAGTGCCGGCAGGAGCGAGGCGATCATCAAGCATTGGGAGGAGATCGGCAGCCCGCTGCCGAGCTTCTACAGCAAGGGGAAGGCGGCATAAGGGAAAGGCCAACCGCCCTCGCGCGCTGAGCCGACATGGACCTCCTCGATACGCACGTCTACCCGCTGATCGGGGAGGAGGGGTTCCGCCGTCTCGTGGCGGCGTTTTACCGGCGGGTGCCGGCCGATCCGATCGTCGGCCCAATGTACGAACGCAGCGACTTGGCGGAGGCCGAACGGCGGATCGCCGACTTCCTGATCATGCGATTCGGGGGACCGCGGCATTACCTCAAGCGGCGTGGGCATCCGCGCCTGCGGATGCGGCACCATCCCTTCCCGATCGATCAGGTGGCGCGCGATCGGTGGATCGTGCTGATGGAGGAAGCGTTGTCGGAAACGCAGCTTCCCGCAGATGTGACGGTCGTGCTGCGCCGTTTCTTCCGCGACGCCGCCACGTTTCTGATCAATCGCCTTCCAGACGCCGGATCACCCGCTCAATGAGTTCGGCGTTGGCAGCAGGAAAGCTGTGGTCGCGAAGCGCCGCCGGGGACACCCATCGCAACTGCTGGCTGGCGAGCGCTTGCGGCTGGCCTTCGATCGCTTCACACAGGAAGGGAAAGAGTCGGACGCTCAGGTCCGGGTAATCGTGCTCGATGGATGGAAGCGCCTCACCTGGCTGGACTTGGACCTGTAGTTCTTCAAGCAGCTCACGCGTCAGGCAAATCTGCGGCGTCTCCCCCGGCCGACACTTCCCTCCCGGGAATTCCCACAGCCCGCCGAACGCGTCGCTCGCACTCCGTTGGCAAATCAGAACGCGGCCATTGCGAAGGAGCAGTCCGATCGCCACATCGATTCGACGCATGGTAGAAGTACCGCAGCGCAAGAGTGGCATTCTAAGGAGGGAACGTGCCGGGTAAATCGGAGCGCCTTTCCCTATTGAAAATCGTCATGAAATCGGTCGCATTTCCGCACTTCCATGAGATGCATAAGTATTTGGAATAATTAAACTTAAGACAATCATGCGCACATGAACTCGGTGCTGTTCTTTAATTGACACGCATTTGCCCCAGCGTTATAGTCCCCCTCGTCGTTTCATTGACTGAGATCGCGATTAATTTCGGTTTACGGCTTTATGCCGTGGCGCACTTCCGGAGGTGGACAGGAGCCACCCCTCCGGAAGTCTTTTTTTAGGGACCGCGTCCGTACAATCCTCCCGCATGTCGCCGTCTCCCCGAAGCCAGTTCCCGTCGACCGTCATCGCCAACGTTCCATTGTGCCGCGAACACTTTCGCCTGGTGCTCGGCGTCGATGCGTTTCCGCCGACTGAGCCCGCGCAGTTCATCCAGATCGCGTGCAGCGATCGCGCCGCGATCGAAGAAGGGGATCGGGACATCGAATGGTCTCCCGGCGCGCCGCCTATCGCCGCTGCGCCCGATCTCGCCGGGCCCGTGGCATTCATCCGACGGCCCTTTTCCCTGGCGGGTCGTCGTGATCTGACGGCGTCAGTCGAGGTCGACGTCATCCATCGCGTGGTTGGCGTGGGCACCGATTGGCTGAGCCGGCTCGCTCCGGGCGATCCCGTCAGTCTGCTCGGCCCGCTCGGCAACCGTTTCAAACTCCCGCCCGCAAACTCCACCGCGCTCCTGGTGGGGGGTGGTGTCGGCATCCCGCCCATGCTCTACCTCGCCGGAGCCCTCGGCCTCGAGCGTCGATCGGGCGTGGCATTCTGCGGCGCGCTGACCCGTGACCTGATTCCCCTGACCATGACCGGGAATCCATTATCCGATGGAGACCGCGCGCGTCCCGAAATGATCATCTCCGAGTTTGCCCGCCACGGCATCCCATCGGTCGTCTCCACCGACGACGGCTCCTTCGGCTTTCGCGGCTACGTCACCCAGGCCCTCGACGCCTACCTGGACGACACGGGCATCCCTCAGCGGAACTCTCAGCACTCAGCACCCAGCACTCAGAACTCTCCCTTCACCCTGTATACCTGCGGCCCCGAGCCCATGATGAAGCGCGTGGCGGAGATCGCCGCATCGCGCGGAATACCCTGCCAGATCGCAGTCGAGCGGGCGATGGCCTGTGGGATGGGGACGTGCCAAAGCTGCGTGATCAAGCTGCGCACGCCAACGCCGGTCGCCGGCCACGATTGGGCTTATCGTCTCGCCTGCACCGACGGTCCTGTCTTCGCCGGGGCCGATCTTCTCTGGTGACATCGGCGGCCAAACGGATTACAAGTTGATGCGGGGGGGGAGTATGAGGGCCATGGACGGCGTCGCATGAAGCTTCTCAAGCGAGTGATGCTGACATTCCTGTTGGCGATTGGGACGGGCTTCCTGGTCTTCGGTCCCCGCCCGGGGCAAAGCCTGCCGGCCGATCGCGTCATCGTCGAATACTGGGAAAAATGGACGGGTAACGAAGGCGATGCGATGAAGCGCAGCGTCGCGGACTTCAACGACTCGGTGGGACGTGAGAAGGGGATCTACGTCCGCTACCTGTCGATGAGCAACATCGATCAGAAGACGCTGGCGGCGTGCGCGGCGGGGGTGCCGCCGGACGTGGCCGGGTTGATCCAGCGTCAGATCGTGCAATTCTCCGCGCTGGGGGTGCTCGAGCCGCTGGACGACCTCGCCCGCTCGCACGGGATCACCGCTGACCTCTACAAGCCGATCTACTGGGAGAGTTGCAACGACCAGAGTCATCTCTGGTGCCTGATCAGCACCCCGGGCGTCGTGGCGCTGCACTACAACAGGGGGGTGTTTCGCCAGAACGCGGCGGCGCTGCGTGGAGCCGGGCTGGATCCCGATCGCCCGCCGCGCACGATCGCTGAGCTCGACGCTTACTCGCGCGTGCTGGATACCTACGGCCCGGACGGCTCCCTCGATCGCGTCGGCCACCTCCCGATGATCCCCGGCTGGTACCTCGACTACACCTTTTACTGGTTCGGCGGCGACATCTTCGACCCGTCCACCCAGCGGTTCACGCTCGCCTCACCGCAGAACATCGCGTGCTATGAGTGGCTTCGAAGCTATTCATTACGGCTGGGGAAGGGACCGATGCAGAAATTCCGCGGCGGCGTCGGCAAGCAGTTCGACACGCCGCAGAACCCGTTCATCTCCGAGAAGGTGGCGATGGAACAGCAGGGGCCCTGGCTTGCCGGCTTCATCTACAACCTGACAAAGCGCGCCGAGCCGTGGCGGCCATCGATGTCGGAAGCGCTGGTCCCCCGTTCACAGGAGGGCCAATTGCCCAACCGGCGCGAAAATTATCGCTGGGCGGCGGCGCCGTTCCCGTCCGCCGTTCCGGGTCTGGAAAACGTCACGTTCGTCGATTTTGACGCGCTGGTGATTCCCCACGGCGCACGCCACCCGCGCGAAGCGTTCGAGTTCATCGCCTACGTGAACCGTCAGGACGTGATGGAACGGCTCTGCAAGCTGCACTGCAAGAACTCCCCGCTGCGCGCGGTGAGCCGGGATTTCCTGGAGCACCACCCCAACCCCTACATCGAGGTATTCGAGTCGCTCGCCGCCAGCCCCCACGCCCGAGCGCTGCCGCACGTGCCGATCTGGCCCGAGGCGCATAAGGAGCTCGACGACGCCGCCCAGAGCGTTTACCTCCTCGATGCCGAGCCGCGCGAAGCGTTGCAGCGCGCCCAGGATCACCTCCAGGCAAAGATCGATCGATTTCGCGAGCGCGAGCGGTTAAGAAACTTCTCAAATGCGCACTGACCTTCGCGATCTTCGCAACGGTTTGCTGTTTTGCTCGCCGTGGCTGGTTGGGTTCAGCGTGTTTACGCTGCTGCCGGTGGTGATCTGCGCGCGGTACAGCCTCAGCGATTATTCGGCGACGCCGCAGCCGCGATTGTTCATCGGGGCGGGGAACTACCACGATTTGTTGCATGATCCGCTGTTCCGAAAGTCGATCGCCAACACCCTGTACTACGCCGCGATTGCCCTGCCGGCGGGGATGCTCGTCTCCCTGGGCCTCGCCCTCATGCTCAATGCCGACATCCGCGGACGGGCGATCTACCGGACCGTCATCTTTCTCCCCTCGCTGGTTCCAACCGTCGCGACGGCCTGCGTCTGGCTCTGGCTATATAACGCGAAGTACGGCCTGATCAACAATCTACTTCGATCGATCGGCATTCAGGGTCCCGCATGGATCGACGACCGCCATTGGGCGATGCCGTCGCTGGCGCTGATGAGCCTGTGGGGCGTTGGCAACACGGTCGTGATTTACCTGGCCGGGTTGCAGGACGTTCCGCGCGATGTGCTGGAAGCCGCCGAGATCGATGGCGCGACGCACTGGCGGCGCATCTGGCACGTGACGATCCCGATGCTGTCTCCGGTGATCTTTTTCAACCTGATTATGGCGATCATCACGACGCTTCAGGTGCTGACGATCCCGTACATCATGACGGAAGGCGGGCCGGAAAACGCGACCTATTTCTTCACGATGGCCATCTACGACAACGCGTTCCGTTACCTCCACATGGGGTATGCCAGCGCGATGGCATGGGTGCAGCTTGTCCTGATACTCGGCTTGACCGGCCTCGCATTCTGGACGAGCAAACGGTGGGTGCATTACGGCGGTGGTGGGTAGGCCGGAATAGTTTCCATCCTTTCGAAGGGAAACAGATTTGCTCCGCGCTGACACGGATGACGTCTCACGCATTTCTACGTCGAAGGCAACCCACGCCGTCCGTAGTGTTTCGCGGTCGCGGCGCGAAGGGCCGCGGTGGATGGTTCACCTGGGCCTGCTCTGCGCGTGCACGGGTTTCGTCCTGCCATTCGTCTGGATTGTTTCCACCAGTTTCAAGTCGTTGCCGCAGACGCGCGAGGCGACGCCGCACTTCCTGCCGCGGCCGTGGCAGCCGGGCAACTATGCCCGCGTGTTCCGGCACGAGAAGTTCGACGTCGCCCGCTGTACCCGCAACACGCTGATCATCGCGTCGCTGTCGGTGCTCGGGACCACGCTCTCCAGCTCACTGGTCGCATACGGCTTCGCCCGCATCCGTTTCCGCGGCCAGGGCATCCTCTTCGCCCTGATGTTGGCGACGATGATGGTGCCGTTCCCAGTGACGATGGTTTCGCTGTTTCTGATATTCCGCTGGATCGACGCCCACACCGCACTCGTCTTCGGACCCGACAACTTTCTGCAGATGCTCGGGACGTTCAAGCCGCTTTGGTTGCCTGCGTGGTTCGGCTCGGCCTTCAACATCTTCCTGCTTCGCCAGTTTTTCCTGACGATCCCGCGCGAGTTGTCCGAAGCCGCTCGCATCGACGGGTGCGGCGAGTTCGGCATCTTCTGGCGGATCATGCTGCCGCTGGCGAAACCGGCCCTGGCGGTAGTCGCGCTCTTCACCTTCATGGCGGCATGGAACGACTTCCTCGGCCCGCTCGTCTACATCCAGCGTCCCGAGCAATACACGCTCGCCCTCGGCCTTCAGGCGTTCCAGAGCCAGCACGGCGGCACCGAATGGAACCTGCTCATGGCGGCTTCTGTCATGGTCTGCATGCCGATCATCCTGCTTTTCTTCCTCACCCAGCGCACATTCATCCAGGGAATTGCCACGACCGGCGTCAAGGGCTGAAGCTACGTCCTGTAACGGCGGCAACGATCGCTGTATCCAAATCCGGTTTGAGACGGCAATTCGCAATCGATTCAACCGTCGCCGTCGGCAAACTGTGCGTAAATGGGATAAAGCGACGGCCGGATCGCCCAGGATCTGCGCGCGGTTCGCTTGTTGGCGGGCAGATCTCTAAACATGAGGTAGAGTCCGATTGAGCAAAGACGGATCGACCTTCGCCCGCAACTGGAGTTGCCATGACTCGCCGAGAGATTGCCATCAAGCATCACGCCGAACGATTCAGCCACCAAGATGCCTGCCTGATCTACCAGCTCGCGCTCCGCGGCGCGGGCGCTCGGACAATCGTCATTGATCTGACCAATGCGCGTGACGCCACCATCTCGGCCTTCGCACGGCTGATCCTGCTCCGCCGGGCCCTGCTCAAGTGTGGCAGCGACCTGCGCCTGGCCGGCCTGCGCGGCCGCGCGGCGCTGATCTACGAAATCAACCGGCTCGCCACCGTGCTGCCGCGCGGCGAGGCGGCGCTGGCATAATCGCGTTCGCTGCGGGTTTCACTTGTCTATTGCGCGGGCGCCTTCTGAATCATCGCCTTGCGGACTGCGGCGGCGGGGGCGTCGTCATCAAGCGTAACGTGGGCGGCGCGGTAGCGGACCCCCAGACGCCCCCAGATCGCATCAAGATCGATCTTCACTGGGGCATCGGACATCTCCCGGATCAGTTGCGACACCACGTGCGTGCCGGTTGCTTCATCCGCGCTGCGGCCCACGCGCTGAACGGACCACTCGACCGAGCCATCGCCGCCACTGTCCAGTATTGCCCGCATGGCGTCGTCGAGGGACTTGCGGTTGTGAGTCTGCTCCCGGATGCGCAGGTCGGCGAGGAACCAGAACATTGCCCCGCCCCAGTAGGTACGGCCCCAGGTATGCGTGCGGTCCAGGCCACGGTCTCCCGGCTCCGGCTCGCCTTTGGGAAGACCCTCGACAAGCTCCATCCAATATTCCTCTTCCAAGAGAATCCCGATTCGCGCCCGCGCCACCGGCTCGAGGTAGGTCGAGTGGCCTTCGTTCATCCACTGGTGGCTTTCCCCCATGTCCGGGAACGCGAGGTGGAACATCTCATGGGTGAGAACCCAGTCGTCGTGGAGATCGGACTTGGCCGTGTGCGCGCCGAGGCCCATGCGGATCAGGCGTCCGTCAAAGGTGACGCCATGGACGCCGTGCCCCTCATCCTGGAGATCGATATCGAGCGTCAGATGGCGAACGGGGAATTTGCCGTAATACGTTGAAACCGCCTGGGTCGCAGCGCCGACCCATTTCAGCAATTCGGCATGGCTCACCGCATAGTTTCGGGGCGCGATGCGAAGATCGATCACACCCCCCGCGACTTCGATGCGTTCCTCACCCGCCTGAGGCTTCTCATTCGCGCAGCCGACCCGAGCAGATGACCAAAGAATCAGACAGAACGTCAGCAGATTCCAAAGAGATGAGAAGAAGGCCACGCCGACTGTATAGGCGCCAATCGAGGCGATCAACTCGTCCGCGCGACGTCTTGTTCGTGCGGACTTCGCGCCATCGCGTCTTCGCGGTTGTTTCTATTACGCCAGAAGCCCGTCAATTGCGTTCCCGTAGACGTCGGTGAGCCGGAAATCGCGGCCCTGGAATTTGAAGGTGAGCTTGCGGTGGTCGACGCCCATGCAGCGCAGGATCGTCGCGTTGAAGTCGTGGATGTGGACCGGATCGCGGACGATGTTGTAGCAATAGTCGTCGGTCTCGCCCCAGGTGATGCCCGGCTTGATGCCGCCTCCGGCCGCCCACATCGTGAAGCAGCGGCCATGGTGATCGCGGCCATAGTTGGTCTTGGTGAGCGTTCCCTGGCTGTACACGGTTCTTCCGAACTCGCCGCCCCAGATTACCAGCGTCTCGTCGAGCAGGCCGCGCTGCTTGAGGTCTTTGACCAGAGCGGCGGCGGGCTGATCGACGTCCTTGCACTGGCCGCGGATCTGGTTGGGCAGATCGCCGTGCTGGTCCCAGCCGCGGTGCATGAGCTGCACGAATCGCACATCCCGTTCGGCCAGACGGCGGGCGAGGAGGCAGTTGCGGGCGAAGCCGCCATCGGTGGGATTGTCGGTGAGGCCGTACATCTCCAGCGTTTGCTTTGACTCGCCGGAAAGGTCTGTCAGCTCGGGCACGCTGCTTTGCATGCGGAAGGCCATCTCGTACTGGGCGATGCGTGCGTTGATCTCCGGGTCCCCGAAGGATTCGCCGGCAATGCGGTTCAGCTCATCAACTCCGTCGATCATGGTCCGGCGGGCATCGCGATCGATCCCGGGCGGGTTCGAAAGGTAAAGGACCGGATCGCTGCCACTGCGAAGGCGCACACCCTGATGCTGGCTGGGAAGGAACCCGCTCCCCCAGAGGCGCGAGAAGATCGGCTGGTCGGTCTTGTTGCCGCTCCCCTGCGAGATCATCACCACGAACGCCGGCAGGTTGGCGTTCTCGCTCCCCAGCCCGTAGCTGAGCCACGCGCCGAGGCTCGGACGGCCAGGTTGCTGGGAGCCGGTCTGGATGTAGGTGGTGGCCGGGTCGTGGTTGATCGCTTCGGTATTGAGGGATTTCACGACTGCGATCTCATCAACGACTTGAGCTGTGTGGGGGAGCAGCTCGCTGACCCATCGGCCGCAATTCCCATGCTGGGCGAAGCGGAACATTGGCGAGACGCAGGGAAACGACGCTTGTCCCGACGTCATCCCGGTGACACGCTGGCCCATGCGGATGGAGGCGGGCAGTTCCGTGCCGTGAAGCTTCTGGAGTGAGGGCTTGTAGTCGAACAGGTCGATGTGCGACGGGCCGCCCGACATGAACAGGTAGATAACGCGTTTGGCTCGCGGCGCGAATTGCAGCGCGCGAAGGGCGCCGTGCGGGATCGCCGTGGGGCCAGCCGATGTCTCGGCGGCGAAGAGCGATGGGTTCAGCAGCGACGCCAGTGCCGCCGTTCCGATACCGGTTGCGGTACGGGCAAAGAACTGCCGGCGGGTGAGCAGCAAACGGGAATCTTCGGATAGGTTCATCGGGTTCTCGCGATCGTTCAGCCCTTGGTGACCGTCTCGTCCAGGTTCAGCAGATCGCTGGCCACCACCGTCCATGCGGCCAGCTCGGCCGGGTTCAGCGATTCATTGCGTTTGGATTCGCCCACGCCAAGCAGCTTAATTGCCGCCGTCGGATTCTTCTGGAAAATCTCCAGCTCCCGGTCGCGAATGCGATGCAAGATCGCCAGCTCGCGCGCCGCCGGCTTTCGGGCCAGGACGATGCGGAATGCGAGGGTGAAACGATCGTCGTCGGCACCGCCCGCCTCGGTCATGATCCGCTCGGCGAGCTTGCGAGACGCTTCGACGTACGTGGGATCGTTCATCATCACCAGCGCCTGGAGCGGCGTGTTGGTGCGGGCACGGCGCACCGTGCAGACTTCCCGGTCTGGAGCGTCAAACGTCCCCAGCGAAGGGGGCGGCGACGTCCGCTTCCAGAACGTGTACATCGAACGGCGGTAGAGGTCCGGTCCGTGACTCTGCACGTATGTCTGCGCGGTCCAGTTCGCGCCATCGGAGCGGCTCATCAGCTCTTCCCACAGCCCGGCCGGCTGGTAGGGGGAGACGCTCGCGCCGCCGATCTGGACGTTGAGCAAGCCGCTGACGGCCAGGGCCTGATCGCGGATGAACTCCGCCGGCAGACGGAACCGCGGCCCGCGCGCGAGCAGGCGATTGTCCGGGTCTCGCTCGAGCAACTGCGGCGTGACCGCCGATGCTTGCCGGTAAGTGCTGCTGGTGACGATCGTGCGCACCATCCCTTTCACGTCCCACGGCTTCACCCCGGCATTCCCAGGCGCGGCGGGCGTCATGAATTCGACAGCCAGCCATTCCAGCAGGGCGGGATGGCTGGGGCCTTCGCCCTGCGAGCCGAAATCCTCGACGGTCTTGACGATCCCGGTGCCAAAGAACGTCTGCCACAGCCGGTTCACGGTAACGCGGGCGGTCAGCGGATTGGAGGGATCGACCACCCATCGAGCCAGGCTCAGGCGGTTGGGTGGAGACGAAGCGGGCAGGGCGCCGAAGATCGCCGGGATGCCGGCGGTCACCTTTTCCGTCGGCTTGTCGTACTGGCCGCGCATGAGGATGAACGTGTCGCGCGGCCGCGGCATCTCCTGCATGACCATTGTCGTCGGTATGCTTCCCTCGAGCGCCGCACGCGCGCGCCGCAGCTCCGCCAGTCGATCCTTCAACGCGTTCGCCCCGGACCAGGCCTCGTGCCGGAAGGAGGAGCGCAACTCCGCTTGCTGTTCGGGCGTGCGTGCACCGGGCTTCACGGCCAAGAGCTGTTGGATCTTCGGTGGCGTCGGCACGGCCGAGCGGGGGGTGGACGAATCCGTGACCGACAGGCGGAAGTGCCCGAGCTGATGCTGGCTGAATTGTGATTGGAAATCGAGCGTGATTCTCAGGATCGCACCCGCTGTCTCGATTGGCGTTTCCAGCTCAAAGATAGCCGTGTGCGGCTTACCGACTTCCGGAAAGATCGCCCAGCCGGTGTGTGGATCGGCATCGATCGCCGCCGTAATCGGGAAATCCTTCTGGCTGAAGTCAGCCGACGCCTGGCGGATCTTCGCGGGCGTCGGCGCCGAATCGAGTTCGGTGGAAACGGCGATCCGCACGTCGGTCATCACGATGTTGCCGTTGATCGATCGCCCCGGTCCGCGCCCGGCCAACGCCGCATCCGGCAGCGTTTCAAGTCGCAGTGCCGTAATCTTCCGGATCGTGGCGGGAGCAACGAGTTGGTAGGTATCGGCGGCCGCGTTGGTGCCGCCGACGTGGATCGAACCGTCCGGCCGCTTCTCGAAGGCGGCGGCGCCAGTGGACTTCATGCGGACGGGGACGAGGGCGGCCCACTTCACTGTCTCGGCAGCGCCCGCGCGTGACTCCCATTCCGCCTGAGCGGCATCGATCACGGGATCGACAGCGAGAAACTCGTTTTCCATCTGATCGACTGACGCCGCCAGCGCGTCGAGCCGTTGCTGTTGTTCGCGCGTCGGGGTCGGCAGCACAGGAACGGCGTTCCCCTTGGCGCCGTCGAGCCCGTTCTCCGGCACGTTGTGGAAGAAGGCGAAGAGGCGATAGAAGTCGCGCTGGGCGATCGGGTCGAACTTGTGATCGTGGCACTGCGCGCAGGCGACGGTGAGGCCGAGGAAGACTGTGCTGGTGGTATTGACGCGGTCAATGCAATAGGCGGTCTGGTATTCCTGCGCGACCGCGCCACCCTCGAAGTTCACCATGTTGTTGCGATTGAAGCCGCTGGCGATCTTCTGCTCGAGGGTCGCGTTGGGAAGCAGGTCGCCGGCCAGTTGCTCAACGGCAAACTCGTCGAATGGCATGTTGTGGTTGTAGGCGTCGATGACCCATTCGCGCCATCGCGTCATGTCGCGGCCGCTGTCGATGTGGTAGCCGTGCGTGTCGGCGTAGCGTGCGGCGTCGAGCCAGTCCATCCCCATCCGTTCGCCAAAGTGGGTGTTGGCCAGCAGGCGATCCACCACCTTTTCGTAAGCATCGGGCGCGGGGTCGGCGAGGAATGCATCCACCTCGGCGGGCGTTGGGGGAAGACCGATCAGATCGAGCGTTACCCGGCGAACGAGCGTCGCCTTGTCCGCCTCAGCCGAAGGCAACAGCTTTTCCTTTTCCAGACGGGTAAGGATGAAGCGGTCGATCGAATTGCGCGGCCATCGAGCGTTGACGACCGCCGGCAACGGCGGGCTCTGCGGCGGGATGAACGACCAGAGCGGCTGCCAGGCCGCGCCCTGCGCGATCCATTTCGTCAGCACCTGGATTTGTCGCGGCGTGAGCTTCTTGCCGGACTTGGCCGGCGGCATGACCACGTCGGGCTCGGATGAGATCACCCGTCGATAAAGGTCGCTCGCTTGCGGGTTGCCCGCCACGAGCGGAACCGCGCCGTCATGGTTGACGAACGCGCCGCCCTCCTTGTTGTCGAGGCGCAGGTCGCCCTTGCGCTTATTCTTGTCCGGGCCGTGGCAGGCGAAACAGTTCTCGGAGAGGATGGGACGGACGTCGCGGTTGAAGCCGATCGTCTCGGGAATCGCGCCCTCGTCGGCGGGCTCGTCTACAGCGGCGATCGCACTGCTGGTGAGGGCCAGCAGAACGAGAGTGATTCTCCACGATGTCCCAGGCTTCAACATCAACGCAACTCCAGTTCCGCCCAATTGCGAAGGGACGGGATGATCTACACCACGACCCGTTCATCGCGAACGGCGGACGAGGCGTGCGGTATCAGTGACAAGGCGTTCGGTCAATCTCTTCACGGAGCGAGCGATGCGGGTCTTCAGACGCGAGTTGGTCATCGTCGGTAGTTTGTTTTGGGCGGGGTTGGCCGCCACTTTTTCCAGTTCGACACAGGGCGCCGAGCAGGTGGTTTCCGCGCCGCCGCGCACCCCGCAGGAGGAGGCGAAGGCGTTTCACCTCCCGCCCGGCTTCGAGGTTCAGCTCGTTGCCGCCGAGCCGGACATCCACAAGCCGATCAACATCGCCTTCGACGACCGTGGCCGGCTCTGGGTGACCGACACGGTCGAGTATCCGTTTCCCGCGCCGGAAAACCGCACGACCAAGGCCCGGGACAGCGTGAAGATCCTCCAGGACTTTGCTTCGGACGGGCACGCCCAGAAGATCACGACATTCGCCGACGATCTGAACATCCCGGTCGGGGTCCTGCCGACCGGCGACGCCTCGGGCATCATCTACAGCATCCCCGGCGTTTTCCGAATGACCGACACCACCGGCTCCGGTCACGCCGACAAGCGCGAGATCCTTCTCAGCGGCCAGGCACACAGAGATACGCACGGAATGACCGGCTCGTTTACGCGTGGTTTTGACGGGTGGATTTACGCGGTGCACGGGTTCGCCAACGAATCGAATATCAAGGGGACCGACGGTCGTACGCTTCAACTCAACTCCGGCAATATCTACCGATTTAAGCCCGACGGCAGCGGCCTGGAACAGTTCACCCACGGGCAGGTGAACCCGTTCGGATTGTGCGTCGATCCGCTCGGCAATTTCTTCGCAAGCGATTGCGAGACCAAGCCCGTTTCCCTCCTGATCCGTGAGGCTTACTACTCCAGCTTCGGCAAACCTGACGACGGGCTCGGATTCGCGCCGGAAATGATCGACCGCATGTACGGCTCCTCCGCCATCGCCGGTCTGTGCGATTACGCCGCCGATCAATTTCCCCCGGAGTATCGCGACATGCTCCTGGTCGGCAACGTGGTAACGAACATCATCAACCGCTGCAATCTGACTGCCCGCGGTTCGGGCTTCCACGGCGACGATCGACCTGACTTCATGACGAGCGATGACGCCTGGTTCCGGCCGGTGAACATCAAGCTTGGGCCCGACGGCGCGCTGTACGTGGCGGATTTCTACAATCGCATCATCGGTCACTACGAGGTGGACCTGCACCACCCGGGGCGCGACCGGGAGCGCGGCCGGATCTGGCGCATCGTCTACAAGGGCGAAGGCTCGGCGAGCGGGAGCGCAATGCCGCAGGATTTCGACCTTTCGCGCCGCTCGGCGCCGCAGCTCATCCAGACGCTTGGCGACGGCAACTTCACGCTTCGCATGTTTGCCACCCAACGCCTGGCCGACCAGGTTGGCCAGCCTGCCATCGATGGACTGAAGGAGGCGTTCGCCAAGCCGGCCAATCCCTGGCAGCAGCTTCACGCAATGTGGGTGCTGCACCGCCTGGGCGCGCTCGACGATGCGTCGCTCGCGCAGGCCGCGGCCAGTGCCCATCGTGAAGTGCGCATTCACGCGATGCGCGTATTGGCGGACTTGAGCGAGCTGAATGCAGCGAACCGGAAGCTGACGATCGCCGGCCTTTCCGATGCCGACCCCATGGCGGCCCGAGCGGCGGCCGATGCCCTGGGTTGCCATCCCGACCCCGCCGACGTGCGCCCTTTGCTGGAGGCGCGCCGCCGCGCCGCCGCCGCTGGCGATGCATTCCTCGTCCACACCCTGCGCATCTCCCTGCGCGACCACATTGCCCAGACCGATCCGCAGCGCGCCGTTCCGCTTACCGGATGGAACGAACAGGAGACGGCGGCGCTGGCCGACGTCGCGGTGGGCGTGCCGACACCGGGCGCGGCAACGTTCCTCCTCGATCGCCTCAAGCAATCCGACAACGCTCCACGTGAAACGGTGGTGCGCTGGCTTCGCCACATTGCCCGCTATTTGCCCGGCGAGCGATCCGATGACCTGGCCGCGGTGCTTGCCGCCAAGTTCGGCAATGATCCGGACCTTCAGCTCGATCTGGTTAAGAGCCTCCAGGAGGGGATCGCCCAGCGTGGCGGGTCGATTGGTCCGGGAACGCGAAAGTGGGCAGAAGAAGTTGCCGGGAAGATCCTGTCTCAACCCAAAGATGATTCCAACGATTGGCTGGAGAGCCCGTTTCCCGGCACGCGCGACACGCGCCGAACGTGGGACGTGCGTCCACGCATCTGCACGGACGGGATCAATGGTGAACCGTTCTTTACATCGGGCGAGCAAACGACCGGCATTTTGCGTTCTCCGACGTTCGTGATTCCGGCCGGTCTGCGGTTCTGGTTGGCGGGTCACAACGGACTGCCCTCGACCAAGCCGACGCCCAAGGACATCGTTCGGCTCCGTGCCGTCGACACCAACGAGGTGCTGGCCGAGGCGCTGCCGCCGCGAAATGACGTCGCGCAAAAGGTTGAATGGGATTTGCAGAAGTTCGCCGGCCGTCAGGGTTTCATTGAGGCGACGGACGGCGATTCGGCGGTCGGCTATGCCTGGCTGGCGTTCGGTCGGTTTGAGCCGGCGGTCCTGCGCGTGCCGGCGGCCGGGGGTGAGTCGGGTCGACGCCAGATCCGTGGCGCTATTGAACTCGTCGGTAGTTTGAAGATCGAGGGGCAGGCGTCGGCCGTTCGGGCGATGCTGACTAATGCGTCGACCGATCCAGAGACGCGCGTCCTCGCCGCCCGATCTCTGGCCGCGCTGAACCCCGACGGAAGCGTCGACGCATTTTCGGCCGTGATCAATGACGGCGCCGCGCCCGCTACGCTGCGCGAGGCGGCGGCAGGGGCGCTCGGCCAGTCGCACGGGCCCCAGGCCTCGGCCGCATTGGTCGCCGCAATGAGCACGGCGCCCGAGCGACTTCAACTGGCATTGGCCAAGGCGCTGGCGACGACGTCCGACGGTGCCGAAGCGCTGCTGGGCGCCGTTACCGCGGGCAAGGCATCGCCGCGGTTGCTTCAGGACGCGAACGTCCGCGAACGCATCGCCGCCGCCAAGCCGGCCAACGCCGAAACGCGGGTGGGCGAGCTGACGGCGAACCTTCCTCGCGCGAACGCGCAGGTGCAGTCGCTGATCGACCAGCGGGCTTCGCACTATGATCCGGCCAAGGCGTCGCCACAGCGCGGTGCGGCCATTTTCGTCCGCACTTGTGCGGCATGTCACCGGATTGCCGGGCAGGGGGCACAGATCGGGCCGCAGCTAGACGGCATTGGCATTCGCGGCGTTGCCCGCCTCACGGAAGACGTGCTCGACCCCAGTCGTAATGTCGATGCCGCGTTTCGCTACAGCACCTTCGTCCTGCAAAACGGGGACGCGATCGCGGGTCTGCCGCGGCGAGAGGAGGGGCAAACGGTGGTCGTCGCCGATTCGACCGGCAAAGAGGTGGCGATCCCCAAGGCACAGATCAAGCGGCAAGTTCTCTCCAACCTCTCACTGATGCCCAGCAACTTTGGCGAGATCCTCAAGCCCGATGAGTTTGATGACCTGATGGCGTACCTGTTGTCCAATTCCGCCGTGAAATAATGCCCGCCCGCCGCACACTCTGACGGCCTCGCGGCCCATCAAGTCGCAGATTAAGCGGCAAGCCCTCTCCAACCTCTCACCGGTGCCGAGCGACGTCGGCGAAATCCTCGACCCGGATGAGTTCGATGACCCGATCACCACGATGGCGGTGAAAAGAGCCGCGCAGGCTTCTGCCGGTCGCCCGGCGACAGGCGAAATTGCCTCGATTCTGGCCATGTTCAGTTAGGGCGCGTCGCGTCGCGGCTCTCATTCAAAATTGACGGAACCACCCCATGGGTTATCATGAAGGGAATTGGCTGAGACGACCCAGACATCCCGCCAGAAGCCAGACCGTTTTACGCAAGCGAACGCGACTTCCGGGCAGAGCGGCGCTTCAGGCGCGTCGGGTGTTTCCGGCGTTTCGGGCACGGGGCAGACGCGGCAGGTCGGACAGCGCGAACAGTTCTCGGCTGAAGAGCTGGCGATCGTCCTCTCCCATCTCGAGATCGGCGTCATCGACTCGATCGTCGATTATCCGCGCGGCTCGCGCAAGGCGCCGAAGCTGTTGATCGTCAGCGAGCAGGGCAAGTTCCTCCTCAAACGCCGGGCACGGGGCAAGGATGACCCGTACAAGGTCGCCTTCGCTCACGCACTTCAGCTCTACCTGGCCAGCAAACAGTTTCCCCTGCCTCACCTCGTCGGTACGAAAAAAGATAACAACTCGATGCTCCAGTGGCGCAATGCCGTCTACGAGCTGTTCGAGTACATCCCAGGCCAGGGTTATCCGCAGACGCTGGAGGCGACGTTCGACAGCGGACGCGTCCTCTCCCTGTATCACAAGCTGCTCCAGGATTTTCGCTCGGAATGGCAGCCGTCCGGCGGCAGCTATCACCAGGCGCCGGCGGTCGAGCAGGGGCTTCGATCGATCCCCGCGAGTTTGCAGGGAGACGTTGACGCCGCGCCGCTCCTCGCGTTCCTTCAGGAGAGCTACCGGCACGCTGCCCACATGGTGGAGGAGCAGGGCCTGGATCGATGGCCCAAGCAGATCGTCCATGCCGACTGGCATCCCGGTAACATGCTGTTCCGGGACAACCACGTGGTCGCAGTGATCGATTACGATTCCGCCCGGGTCCTTCCGCGCATCATCGATATCGCCAACGGCGCACTACAATTTTCGATCATCGGCGGCGACGAAGACGTCTCCAAGTGGCCTGAGAAGCTCGACGAGAGCCGCTTCAAGCGTTTTCTTCGCGGCTATGATGAGGTGATGCTTCTGTCGGAAGCGGAGATCCGGACCATTCCCTGGCTGATGGTCGAGGCGCTGATCGCCGAAGCCGTATTCCCAATCGCCGCCACCGGAAGCTTCGGGCGGATGGAAGGGCTTGCGTTTCTTCAGATGGTGCAGCGCAAGATTCACTGGATGCAGCGATCGGCGGACAACCTGATCGAGCTCGCCTCCGGCTGATCGCCGCCTTCCCCGTAACCCTGAGCGTCTTTGCGCATGAGGTGCAAGGTGGCCGCGATGTTTTTCCATTCACGTACATTTTCTGGCGGCGCGACGGATCGTGTTCCGCTCCGGATGTGCCGCGCCTGGTCGATCGTGTTATTCGTTAGTATTCCCGCCATCGCCGCACCGGCGACACAGCCCTCGTCAGGATCTCCCGAGGCGGAAGTGACGGCGACGAAGGGTGCTCCTACCACCAACCCCGCTGACGAAATACGCATGTGGTTCGCGGACCTCGCGCATTCCGATGCGGCGGTTCGCGAAGAGGCGATGGTGAACCTGATGGGCCTGCGGCGCGGGGACCTGCCCAAGCTTCGCAAGGTGGTTGAGGAGAGTCTCCCCCTTGCTCCATCGCAGACAGAGGTTTTGCGCCGGATCGTGATCCAGGTCTTCCTCGCCGGCGATACATACGAGGGTAATCCACAGACCGGCTTCCTGGGCATCCGCATGGCGCCGACGAGCGTGAGCCTGCGCGATTTCAACCCGGACGCGGTCCAGGGCCGCCCGCTCTGCGGGGTGGTGGTCGAGAGCCGAATGCCCGGCTTTTGCGCTGGCCGTATGCTTCGCGATGGAGACGTCATCATCGGCATCACCGAGCGACCGCATGTCTCGCTCCAGACCACCCCCGATTTTGCCGCCGCGATTCAGGACGTCGCGCCCGGCGACACGGTCCACTTCGAGGTCCTCCGCCAGGGCCAGGTGCGTCGCATCCCCATCACGCTGGACCCGCGCCCCAACGACGCGGACCAGGGCGTGATCGGCATGCCCGACCTGCTCGAGCGCCGGCGAAAAGAGTCGGATGCCCTCTGGGACGGCGAGTTCGCGTCCCTCGTGAAGGAAGGCATCTCATAGTCCTATTCGATTTGTCGAAGCTGGATGGTGTCGATCGTCTTCTCGTGCGCCAGTGCGTTGGTGATGACGGCCAGCCAGGTGCCGACGCGGCACCAGTCGCGGCGCTTGAGGTAGGCGAGAGCATTGATTGTCTCCTCGGGGTCATCGCTGAAGGGCATCAGGAACGGCTCGACTCCCCACGGCAACAGCAACTGGCGGAAGAGCGCCTCATCATCCGTGAAGGCATAGATCGGCACGCCGACCGCGCGGAGGCCCGCCAGCGTGTAGGCAAGGAACCCGCTACGGGTGAAGACGACGATGCCCGAGTTGCCCAGCTCCTGCGCGAGCAGGGCGGCCGAGCGGAGCATCTTCGCCTTCGGTTCGTTCAGCCGTATCACTTCGTTGATCTTTCGCTTCTCGGACGGTTCGATGCTCCTGAGGATGTTCTTCATCACGTCAACGCATTCGAGGGGATAGAGGCCGGTCGTGGTTTCGCCGGAGAGCATGACGGCATCGGCGCGCTCGCGCAACGCGTTGGAGACATCGGAGATTTCCGCGCGGGTCGGCATGGGAGCGGCGATCATCGATTCCAGCAGGTGGGTCGCGATGATGACTGGCTTTCCCTCCGCCAGGCACATGTCCACGATTCGCGTCTGCACGAGGGGGAGGATGTGGTAGTCGATCTCGATGCCCAGGTCGCCCCGCGCCACCATCACCGCATCGGCCGACTTCACGATCCCTTCCAGGTTTCGCAGGCCGCTCTGGTCCTCGATCTTGGCGATGATCCGCGCCTTGGAGCCGAGGTCGTCGAGGAACGTGCGCAGCGTCTGAACGTCCTCGCTGCGACGAACGAACGAGAGGGCGACGAAATCGATGCCGGCGGCGACGCCGACGCGAATGTCCCGCTCGTCCTTTTCCGTGAGGGCGGGGAGGTTGACGTCTACGCCCGGCAGGTTGATGTGCCGCCGTGAACCCAGCTTTCCTGGCGTCATCACGCGGCATCGCACGTGCTCGGAATCTTTGTCGATGACCTGAAGGCGAATCAATCCGCTGTCGACCAGCACGGTGGCGCCGACCTTCACGTCGGCGGGAAGCGAGGAGTAGTTCACGCCCACCCCGGGAATGCCATCGGAGGGGCGCGTGGTATAAAACTCGAACGTGTCGTCTCGCTTGAGTTCAATCGGCGCGTCGACGACGCCGGTCCGGATCTCCGGACCCTTGACGTCCATCATCACGGCGACGTGGCGATGTAGCTGATTGGAGACATCACGGATGCGCTTCACAAGCGACGTGACCCACTCGCCGCTGCCGTGGGCCATGTTCATGCGGATCACGTCCACACCGGCGGCGATCAATTGCGTGAGTCGCTCGGGGGTTTCCGTGGACGGGCCAATGGTGGCGATGATTTTGGTGTGCCTGTAGAAGTCCTGCATGGGTTGTACTTCTGTGTTGTGATGTGGGCTGAGGCGCCCGCGAATCGAATCGGGAGGAGGGCTGGTTGGCAGGCAACCCTATCAGGCAGGATCGAGTTCGTAAACACCCATCGTTGCGAAGCGCGAAGGATTTGCGCTGAAAATTGTCAGTGAACTTTCCGATTTTCTACTTGCAAGTCCGGCTCGCCGACCATACTGATTACGTCCGCTGAACGGAAATCACGATTGCGGATACACGCCAGATCCGCGAGCAGGGAAAACCAGGGCTGCTGCGTCGGCCCGCCTGTTCGACGATACGCTGGCGTGTTTCTGTCGGTACCTGTCTTCGCTCACGCCCGCTTCACGTCCCGGCAAATTGGTGCTGCGCACTTTTTGTGCAACATTCGCGCGATCTGCGCCTATATTTAAGTCGAAGACTCATCGGAGTTTGCCAGCCAAATTTGCAGCAAGCCGGTTTATACATTACAATGGCGGCCCTATGGCGATTCGAGAAAAGACGCGTCACAGCAATGGCCGACGGACCGCTCCCGTGGTCCGAAGCCGACCCGGCCACCGTCCGGCCGCACATGGCCGAACGATCCGGCCAGCCAAGACCGCACCGTTTCCTCCCGCCCGCCCGACAAATGGCGGCATCAATAGCTATTCCAAGGCTTTACGCTTCCTTTCGACGTTGTGCGACTTCGAGCGGTTGCGGATCGTTCGCTACAACACCCAGAACTTCGACCTGGACCGAATGCGCCTGTTGCTCAAGAAGTTGGGCAACCCGCAGGACAAGTTCCGGTCGGTGCACGTCGCCGGCACCAAGGGCAAGGGCAGCACTTGCGCGATGATCGCGTCGATGCTGGACGCCTCCGGCTACAAGACGGGGCTATACACCAGTCCCCATTTGGTGGACATCCGGGAGCGGGTCACGATCGGCGGCGAGATGATCTCGCAGGCCGAGTTTGCCCGGCTTATCCGGCAGATCGAGCCGATCGTCAGCCGGATGAAGCCCACTCCAACGTATTTTGATGTCCTGACCGCGCTTGCGTTTCTGTACTTCGCGGATCAGGGCGTTCAGATCGCGGTGGTGGAAACCGGCTTGGGAGGACGACTCGATAGCACCAACGTCCTGAATCCCGAGGTGACGGCCATCACGAGCATCAGCAAGGACCACATGGCCCAGCTTGGGTCGACGCTCGACCGCATCGCGGAGGAAAAGGCCGGCATCTTCAAGCGCGGCGTTCCCGCCATTGTCGTAGCCCAGGCTCCCGAGGTGGAGGCCGTGTTTACCCGAGTTGCTGAAAAGGTGGGCGCTCCGCTGGACATCGCAGGCAAGACGATCGAATTCAGTTATCGCTTCGAATCCAGCCGGATGCTCGGTCCGCACAACCGCGTCTGCCTGACCACGCCGCAGAGCAAGTTCGAGCACCTCGCGGTGCCGCTGATCGGCGAGCACCAGGCGATCAATTGCGGCCTGGCGCTGAGCGTAATCGATCGCCTCAAGCTGCGCGGTTTCGCGATCAGCGATACCAAGGCGATGGAAGGTCTGGCGCGGACCCGTGTGCCGGGCCGCATGGAGATGGTCAGCCACACGCCGCGCGTGATCGTCGACGGCGCCCATAACGCAGCCAGCATCGACGCGATGATGCGTGCGATCGGACAATACATCCCCTACGACTCGATGGTGGTGATTTTCGGTTGTTGCGCCGACAAGGACGTGCCGGGAATGCTCGAGCGCATCACCAGCGGCGCCGACAAGGTCATCTTCACGCGCGTCGACAACATCCGCTCGGCTGACCCCAACGAGCTGGCCGCGCGATACGTGGAGCTGTACGGAAAAATGGCCCAGGTCGCTGTTACGCTCGAAGACGCATTGGCGATCGCCAACCGTGCCGTCACCAAGGAAGACCTCATCTGCATCACCGGCAGCTTCTACCTGGTCGGTGAGGCCAAGAAGCACTTCACCGCCCTCAAGGACGCGGCGGCGTCTTCATCCGTGTGACCGCCGACTTGGCCGCGATCGTCCGGGCCGCGGCCGCACGCGAAGAGGTGCGGCGTGCGGTGGCAGACGTGTACTCCGACCTGCAATCCCACATCGATTCGCGCCGCCCCGTTTGCATCGCTTCAGGCCGATGTTGCCGCTTCGATGAGTTCGGACATCGCCTCTACGTGACGACGATGGAACTTGCCTGCTTCTCGTACGACGTCGAGCAGGCCGGCAACGACGTTCACGCTCGTGCCGACGAGGGCGGCTGTCGATTTCAGAAATCGAAGCTGTGCGGCGTGCACGCGATCCGCCCCTTCGGCTGCCGCATCTTCTTCTGCGACGCCACCAGCACGCAGTGGCAGCAGGATCTCTACAAGCAGATGCACGACCGATTTCGCCGCCTTCATTATTCGTTGAGCGTGCCCTATTTCTACCTCGAATGGCGTCCTGCCCTCGCCGCGGTGTTCGATGGGAATCCCGCGTAAAAGGGAAGGTTTATTCCGTCGGGGCGGGCTGGTGGGGTGGGGTGTCGCCACAGTGGGATTTGCTTTGACATGAAGGCGTGAAAACTGATACGATTTGCTCCCGTCGATGGCCCGCTGTGTCGACAACACCACTGGATATTTCAACAGGAAGGCGTGGTCATGAAGATCTGCGTATTGCTTGGGATCGTTGCGGGGGCGGCTTGCCTTGGCGGCGGATGCGCTACGCCAGGCCTCTCACCCCACGAACGCGATCAGTTGATCGCGCGCAACATGGACTACGATGGCAAGCAGATCATCGACGATATCGATCGCGATGTCCTGTTCCTTCGCCCCGCCAGTCACATGACAATCTGGAATGTCCAGGACAGCTACTAGCAGTCTGGATTGCAACCAATGCAGCGGACGCGATCACCTTCCCCTGGGAACGTGATCGCGTCCGTTGTTTATTTAGGATAGCACGCCTGTGGCGGCGCAGGCGCGGTGCTACGAGACGAGCCGCAGCTTCGCGTCGCGACGGATCGACCCGAACGTGCGCGTCCGCTTCAGCCGGGCGCATTCGAGATGCTCGAGGTATTGCCGCAGCGCTGCCTCATCGAACTGAGCCAGGAAGCGCGGGTGGGCGTTGCTGTTGTACCGGCGGATGTCGTCGATCAGTTGACGTTTGTTCATGGCAGAACTACTTTCCGGGAAGGTGCGGAGCGCGGGGCCGGACTTCGGCTTGCGCCCCGCGTAGGGAAGCATCGGAGCGCGCTACCCGATAACTTGAGCGCGAGCGTTTGCCATGGCTGATCTGCAAACCAATACCGAGTTGCCGCCCACGGCTCCTATCGCTTCCTCTCATCAGGCAGAGGACGACATCTCTCACCTTTACCGGATGTCCCCGACGGCGGGCGTCGCCACCACGGACTACGCGGCGATCAACCCGGTCTCCATCGTTGCCCTGCTTCTGGGACTGGGTGGCGTGCTCAGTCTCTTCGGCGACATCCTGCTGATCGTGCCGGCGGTCGGATTCGTGCTCGGCGTGATCGCACTCGTGCAGGTCCGCCGTAGCAACCGGACGCAGACTGGCAACGGTTTCGCGGTGTTCGGGATCGTGTTGGCACTGGCGTTCGGGGGTTTCGTCGTCGGTCGGAACTACATGATCTGGGACCAGAAGCGGGCGGATGAGGCGCGGATCGCCTCGCTGCTCGGCCGCGTCGGCGAAGACCTGGCCGCCGAACGATACAACGACGTCTACGGGCATTTCAGCCAGCGCTTCCGCAACCGCGTCTCGCCCGATGCGTTCGCGCAGATGATGAAGAGCCTCAACCAGGTGCCGCGCCTCGGGAAGCTGACGGGGGTCAGGTGGAACGGGCAGCCCATGCACTTCGAAAGCAATCCCGACAGCGGCGAGCAGACGGTCACCGGGATGACGTTCCTCCAGTTCGAGTTACAAGCCGACCCGCAACGCGAATACATGAAATTCGTGCGGGAAGGGGGACCGTGGGTCATCGAAGATATTCCCCAGTTGTTCCCGCCTCCCAAGCGCGCCGGTGGGCCGGGCGGTGCTCGTCCCGGGCCCTGATCGACATGCGCGCACGCGGCGATGCCAATCCATCACTCAAGCGGGGGCTTGCGACCGTCCGATAATATCCACGGACGGCGGCGCGATGAGCGGTCTCATTGCCTCTTTGAATCGAGCCGATACCCGTCACGGGCATGTTGCCCGGCGAGGTAGATGGCGATGGCATTCGTAAAACGAACGTGGATTGCATGGACTCCCGACGGTGCCCCCGGCGGACCAGGCATAAGCGGGCAACGGCGGCCGGGCTGCCGCAGCCGACGTACGCGATAACGGGCAATGAACGACAACGCGGCTTCAAGGACGAAGCGATGAACAAGCGACGGAACTTTTGGCTGTCGGTGCTGCTGACCGCGGCGGTCTTGATGACTGCCGCCGGCTGTGAGCCGGCCGCCAAGCCGTATGGCGTCGAGGCGAAGCTGCGTCTGCCAGGCGCTCGGCGCCAGGTGTGGGCTTTGGCTCCGGCGATCAACTTGAGCGGCGAGCAGGGCCCGGACCCGCTGCTTCAGGCGGACTTGGTTTACCAGCAGTTGCAACAAGTGCGGGGGCTGACCGTCGTGCCCGTGAACCGGGTAGTGGAAGTCTACGCCGGGCTGCGACTGGACAACGTGAAGTCAGCGGAGCAGGCCTACCTGGTCTGCGACCTGCTGGGATGCGATGGGCTGGTGGTGCCGACGATCACCGCCTACGACCCGTACGACCCGCCGAAGCTGGGCGCGTCGCTTCAGTTGTTTCGCAAGCCGCCATCCTATGCGCGGTCCGAGACGATCGATCCGCGCGAGCTGGCGCGTGCCGCGGCGTTGCCGCCCGGCCAGTCGCTGCCGCGACAGCCGGGGTTCGTGCAGGCGGTCGGCATGTACGACGCCGCCAACGGATCGGTGCGACAGGCGGTGTTCCAGTACGCCCAGGGCCGCCACGACCCGGTCAGCCCAATGGGGCAGCGGGAGTACCTGGTGAGTATGGATCGCTATTGCGGCTTCGTCTACAACGCGCTGGCCACCGACCTGTTACGGTCGATTCAGACGCAGTGATGTTCTAGCGAGCGAGAGCCTCTTTTTTCGGGAGTGTTCATGAACGGTGATACGAAGACCCTGAGCCTCATCAAGAGCGGGCAACAGTTCTGCTTTCGCTATGAGCCGGGTGACGAGGCAAAGGTGCTCGATGCGCTGGTCGAAATGGTGAATCGGCGCGAGCTGAGCTTCGATTGGTTCGACGCCGCCGTCATGTCTCATCAGCTCGGCCAGCATTTGGCCAAAGAATTGAAGGCGTATTTGCCGAAGAAAGCGGCGTGAGTGTTTGTGTTTAGTCGCCGTCGTGGAACGAGGATCGTCCCACTCTCAGGGCCACCGGAGCCGCCGGCCGCGTGGCAATTATAACTGGTTCAGGTCCACCGCGCCCCGCGACCGGTACATATGAATATCGCTACCGCCCCTGCACCCCTTTCCGCGACCGCCCCACCCGGCAAGCAATTCTCCCCGCTGGTGAGCCAGTTTCTGGATTACCTGCACCTCGAGAAGCACTTCAGCGACTACACCGTCAAGAGCTACGGCGCTGACCTGATCCAGTTCGGGCATTTCCTCAGCGGCCAGATCGGCCGCGCTGCCGCCGCCGGCGGCGTCGACGGAGCTGCCGCTCCCTTCGAACCGGCTGCCGCGATCAGCCCCGAGGAGCTCGACAATCGCCAGGTGAGCTGTGAGCCGCTGACGGTCCGCGAGTTCCTCGCGTACCTCTACGGGCAGAACTACACGAAGAGCACGACCGCCCGAAAACTGGCGACGCTGCGGAGCTTTTACAAGTTCCTCATCCGCCGGGGCATCGTCAGCGCCAACCCGCTCTCCACGATCCGCACGCCCAAGCAGGAAAAGCGCCTGCCCAGGTGCCTGGACCTCGAGCAGGTCCAGAAGCTGCTGGACGCGCCGGGCGACGGCGACCTGCTCTCCTCGCGTGACAAGGCCATGCTCGAGGTCCTCTATTCCAGCGGCATCCGTGTCAGCGAGCTGGTGGAATTGGAGATGGCTGACCTGGATCTCCAGGAGGGGGTGTTGCGGGTACGCGGCAAGGGCCGCAAGGACCGCCTCACCCCGATCGGCAGCCAGGCGATTAAGGCAGTCCAGCGCTACTTCGAGCTGCGCGCAACCGAACCGAAATGCCAGGGTCCGCATGCCCAGCGCGTTTTCCTGAACAAGCACGGCGAAGGGCTGAGCACCCGCTCGGTTCGCCGCAAGCTCGACAAATATCTCCTGAGCGCCGGCCTCGATCCCGGCATCAGCCCGCATACGTTGCGTCACAGTTTCGCGACGCACCTGCTGAACAACGGCGCCGACCTGCGCAGCGTTCAGGAGCTGCTGGGCCACCAGAGCCTCAGCACCACTCAGATCTACACGCACCTTTCGACCAGCCGCGTCAAAGAGGTTTACGACGCCGCCCATCCGCGGGCGAACTTTGGCGGCTCGATCCCGCACCCGGCAGCGGCGGCCGCTGCGGCCGGCACTCCGACCCGGCCGTTCTACCCCGCCAAGGCAGGCTGACCGAGCCTCCGGGCGGTCGTCGGTGAACGCAAATGAAACGGCCGAAACGGTGATCCCGTTTCGGCCGTCTTGCGTTACGCACGTCTTGCGATCATCACTTGATGAACTTGATGCTCCAGGGATAGCGGTAGGCGATTCCCTGGTTCGCCTTCATCGCGCCCATGATGGAAAAGATGAGGTTACAGATGGCAAGGCCGGCGATGATGATGATGCCGATGAACAGGCACCAGGTCAGTGCACCGACGAGGAAGCCGATCATGATCGTGAAGTGCCAGTTGAGCGTTTCCGTGCCCTGATCGTCGACGAACGGGCTCTGGTCTTTCTTCATGAGCCAGATAATCAGCGGGCCGATGAAGCCGGTGAAGATGCCGAGCAGGTGACAGAGCATCCCCATCGTCCGCCCATCGGCATCAGGCGGAGGGCCAATGTAAGTTCCGTCCTCCGCGCGCGTGCTGGGGCGATAGCCAATGACGGGGGCGGGTGGCACGGGCGACACGCCCGGCGGGGCCGGGGCCGGGGGCGGCGAGCCCGGCGGCGCAACGGAATATTGATCGGGATCAATTGGACCGGATGCCTGCGGGATATTGTCCTGCGTCACAATCCTGCTCCTTCCCTGTGCGCCCCCGTGTATCTCGAAAAGGTACGACTACCGCGATAACAAGGCAAATCAGCGGCAATTGCAGCACCGTTGGAATGGCCGGCAGAATTGCGCGGGGGTCTACGACACGCTGGCGGTCATCGTCGCGCGAATCCCGCAGCTTCAAGCATCGCCAGATTTTCCGGACCGTGCGGCGGAGCAGGACTAAAAGCTACTTCACCTTTTCCAACTCGCACGCTTCGTGAATGATCTGAAGCGCCTTCGCCCCCTGTTCCTTATCGATGATGCAACTGATCTTGATCTCGAAACCTTCATGAGTGTTCTTGACGTGGCTCAAGGTTATCGTAAATCGACATTTCCGGATCCTCCCATCCCTCTTTCGTTGCGACATCACCGAATGCAGCGTACGCCTCACTGACGTTGAAGTCGTCCCCCTCCAAAAGAGCGCGGACGCGCTGTAGGCTGCTGCCGTTAAGAGTACGTAGCGAGATTGATTGACTGGATCGATCAGGTCGATAGGCGCGCCACCGCCTTGTTCAACTGCCTTCCGCTGTTGCTCAGTCAATTCGGTGGACACGTTGATATTGTATCCCATTGAGTTGCACATTCCCGTATCGATCAATTCGTCTTCCCCAACTCAAACGCATCGTGAATGATTTGCAGGGCCTTGGGGCCTTGTTCCTTGTCGATGATGCAACTGATCTTAATTTCGCTGGTGGTGATGTTCTGGATGTTGATCTTCGCGTCGGCCAGCGCCTTGAACATGCGCTGGGCGACGCCGGTGTGGACGCGCATTCCCACGCCGACCACGCTGACCTTGGCCAGGTCGTCGTGGTAGATCGCTCCGGTGCGAGCGCCCAGTTCCTTGACGAGCCCGTCGACGACCGGCTGGATGTCCTGTAAGTCGCCATGCTCGACGGTGAAGCTGATGTTGGCGGTGTTGTCGTCCATCACGTTCTGGATGATGTCATCGACGACGATATTGGCGGCGGCGATCTCGCCGAAGATGCGGGCCGCGATGCCGGGGCGATCGGGGACGGATTTGACCGTGACGCGGACCAGGTCTTTTTTCAGAGCGGCGCCGGATACGACGATGTGTTCCATGTTGGGAGTCTCCGCGACGATCCACGTGCCTTCTGAATCGTTCTGGCTGTTGCGGACGTGGAGGGGCACGCTGTACTTCTTGGCGAATTCCACCGCTCGGGTCTGGAGGACGGACGCGCCCAGGCCTGACAGTTCGAGCATCTCGTCATAGCTGATCCGCTCGATCTTGCGGGCGTTCTTCACGATCCGCGGGTCGGCGGTGAAGATGCCGTCCACATCCGTGTAGTTCTCGCACACGTCCGCCTGGAGCACCGCGCCGATCGCGACCAGCGTGGCGTTGCTTCCGCCGCGGCCGAGCGTCGTGTAGTCCCCCTGAAGGGTGACGCCCTGGAAGCCCGCGATGATGACGATCTTGCCGCCGTCCAGTTGCTCGAAGATGCGCTGCTTGTTGATGGACTGGATGCGGGCCTTGGAAAAGGCGTTGTCGGTGACGAGCCCGATCTGCCCGCCGGTGAAGCTGATCGCCTCGTGTCCCTGTGAATTGATGGCCATGGCCATGAGGGCGATCGTGACCTGCTCGCCGGTCGCGAGGAGCTGATCCATCTCGCGCTTGGGGGGATTGGGGCAGATCTTCTTCGCCAGGGCGATCAGATCGTCGGTGCTGTCCCCCATCGCACTGACGACGACGACGACCCGGTTTCCCTTCTCCTTGGCGGCGATCGCCCGGCGCGAGGCGCGGTGAATGCGCTCCGCGTCGGCCACGCTGCTGCCGCCGAATTTTTGTACGATCAAACCCATGAAACTCGAGTCGACAACCTTCGGGCGGATTACATATTTCCGCCGCGCAGGAAATATTCCATCAGCTCATGCCCGTGCGCGATCTGTAGATCGCTCGCCGCGGCGTTCTTCTCCGAGTAAGGCGCTGGAACCATTCCCCGGACGCGCGTTCCGGCCATGGCGAAGGGCGCGGGGGTATGGTCGTGCTTGCGGGTGGCGACGTTGGTGGGGTGGTCGGGCATGACCAGGATCCGCCATTCGGGAAACGTCTTCAACTTCTCGAGCACCGGGCCCACGATGAAGCGATCGATGTGCTCGATCGATTCCACCTTCGTCTTGAAATCGGCCTGGTGCGAGGCTTCATCCGGGGCTTCGATGTGGGAGAAGACCAGGTCATACTGGTCCAGGGCGGCGGCAGTGGCCTGCCCCTGGCCGGCGTAATTGGTGTCGTGGAAACTGGTCATTCCCGCCACCTCCCGGACGTCCCATCCCAGCAACACAGCCAGGCCGCGAAGCAGGTCTACGCCGGTGATCATGCATCCTTTGGCGATGCCAAAGCGCTCGCTAAACGTTGGCAGGTTGGGAGCGTGACCCTGGCCCCACAGCCACACCTGCGTGGCGGGATTGTGCCCGGTCTCGCGGCGCACTTCGTTGATCTCGTGGCGCGCGAACAACTCCTGGGAGCGGTCCATGATCCGCCGTAGTACCTCGCTGCCCGCTCCCTTGGGGAGATAGCGGCTGAGCGGCTCTTCGGGGAATTCGTGCGGCGGCTTGGTGACGAGGTCGAACTTTTCACTGCCGCGATAAACGAGCAGATTCCGATAGCTGACGCCGTAATGAAATTCGAAGCCGCTCAGGTCCAGCGCGTGCGACAGGTCGCCAATCAGGCGTTGCGCCTCGGCGTTGGTAATGCCGCCGGCGGAATGGTCCTTCATGATCCCATCAATGGCGGTCACCAGGTTGCATCGAAAGACCCAGTCGCTCGGCGAGAGCGGGATGTGCTGGGCCGCGGCTTCAAGCGGCGCGCGCCCGGTGTGGTAGACGCTGGGGTCATAACCGAGCAGGCACATCGTCGCGACGTCGCTGCCGCTCTCAAAGCCGGCCGGCACGGTGCGGGCGGTGCCCTGCCTGCCGCTTTCGGCGACCCGGTCCATGTTGGGAGTCGCGGCCGCCTCCAGAGGGGTCTTGCCGCCCAGTTCGCTCAGCGGTTCGTCGGCCGCGCCGTCGGGGATGATGATCGCATACTTCATGTATTAGGTGCGCCGCGCCGGCCGTCGCTCGCGTCCATCGCGTGAGCCCGTGGGGCCCGGCTGGGCGTCGCGGCATGATGACGCAAACGGCCAGGAGGCACAACCCGCCCGCGCTCGGGCCGGAAGGTGCGTTAAACGCCGCCCAGATTCGCGACGGTCCTAAACATTTTCGCGGGGTGCGGCAACTTTCCTTCTCTCGACCCCGCGCCTCTCGGCTACAAATTCGCCTCTCTCTTGTCGAGCGGCCCGCCCCGGGCCGCTCACCGCCCCCGTCGCCTTCCCCAGCGGCGGGGGCTTTCATTCTCGGACGATCCCGCCCGATCCCGGACGGCTGCCGTGTTATCGACCCATCCCTCCCCGCACCGCAGGAAGCCGATAAACGACAAAGGCGTCCCAGATGTAAAGTCGCCCGCGTAAGTGGGCGATGAGATTCGCGTTGTGATGAGCGGTGACGTGTCGCGAGGACCCGCCCGCAACGGCTGTCCGGGAACCGTTCCCTGACCGGCAGTCGGAATGTTTCGAGGGAATGAAACGCGTCGTTCGGCTTTTTCCCTTCGCCCCGGTGGACGTCGGGCCGGACACGCATCACACAGGCGGCGTATGCGTACGCCACCCGTCACGGAGAGACATACGCCATGGGTCGCATCAACACCAACGTCAGCTCGCTGATCGCTCAGCGGGCCTTGTCCAGGAACCAGAGCCAGCTCAACACCAGCCTCCAGCGGCTGAGCACCGGCCTTCAGATCAACAGCGGCGCCGACAACCCCTCCGGGCTCATCGCCAGCAAGGCATTGGACGCCGAGAAGACCGGCATCCAGACCGCGATCACCAACGCGAGCCTTGCGAACAACGTGATCGGCACCGCTGAAGGTGGCCTCAACGAGGTCAGCAACCTGCTGACCCAACTGACCGGCCTCGTGAACCAGTCGGCGAACACCGGCGGCCTCAGCGCCGACCAGGTCGCCGCCAATCAGCTGCAGGTTGACTCGATCCTCAACACGATCAACCGCATCGCCGGCAGCACGACGTTCCAGGGCACCCAGTTGCTCAACGGGAATTTCGCCTACACGAGCAGCAGCGTGGCCACCTCGGCCTTCGGCTCGCTGAACGTCAATTCCGCGAACCTTGCGGCGAACAAGACCGAATCCGTCGTCGTTCAGGTGACCAACAGCGCTACGGTCGGCAAGCTCGCCCACACCGGCGCGGCCGCCGCGCTCGGCGGTTCGGCGGTGACGCTCCAGATCGCCGGCACCAACGGGACGCAGCAGCTCTCGTTCGCCGGCAGCACGACCTTCGCCCAGATCGCGACCGCGGTGAACAACATCGCCGGCAGCACCGGGGTGACCGCATCGGCCAACGGCACGAACATCTCGTTCCTTGCGGGCAGC
>JBBSDP010000033.1:0-57605 GCA_038240605.1 Tepidisphaerales bacterium | reverse complement strand
CTGCTGGTGAAACTGCGCTTCAGAAAAGCATTCGGCTTCCGGCAGTTCCAAACGATAGAAGTGGCCTTATATCACCAGCTTGGGCAGCTTCCCGAGCCGAAGCTCGCCCACGAATTCTGCTGAGGAGGCCTGAAGAGTTCCGGCCATCATCGTCAAACCCACCGCATCATCCAGTTCCCGGTAGACCAGTAATCCCGCATTGCTGGTAACCTTCGAGCCGTGGAATTCGAGCTTGAGACTGCCGTCAAAAGCCACCCGAAGAGCATCCTTGCTGCTTTCACCCATTGGATTCTGCAAAATCCATGCCCTCAAGTGTCGAAAAACACCTGAAATCATGCGGTCAAACGACGGTTCATATTACGCGAAGTCCACTGCCGTGCGGGAAATCCGAGTTCAGTGATTAGACGTTGCGCTCGTGCTGAATCGGCGGTGTACCGCCGATGGCCGCGGGGTACCGCAGCCCACGGGCGAGGCGCCCATGCTACGGGGCATTGCGCGAACGCAATCTCGATCCACTACAAACTGAACGATCTACTCGGGAGATGACCACGATATCAACGCCGAGCCCTGCTCCTCACTATTCCAAATCGTGCGCCGAGACTTAGAATTTGCCCCTCCGGTGAAACTATCGAAACCCCTTCCCTCTGGCGCAGGAGACTCATTCATGAATTGGTCGATCTTTTCGAATCGTGGTTCACGTCTGGCCGCCGGTGGCCTGTTGGCCCTGGGCGCGACGGCGATGATCGTCGGCGCGGCCGCCGAAGAACGGCTCGGCAAGTGGAAAGTTCATGACATGGACCGCCCCCGCCCGCCGGTGATTACACCCGGCACCGCGAGCACGGCGGAGAAGCCGGGCGATCCGCCTTCGGACGCCGTGGTTCTCTTTGACGGCAAGAACCTGGATCACTGGATGGGCGCCAGCGGGAAGCCGGCCCAGTGGAAGGTGACCGACGGATACATGGAAGGCAAAGGGGAGAGCATCGTCAGCAAGGAGCCGCTCGGCGACGTGCAGCTTCACCTGGAGTGGGCCGAGCCGACGCCCGCGGTCGGCAGCAGCCAGGGGCGCGGCAACAGCGGCGTCCTCTTCGCCAGCCGTTATGAGGTGCAGGTGCTCGACAGCTACAAGAACGACACATACCCCGACGGCCAGTGCGGCTCGGTCTACGGACAGAACCCGCCGCTGGTCAACGCCTGCCGTCCGCCCGGCGAATGGCAAACCTATGACATCATCTTTCACGCGCCGCGCTTCGAAGGAAAAGAGCTGAAGACGCCCGCCACGGTGACGGTGTTCCAGAACGGCGTGCTGGTGCAGGATCATTGGGTGATCAAGGGCCGTACGTTCCACGGCCAACTCCCGACCTACGCCGCGCACGAGTCGAAGCAGCCGCTGGAGCTCCAGTTCCACGGCAACCCCGACCGCTACCGCAACGTCTGGTTCCGCCCTCTGGAGCACCTGGAAGACGAGAACGGCGGCGCCCGCGAGGAAGCCGGCACGTTGCCGGAGAAGAAATGACGACACGTGCGCCGGCCGAATCTGTCGCACCACTCACAGGCGACGGTTCGGCCGGCGAACGTGGTTTTCGCGCATGTGTTCACCTAAAATTCAAAAAATGAATCCACGGGCTCTGGCGCAGGAATTGAATCGCGAACCGTTCACCCAGTTGCGAATTCATCTGGCCGATGGTCGGCACATTGACATTCTCAACCCGGGACTCGCTTTTATTGCGCGGCTTTCTCTTTACGTTTTCGCGGCGAAACCGCACGACGCACTGGCGGATGACGTGCATGTGATCAGTCTGCGCGGAATCGTCTCGGTCGAAACGTTGGCCCCATCTCAAGCCGCTTGAAAATCATCCGCGGGCATGTGGAGGGCGACGATTCAGGTCGAGGACCTGCGCGACACGATCTTCAAATCTTTCGGAACAGAAGCGAGGCATTATGCCCGCCGAAGCCGAAGCTGTTGCTCATGGCGTACTGGATGTGGCGGTCGCGTGCTTTGTGGGGTACGTAGTCGAGGTCGCATTCGGGGTCGGGGTTGTCGAGGTTGATCGTGGGGGGCATCAGGTTGTGTGACACCGCCAGGGAGGTGAGCACCGCTTCGACGCCGCCGCTGGCGCCCAGCAGGTGGCCGAGCTGGCTCTTGGTGGAGCTGAGGGCGAGCTTGCGGGCGTGGGGGCCGAACGCCGCCTTCACCGCCTTGGTTTCCGCCAGGTCGCCGAGCTGCGTGCTCGTGCCGTGGGCGTTGATGTAGTCGACGACTTCGCCATTAACGCCGGCGTCCTTCAACGCGAGCCGCATCGCCTGCGTAGCGCCGTATCCTTCGGGCTCGGGGGCGGTGATGTGGTAGCCGTCGCCGCTCATACCGTAGCCGATCAGCTCCGCGTAGATGCGGGCGCCGCGCTGGCTGGCAAGCTCGAAATCTTCGAGGATCACGATGCCCGAGCCTTCGGACATCACGAACCCATCGCGATCCTTGTCCCACGGACGGCTGGCACGGGTGGGTTCTTCGTTTCGCGTGGACAGGGCGCGGGCAGCACAGAAGCTCGCCATCCCCAGTTCGCACAGCGCGGCCTCGCTGCCGCCGGCGATCATCACGTCGGCCAGGTCGTACTGGATGAGCCGGGCCGCATCGCCGATCGCGTTGGCGCCGGTCGCGCACGCGGTGGCGACGGTGGTATTCGGGCCGTTCAGGTGATAGTGGATGGAGACGTTGCCGCTGCCGGCGTTCGCCATCAGGCGCGGCACGGTGAACGGGCTGACCCGCCCCACGCCCCGGCTGATCAGAACCTTGTTCTGTTCCTCGATCGTCTCGATGCCGCCGATGCCGCTGCCGATGATCACGCCGGCTCGAAAGCGGTCCATCTTCTCGAAATCGATTCCCGCATCGCGGACGGCGTTGATCGACGCCGCCAGGGAAAATTGCGCGAAACGGTCGATCCGCTTGGCCTCGCGATGCTCGATGCCGTAGTTGACGACCAAGTCAAAATCGAAACACTCCCCGCCGATTCGGACCGGGTAGGTACTGTTATCCCAGCGGCGCACGAGCCCGATGCCGCTTTGCCCGGCACAGACCTTATCCCAGACCTCGTCGGCCGACTCGCCCAGCGAGGTGACCAATCCCAATCCGGTAATGACAACGCGACGCCTGGACATGTGCGGGGGGTTCCGGGAGGCAGCTTGGCGCGGGCAACGGAATGCGGCGGCCTCACCCGGTCAATCGGGCGACGTTACCCGCACGCGGAAGCGCACACCTTACTTGCTCGAATGCTCCTTGATGTAATCGATGGCCTGCCCGACGGTTTGAATCTTTTCCGCCTCTTCGTCGGGAATTGAAAGCTCGAACTCGTCTTCGAACTCCATGACCAGCTCTACGGTGTCGAGTGAGTCGGCGTTCAGGTCATTGATGAAATGCGTCTCGCGCGTGATCTCGCTCTTATCGACGCCCATCTGCTCGCTGACGATCTCGATTACCTTCTGTTCCAAATCTTCCATAAGTGTATCCACCTACCCTGAAAATGACCCTCCCGAGCCCCGCGGCCCGAAGGTGCGAAAACTATAGCGGTCGATAGACCGTTTGCAACCTGCGGCTTACATCACCATCCCCCCGTCCACGCACAGCACCTGCCCAGTGATATAGCCCGCGCCTTCTGATGCGAGGAACGCTACCGCGGCGGCGATCTCCCGCGGCTCGCCGAACCGCCGCAGCGGGATGGCCGCCTTGGCGATCTCCTTGATCTTGTCGTTGAGCACGTCGGTCATGTCCGTCGTCACGAACCCCGGCGCCACCACGTTGCACGTGATTGCCTTGCCCGACAATTCCCGCGCGACCGACTTGGAGAGGCCGATCAGCCCGGCTTTGCTGGCAGCGTAATTCGCCTGACCGGCGTTGCCCGCCACGCCCGAGACGCTGCCGATGTTGATGATCCGCCCGCTCTTGGAGCGCATCATCGAGCGGGCCGCGGCGCGGATCGCGACGAACGCGCTCTTGAGGTTCGTGTTGATCACGCTGTCGAAGTCCGCATCATCCATCCGCAGGATCAGGCCGTCCCTGGTGATGCCGGCGTTGTTGACCAGCACGTCGAGCCGGCCGTGTTTGTCGGCGACCTGCTCGATCGCCGCGGCCAGCGCCGCCGGGTCGGCCACGTCGCACGCGATCGCCTCGGCCGACCCTTCCTGCGCGGTCACCGCGCTGACCACTTCCTGGAGCTTGTCGAGGTTGCGGGCGATGGCGACGACGTGCAGGCCGTCCTTCGCCAGACGACTAACGATCGCCGCGCCGATGCCGCGCGATCCGCCAGTCACGATTGCGACTCGTTTTTCGGTCATACGTGCTCCTGTCGGAGATGCCGTTGGCCTGGTGCCGCTGGCTGGCTGCTTCGTTTACGTCCCGCCCAGGCTTTCCACGGGCAGACGGCGGTAGATCCGCCTGGCAAGGCCGGCGAGCGTGCGGCCCGGGGCGAGTTCCACGAACCGCGCGCCCTCGTCCGCCAGAACCGTCTTCATCGTCCGCTCCCACTGCACCGGGCTGACGACCTGCTCGACGAGCCGTCGCTTGATCGATTCCCCGTCTTCATGCGGACGGGCGGTGACGTTGGAATACACGGGCGCGGCCGGCGGCGCAAAGGCGACGCGATCGAGCTCCGCGCGCATTCGATCCGCGGCGGGTTGCATCAGCGGGCTGTGGAACGCGCCGGCGACTTTCAGTGCCGTCGCCTTCAGGCCGGCGGCTTCCGCGCCGCGGAGCGCGCGCTCGCAGGCGCCGGTCGACCCGCTCACGACGATCTGGCCCGGTGCGTTGAGGTTCGCCAGGACGAGCACCTCGCCGCCGGCGCATTCCCGGCACAATGCGGCAACCCGTTCTTCATCGGCGCCCAGGATCGCGACCATGCCGCTGGGCGATGCCACCGCCGCTTCCTGCATGTGACGCCCGCGCGCCGCGACCAGCTTCAGACCTTCTTCAAACGAGAAAACGCCGGCCAGGTGCAGCGCGGTGTACTCGCCGAGGCTCAGTCCCGCGTAGGCGGCGATCGACGCGGGATCGATCGTGCCGGCATCGCGGGCGGCGCGGAAGCTCGCCACGCTCGTGGCGAAGATAGCAGGCTGGCTGACATCGGTCTGATTGAGACGTTCCTGGGGCCCGTTGAAGCAGAGGGAAGTCAGGTCGAAATCGAGCACGCGATTGGCGATCGCGAAAGTCTCTCGAGCGGCCGGCGACGTATCCGCCAGCCCTTTGCCCATGCCGACGGCCTGCGCGCCTTGACCGGGGCAGAGGATGTATGTCTTTGAGGACATCGATCAGATCCGCGTGGAACAAATGTGCCGAGCGGTTCAACTGGGAAAAGCAGGCGGCAGCGCCCGCGTGCCACGACAATCCTGCACGTCCGCTAGACGCGGATCACCGCGTTGGCCCAGGTGAGCCCTGCGCCAAAGGCAACCAGGATGACCACGTCGCCCGGCAGGATCTTCCCGGCGCGCCACGCTTCATCCAGGGCGATCGGGATCGAGGCGGCGGAGGTATTCCCGTAGCGCTCGATATTCACAAAAGCCTTTTCCGGGCCCAGGCCCAGTTTGCCCATGGCCGAATCGATGATCCGTTGGTTCACCTGGTGCGGCACGATCAGCGTGATGTCGGCCGGGGCCAGCTCGCACTTGCGCATCGCGTCCTCGATCAGCTCCTCGAAGCGCTGCACGGCGAACTTGTAAACCTCGCGCCCCTTGATCTTCATGTACTGCCCGCGGCTGGCGAGCATCGCCTCGTCCACCGGGTGCCGGCTGCCGGGGTGGCAGCAGAGCATTTCCCAACCGTTGCCGTCCGCGTGCAGGCTGCTGTAGACAACGCCGCGTCGCGGGTCGTTGGATTGCTGCAAGACGACCGCGCCGGCGCCGTCGCCGAAGAGGATGCAGCTCGAGCGATCGGTGTAATCGGTGATCCGGCTCAGCGTCTCGGCGCCGATCGCCAGCACGTTGCGATAACGGCCGCCGCGGATGAAGTTCGCGGCCGTCTCCAGCGTGTAGATGAAACCGCTGCATGCGGCCGCGACGTCAAACGCCGGCGTGGAGGTCAACCCCAGCGCCGCCGCCACGAAGCAGGCGGTCGAGGGGAACGTCATTTCAGGCGAGATCGTGCCGCACACCACCAGGTCCAGCTCGCGCGCTTCGATGCCGGCGGCAGCCAGCGCCTTCTGCGAAGCAGCGGTCGCGAGCGTCGCGGTGGACTCACCGGCCGAGGCAATCCGCCGTTCCTTGATGCCGGTCCGTTGAACGATCCATTCATCGTTCGTATCGACCATGCGCGACAGCTCGTCGTTGGTCAGACGCTTCTCGGGCAGATGGCTGCCCGTGCCAATGATGATGGACCCGTAACTCGACATATAAACTTCTGACAACCGACAACCGACAACTGACAACCGACAACTGACAACTGACAACTGACAACTGACAACTGACTATCACTCATTCATCCGCACTCGGAATACTCGCATCAATCGCCTTGATGATCTTCTGGTTTACGCCGCTGTTCACCAATTGTTTGCCAACGCGGATCGCATTCTTGATCGCACGGCTGTCGGAGGCGCCGTGGCAGATCAGGCAATACCCGCCCACGCCGAGCAGCGGCGCGCCGCCGTACTCCTGCCAGTCATGCTTCTGGTGGATCTTTTTCATGACCGGCTTGAAGCGCTCTAGCAGGTCGGATGCGCCGTCCTGCAATTCCGTGAGGATCGTCTGGAACAAGCCTTCCGCCAGCCCTTCGGTGAACTTCAGGACGATGTTGCCCACGAACCCGTCGCACACGACGACGTCGACGACGCCCTTGAACAGGTCGCGCCCCTCAACGTTACCGACGAAGTTGATCTGCGGTTCGTCCCGCATCAGCTTGCGGGCGTCCTTGACCATCGTCGTACCCTTCGCGTCTTCCTCGCCGATCGACAGCAGTCCGACGCGCGGGCTCTCGATGTCGCACACGGCGCTGGAGTACGCCCCGGCCATGATCGCGTATTGCTGGAGGTGGCGCGGCTGAGGTGAGATGTTGGCGCCCACGTCGCAGATCACCACCGGGCCGTAAAACGTCGGCAGCACGACCGCGATCCCCGGCCGGCTCACGCCCGGCAGCGTCCGCATGCGCAATTGGGCGGCGGCGACGCAGGCGCCGGTGTTGCCGGCGGAGATCACCAGGTCCGCGTCGCCCTTGGCGGCGAGCTTGCACATGACCGCGATCGAACTGTCGGGTTTGCTGCGGATCGCCTCCACCGGCGAGTCGTCCATCTCGACGACCTGGGTGGTTGGGACCAGCTCGAAAAGTGCCTGCTGTTCTGGGGGGAGGCCGCCGTGGCTCAGGCCGTCGCGAATGATGGTGGCGTCGCCGACGAGCAAGATGCGATCGTCCGGGTTGAGCAGAGGCGCGGCTTCCCAACAGCCCTTGAGAATGGCCCCGGGCGCGCGATCCCCGCCCATCACGTCAACCGCAGCACGCACCGACCAACCTCCTGGGAAATTTGCAACACCGCACGCTCCGAAATCCGTTACGGAACGCCCCCGCGCGTCGGCCGCCACAGGGAGCCTGCGCGCGACCCGGCCCACGGCCGCGTCAGGTCGCTTCCGGCTCCATCTGCAACGCCAGCTTGGGGTTTACGTAGCCGCAGTTATCGCAAGCACAGTGGGGCAGCTTGGCGCTGCCGCACTGGGGACATTTCACGTAGTGAATCGGGCGCAGCGCGTGATGCGACCGACGTTTACGTTTGCGGGACTTGCTGTGTTTCTGAACGGGAAGCATGCCGACTCCATCTCAATTCGGATCGTCCGCGGGAACCTCGCGCGGCCGCTACCGACGGCACGCACGGCCCAACAATGACGAACGGCGGGCCTAAACCCGCCGGGAAAGCGCGGTACGGTAGAGGCTTATCCCAAAACTGTCAAGCGAATGAGTCTCTTCACGAATGAGGCTCTTCGGGGTGCACTGCACCGGATGCGTGACAGATTCCGCGGTCCAAATTGCTTCTCCCACTCCCGGTACGCCGAGTGGCTCGCATGCCGTATTTATCGGCAATTCGATGCAATACATTGTGCTCGGTGTCAGAGCGGGTAAATTGTCGGTCGTTTTATGGCGATGTCCCACGACGTCAACGCCCGCCGCTACTACCGGGTAGCGTACCAACGTTACGAAGACGGAGCGGCGCTGCTGGAGATCAGTCGTCCGCGTGCGGCGATCTACCTTACCGGCTACGCCGTCGAGTGCATCCTGAAGGCACTGCTGCTGATGTCTACGCCCGCCGGCGAGCGATGGGACATGCTTGCCACGTTTCGCGGTGCCGTCGCGCATAACATTGACTGGCTCCGGGAACGCTTGATCCAACGCATCGGCCGACTGCCGGTCGTTGAGAATCGGCATGTGTCGCTCGTGAGCAGTGGGTCAACTGACCTGCGTTACGAACCCGGCCCGGGCAACCCGGAAGATGCCGAGGCTTTCCTGACCGCCGCACAATCGGTTCTCGCTTGGGCGAATGGAAGGATGTGAGTTATGGCTACCGTTACTCAAGGCACCATCGACGTCGAAGTGCGAGCGCTGAAAAACGCGCTCGATGCGTACGAGGCCGAACATTCGGGTGCCGAGGCATCTCTCTATCGTCAGAATACCGCCTCAATCCGCTTGCGCGTCATTGATCGACGATTTGAAGGCATGACCAAGTCCCGTCGCCATGCCGAGGTCTGGGATTTCCTCGCCGTGCGCGTGCCTGAGGATATGCTGGCCGATATCTCGCTCGTGCTGACAGTCGCCCCGGCAGAACTGAAAAACTCGTTCGCCAACTTCGAATTCGAGCAACCGACTCCGTCACGCCTTTGATCGTGCCATAGGCGCGCATTCAGGATCCTTGGAGCCCTGTAGACCAACTCCAAGTATGTGGCGGTTGATCCGTCCTTCTGAACCCGCCGCATCAGTCATTCGATTTCAGCGTATTCGAAACCCCTTCGTAGTTGTCCTCTCCCCACGATTCGATTGAAATGCCCCAGCCGGCGGGCGCCGGTTCGGGCGGCGTCGCTTCATGACCTGGATTTCCATCTATACGGGCATCGGCTGGTTGATCCGCATTGCGATGATTCCGGCGATCCTGCGCCGACAGCTCGCGCCGGGCGCGTCCGTCGCGTGGCTGGGGATCATTTTCCTCCACCCGTACATCGGCGGGTTCCTCTACATGCTCGTCGGGGAGACGCGCCTGGGCCCCCGGCGGGTCGAACGGCATCGCGAGATGATCGCCCGCTTCCGGCACCCGGGTCCGGACGGGCCCAAGAGCCTCTCAGTCCGTGAGACGGATGTGCCGGCGGAGGAAGCGAACCGTGCGCGCGCCCTCAACCTGTCGGCGGCGTATGAGCCCATGGTCCTTCAGGCCGAGAAGATCAGCGGCATGCCGGTCCTCGCCGGCAATAGCGTCCAATTTCATTGCGAGTCTGGCCAACTCGTCGATTGCCTGATCGCGGACATCGCCACTGCCACGTCGCACGTTCACCTGCTTTATTACATGTTCGTGGGTGACGCGACCGGCGCACGGGTGGTGGCGGCGTTGGAGGCCGCGGCACGCCGGGGGGTGACCTGCCGGGTGCTTGTGGATGCGGTGGCATCTCGCACGTTCTTCCATCATGTCGGTCCGGCACGACGGCTCATCGCAGCCGGGGTGCGCGTGGCCCGCGCGCTGCCGGTTGCGCCGATCCAACGCCAACTCCCGCGCATGGACTTGCGAAACCACCGCAAGCTCGCGGTGATCGACGACCGGATCGCCTTCGCGGGAAGCCATAACGTCATCGATCCCTCGTACGGCGGACGCCGGGGGGCGCCGTGGGTCGATCTGACCGGCCGTTTCACCGGCCCGGTCGTCGCGGAACTGGCGATCATCTTTGCCGAAGACTGGGGATTCGAAACCTCGGAGATGCTCGAGGTGAAGCCGCCGTTGCCCGAACCTCCGCCGCCGGACGGCGGCGCGCCGATGCAGGTCGTCCCCACCGGCCCCAGCGCCCCCGGCGAAACTTTCCGCCGGGTTTTCCTCGCGGCGATGCAGTGCGCGCGACACCGCGTGATCCTCACGACGCCTTATTTCGTGCCGGATGAGCCGACCCTCGTGGACCTGATGATGGCGGCGGACCGGGGTGCGGAGGTGAAGCTGCTGCTGCCGCTCACGCCGGATCACTTGTTCACGGCTGCCGCGGGCCGGGCGCACTTCAGTCGTCTGCTGGAAGCGGGCGTGCAGATCCACCTGTATCGTCCGGGCCTCCTTCACTCGAAGACGGCGACGGTGGACGACGCGTTCGCGATCATCGGCTCAGCCAACCTCGACGTACGCAGTTTCAACCTGAACTTCGAGCTGAGCGTGCTGATGTACGGCGCCGCTGTTACCGAGCAGCTAAGGCAGGTGCAGTTGAAATTCCTCGCCGACTGCACGCCCGTCACGCTGGAAGAATGGAACGCCCGCCCGGCGATCCGCCGCTACGCCGACAGCGCCATCTCCCTGCTTTCTCCGCTGCTCTAAACGCTCGAAGCGTCATCAATCGGACCTGCCCGTCGGCGCTGGCATGGGCTCATATGAGGCAATGAACGTTCGCCTCCGCTTCGTGGCAAGGGCTCAGCTTCAGCCGGGCAGAACCACGATTCGCGGATCGGGAAGCTTGACCACCTTGGGGGCTTTCACCGGGCCAATCTTGCCGACAATGATCCGGCTGTTCGCGTCGATCCCGCCGTGGCCCGTGACCGACTTGATGAATGACGCCTTCCCACCGAACGCGGTGTCGGCCGGGTTGAGCAGGTCGCCGCCGATCGCGTTGACGCCCGCTGCGATGATCGACTGGGCGATGCTACCGGAAACGGAAATGGCGCCGATGCTGCCGGGTCCGAAGGTGGTGCTGCTGCTCAGTTGCCCGCTGCTGCCGAGGTTGGCGCCGCTGATGATCCTGGCGCCGGTCAGGGAGGCGAGCGTCAGGTTGCCGATCGTGCCGCCGCTGACAATCGCCGCGCCGGTCGCTACCGCGCGGAACGCAGCGTTGCCGATCGAGGAGGTCGCGTAGAACGTGCCGTTGAGGTCCGCGGTCTTCGCGGTGAGCGTCCGAATCGCGCCGGCCACGGTGATGTCCGAGAAGCTGACCGAACGCGTGCCGCCCTTGGTGGTGACGGTCAACGAGGTTGCGGCGGTTCCCGACTGCGTGATCGAGAGACGCACCTGGTTGCCGTTCAGGAACGCATTGCCGGTCGCGCCCTTGAGCAGCAGCGTGACCGCCGTCCCCGCAACGGTGAAGGTGAGCTTGACGCTTTTCTTGCCGACGGTGCCGAACGCGCCCAGGAAGGTCTCGGCAGGCGTCGCGCCGACCGAGCCGGGGACGATCAGCCGGCGTAGCGCGGTCGTCGAGGGAGAGCTGACCGACTGACCGCTGGTGCCGACGACGACCTGTCCGTTGCTCTGCTTCGCGCCGAACGCCCGGACCACCAGGTCGCCGATGTGCAGCTCACGGGTGGTCGAGGAAGCGGCGGCGCTGAACGTGGACTTGCCGCCCGAGCCGAATGCGGCGATCGGGTTGCCGTTGGCATCGAAGGCCGCGACGGCGGTCACGGGCGCACTGTTTAACAGCGAGGTGCCGATCACGAGGATTTGCCCGGTGTTCTCCTGGACGATCGAGTCGGCGTCATCGTTTCCGCCGAAGTCCGCCGTAGCCATGCCGCCCGCGCCGAAGCTGGAGTCGACCGAACCATCGGGCAGCAGCCGGACGAGGCCAAAGTGCCCGTTGCTGGTGCGCTTGGCGACGAGCAGGTTGTTGCCCTGGAGCGAGAGACCCAGGGAGTGATCGACGAAACCGAGGTTCTGGTTCACGGCCAGCCCGTTCACCATCGCAAGGCCGCCGTTGCCGAAGGTGGAGTCGGCTTCGCCGTTCGTATTGAGGCGAACGACGGCGACGCCCGCACCAGCCGCGCCGGCGGCGACCACGAAGCCGTTGGACTGGACCACGATCGAGCCGACGGCGCCGTTGGAAGCGCCAACCTGGAACAACTGGAGTCCGCCCTGGGCAAAGCTGGTGTCGAGGTGGCCGTTGGCGTCGTAGCGGGCAAAGGCGAAGTTGCCACTCGATGCGCCGCCCGCCACGATCTGTCCGGATGACGTGAGCGCGACGCTGAACGCGCTGTCGCCGGTCCCGCCGAAGCTGGTGAGCGTGGTGCCGCCCGAGCCGAAGCTGGCGTCGAGGTTGCCGTTGAGGTCAAACCGCTGGAGCAGGAAATCGGTGCCATCGGTGCCGGCGACGATCAGGTGATCGGCGCCCTGCTGGACGACGGCGTAATACGCGAAGTTGCTGCCGGCCGCCGAGGTTACGGTCCCGTTGCCGCCGAACGATTTATCAACCGTGCCGTCGGCGTTCAGGCGTTCGAGCACGCCGGTCGACTGCCGCGACAACAGGTTGCCCTGATGTCCGATGAGCAGGAGCTGCCCATTGGCCAGCGGGACGACCGCCTCGGCAACGAAAGGTGCGGTGACCGGTTGCCCACCATTGAAGGTCGTATCACTGGGGTCGCCGGGGGCGGCGATATTGACCGCGAACTGGGCAGTGGTGACGGCGGCCGCGTTGCCGCTGGGATCCTTCACCTGCCCGGCATTGAGGGCGACCGTGTAGTTGCCGTTGTTGGCGTTGCTCCAGCCGCCCAGCGGAGCATTGACCGTGTACGTGACCGTGATCGTGCCGACATCGCCCGAGGGCGACGCGGCGAAGCTGGCCACCGACAGCGGGCCCTGCGGACCGCTGACTGAAATATTCCCGAGACCCAGCGAGGCGGCGCTGACGTTGCTGTTGGGGTCATGGTAGACGACCGTCACCGTCTGTGGGTCCGTACTGGCCGTGTTAATGGCCGGGGCGGAAATCGTGGCGCTCGGCGGGGTGGTGTCGGGAACGGCGGCACTGACCGTAAAGGCGCCGCCCGTTGCCGCCACTCCGTTGCCGGCATTGTCCTTCACGCTGCCGGCGGCAACGCTGATCGTGTAGACGCCGTTATCGCCCGAGTTCCAGGCGTGGCCGGCGGGGGAGCTGACGATGTAAGTGGCGACGACGCCATTGGGGGTCGCGCTCGTGTGCACGCCCGTGATGTTCAGGGATCCCGACGGCCCGCTGACGTTGATGTCGCTGGAGTCGATCGTCTGTGCGTTGACGCCGCTGCCGGAATCCGTGTAGGTGACGGTGATCGTTTCGCTGGTCCCGCCGGGCGAGGTGATGTCCGATGCCGCCACTGCGGCACCGGGAGGCGTCAGATCGAGAACGCCCGCATTCACGTTGAAGTTACGCGTGAGGGCGCCGAGGGCGTTGCCAGCAATGTCCTTCACGTGCCCCGCAACCACGCTCACGGTGTAATTGCCGTTAGACGCGGGCGACCAGACTCCACCGGGGGCGGCGAACGTGTAAACCGCGGTGACGGTCGGGCCGCTCACCGTCGGAAGCTTGCTGAGCGTGACCAGCGACAGCGGCCCGCCCGGTCCGGTGACCGTGAGGCTGCCATTGTCGACCGTGTTCGCGTTGACGCCGCTCCCGGCGTCGCTGTAGGTGACGGTCACGATTTCGACTGCCGCGCCCGGGGCGGTGACGTCCGCGGCCTGGATGGAAGCGGTGGGGGGCGCGGTATCGGGGGCCGCAATGTTGACGGTGAAGGTCTTCGTGGAGGCGGCGACGGGGTTGTTCGACGTGTCGCGAACAGCGTTGCCAGCCAGCGAGATCGTGTAGGTGCCGTTGGCGCCGGAGTTCCAGGTCCGGCCGCCGGGCAACGATACCGTGTAGGTGGCGGTGATCGTGCCGGCGTTCTGATTCGGAGACTTGCTGACGCTCTTGAAGTTGAGCGTGCCGGCGGGGCCCGTGACCGTCAAGTCGTTGGCGCCGATCGAGCCGGCGGTCACGAGCGTGTCGTCGGAATAGACGATTGTAATTTGCTCGGTGTTGCCACCCGCGCTCGTCACGTCGGGCGCGGAGATCGAAGCGGTCGGAGGCGTCGTATCGACGGGCGCGGCGACGCTCACCTGGAACTGCTGGCCGGCGGCCCCAACCGGGTTTCCAGCGGTGTCTTGCACGGTGCCAGCCGCGAGGTTGATCGAGTAATTGCCGTTGTCTGACGTCGACCAACCGCCCAAAGGGGCGGCGATCGAATAGTTGGCCGTGATCTGCTGCGCGTTGCCGCTGCTGGGCGTCGTCCCCGTCAGGCTGACCGGCAGACTGCCGTTGGGGCCTTGAACGGTCGGGACCGCCGAACCACTCAGCGCCGCAACGGCGACGTCGTCGCTATAGATGATATTGAACGTGGCGGGGTTGTTGGACGCCACAGTCACATCGGCGGGGGGGTTGATCGTCGCCGTTGGCGCGGTGGTGTCCGGGACGCTGACCGTAAAGCTGGACGTGGCCGGGCCCAGGGGCGCGCCGGTCGTGTCGGCGGCGGTATTGGCCGGGAGGTTGACGGTGTACGTGCCGTCGTTGGACGCGGTCCAGGATCCGCCGCTGGGCGGGGCGATCGTGTAAACAGCAGTCACATCGTTCGCCGAGGCGGCGCTGGTGGTGACGCCGGTTACCGTCAGATTGTGATTCGCCGCATCCGTGACCGTGATGTCGTTCTTGCTGAAGGAGGCGGGGTCGATGGAGGACGTGCTGGTGTAGTCGATCGTTACCAGCTCGGTATCCGATGGAGCGGCGATGTTCGTGGGGGTGATGGCCGCGTTGAACAGTACACGTCCTTCCAGCCCCTCCACCCAGGCGCACACCGCCCCTGTCAAGGCGTCGCGGCCGCTTCGACGGCGATTTTTCACGGGGCTGGACAGGTCGGTCGATGAGACGATACGGAACTTACGGCTCACGCTTCACTCCTGGTACGAACTCCCCCGACTCCTCGGCCCGCCGTTTCTCCCATTGAAGCTGGCGGCGTGCCAACAACGTCACGGACGCCCCGAATGCATTTGGGTTTTGGATCTCGCCGGCCAACATTCACCCCACCCACGGGGCGGATCGTTGCCAATCCGTCGGCACCCGACATAGACCTAGCGGAAGTATAAGGCCTGCGACTATGGGTGTCTATTGATAAATGGTCAGCCCACGCTCTGGGCCTCATTGCTGTCATAAGATCATAAGTCCATGATATATAGTGATTTGTCGATAAAAAATCGCGAGAATCATTCCCCGTTCCCGTTCGAACACCGGCAAAGCAGGCTTTTCCTCATTTGCCGAATTGTTGACATCTTAACAAAGCTTTTCCGGCAACGACCGCCGTGCGTTAGGCTTAATGCCGGCGCGGATACTTTTTTTGGCGAAGGAGTAGCGAATGAGATTCGATTTGGTTCACCGTGTAGGTTGGGCTTTGATCGCGGGCGGCGTGTCCGGTGGGACGGCGCTGGCGGCCGTTTCGGGAGATGAGGCGAGCGCGATCCCCCCGGACAACCTGACATTAACTACTCCGGCCTATGCCGTCGTCCCACCAGCAACCCCGTCTGCCGCCGTGGCCGCTCCGGCGCCGCGCGCACCGCTGATGTCGCTGCTCGATCGTGTTGGGGTCGGCTCCTACCTCGATTCCGCGCGCATCAACGTCTACGGGCATATCGAAGGAGGTTACACCTACAACTTCAACAATCCGGCGCTGCACCTCAACCTCGGCCGCGTCTTCGACATCGACGACAACCGCCCGCAGGTGAACCAACTGGACCTGAACATCGAACGGACGGTCGACCTGACGCAGCATCAGTTCGATGTAGGCGGCCGGGTCGAGCTGCTTTATGGCACCGATGCCCGTTTCCTGCACGCGAACGGCATGTTCGATCACCAGGGGAACAACGAATATCAATTCGACATACCGCAGGTTTACCTGGACCTGGCCATCCCGGTGGGTGAGGGGCTTCGTCTGCGGGCCGGCAAATTCCTCTTCTTCAAGCAGATCGATCCCAACGCCAGCGTCTTCTTCTCCCACAGCTACACGTTTGGGGCTGCACTGCCGTTCACGCTGACCGGCGTCACCGCGCTCTACAACTTCGGCGATCAGTGGAGCGTCGAGGGTGGCATCTCCCGCGGGTGGGGACAGAGCCTCAAGGACAACAACGGGGCGATCGACGGGCTCGTCCGCGTCCGCTATACCCCCCGTGAGCGCACGACCTTCACGATCGCCGCGATCACCGGTCCCGAAGACGATCGCGACAACAGCCACTACCGCACGGCGGTGGACTTCACGATCTCTCACCAGCTCACCGATCAGACCACGCTCCTGCTCGACAGCGTCCTCGGCACCGACGCCGCCGGATCCGGCGGTGGGAACGCCAACTGGTACGGTGTGGCCGGGTATGCCGTCTATCGCCTGAACAGCTACCTGAGCCTCGGCGGGCGCCTCGAGTGGTACCGCGACGAGGAAGGATTCACGACCTCGGTCGCGCAGAGCCTGTATGAGGCGACGCTGGGCGTGACCGTGACCCCGTTCCCCGATGACACGGTGGGCGCCAACCTGAAGATCCGCCCGGAAGTTCGCTACGACTATTCCAGCGGCCGATTCTTTGACGGCCTGACGCGCCACGACCAGACAACGTTCGCGCTGGACGCGATCTTCAATTTCTAGAGCGATCTGAAAGACTAATTCGGCTCAAGCTTGGTGGCGGGAGGGGGCGGCGGACGCAGGCGAGCCTGTGCCGCCAGCTCATCGGGCAGATCACGCGAGACGATGCAGTTCGGAAACGCCATCAGGTACAGCTCTCCATCCGTCCGTAACGCGGACCCGCTGGCCGCTGTCGCCCCCTGACGGTGAAGGCTCGCAAATGTGCGACGGTCGGCGACAGGGGGGCGAACAACGGGCGGATGAGCCACTTCCCGAGCCCATTGCCGCGCGGCCTCGGCCCGAAGGGCAAGCGGCGGGCGATCCGCTGCCGCCGTGCCGGCATAGCGATCGCGGATGCGCTGGAACAGATTCTCAAATCGCGATGGGTCCCAGCCCGCCTGCACGTATAACTGGAATGCGAGTTTGTCCGTCTCCTCCTCCTGCGCGGCGGTGAAGCGATCGGCCACGAACTGCCAGGCGACGAGGTTGAGCGGGCGCTTCGGATCCGGCTTCATCGCCAGCCGTTCCACATCGCGGTTGACGATATGGGCATATGCGTGGGCCATGGCCGCCGCCAGTTCTTCCTCGTTCTCGCAGAACTGGAGGAGCCCTTCATAGACGTAAACGTGGCGGCCCCCGGTCGTGAAGACGTTGAGCGTGGGTGTATCGACGACGTGGAACTGGATGTTGGAGAAGAAGGAGTTCGCGACCTTCTGCGGCACGACCTCGTGCGCGGCGCCGCTGAGGCGCAAACCAACGAGCTGCACGTACTCACCCAGGTCGCGATCGTGTGCGACCGCCGAGGCCAGCGCGCTATCGTGAAGCCGGTCCGCCTGCTCCACGAATTGTCGTGCCGGCGCCGGCGCGCATCCGCCGGCGTGAAGAACGCAGCACAACGCGATCGCGGCGACGAAGAGTGAATACGAACGACGCATACGCAGGGGAAACACCATTCGCCTGTCGGCGCGAGCGGCTTGCGAATGCTAATGGCCGACGCTGCGCTTCACAAGACGAGATCCGTGTGCGATTGCGGCTGTCATTCCCAACGGCTAGGATCCATGTGACGTTTTTATGTTCAGTTTCCGGTACCGAGCGGGCGAGGATCGTACGAAATGATGGAATATTCCCATTCAAGCCGTTCCGCCACTGGCGGCGGCGGCGCCCGCGCCAAGGCATGCATCGAGCGGCTCGAAGCGCGACAACTGATGGCCGCGACGCCGGGACCCAATGGCCCGGTCATCACCGGCGAGAAGTTTATCGGCCCCGTCGGCGGGGTGACGGCATTGGTGCTTCAGTTCGACCAGGCGCTGGATCCATCGACCGCCAACAACATCAAGGCGTATCACATCGGCCGGAACTTCGGCAGCAGCAGCGACAGTGGGGGGTTCAACCCCATCGGGTTCTTCTCGCAACCGAAGCCGGCCAGCAGCGGCAACGGCGGCGGCGTCCTGAACCTGCCCGCGATCGAGAAGGCGAGCGCCACGTCATCCACGCCGCAGGTGCATCCGTTCGCCAGCGTCGGCACCGTCTCCTACGACGACACCAGCCATACCGTGACGATCTTCGCCGCCAAGCCTTTCAACGCCAAAGGTTTCCTCCGCTTCGTGCGGGTGACCGGGACCGGCGTGAACGCGGTGCGCGGCGCCAATGGGCTCGCGCTCGACGGGGACCAGAACGGCAAGCCGGGCGGAACACAGGTGATCCGTTATCGCTTTTTCAACACGAAGAGCTTCGCCTACACGGACGCGCGGAAGAACCGCGTGGTGTTGAAGGTCCAGGGCGTCGGTCGGATCTTTGCGTTCCTGCCGCGGCTCAATCCCTCGCCCGACGTCTTCCTGACCGGCACCGACCCGGGCACCACCATCGTCACCGGCACGTTCAAACCTTCCGCCCATGGCGACGGGACGACGACCATCCAGGAACTGAGCGGCGCCTCCATGGCGCAGATCCAGCTTCCCCCCGAGATCACGGTCACTTACTCCCAGCCCTGAGCGATCGTTCGCGATCCAGCCCAAAACGCCCCCGGGCCAGCGCTCGCGCGCCGGCACGGAGGTCTCTGAGGGGTGGGTTGTGGGACCGCGCGAGGCGATCGGTCAATTGATCGGCTTCAGGTTGGCCGGCGGGGCGCTGCTGCCTCCGTTGTCGGCGCTGATCAGGCGGTCCTGGGCCGAGTAGAAGATGTTGCTGCCGGCGGGGCCGAAGTGATCGATGACCGCGCCGCAGACGAAGTCCACCTGGAAGTAGCAGGGGGGCACGACTACGGTGAGCGACCAGTTACCCTGGCCGAAGGCGCCGCGCGATTCGTTGTAAATCTTCTGCTGGCCCGCCTGGGAGGCGACGAAAGTCGATCCCGGCGCGGTGTAGCTGACCAGCGAGAACATGTCGACTTCCGTGCCCGCCATGCGGCCGCGGTCCAGAGAGCTACGCGGAGCGTTACACACCGCGGCTTCCTTACCGCGAAGCTGCATTTCAGGGGTTCGGGGAATCGGCCCCGAGCGGGGGTTGCAGGGGGCAGCCAGCCCCATGCACTGCGATTTGAATTGAAAAAGTTTGGAATTCAGAGGCGAAACACAATGCCGTCCCCCGCGGCGCTGACGTCACGCTTCCCATTTCCAATCCCGTATCTCCGGCATGTCTTCACCATGCTCGCGGATGTACGCCTTGTGATCGAGCAGCTCGTCGCGGATCGCCTGCTTGGCGTATGCGGCCTTGGACCCGAGCTGCCGAACGCGGTCGATCACGTCCGCCACCAGGTGATACCGATCCAGCTCGTTGAGCACCACCATGTCGAACGGCGTCGTCGTCGTCCCCTCCTCCTTGTAACCACGCACGTGAATGTTGTGATGATTGGTCCGGCGGTAGGTCAGGCGGTGGATCAGCCAGGGATAGCCGTGGTAGGCGAAGATCACCGGCTTGTCGCGCGTGAACAGCAGGTCGAAGTCCGCGTCGCTCAGACCGTGCGGGTGCTCGGTACACGGCTGGAGCTTCATGAGGTCCACCACGTTGATCACGCGCACTTTCAGGTCCGGGAAATGCCCGCGCAGCAGCGAAACCGCGGCGAGGACCTCCAGCGTCGGCACGTCGCCGGCACAGGCCATCACCACGTCCGGCTCCCAACCTTTGTCGCTGCTCGCCCATTCCCAGATGCTGATGCCGGCGGTGCAGTGCTTGACCGCGGCGTCCATGTCCAGCCACTGAGGCGACGGCTGCTTGCCCACGACGATCACGTTCACGTAATTCCGGCTGCGCAGGCAATGGTCCGTGACCGATAGCAGGCAGTTGGCGTCGGGCGGGAGGTAAACGCGGATCACGTCGGCCTTCTTGTTGATCACGTGATCGATGAAGCCGGGGTCCTGGTGGCTGAAGCCGTTATGGTCCTGCCGCCAGACGTGGCTGCTCAGCAGGTAATTCAGCGACGCGATCGGACGCCGCCACTCGATGTGGCGCGTCACCTTCAGCCACTTGGCGTGCTGGTTGAACATCGAATCGATGATGTGGATGAACGCCTCGTAGCAGGAGAAGAAGCCGTGGCGGCCGGTCAGCAGGTACCCTTCGAGCCAGCCTTCGCACTGGTGCTCGCTGAGCATCTCCATGACCCGGCCGTCGGCCGCGATGTGGTCGTCGGTCGGAAGGACCTCGGCGTCCGAAGCACGATTGGTCACCTCGAAGACGGCGCTCCAGCGGTTGGACGTGGTCTCGTCGGGACTGAAGATCCGGAAGTTCTTCGAATTCTGATTGAGTTTCAGCACATCGCGGAGCATCTCTCCCTGAACCCGCGTCGCCTCTCCGATCACTCCGCCGGGCCGGGCGACTTTGATAGCGTACTTGCGGAAGTCCGGCATACGCAGGTCGCGCAGCAGCAGCCCGCCGTTCGCGTGCGGATTGGCGCCCATTCGGCGTTCACCTTTCGGCGCCAGTCCAGCAAAGTCTGCCTTGAATCGGCCGGACTCATCGAACAGCTCTTCAGGCTTGTACCCGCGCATCCACGCTTCGAGCATCTTCAGGTGTTTGGGGTTCTCCGCGATCTTGTCGAGGGGAACCTGGTGGGCGCGAAAGGTCCCTTGGATGAGCACCCCATCGACTTCCCTTGGACCGGTCCACCCTTTGGGGGTGCGCATCACGATCATCGGCCAGCGCGGCCGCTGCTTGGATCCGCTCGAACGCGCTTCGCTCTGGATCCGCCGGATGTCTGCGTATACGGCGTCGAGCGTTTCCGCCATCTTCTGATGCACAGTCGCGGGCACGTCCCCCTCGACGAAGTACGGCACGTAGCCGTACCCGCGAAACAGCGCCTCCAACTCGTCGTGCGGGATGCGCGCCAGCACGGTGGGGCCGGCGATCTTGTAGCCGTTCAGGTGCAGGATCGGCAGGACGGCGCCGTCGGTGACGGGGTTGAGGAACTTGTTGGAATGCCAGCTTGTCGCCAGCGCGCCGGTCTCCGCCTCTCCGTCGCCGATCACGCAAGCGGCGATGAGATCGGGATTGTCGAACACCGCGCCGAACGCGTGCGAGAGTGCATATCCGAGTTCGCCACCTTCATTGATCGAGCCCGGCGTCTCCGGAGCGGCGTGGCTGGGAATGCCGCCGGGAAAGCTGAACTGCTTGAACAGGCGGCGCATGCCTCCCTCGTCCTGGGCGATGTTGGGATACAGCTCGCTGTAGGTGCCTTCGAGGTAGGTGTTGGCGACCATTCCGGGACCGCCGTGCCCCGGGCCGCAGATGTAGATCGCGTTCAGGTCGTGCTGACTGATGAGGCGGTTGAGGTGAACGTAAACGAAGTTCAGCCCCGGCGTCGTGCCCCAGTGCCCGAGCAAGCGCGGCTTCACGTGCTCGATCCGCAACGGCTCGCGCAGCAGCGGATTGTCGAGCAGGTAGATCTGTCCCACCGAGAGATAATTGGCCGCGCGCCAGTAGGCGTCCATCCGTCGAAGCAGGTCGGGCGAGAGGGGGGAAGACACGGAAAACCTCTTTCGTAGGGGCGCAAGGGATATGGGAAAGTTGCGATCCTCTGATGAAGCCCGACAGCGCGTCAAGCACCAATTGGGCCGGTTCATCAATTACCAATCATGGGTGAACGGTCGAAACGTGCTTCGCGCGCGGGAGCGCGCGTCGTCTTCGCACCGCGTTAGTGCGGAACGAGGTAGATCTTGATGTAGGAATAGAGAAGTGAAAAGACGCCGACGATCAGGCTCACCCAGAGCGTGATCTTGAGGATCTTGAGGCGATTGGCGATTTCCTTGTCGCGCCATTCGGCGAGCCTTCGGTCGATCTCGTCGAGCTTGCGGTCGATCCGCGCCTCGACCTCGTCGAGCTTCTGGTTGAGGTAGGCGTCGGCGGTCTTCTTGATGCGGTTGGTGATGCCGCCGAACAGGCCCGATTCCTCGATGTCTTCCTTGATCGTCGGTGGACGCTTTCCGGTTGCCGCGGAGGCGCCACTCGATACGTCGGCGCCGTCCGGCGGGAGAAACTGATACTCGGCCGACGCACCGCTCTCTCCCACGGCGCGGGCGACGAGCGAGCCAAGCAACGCGCGGCGCTTGCGGTTGATCCTGGAAAAAAATCCCTCTTTCTTCTTGAGCTTGCGGATGAGGACGGGGACGGGGTCGTCTTCGCGCGCGTCGATGCCGCGCATTTTCGCCAGCGCCAGCAAGCCGCGGTGGGAAAGGCCGGAGAATCGCATCGAGCGGATTCGCGCGATTTCCTGGGCAATCTGCTCCTTACCGGCGCCGGCCGTCACCGGGCGCCGGCCCCAGCGGATTACGTCGAGCAAGGCATCGCGATCGAGCGAGGCAATCATCTGCCGCCGGTCGTGCAAGGCGGCGACCAGCGCCTGGCGGGTCGGATAACGCGTCGGGTCCAGACCGTACTCGTCGGCGAGGTGCTCCAGCTCGTCGCGCGGCAATTCCGAGAGCTGCCGTGGCGGGGGGAGGACGCCCGGCGAGACCGGCCGTGGGGCGACGACGACCGGCTCGGGCGCGGGCGTGGCCAACGCGTCGGCGGAGGTGGCAGCGGCGCCGCTCGCGCTGCCGACGTCGGGCAGCAGCTTCTGCTCAGTGGGATCGGACGTGAGGCGCGACATAATTCAGCTTCGCTTCGATATCATGGATGAGCGCGTGGGCCCGCAGCAGTATCAAAAATGCGACGCTCAATAGCCCGCAGATCAACACGTCACCCCAGAACGTTCGGAACCTCAGACGCAGGCCGTGCACCACCAGGTAACGCCGCAGCAGGCCCACGTACTTGTCGCTGCCGGCGAGCCAGACGTACCAGCCCCAGAGGGACTGAAGCGTGATCAGCGTCGCGTAAACCGTCACGACCATCGCCAGCGTCCATCGGAAGAAATTGAAGAAGTCGATGTCGGGCATGGCCGAGATGACGGGTCAATCGCCTTTGGCCCGGCCGAAGTGCCATGCGGTACCGTGGGCCTCGCGCGGGCGCGCTGATGTCTCAATCTCCTTCCAGTTCCTCGTGGTCCTGCACCTTTCCGCCGAAGAGAAGCGTGCCGATGCGAACCATCGTGGAGCCCTCGGCGATCGCCAGCTCGAAGTCATCGCTCATGCCCATGCTCAGGTGGCGCAGCCCGGCGCCGCCGATCTTATGCCAGCGCATCTCCTCGAAGATTTCCCGCGTCCGCGCGAACGCCTGACGCATCTTGGCTTCCGATTCCTCCAGCGGGCCCATCGTCATCAGGCCGACGAGCTGGAGGTTGGGCATCGAATCGACCTGCTCGGCGAGGTGCACGGCCGCGCCGACCGCGACGCCGAACTTGCTGGGCTCCTCGCTGGCGTTCACCTGCAGGAGGACCGGCACCCGGCGTGCCGCCTTGGCCGCCTGCCCGTCCAGCTCCTCGGCCAGGCGCAGGCTGTCGACACTGTGGATCAGGCTCACCAGCGGCAGGACCGCCTTGACCTTGTTGCGCTGGAGGTGGCCGATCATGTGCCAGCGGACGCGTTCCGGGACGGTCGCGACGCCGGCGGCCCCGCCCCCGTGGGCGTGCTGACGCTGCACGAATTCGTTGACCTGCGCCGTGCGCTGGGCGAGCACCTGGGCCCGGCTCTCACCCAGGTCGGCCACGCCAAGCTGAAGGACCTCGCGTACCTGTTCGGGGGCCGCGGTCTTGGTAACGGCTACAAGAGTGACCTCCGCCGGATCGCGCTTGGCCTTTTCGGCGGCGGCGGCGATCCGCTCCTTGACGGACTGAAGCTTCTCAGCCAGAGGCGATTTCTTGGCCATGTGCGGAATTCCTCTCTCGGACGACCGCGCGGCATTATAGGGACGCATGGCCGAGCCGCATAGGTCGCTCGTCGGTTGCAAAATCGCCTCTGCGTGTCTCAAATCGACCTCGTGGATGAAGAATCTGAAAATCGATTCGCTCGCGCCCTCGCGGCTTTCGACGCGGCCAACGCCGCCGATCCCAACCGGGAGATCGTTGATGGGCACGAGCAGCCCAGGGAACTCGCTTACTCCCAGCGCATGACGGCGTGGCTCAACCGCCTCGAACCAGGCGCGCCCGAAGCGGTCCGGCTGGCGGTTCGCAGCCAGCACATCCGCCGCTGGCAGATCCCGCGTGCGAATTATCCGATGACTCGGCCCGGCTATCACCGCTGGCGGACCGAGCTGGGCCGCTTTCACGCGGAGACGGCCGGCGAGATTCTCAGTTCCGTCGGGTATGACGCCGACACGATCGCGGGGGTTCAGTCGCTCTTGCGTAAGGAACATCTCAAGGACAATCCGCAAACCCAGCTCCTCGAAGACGTGATCTGCCTGGTCTTCCTGGAAAATTATTTCGCTGACTTCGCAACGCGGCATGACGATGAGAAGCTGATCGTCATCCTCCGCAAGACCTGGAAGAAGATGTCAGACCGCGGCCACGCCGAGGCCCTGAAGCTGCCGATGTCAGATCGCGCCCGCCAACTGGTGGAGCGCGCGCTGAGTGGAAATTGAATGGATTTCCCGTAGAACGGGCGCCTCGCCCCTGTCGTCGTCGGACAGCACGGGCGAGGCGCCCGCGCCACCGAATTGCGCGCGGAGCGATCTCAGTTCAAGCGGTCTGAAACGCGCGCTGACGATAGAGGTGTTCGAAGAGATTTCCTTCGTGCGGCTGATCCCAGCTGAGCTGGTAGGTCGGGATGGGGCCGACGTTCAGCCGGTCGACGTGCGGGGAAGCCATCAGCGCGCGGGAGAATTTCCTGTCGCGGGTGAGGGCAGTGGCGACGAGGGTCGGCCCGATGGCATCGGGCATCTCGGCCGTCGGGCATTCGATGACGGTGGCGAAGGGGAAGAGGAATTCCTTGTTCGCCAGCGCGTGATCGCGATCGCAGCGCAGGATGGTGGGCAGGAGGTAGCTGCACCGGCCGTTGACCACCAGCCTTGGCGAGCCGCGGTGTTTGAGCGTGAGATCAGTCGCGCCACTCATCGCGCCGTCGATCATGGCGTTGATCCGTTGCGGCATCTGAGGATTGGCAAAGGCGGCAACCTGCGCCTCGGGATGGTCCGCGGGCAGCGCCTTCACCGTCGCCAGCCTGCGCGCCAGGGCATCGGCGATCGCGTCAGCGTTCTTCGGCGTCCAGATCGCCGAGGCGTTGATGCAGGAACGCCCGCCGTTGGCGGCGACGGAACCCACCATCAGGTCCAGGTAATGCTCCCAGTTCTCGGCGGCGTCGTCGCCGAGCAGCACCTTGCTGTAGCCGGGGCCGTGCAGTTCGATGCGCGGATCGTCGGCCCATGCCTTGGTCGTTGAGGCGTCGCCGAAGAGCATCGCGCGATCCACTACCTGAAGCAGTGTTGACGCACCGCCGTGATCCGTCGGATAAAACCCAAACGCTTCCCGCGGCACGCCCGCCGCGGCCAGCGATTCGATGATGCGCAACGGGGTCCAGGGCTCTTCACGGCCGGGCTTGAGCGCGATCGGCGTCTTGAGCGCGATCGCCGGCGCCCAGAGCGAATGCACGCCGGGCGAGTTGCTGGGGAGGATTGCGCCGAACACGCGCGCCTCGCGGAACCAGGAGAGCGTGCGTCCCTCATCGATCCCATATCCGGCATCGAGGATCGAGAGGTCAAACCCGCGCGTGAGGCCGGCGATGATCACGTCCATCTCCGCCAGCACGCGGTGAATCTTCTTGGCATTCCCACGGCAGTAGGAATAAGGCATCCCCGTGGTGGAGGAGAGCTGCTGCACGTAGTCATCGAACGACTGCTTCTGATCCCCGACCGGCACGACGCCGCCGATGAAGATCTCGGCCGCCTTGCGGCACATGCCAATCAGCTGCGCCATCGAGAACTGCTCGAGGATGTCCGAATCCATTCGATGCACGTCACGGCTGATCAGCCCCGAGTTCGCCTGGCTGACGCGAGCAACCGGCTCGCCGGTGGCATGGTGAAGGATCTCGATCGAGTCGACCGATTCGTACGGCTTGCCGTGACGGAGGATGGGAATGTGGAGCATCGCTGTCTCAGAATCATTCGTGCGGGAGCCAGAGTTTTGCGAGGGGGATCGCCAGTTCAGTGAATGGGGGAAAATGAACGGATGAATCACCTTCGCCGCCTGCTACCTCGCGATAGGTATCGCGGTCCAGTTCGAACGCTTCCGCGGAGCGATGTTTTGGATCAATGATCCAATAGTGTGAAACTCCGGCTGCCGCATATTGCTTAAACTTATCCGCTCGATCGATCTCATCGCTGGTGGGGCTGATGATCTCGATGCACAGGTCGGGAATTCCTTCAATCGCGCGATCTGGGTGGACCAAATGCGACCTGGATTTGGTGAAAAAAAACAGATCTGGGCGGCGTACGTCGTGCTCTGCGAAGATCGTATCAACATCAGATAGCAATAGCCCCAGGTCATGCTGCTCGACATATTCGTCAAGGATGCGACCGAGTTTGATCACTATACGCGAATGACGTGGTCTGGGGCTTGGGCTCACGGCGATTTCTCCGTCTACGAGTTCAAGCCGAACACCTGGCGGATCCTCGCCGAGCATTTCGAATTGCCGGGCAGTCATTTTGGTGGTGCTGATGATAGGCATAGCGAATTCTCGAAGCGGCCCATTATACCGTAGCCTCAGTATACGCCTTCCACCACCGTCCCCGCGAAGGCCGCGAACGGCTGCACGTTGCCCGCGCCGTCCCAGGGATAGGGCTGGCACGGAGGCCGTCGGATCGCCTGATCTCGCTCGAGGAAGCGGGGGATGAACGTCTCTTTCGTGAGCGTGGTGAGCATCACGCGGCCGATCTGCCCGTATTCCACTTTCTTCTCGGCATTGTCCGGCTCCACCACCTCGACAACCGCGCGCGGCTGCGGAGCATGGTAGATGACCTCGTACTTGTCGGCGGGATCGAACGGCTTGTGCGTCGCCAGACCCATCAGCGTGTTGCCGTACGTGGGGACGAAGTCAATGCCGGGACAAAGCTCTTCGCGGGCAAAGCGGTGGAACTGGGGCGTGAGCTCCGTGCCACCGCAGAAGATCCCCTTGATGCCGTAGTGAGCGAGATCCATCTTTTCGGACAGCGCCTCCAGCAGCTTCGGCGTCGTGAAGATGCAGCGGACGTTGGGGTGGGAGCGGAGGATCGTCAGCGACTGATCGATGCAATGCTGCTTGTAGAGGTTGGCCTCCTGGACCGCGCCGCGCTTCAGCAGCTTGATGACCCAGCGCGGATCGAGGTCCACCGAGAACGCGATGCCGCCGCGATGCTGGGCGAGATGCTCGATCGCCAGGCGAAGCCGGCGCGGGCCCGACGGGCCGAGCATCAGCCAGTCAGCGCCCCTCGGAAACCCTTCCTCCGAAAGCGTCTTGCTGAACAGCTCGTAGTCGATGCGGAAATCTTCGACCTGCAAGCGGCTCTTGGGGACGCCGGTGCTGCCGCCGGTTTCGAAAACGTAGACGGGGCGATTGGCAAGACCCTTGGGCAGCCAACGGCGGACCGGTCCGCCGCGAAGCCAGTCATCTTCGAAGTGATCGAACTTCTTCAGGTCCGCGTACCCGTGTACTTCCTTGCGCGGATTCCATCCCGCCTTGGCCGCCCAGTCGAGCCAGAAGGGGCAACCCGTTTCCGGGTTGAAGTGCCACTGGACGATCTCGCGCGTATGAGCGTCGAGCTGCTCGGCCGCCTGCCGGGCGCGGGTTTCAATCGTTGCGTTGGTCATATGGGTCGAGACTTCTGAAAAGGCAAACTAAACCGCCAAGTCGCCAAGTCGCCAAGAAGAACGAGGAAAAGTGAAATGTGAGCGCGGGAGAGAGCTATCGTTCTGCCCGCCAATTTCCGTTTTCTCCCCTCTTTAACTCTTGGCGTCTTGGCGTCTAGGCGCCTTGGCGGTTCAAACCATCTTCTACTGATCTGCCGCCGCCGCGGGGGGCTTGGACTTGGCGCCGTCCTGGATGGCGTAGAGGCGGTCGCGCGTGGTCAGGAAGAGGACGCCGTTGGCGTAGATCGGGGAGCAGTACGAGGCGTTGCCGAGATTGTGTTCGGCGATCATCTTCATTTCCTTAGCAACGTTGAAAATGCGGATGTCGCCGTCCTCGTCGGAAGCGTAGACGTGTCCATCGACGATGAGCGGGGAGCCCCACATCGCCGATTCCATGTCGTAGTTCCAGTAGTTCTGTCCCGTCTTGGCGTCGAAGCAGTGAAGATAGCCGGAGAAATCCGGGACGAAGCAGAGCCCATCGCTGACGGCGGCGGTGGAAATCGTGCGGTTCATGTGATCGCCGCGGCCGACCTTTCCTCCGTTGGGGCCCGCCTTGGCCACGTCGAAGTGCCAGACGACGGCGGAGTTGGAATTCGGCTTGCCGCCCCGCTGCGCCACCTGGCCGGCCGGCGCCACCAGCTCTTCGCCCGGCTTGGGCTTGGGCTGATCGGGATTGGCGTCGATCTCGGCGCTGATGTCGCCCGTCTTGGTGATGTCGACGCACCACATGTGGGCGTATCCCTCCCCGTGCTCGGGGTCCTGCCCGTTGGCGATGTACATCAGGTTCCCGACGATGCAGGGCGTGGCAATGATCTCGTTGCGGGTCTGCGGGTAGATCGCGTCTTTGGGATTCGTGTCGAACTTCCAGACGATCTGGCCGGTTTTGGCATCGAACGCGTACACCCAGGCATCGCCCAGCGGGGCGATGATCAATGCGCGGTCGTTCACGTTGGTGATCGCGACGCTCGCCCACTGCCCGTGGAGCACGTTGGCGCCGGGCACGTTGCTCGTCCAGACGACCTTTCCCGTCGCCTTGTTGAAGCAGACGATCGCGGGAGCAGCGGGGGCGACGACGTGCTTGTGCGTGTCGTCCACGCCGTTGCCGGTGATGACGTAGATCAGGTCGCCGTGCGAGGCGATCGCGCACGAGGTCATGTTGTGCGGGAAGACGCCGAGACGGCCGATCATGTCGAACGTCCAGACTTCGATCGGCGACTTATCCGTCGGGCTCACATCGAGACAGACGACCTCGCAGCGATTGGTGCAGAACCAGACGCGGTTGCCTTCGGTGTAGGCGGTGGAGCAGAGGCCCTCGCCCGGCCAGTCGTTCACGCGGCCGGTGGGGAGCTTGCCGCTGTATCGCTGCCAGAGGAACTTGCCCGTCTTTTCATCGAAGGCCATGAAGACGCCGCCGTCGGCCGTGATGGCCGGGTCGCGCTTCGCTTCGTTATTCGTACCGACGTAGACGACGCCGTTGGCGATCACCGGGTTGCCGTAGCTCTTGGAGCCCAGCGCCTGGCTCCACTTCACGTTCTTTCCGCTCGTCACGTCCCAGTCGGTGGGGCAACCCTTCTCGGGCGTCACCATGTTCCGCAACGGCGAGCGGCCCCACATGGTCCAATCGGCGGCAACGGCGCGTGGGCCGGCCATAGCCGCCAGCGCCGCTACCCCGATACAGATCCCCAATCCGAAAAGCGGTTTTCGCGGTTTCATGCTGATCCTAGAGAGCTTTGCCATTGGAATTGTCCGTGACCTGCACGTTGTCATAGTAGATCTCGTGATCGTTGGAGAAGCCCCATAGTCCAGGGTTGCCGTTTCGATTGGGCGTGGGATCCTCGAGCTGAATGTTCCAGTCGTGCGGCTCGGGCGTGCCGGTCGGCCAGGCCTTGCCGCGGGCCACCGCCTTATCGTTTTCCTGCGTGACGGACAGTTTCAGGTGGTACCAGGTGTCGGCCTTCCAATCGAAGTGGATCGCCTTGTGCGTGGCGAGGCCCGGCTCCTCCTCGTTTCGGGGAAGAGCGGCCGGCCAGGAATGAATCCCCAGTGTCTGGTTCGCCCCCTTGAGCTCGAGGATATACCGGCTGTTGATCACCCCGACATCGGGCACCTTGCGAACCGTCGTGCCGTTGTCGGCGTAGACCGTCTCCTTCACGGAAACGTCCGCCTCGATCGTGTAGTCGTGCATGTCCTCGGCGCCGAAATACGTGCGGGCGCGGGCGAAGAGGGGGATGTCGGTCAGCTTCACGAGGACCTTGTTGTTATGGTCCGCCGGGTTCTCGCGAACCGCGAACTTCATCCCGGCGCCGATCCATGTGAGCGGCGGCTTACCGACCGGATCCTTCTCGAAGTCGATCTTCCACGGCAACGGCGGAAGGACACGCACGCGGCCTTGCCCGCTCAGTTGACCGATTGTCGCGACGACCGCGCCACCTTGCGGTGGCCCGCCGGCTGCCGTGAACGTACCGCCGGCATCTACTTCGCCCTTGAGATTGCCGATCTTCGTCGGGCCGGCGACGGCGGGTTGGCTCGTGGGCTGCGTGCTGGGCGCCGGCTTAGGCGCATCGACCGGCTTGGTAGCCGCCTCGCCGCTCTGAGCAACGGTGAACGGGCTGGGACGCATCAGCTCTTTGGGGCGCGGCGGCGGCGGCGCGAGCGTGAGCTGACCGACGGACCAGTGTTCCGACTTCTGCTCGCCCAGCGGGCGGCCTTTGGCATCGAATGCGAAGAGGGTGAACGTCTGCATCCTGCCCGGTCGCAGCAGCACGTCGGCGGGGCGTACCTGGAGCACCGCCGCCTGATCGTCCTTGCCAACCGCCTCTTCCTGCGGCGCCGGTGGGATGGGATTAGACTCAACCTTCGGCTCCTTTTCGCCGATGCAGAACGTCTCGTTCGCCGCCTGGAGGAAGACGCGGCCATCGCAGATCGCGACCGATCCGAAAATCGTGTACTCGCGCCCCAGCTTCTTCTCGACGTCCACGTGACTGAGGACCTTCGGCTTCTCCTTGCCGTTCAGCTTCAGAATCCACATGCGGCCGTTGGCCTCGGGGTAATAGAGCTTCCCTTCAGCGGCCACCAGCGAGGCTTTGCCGCCGGTGCCGAAGACCTTGTGCCAGAGGATCTCGCCGGTCTTGGCGTCAACGGCGTAGATCACGGCGCTATCGGTGGCGACGTAGAGGATGCCATCCCAGATCGTTGGAGAGGGGAAGCCCGCTTCGATGCCATCCTGACGCCAGACCACCTTCGGCGCGCCCTTCTCGATCACGCGCCCGTCGAGACAGACCAGGCCGCCGAGCTTTGTGCTCTTGAAGTTGTCGAGGTCCCATGAGGCGTAAACGAGATCGCCAGCGATGATCGGCGAGCAGTTCATCCCGCGCTTCGAGGCGACGAAGCTCCAGAGGTGCTTGCCGGTGCGCGCCTGGTAGGCGTGGATCCCGCCGTTGCCACCGTTGAATACGACCGTTCGCTCCCCGTTGATCACGCCAACGACCGGCGTGCCGTAGGGCGCATCGACCGGAATGCCGGGGCTGTCGGCGGTCCAGTTCAATTCTCCGTTCTCTTTGTTGAAGGCGAAGATGCGATGGGTTGATCGGAAGTTCTCGCCCCAGCCAAAGCTGACGCCGGTGATGAAGAGCCGATCTTCATCGATGGCGGGCGAGGGCGTGCGGCCGCCGAACGTGGTGATCATGCCGAACTCTTCAGTCATCTGCCGCTTCCAGATGACCTTGCCGGTCTTTCCGTCGAGGCAGACGAGCTGGTTCTGCGCGCCCAGCCCATAAACGCGCCCGCTCTTCGGATCGCCGATGCAGTTCGACCAGCCGAGGCGGTGGAACGGGTCATCGGTCACATACATGTTTTCCAGGTGCTGCCAGACCATCTTGCCGGTCCTGGCATCGACGCAGACCAGCGCCTCCTGGGTCTGCGGCCCCGGATCGAACGTGGGGGAGGAGGCATTACCCGCCGGCACCTCGCCCACGCGGGTGAAGGTGTAGAGATACCCGTTCATGACGATCGGGCTCGACATGCCGCCGATTTCATTGTGCCAGACGAGGTTCTCTCCCTCGGACGACCATTTTTCCGGGAGGTTCTTCTCACGGCTCACGCCGTCCTGCTCGGGGCCGCGCCATTGGTACCAATCGGCGGCCAGGGCGGGCGAAGCGACGGCGGTCAGGGCGGCCAGGAGCCAGGATCCAAGTTTTGCGTTCATCATGTTGGCTGGTGTTTCGGGTTCTTTGCGTAACGACGTTCAGTCCGCCAATTAACAGGGGAATCTTATGGGCTCGTGAGCGGATCGACCACAGGCTTGCGCGTCGGCGATTCTCCGCGTCCGATACGGACGAAGCGATGCGCTTTCATTTCGAATCGCGGCAGCGCCCCCGGTCCAACGACGCTCACCGCGGTGCGAAAGGAGAGGGCCGCCTGCATCGCGCGCCCGACCCGCTCGGCGAGGCCCGCGTCGCGAGCGGCGTCGGCCTCCGGCTCGACTTCCACCTCCACGCGCGACAGCGCGCCATCCTCGTACACGTTGACGCGGAACTCCGCCACGCCGCTCACGCCTCGCAACACCGCTTCGACCGCGTTGGGGAAGACATTATTGCCGCGCACGGTGAACATGTCATCGATGCGCCCGAGGATCCCACCCTCAAGCCACGCGAACGACCGACCGCACGCACATGTGCTCCGGGTGAGTCGAACCTGGTCGCCGGTTCGGTATCGGATGAGTGGGCTGCCCAGACGACCGAGGTTGGTAAGCACCAGTTCGCCGACCTTCCCGTCGGGCACAGGGCGGTCGGAAGTGGGTTCGATCACTTCGGCGATGTACTCGCTCTCGATGACGTGGACGCCGCCCGGACGCGGCTGGCACTCGAAAGAGGCGGCGCCGATTTCCGTCATCCCCGTGTGATCGAAGACGCGCGCGCCCCACGCGGTTTCGATCCGCTGCCGCGTCGTCGGGATGCTGCCGCCCGCCTCGCCGGCGACGATCAACGCGCGCACGCTCGATGAGCCGGCCAGGTCGATCCCCTCATCTCGCGCCACCTCGGCCATGCGCAGGGCGTAGGTCGGTGTGCAGCAGACCACGGTGACCGCGTTGTCGAGGATCATCCGCAGCCGTGACGCGGTGCTCATCCCCCCGGCGGGAATGCACAAGTACCCCAGGTCCGATGCGCTCTCGAAGGCCGCCCAGAATCCGACGAACGGCCCGAACGAAAACGGGAAGAGCAGCCGATCGCCCAACCCGACGCCCGTAGCGGCGAAGATGATGCCCCAGCACCGCCCGAACCATGCCCAGCTTTCGGCGGTGTCGAGCCAGCGCATCGGCCGCCCGTGCGTGCCGGAGGTCTGATGAAAACGCCGGTAACGTTCCAGCGGGTACGTGAGATTGGTCCCGAACGGCGGATGGGCGACCTGGTCCGCCTCCACTTCCGCGCGAGTCGTGAACGGAATCCGGTCGAGCTGATCGACTCCCGCAATGGTCGGAATCCCCTTGAGTTTTCGTTGATGGAACGGATTGGATTGGCGCATCGCATCGAGCAGCCCGCGCAATTTCCGGGACTGGAGTTCTCGCAGCGGCCCCGAGGCGAGTTGTTCTTCCTCCGGAATGTGGAAGCGAGACGAGCTCATCCCAATCAGTTACCGCCGCCGGTCTTTCACGTTCGCCCCCTTGCGATCCCGGCTCAGCCGTTCGCAAGCGATTTCGCACTCCTCCAGACATCGGTCAATGCAGTCAAATGCGCACTGCTTGAGCACTTCGGCGTCGAATCGCCCGGCCGAACGCGGGTGAGGCGCAAGACGTTCGGAGGGAGGGGTTTCAACAACATGAAAACCACGCACCCGCTCCAGGAGTTGCAGGTCCGCTTGTGTCATGCGGGCGGGATGACGTGCGAATTCGGCGGGCGAACTGAAACAGTATCGCTCGCGGTACGCAATGCCGCCTGATCCGCCGGTCGCCTGCGCAGGTACGGGTTCCAGGCGCCAGTCCCAGGCTCCGATTCGGCGTCGCTGCTGGCGCAGGGCGCGCATGGTCGAGATGAATTCGCCCGTTCGATTCGAGTCGATCGCGTAATCGACCGACACGCAAATCGGCGCGTCCGCCATCGCCGGCACGTCCGCGGCGGATCCCGGTGCCTTTCCCTTGAAGGCGGGGGAGAGGTCCAGCCCTTCGTTGAGCGTGAGCGGGAAGCGCCAGACGATCGCCAGCGTCGACGCCATGACCAGCCCGCCTATCAGCAGCGAGGTACTGATCGACGTGGCGACAGTTACCGGTCCCCAGATCGCGCCGCCGAGTGCAAACGATCCGAAAAGAACCGTAAGGTACATCGAGATCGCACGGCCCTTCACCCACGCGGGAACGGAGGTCTGGGTGGCGGTGTTGAAGTTCGTCGGGATGATCACCCAGTTCACGCCCAGGAACATCATCAGCAGGTCGGCGATCCAGGGGCGATGGGTCCGCGACATCGCGATCAATCCCAGCGCGAACAGTGCGATGCAGGTGTTCACCACGGGATCGATCTTGAAACGGCGTTGAAGGTCGGGCATGAGGAAGACGCCGCAAATTGCGCCAACCCCAAGGAATGCAAACAAGACCGCGTAACCGCGCTCTCCCATGTGGAGCTGACCGGTCGCGATGATGGGAACCTGCGCCCACATCACCACCGCCGGCACGATAAAGAGCAGCACGCGCAGCAGGATCGCGCGGTTGGCCGGCGAGTGGATGGTGTATTGGAGGCCGGAGCGCAACGCGCCCCAGACCTGTTCCCCGTGGACGGCCGCGCGCTCCGCCGGCCGTTTCCATCGGAGCAGGACCCATATCATCGCGGTGAACGAAAAGGCGGTCAGGAAAAATGAGGTGCCGATCCCGCGCCGTCCGGGAATGAAGTAAACCACCGACATGAAGAGGGCGGGCCCCACAGCCCGCGCAACGTTCAAGGCAACGCTATTGAGCCCGATCGCCAGCCCGATGTCCCGGGTCGGCACCAGTTCCGGCAGGACTGCCTGAAGCGCGGGGCCGGCGGCCGCGGTCCCAACGCCCAGCAGGAACGTGAGGCCCAGCAATCCCCACGGTGAGATGAGGTTCGCGAGCGTTAGCAGCGCCAGCGTGATCGTCACGAGGGTCATCCAGACCTGGGTCGCGATCAGGAGCCAGCGCCGGTCGAGCAGGTCGGCCATGGCACCGGCGAGGATCGAAAACAGGCAGATTGGCAGGTTAGACGCTACCAGCACGCGCGCGACGAGGATCGGCTGATCGTGACGGCCCTCGGCGAGGAGTTTCATGAGCCAGGGCCCGCCGGCCTCGCGGGCCCACGTTCCGATCAGGGCGATCGATGACGCGATCCATAGCGAACGAAAGAGCGGGACGAGCAATGGCGTCCACGCGTCAGCGCTGAACAGGGCAACGCGGCGAGGCGTAGCGCGACCGCCGGCCGGCGTTCCATTGCCATCAGACGGCGCCGGCGGCGCGGCCGCCCGGGATGATTCGGTGGGAGTACCCACTTCAGACGAACCAGTCATATGCGACATGATAGGATTTACGCGAGGGGGGTCTACGCGTTGTGCGGGTCACCGCTTTCAGAGCCGCGCACGTCAGGAAGCGGACCGGTCCGGGTTCAGGCTTCAGTGGGACAGGACGCACTGCCTTTTCGCCTCCTGCCTTAACACCGAACTCTGAACCTTTTCCACACTATCAAAGCGCGTTGCGCCGTCGCGGCAGGGCAAGGGCTTCGTACAGAAAGATGGCGGCGCACAGCAGGACGGCCCAGGCGATGTGGGGATGAAGGCCCGAAAGGGCCGCCGTGAGCTTCGGAGCAAGCTGTGGATTCAGGGGGAGCAGTTGACGGAGCATCATGATGGCGGCCAGCACCGTGACCACGAGGTGCAGCAGTGTCATTCCCAGCGAAACGCCGGCCATGGCCGCGCTGAGCGCCGCGGCCCAGACGAAGTAGCGCGGCTGCATCTGCGGGAGCACCGCGAACAGGACCGCCCACGGCGCGACCAACGCCGCCAGCACGCCCGATGAGTTACGCCGCAGGTGCAGCGCCGCGCCGGCGGCACTGAGCAGCAGGCACAGAGCGTAGATTGCGATCAGCATGGCGCGCACGCTCATGGCGTACGCAACGTGCGGCTTGGAGAACCGAATGTCCCAGACCGTGTCGGTGAGCGACCAGTTATAGCTCTTGGTGGCCATGATGGCCGACAGGTTGCTCGCGTCGATCGTCATCCGCGGAAAGCGATGCAGTCCGTAGGCGATCGCGACGCGGGCCCAGCTCATGTCGCGATGGATGAGCCAGGGGGAGAGGAAGATGGCACCGACCGCCGCAAATCCCAGCAGCGCCCGCAGCGCCGCCAGCGGACGGCCCGCGCAGAGTGGCCAGAGGACAAACAGCGGGACGACGAACAGGAGCTGCGCTTTGAAGAGGCAGCCCATCGCGACGAGCACGCCCGCCCAGAACCAGCGGCCGATCGATCCAAACCACGCCGCGAAAATGTAGAACGGCAAGAGCCACGTGTCCGATTCGCCCCAGACGTGGCCATCGAGCAGCAGGGCGAGGTTGTACCAAAGCAGCGCCGCCGCGATCAGGCCGCACACCCAGGGAATTTCCGACGTCGGGGCTGATGGATAGATCAATCCCAGTTCCGCCGCCTGCGACCGGCGCGTCCAGTGCCGCACGAGCACGAAGAGCCCGATGGCCGCCATCAATTCGCACGCCGTCGTGAACATCAGCAGCGGCGCATTGAACCGATAGTCGGGCACCCAGCCATCCAGGTCGGGATGAAGGACGTGCGCGTGACGCGCCCACAGCGCATCGACGAGCAGGTGCAGCGGCGCAACGTCCATCCCGTAATCCCCGTCGGGGTGAGCGACGACGATCGTGCGGTAATGGCTGAGATAATTTCGCAGGAACGGCCGCCATGCGAGGTCCGGCGTAGCGCCCGCCACGCCGCCGCGCACGACCTGATCGCCAACGTCAAACGCGAGAGCGGCGTCGCCGTGCTGGATGTTGGCGTGGGCGAACCACCGCCACGTGGACCAGCGCAGCGCCAGGCCACCCAACAACAAACCCATCGCGATGAGGAAGCCAAGGCCATGGAGCAGGGTTCGACGTGCGTTGCGTTGCCGAACCACTTCGGCGGGAGGCGGCGGTGGGGCGAAGACGGGGGCCGGATCACCCATGCCGCCGCCGCTGCTGCCGGTGCTTGGGCGCGGTGGTGGAGGCGTGTCGGATTCGTGCCCCAGTTCGTAGAGATCGCTCATCGCTCCGCCATTGCAATCCCCATGTTCCGTGCCTCGCTCACATTACTTCGGTCGGATCGGGGTGTTTTGAGGATCTGGTAGAGGAAGATCGCCGCGCAGAGCAGGACGGCCCAGGCATCTCCCGGAAAGACGCCGGCTATGAAATGCCGCAATCCCGGCAGGAGGGATGGATCGCGGTTGAGCACGTAGGGGATGATCATCTCGCAAGCCAGCGCCGAGATAAACAGGTGCAGCAGTGTCATCCCAAACGAAACGCCGACCGCCAGTGCGGTGACCGCGGCCGCCCAGAGCAGGTAGCGCTCGTGCATCTGCGGCAAGAGGCTGAACATGAGCAGGCAAACCGTCCCGGGCACGAGGAGAAACCGCCGGTCGTTGCGCCGGCTCAACCGGGCAGCGCCGATCCCGCACAGGACGAGCGCGATCCCGTACAGGCAGACGAGGACCGTCTTGATGGAGATTGCCGTGTCGATCCCCATCGGCCCAAACCGCACGTGCAGCGCCGGGTCGTTGAGCTGAAACAAGAACGGCGGCGCCGCCAGAATTGCCGCGAGGTTCGCCGCTTCACCCACCACCATCCATGGGAAGTGATAGGTCGGATATCCGTACCCCACCTTCTGCCAGGCGAGGCTGCCGTGAAAGAGCGGCAAGGCGGAGAAGACGGCGAGGGCGAAGATGCCGGCCGTCCAGAACGGAAGGGCACGGAGCATGCGACGGCGTCGGTCCGGCTCACCGCGCAAACGGATCAAGGCGTAAGCGACGAGAAAGCCAAGCGTGATGCCACCCACCCAGATCCATCCGCCACGGCCATTGACGAGCCAGACACAGGTGATGGCTGCGAGGGAAAAGGCCACGCCGCACGCGATTCGAAACAGGGCATTCCACCAGCCGGCGAAGAGGGGCCAGAGCAGCAGGATCGGCGCGACCATCACGAGCTGTCCCTTGAACATCGCGCCGAACGCGACGATCGCGCCTGCGGTAAACCACCAGTCCAGCGACGCCGCCAGGATCGCGATGAGGAAGAAGGGAAGGAGCCACACGTCCCACTGCGGCCAGACATGTGCGTCCGGCAGATCGGCGGGATTAAACCAGATCAGCAGCGCCGCGATGACCCCGCACAAGCTCGCCGTCGAAGGATAGGGACGAGCCGGAAGCGCGGGCGGCAGAAGCCAGGCAACCGATGGGTCCCACCGGCTGCCTCTGATCCGTGACGCGAGCCGTGCCCGCGTATCGCGAAGCATCCAGTGCCGCACCAGCAATCCCCCGGCGATCGCGGCCAGCAGCTCGCACAGCGTGTTGAAGCGCAGCAGCGGCGCCGTGTACGCGTAAGGCGGCACCCAGCTTCGGGTCTGCGGGTAAACCGTCCGCTCGTGCCGTACCCAGAGCGCCATCACCATCAGCCGGGCGGGCGAGTAATCGAGCAGGTATTTGTCGTTGGGGCTTTCGGCGACGACCTGATCGTAGAGTCCCGCGTACGCCGGCAGGAAATATCGCCAGTCGGCGCCGTGGCCGGGGTGATTGTCGGCGGCGGCCAGCGCCTGGGCGCCGTCGAAAATCCGGCTCCCCCAGTGATGGCCATTGTTGATGTCGTAGGTGAACCGCGCGGATTTGGTGCGCTCCCACAGCCACGTTCGCAACTTCACGCCGCCAACGAAGGCTAGGAGCAATGCGTTGATCAAGAGCAGCCAGAGCGCCACCCGCTGGAGTCGGCTCCGCCAATCGCGATGCCCTCCAACGCGCGCAACCAATGGCTCCGAGACCGCACCGCCCACGAGCGGCGCAGCGGTCGGAGTGAACAAGCCCATTGCTGCGGATTGACCCATAAATATGCCCGGCGGCAACCGGGAGCGCGTAGCCTAACGCAAGTGGCCACCTCCATGCCATTGTCTTCCGCGGACCACAAACAACGGGCGGAAATGGAACCGCCAAGCCGCGAAGGCCGCCAAGAGACCGACACTTTTTTGGGGCCCGGGCGCCTCGCCCGTGTCTTTGTCCACGAGCACGCGCGAGGCGCCCGAGGAAGATGCAATCAAGCGGAATGCTTGGCGTCTCGGCGGCCTTGGCGGTTCAATTTTCTTTATCGATCGCCACGGCGCTCTTTGTTGTCGTGGGGCGGATCGATCGCCTCGACTGGACCCGCGCCCGATTTCTCAAAGAGCCAGGCGGCGCCGCCGAGGCCGATGAATGACTCGCGCATCGTGGCGAATCCGCGCGCCCACTTGAGCAGCGGTTCGAGCCGATGGCGTTGGGTTTGATTGGGGAAGGCAACCACAATCCAGAACCGGCGGAAGGGGACGCGATCGGCGCGATCGATCTCATAACGCACGCGCGGGTCAGTAGCCGCCGGCGTGGGCCAGTAGCATTCAAACTCGTGCGGGTTCAGCGTGTAGATGCCGTCTCCCGACTGGGAATGGGAGATGACGAACTTCACCGCCGGCCGGACGTGGCCGCGCATGCGCGGCACGGCCAGGTGAAAGATCGCCAGCCCCCCGGCGATGCAGATCAGCGCGCCCGCCGCCCCTATGCCAATCCATTGCACCAAGGCTGCGCCCCGTCGTTCGATCGCGTCGATACCGATAGCGGTCAGCAGCAGAAGCTCCGGCGCGAGGAAGACCGTGAGGCGAGCGCCTTCGAACGGATAACGCTTCGCGGCGGCGGCCACGATCAGCAGACAGAGCGGTCCGAACAGCGCCAGGAGCGGCGCCACCCGCCGTTCGCGCCACAGCGCGACGAAGCCGACGATGCCGCAGCCGAGGATGAGCGGACCGGCTGGCGCACAGGCGTAAGTGCAGGCGGAAAAGACGCGCCGCGCGATCCAATTCGGTGCGCCCAGCGGATGGCGCAGGTCGAGGAAATTGCCGGCCCAGTAGGTGGACAGCCCGCTCGTTTCCTGTTGCTGGACCGAGAAGTGCACGAGCAGCACGAACGACACCATCACCAGCAGGTTCCCCAGGAGCCAGAGGGCGATCGCACGGCCGTGCCGCCCATCACGACGAATGATCTCCCACCCGATCCCCAGGCTCGCCCCCCCGAAGATGAAGGTTGACGGGTAGGAGAACCACGCCAGGATCGCCGCGCCAATCGACAGCCTCACCATGCGGCGAACCGGGCAACGTCCATCCCCGCGGCCCGTCGCGATCAGGATGAGCATTACCGCCGCCAGTACGTCGCCCGAGTATGGCTTCACTTCGCTGGCGTGCCAGATCAGTCGATCCGAAAGCGCCATCAGCGCGACCGCGAGCCATGCCCACGGCGGCGAGCAAAGTCGCCGGGCCAGTTTTTCGAAGAGCAGGAGAGCCGCGATCGAGCAGGCGAGGGGCAGCAGGCGCAGCGAGAACTCCGAACCGCCAAACGTGCGGTAGAGGAGCCGCTCGGCGAGCAGGAAAAGCGGCGGGGCGGCCTGATTGAAGTCAAGTTTGGAGAGGAGCTGGGCCGCGGTCTTGCCGCGGATGTTCAAGACGATCATCGACTCGTCCACCCAGAACGAGCGATTGGAAAAGTACTGGGCGAGCCGGCAGGCGATCCCGACGAGCAGCACGCCGCACATCGCCCACGGGAAAGCGAGGCGATCGAGCCACGGCACCACGCGACGCGCCGGGGTGTCGCTGCCGGGGGCCGAGTACTCGAGCGTGTTGACGCTACGTTCCGACATCGATTCCGCCGCGCCCCCCGCATGGGCATCGACAAACCCGCGCACGGCGGGGCGGATCGGCATCTTACCCGCTACTTGCTGTCATCGGACTTGGCGGCGTCCTTCTCATCGTCCTGCTTGAACTTGTCGTGCCCCTCGTCCTCCACGTCCTTCAGCTTCTTGAGGATTGCCTGCGCCGCAGCGTTGTCGCCGTCCAGCAGTGCCGTCTCCATCTTTACCATCTCGCCGACGAGGCCGGCCATTCCCTTGCGATACGCGATGACAAACTGCGGCTGCTGATCGGCGGGCATCGTGGTCGCGCGCGACGGGGTCATCTGCTTGCAGGCGACCGCCGCCTCCTCGATCTTCGTGATGATCTCCAGCGATTCGGCGTTGCTCTCCTTCTTGCGGAGCGTGCGGCGCAGTTTCTTCACGCCGGTTTCGATCTGCTCCATCTGCTTGTGCAGCTCGGTCTTCACCTTTTTCTCTTCGGCGGCGGTCGGGTACGGCGCCATGAACCACGCGATCGCGGACCCGGCGAGCAGCACCGGGATGAGCTGTCGGATCAGTTTCCGTTCGGGCAGGAACGACATGGGGAATTTCCTCGCGAAACAAAGTCGTGCATCTCGTGCGCGCGACAACTGTGTGTCGGGCGCACGCGCACTCCGCCAGTTTTACATCTTGTCGTCGATCACCCTCGTCACGCCGGGCATCGGGATCTTGTAGCGCCCGTTGGCGTCGGGGAGCGAACGGGGCGGCGCGTCCCAGGCGAACTTTTCGGGCATCAGGCTGATCTTGGAGTTCAGCGCCTGATCGTAGGTAAGGACCTTGCCGGAGTAAGTCGCCATACGGCCCAGGAGCGACGTCATCGTGCTCGAGGCGCCGTAGAACGCCTCGTTGTATTCCTTGTTGGTGCGAATGGCATCGAACAAGTCGTTGTGTTCCTGCTGGTACGGGTCGATCTCCGGGCCCTTGGCGCGGTAGCGCCAGTCGCTGCCATCGGCCATCTTGAAATAGCCGCCGCCGACGTCAGAGTAACCCTTCGTGCCGTGCGCGTGTTCGGAAACGCTGCTCCAGCAGTTGGGGATGTGACGGCATTCCGAGTGCAGCTTGGTGCCGTCTTTGTAGGTGTACTCGACGCAGAAGTGATCGTAGATCTCGCCGTGGTCGATGCCGTTGCGGAACTGCCGGCCGCCCATGCCGTGCGCCTCGACCGGCGGGCCGCCCTTGATCCAGTTGATCACGTCCAGGTTGTGGATGTGCTGCTCGTTGATGTGGTCGCCACACAGCCAGCAGAAGTAATACCAGTTGCGCATCTGGTACTCCATCTCGGTCTGTTCCGGCTTGCGCGGGCGGACCCAGACGCCGGCATCGTTCCAATAGGCGCGGGTCAGGATCAGGTCGCCGAGCGCCCCGTCCTGGATTCGCTTCACGGTCTCGAGGTATCGGGCCTGGTGGTGGCGCTGCAGGCCGACGCCCACCTTCAGGTTCTTCTTCTTCGCCTCCTCGGCGGCGGCGATCACCTTGCGGATGCCTTCGGCATCAGTCGCGAGGGGCTTTTCCATGAAGACGTTGCGGCCCTGCTTGACGGCGTACTCGAAGTGGATCGGCCGGAAGCCGGGCGGCGTCGCGATCAGGATCAGGTCGATGTCCGAATCGATCGCCTTCTGATAAGCATCCAAGCCCCAAAAGATTTTGTCGTCCTTCACGTCGACCTTGTCGCCGAACTGTCCCTTGAGGTCCTTTAGCTTGTTGCGCGCGTTGTCCTCGAACGCGTCGGCGATCGCGACCAGCTTGACCGGCCCCGGCGTGCTGAGCGCCTGCCCGCACGCGCCGCCGCCGCGCCCGCCGCACCCGATCAGCGCGATCTTCATGGTCTCATCCGCCGCCGCATAAACGGAGCTGGACAGCAACTCCTCCGCCACCGCGGTAGCGGCGACAACCCCCGCAGATCCCTTCAAAAAGTCCCGGCGCGATCGATTCTTGGTTTCGGACATGGTCGGTTACCTCGGTTAGTTCGTTCGTAAAACGTTCTAATCACAAAAAACGAAGCGAGGATAGTAGATGGAGGATAGAGGATTGAGCATGGAAGCGTGCGCCATCGTCTATCCTCCATCTTCTATCCTCTCCGCGCCATCTGTGTGAACCAGCCTTCATTTCGTTGGCGCTGCCGGGGGGGCGATGAGTTCGCGGATTTCCCGGTCGCGATCCAGCACGCGCTTGGTCACTGGGTCATCCACGTCCCAGTAGCGGATCTTCTCCGTCTCGGAAGGCTCCTTCGCCGGACTGACCACGCGGAACCCGATCCAGAACCCGTCCGTCAGCCAGTGCGGGCTCTGGGGCAATTGCGGATCCTTGATGTTCATCTTCTTGTCCGAGCCGACCCGGGAGGCGGACCGGCAATCTTCGGCTTCGGAGTTCCAGCTCCCGCCGCGGATCGCGCGCGGGTATTGCGTCGCCGGCCAGTTGATCAGATCGTGCCAGTTCGAGGTCTTGCCCTCGAACTTCTTGTACCAGTCGGCGCTGTACTGATCGAGGCACCACTGAGCCACGTTGCCGTGCATGTCATACAGGCCCCACGGATTGGGCTTCTTCGTCCCGACCTGGCGGTAGGCGCCGTCGCCATCGGCGAGGGCGGAGTTGTCGAAGTACCAGCCGTAATCTTTAAGCTGCTCGGGATCATCGCCGAAGCTGTAGGCCGTTTTGGTGCCCGCCCGGCAGGCGTATTCCCACTCGGCTTCGGTGGGGAGCCGGAAGAAACGGCCCGTCCGCTTGCTCAGCCACTTGGTGTACTGCCGCGCCGCGTACTGAGACATGATGACGGCGGGGAACTGGGGCCCGCGGCCCATCCGATCCAGCACCGGCCCCGCCTCCAATTCATACATCGGCGTCGGATACGTCACCGCATCCGCGCGCTTGTCCGCCGGGATCTTCGGGACGCCTTCGATGGCCAGGCGCTGGTAGTTGGAGAGAAACTGGTTGTACTCGCCCCACGTGACCGGGCACTTCCCCATGTAAAACGCATCGACCTGCACTTCGATCTGTGGCCCTTCGTTGGCCTTGCGCTTTTTCTCGCTCGCCGGGCTCCCCATCGTGAACGTTCCGGCGGGGATCGGCACCAGGTCAAACGAAACATCCGTCCCGCCGATCGGCTGCGTGATGGGCTTGAGGTCACCCGCGGCAGGCGCCCCGCTGGGCGCGACCGCCGCCACGTCCGCGCGGGCGTGCGAGCATGCCAGCGAAAGCATGAACAACGCAATCGCCGCAACCCCCAGGCTTCGCATCACAAGACCCGCATTGCGTTCCGTCCATTCGCCGATCAACAGCACAATCAGTCCTTTCCGACGCAGGAGATGAACCGCCCGGCTCGTACGCCGTCCGTGTCAATATCGTACTGGATGGGGGGGCGTTGACCAAGCGATGGAGGGGCGTCAATCGACGCTGGCCACCCATTGCCGACCAGCGTCGCATCGCCGCCGACCTCTCCCGCCGTCTGGCCGAGGCCGAGCGGCTTGCCGGCCGGATTCAGTACGAACTCGCTGCCATCGAAGCCCTGGCGGCGGCGCTTATTGCGCGAGGCGTTTGGCGGTCCGCACAGCGCCGTCTAGCATACGAGGTGCCCTGATGATGATCGCTAATTGGGAGGCCGGTGCCACCAACGCACTGCCTCAACACCCTTGGCCGTCCCCAGTATTCCGATACAATGCAATTCGCGCCCCGGGTTAGGGGCGCGTTTACCCCTTTTCTCGCGGAGATTTCCATGCAGCCGATGTCGTCGCCCTCGCCTTCCGGTTCCCGTCCCTCCCGTCGCGATTTTGTCCGAGGTAGCGCTACGGCGGCGGGGGCGGTCGTTGTCTCGGCCGCGCTTCAGTCGGCGGTGTATGCCGCCGGCAGTGACGTGATCAAGGTGGGGCTGGTGGGGTGCGGCGGGCGCGGAACGGGGGCGGCGCAGAATGCGCTGCATGGCGATTCCAACGCGAAGATCGTCGCCTTGGGGGACATGTTCAAGGATCAGATCGAGGGGAGCATCCTCAACCTCAAGAATACCGACGTCGCCGATCGCGTCGCGGTCACCGACGAGAACAAATTCGTCGGGTGGGACGCGTACAAGGGGGTGATCGGCGCGGTGGATGTGGTGCTGCTGGCCACGCCGCCGCACTTTCGGCCGATGCACCTCAAGGCGGTGGTCGAGGCGGGCAAGCATGTGTTCTGCGAGAAGCCGGTCGGGGTCGATGCGCCCGGCGTCCTCTCGGTGATGGCGACGACGAAGCAGGCGGCGGAGAAGAACCTCACCCTCGTCTCGGGCCTCTGTTATCGCTACGACGATTCCAAGCGGGAAGTGGTCGATCGGATCCACGATGGGGCGATCGGGCAGATCATCAACCTGCACACGAACTACCTGACCACAGGGCTCTGGTACAAGCAGCGGCAGCCGGAGTGGAGCGACATGGAGTGGCAGCTCCGCGACTGGCTCTACTTCACCTGGGCAAGCGGCGACCACATCGTCGAGCAGCACATCCACAGCCTCGACAAGATGCTCTGGGTCATGAAGGACCAGCCGCCGGCAAAGGTGATCGCCAGCGGCGGACGGATCGTCCGCACCGCGCCGCAGTTCGGCAACGTTTACGACCACTTCAACTCGGTCTTCGAATGGGCGGACGGCGTGCGCTGCTTCTCGGGCTGCCGCCAGTGGACCGGCCTGAAGGAACAGATCTCCCAGGACGTGAGCGACTGGGCCTACGGCACCGAGGGGACCGCCAACATCCAGCAGCATCGCATCAGCGGCAAGCAGAAGTTCCACAAGGGTGACGCCAAGGTCGGCATGTACGACGCCGAACACGTCGCCCTCTTCAACGCGATCCGCAACGGTAAGCCGATCAACAACGGCGACTACATGTGCAAGTCTACCCTCATGGCGATCATGGCCCGCGAAAGCGCCTACTCCGGCAAGGTAATCACCTGGGAGCAGATCCTGGCATCGACGGAAAAACTCGGCCCCGAGAAGTACGAATTCGGCCCCCTCCCCGTCGCCCCGATCGCCGTCCCGGGCACGAGCAAGTTCACCTGATCGGAAACCGATCGAGGATCCCGAGTCGAGCCACTTTCTTACCGTAGCACGGCGCCTCGCCCGTGGGCCGCGGTACGCCGCGGCCATCGGCGGTAATCCGCCGATTCAGCTCGAGCGAAGCGACCTCCAACTACAGTAGCAAAAGAACGCTGCGCTCTTGCTTGATCTCGTTCGAGTACGACCGAGCCGGCGTGAGGGGTAAACGCCTGCATGGGCGAGGGCGCTCCTGCCACGTTCACCCGCAGCCGTCCATTACTGATCAGGCCCCATCTGCCTTTCATCTGTGGTGAAACAGGCCCTTCAGAATGACGCCACAGATGCAGACCGATGAACACAGCTGAAGAGATGAATTCAGTTCAATTTCGATTCGATCTTGGGCGAAGGCGGTTGAGTCGATGTGTGCATATTTCTGCATCAACGAGGGCGAGGCGCCCATGTCACGAAGAGCAAATCGCTCGCGCCATTGTGTCGCCTGACGAAGTGGCTCAACTCTTACTTGCGACTTCTCGCGGGTCGAGGATGACGATTCCCGGATAACGGATGAAGTCACGAATGTTGAAGGTAAGAATCTCCTTCACATCGTGGACGATCATTGCCGCAAAGAGGTGGGCGTCGTGGGCCGGTTTGCCCTTGCAATCCAGCTCCGCGACCAGACGCTGCCATTCGGGGAAAATGGCAGGAATTTCCGGCAGCATCTCCAAGACGATCAAGAGCTCGTCGAGCTTTGTTTTTGCATCCGACGTAGACATGCCGAGCCCGTTGTTCTCGATAGGTCGGGTGGCCACTACCCAAAATTCGTAGATATTCTGAGGAACCACCAGGAGCGTTTCGCCCGTCGAAAGAAGGCGCTTCACCGACTCAGCGGCGGCAGCATTTTGCGGATGGTGGGGGTCGGCGATTCGACACAGGATGTTGGTATCGACGAGGACGCTCATTCACCGCGTCCGTCGTAGATGCTTTCTCGACTGTCGTCAACGAAGTGTCCGGCTGGAAGGTGCTGCTCACCCCATTTTCGCATGCTCGCCACCCACTGGTTCCACGCTGCGACACGTTGAGAGAGCGTCAAGCGCGCCGGAACTGGATTTGCAACGGCTTGCTCGATGAGGTCGGAAGCAACGCCGGCCACGTCTTGGCCCGTTTCGTCCGCGCGCTGGGCGAGCTTCTCAATCGCCTGATCAGACAGCCGGAGTTTCATCGCAAGTTCGGTCATGTGCTCTTCACTTGAGGCGAGTTTGCCCTTTCATCCTAGCACGAGAATCGGCTTGTATCGCGAGATTCATACGGGGTGCGGCTCTACTCACTCGTGACCTGAAATCCGGCCGTTTGCTCACGCCATCAATGCTTCGATGACCTTTGCCGGCTCTACGCCGGTGAGTTTCTGGTCGAGGCCCTGGTACTTGTAAGTGAAGCGTTCGTGGTCGATGCCTAAGAGGCGGAGGACGGTGGCGTGGAAGTCGTGGACGCTGACGGGATCTTTGGTGATGTTGTAGCTGAAGTCGTCGGTTTGGCCGTAGATGCTGCCGCCGTTTGAGCCGCCGCCGGCCATCCACATGGTGAAGCAGCGGGGGTGGTGGTCGCGGCCGTAGTTTTCGTGGGAGAGGCCGCCCTGGGAGTAGACGGTGCGTCCGAACTCGCCGCCCCAGATGACCAGCGTTTCGTCGAGCATGCCGCGGGCCTTGAGGTCCTGCACCAGGCCGTAACACGCCTGGTCGACGTCCTTGCATTGCGAGGGGAGCCGGCCGGCGACGTTGCCGTGCGTGTCCCAGTTGTTGTGATAGACCTGCACGAAGCGCGTGCCGCGCTCGACGAGCCGGCGGGCGAGCAGCGCCGTTGCGGCGAAGGTGCCGGGCTTGCGCGCGTCTTCGCCGTACAACTTGTAAACCGATTCCGGCTCGTTGGCCGTGTTGGTGAGCTCGGGAACGCTGGCCTGCATGCGGAAGGCCAGCTCGTACTGCTGGATGCGGGTGTGCGTTTCGGGATCGCCCACGAGCTTGTAATTCATCTCGTTGAGCTGCTTGAGCGCATCGAGGCCGCGACGGCGCACCTCGCCGGGAACGCCCGGCGGGTTGTTGATGTAGAGGATCGGATCGCCGCTGCTGCGCAGGGCCACGCCCGCGTGCTCGCCGGAGAGGTAGCCGGAGTTCCAGAGGCGGGCGGAGATGGCCTGGATCTGCTCGGTGTTGCTCGGGTTGGCGACGAGCACGACGAACGTGGGGAGACTGTTGTTCATCGAGCCCAGCCCGTACGACACCCATGCGCCGACGCACGGCCGACCGGTGACCTGGTTTCCCGTCTGCATGAACGTGACGGCGGGCTCGTGGTTAATCGCGTCGGTGTGCATGCTGCGCACGAAGCACATGTCATCCACCATCCTCGCGGTCCAGGGGAGCAGCTCGCTGACCCACATGCCGGACTTGCCGTGCTGCGTGAACTTGAACTTCGACGGCGCGATCGGGAAGCGCGACTGGCCGGAGGTCATTGTGGTCAGGCGCTGGCCCTGCCGAATCGATTCAGGGAGGTCCTTGTCGTACCACTCGTTCATGACTGGCTTGTAGTCGTACAGGTCCATCTGCGGCGGACCCCCCAGCATGTGCAGGTAGATGACCTGTTTCGCCCTCGGAGCGAAGTGCGGCGTAATCGCCGCGCCCAGGCCCGGAGGAGAGTAGAGGCCGGGCGAGAGGGGGCCGGGGATCGCGCCGGCGCGGGCGGAACGGCCGAGGAAATGCTCGCCGCCCAGCATCGCCAGAGCGGCCATGCCTAGCGCGTTCTTGCCACGCCGGAGAAATTGCCGGCGTGTCTCGCTGCGGACGAATTCTTCGAAGGGAGTCATGGCGATTCCTTACTCAGCACGAGGCATCGGTGGGCCGAGCCCACCGGCATTACTTGTTCAGGGACTCGTCGAGATTCATGAGCTGGTTGCAGAGCATCGTCCAGGCGGCATGCTCGACGGGATCGACCGCCGCATCGCGCGGCGATTCGCCGACCGCGAGCAGCTTCTTCGCGTCCTCGGCGTGGGCTCGATAGAAGGTCAGCAGATCGTCGTACGTCGACTTGGCGACGGCGGATTCCTCGGCGCGGAAGGGGCGGGCGATGAGCCGTCGCACCGTCCAGTCGAGGCGGGTGTCGAACGTCGCGCCGCCGGCCTTGATCGCACCCTGGGCGAGGTTGCGCGCGGCCTCGACAAACTGCGGGTCGTTCATCGTCACCAGCGCTTGCAAGGGCGTATCGGTGCGCTCGCGGTAGACGGTGCAGACCTCGCGCGTCGGGGCGTTGAAGATGTCCATCGAGGCCGGCGGGGCGGCGCGCTTCCAGAACGTGTAGAGGCTGCGGCGATAGAGGCTTTCCCCGTGGTCCTGGCGATAGTCGCGCGTGTTGCTGCCGGGCATCGCGACTGCTTCCCACACGCCGGGCGGCTGATACGGCTTCACGCTCGGGCCGCCGATCGTGTGGACGAGCAAACCGCTGGCGGCCAGGGCGTTGTCGCGTATGGCTTCGGCGTCGAGGCGGAAGCGCGGACCGCGCGAGATCAGCCGGTTGTCTGGATCGCGCTCGAGTTTCTCCGGCGTGTCGATCGCGGCCTGCCGGTACGTGGCGGACATGACCATCAGCTTGAAAGTGTGCTTCATGTCCCAGCCCGATTCACGGAACTCCACTGCGATCCAGTCGAGCAGTTCCTGGTTCGAGGGCGGCTCCCCCATGATCCCGAAATCGCCGGCGGTCCTTACGATGCCGGTGCCGAAGAGCTGTTCCCAAAAGCGGTTGACGGTGACGCGGGCCGTCAGCGGATTTTCCGGGCGCAGCAGCCACTGCGCGAAGCCCAGGCGGTTGGCCGGCGCATCTTTCGGGAAGGGGTGGAGCGACGACAGCGTGGCGGGTTTCACCGGGTCGCGGCGTTTGTCATATTCGCCGCGATAAAGGATGAACGCGCCGGCCGGCTCAGGCTTTTCCTGCATCACCAGCGAAGTCGCGCCGCGGCCCTGAATGGCGTTGCGTTCGCCTTCGAGTGCGGCGACCTTCGCGATCATCTGCTTGTAGCTTTCATCGGCGGTGGCGAGCCACCAGGCGATCAACTCGGTCTTGTCGGCCTCGATACGCTCGGCGGCGGGCTTGGCCAAAACGGTCGCCAGCAGGCTGGACTTGGCAAGCGCCTGCACCTCCGCCTGCGGAAGCGAGCGGGCGTAGAGGCGAAGGTCCTGCACCGCCATTCCGTTGATCGGACTGGTGCTGTCGCGCTGGCCGATCTTGAAGGGGACCGTCGTGTGCGTGCTTCCCTTCAGGTTGTCGGATTCGAAGTGCGACGCCTGCGGCTGGCCATCCACGTAGAGCTTCAGGCCGGCGCCTTTGCCGGAGCCGTCGTAGGTCACGCACAGGTGGTGCCACTTGTCGGCGACCATCGGCTGGTTGGAGACGACTTTGATCGCGTCATCGTTCCAGTGATGAATCAGATGGGCGGCGAGCGCGCCGTTCTGGACCCACATGTCCCAGCCTCGGAACCCGTCCTTCTCGTTCATCCGCGCGACGACCGATCCGCCCGCCACCGCCGGCAGCTTCGCCCAGACCGCGCAGGTGTACGGCTTGTTCCCCTCGAAGTCGCCGGCATCGGGAATGATCGCGGCAGCGCCCTGCGGCGACATGACCGCCTTACCCGCCTGCCCCGGCAGCCATTGCACGCTCGGCGCCAGCGGCGTCTGCCGTTCCTGGCCTTCGAATACCACGCGCGTCGTGCTTCCCTGGCCCTCGCTGAGGGAGGCGAGCATCGTCAGATTGTCGGTCGGAATCGCTTTCTGAAGGGCGCTGGCATCAGCGGAGGCGAGCCAGCGATCGAACTCCGGGCGAGCGGCGAGCCGTCGGTCGTCGAGCTGCTTCCGCGCCGCGGGGATCTCGGAGGCCAGGGCTTCCCAGCGCGGGCGATCTTCCAGGCGCGGCACTTTCACGACGGGCGGGGTGTTGTGGACGTTGCCGTCCAGCGCGTCCATCGTGATGTTGTTGAAGAACGCCGACATCGAGTAGAAGTCGCGCTGCGGGATCGGATCGAACTTGTGGTCGTGGCAGACGGCGCAATTAGCCGTGAGGCCGAGGAAGACGCGGGCCGTCGTCTCCGTCCGATCGCGCGTGTAGCCGACGAGGTTCTCCTCGGCGATCGTGCCCCCTTCATTGGTCGTGATATTGCAGCGGTTAAAGCCGGAGGCGACCTGCTGGTCGAGCGTGGGGCTCGAGAGCAGGTCCCCGGCGAGCTGCTCGGTCGCGAACTGATCGAACCGGAGATTGCGATTGAACGCGTTGATGACCCAGTCGCGGTAGGGCCACATCTCGCGGTAATTGTCGAAGTGGATGCCGTTGGAGTCGGCATAGCGGGAAGCGTCGAGCCAGTATCGGGCGCGGTGTTCGCCGTAGGTGGGGGAGGCGAGCAGGCGATCCACCACCTTCTCGAAGGCACCGGGCGACGCGTCATTGACGAACGCCTCGACCTCTTCCGCGGTCGGCGGCAGGCCGATCAGGTCGAATGAGACACGGCGGATCAGCGAACGCTTGTCCGCCTCACCGGCCGGCGTCAGTCCCTTTTCCTCGAGCCTGGCCAGGATGAATCGATCGATCGGGTTGCGAACCCACGCCGTGTTCTGCACCAGCGGCGCCGTCGATCGCACCGGGGCGATGAACGACCAGTGCGCCTCCCACGGCGCGCCCTGTTCGATCCACCGGCGAACCAATTCCTTCTGCTGAGCCGTCAACGTCTTGTGGCTCTTGGGCGGCGGCATGATCTGCTCGGGATCGCCGCTTGTGATCCGCTGGTAGAGCAGACTGTGCGCGGGATCGCCCTTGACGACCGCGTGTCCGCCTTTCTTCCTCTCGCCGAACAATCCCTCTTCCCGATCGAATCGCATCCCCGCCTTGCGGGTGCCGGGATCGGGGCCATGGCAGAGGAAGCAATTTTCGGTGAGGAGCGGACGGATGTCGCGGTTGAAACGCAGTTGCTGTGCCAGAGCGGCGGTCGGGGCTGACGGAGCATCAGCCCACGCCAGTGCTGCCCACGTAAGCGAGCCGAAGACGAGCGATGCACATAGAATGAGGGATCGGCGCATGTTCCTTCCTGCAAGATACCTGGCTTTGCAATAATCCGTTTAGGCAGAGCTGATTGTACATCACCGCTACGCGATCGGCCGTAAGCGTGTTCGCCGATGCACGATTATCGCCTTTTCCGCCGTTTTGGCGAACCGTGATTTCGCTTTACGCGCCGGGCATGGGGGGGCTACGATTCCAGACTCGTATGACCATCGCAAACCACTCGACTCATTTCAACCCGGCCAATTCTGTGCCGCGCATCCCCGCTCGGGTGGTTCTTCATGACGTGTCATGGCAAACCTACGAGTCATTGTTGCGCGACCTCGAAAAGCAGCATGTATTCCTCACCTACGACCGTGGCACACTGGAGCTTATGTCGCCGCTACCCAAACACGAACGGGCAGGACGGCTCCTGGCTCGGCTGGTGCAAACCTTTACTGAGATGCGCGACATTCCCCTCGCCAGCTTTGGAATGACCACCTGGCGGCGCGAAGGCTTAGCTCGCGGGCTGGAAGCGGATGAGTGTTTTTACATTCAGCGCGAGCCGTTGATCCGCGGCAGGGAAGACGTGAGCCTGGATCGCGATCCCCCGCCCGATCTGGCCATCGAAGTAGACATCACCCGAAGTTCACTGGAAAAGCAGCAGATTTATGCCGCCCTGGGCATTCCCGAGTTGTGGCGGTTCGAAAACGAGCAATTGGCAATCTTCGTGCTTCAGGGCAACGGCGAATATCAGCAAGTCAACCAGAGCCTGGCGCTGCCCGGCCTGCCGCCAGCCCAGATCGACCAATTCATGCGACTGCGTGCCAGCATGGGGGAAACCGAGTGGATTCGCGCATTTCGCGACGCGGTGACGGCGCAACGGTGAATCGGAGCTCGTCCTTCCATGAAACACGAAGGAGGTGGATTCACGGCAGCGTCGGGTCCCAGTGGCTGGGGTTTTCGACGTAATTGCGGGTGACGAACTCGGCGTGGCCGTCGACGAAAGCGGCGTTGCCGCGGTGATCGTGGTCGTTGCCGTACACGTCGCCGTCGCGGCGCAGGTGGTCGTGGCGGACGGAGAGCAGGTCATAGCCGTAGGGCCACCAATCGCCGTCATTGACGCTGTTTTCGGTCTCTTCGATCAGAAGCACCTTGTCCGATGGGTGATAGACCTGAGCGACGTTCATTGGATGCGCGTAGTTGCTGTAAAGGCCGGCGATGATGCCGGACATCGTGTAGCTGTATGCGTACGGCTCGTTGTTGAAGGTGGCGGGGCGATTGGTGACGTCATCCGAGGGGCAGCGCAGGACCGACGGGTCGGTTGATCCAGAGCTCCAGAGGTAGGGGGCGATCGCCGATTCGCTGAGCGGGCCCTGCACCGGTCGGAAGAAAATCCAATCCCATGAGTACGTCGGAAGCGGGGAGCGCTGTGCGGGGCCGGGGTAATACCCCTTGTTGTTGTTCGTGTACATCACCATGGCCATCCCCACCTGGCGGATGTTGCTCAGGCATTGAACCTGCTTGGCCATCTCCCGCGCCCGGCTGAGCGTCGGAAGCAGAATGGCAATCAACACGGCAATAATTCCAATAACAACCAAAAGTTCGACGAGGGTGAAACCGCGGGGGCGGGTTATCGAGCGCGGGGTTAACCGAATGTTGCCGCCCATCGTGAAGGCCATCCGAAGTCAGTTGTGCTGTTCTGGACGATTACGTCACGCCAAACAAAAAGCCCGGCGGTTTCAGTGCCCCGCCGGGCCAGGCTTTGCTCAAGTCCCGATCGTCGGCCAGGGCGGCTCAGGCGCGGCGGCGTCGAGCCAGCCAGCCGAATCCAGCAAGGGCAAGCGTGCCCAGGCTGGCCGGTTCTGGAACGTTTCCGCTGGTCAACCCAATTTCGTCGTACTGAATGCAACAACCTTGGTTCGGATCACGAGCGCTTGTGGTCAGGACTTCGTAGGTGGTGTATGACGTCGAGTTGGCAAACGTCACGAGGGCGCCGAACGTATCCCGGCCCGGATCAACAGCCAAACCCGAGACGCCGCTGTAGAGCAGCGTATATCCAGTTGTATTAATCGTGTTCCCCGCCACAAGGCCCGATGCGGGGTTCGTGTTGGATCCGTAAATCGCGACGGTCAGCGGATCACGATCGGGAGAGTCATTGCCAGCTTGGAACTGCACCCCGTTGAGCACGGAACCGCCTGCTGCCGGGGTCACAATAATGCCCGGAGAGTTGCCGACAGCGGTATTTGCGCTGGTCCCGGCAAAATTGAGGTATTTGGCATTGGTCTGATCGATCGCGTTACCGGGATTCTCGCCTGAAGGATACGAGTTGCTTCCCACTCCACCAGCTCCGTTGGCCGAAATCGTCGCCGTCGAATTCGTCGAATTTTCCTGAACGCCGTAGATTTGATCCCCGGGCGTTTCCCACCGTCGTTTCGCCTGCGCATTTACACGGAGATACGTGCGATCCGCAAATGCTACATGATTTGCGAACGCTGAACGGGAAGAACAGATCATTGAATCGGCACTTCGTCGTTGAGGATCCGCATCCCGTCCAGCTCCTTGACGCCGACGCGGATGTTGACCTTGCCGGCGGGAGGGGCGTGCGGGAATCGGTAGCGCTTCATGACGGTTCGGCCCGGGCCGAGGTTGGTCACCAGACGCTCCTGGCGGGCCTGGCCGGGGAAGATGGCGAAGGAGGTGTAGTCGATCGGCTTCTCGCCGTAGTTGCTGATCATCTGCTGCACGATGACCGAGTCGCCGTCACGCAGCGCCAGGGTCTGCATGCCGACGTCTGACAGTCCCAGGTTCAGCGTCAGCGGGACGGAAAAGTTTGAGGTCATTTCCCCTTGAAGGGCGAAGTCACACGTCATGGTCTTCGGTCCGGCGTAGCTGTTGTACGGGAACTCGATCGTCACTTCGCGATCGAGCGTCTCCCCCGGATTCAGGCTGAAGTTGAAGTTGGGTGGATTGAGCGTCCAGCCGGCGGGGGCCTTGATCCGGAGCATGCCGCTGATCGCGGTGCGGTAGGCGTTGGTGAAGCGGACGCGGCGCGTGTGCGGCTCGAAGCTGGACTCGAGCAACGGCCGATCGATCGCGAGGCTGGCGCGAAGCTCGGCCTGCGCTCCATCGATGTCAACCAGGAAGATCGGCGTCGGCCCGACGAGCAACTGCACGTTGCCGCTCTCGCCCGGCGCAGGCAGCAGCGGGCTCACGTTTCCCCACAGGTCGATGCTCGCGGGACTCGTTCCCAGATTCAGCGCCAGCCGTTTGACGCCCCCGGCGTTGCCGCGGTCCCACAGGGCCAGCACGCCCTGCCCGCCGCGGTCAAAGAGAAACGCTTCGACGCCCTCCGCCAACGGCACCTTTCCCCGGTAGGTCGCGCCCGCGAGCGTGGTGGTGAGCGTGCGTTCGATCATGAACAGTTCCTGCGGCTGCTTGACCAGCACGTCGCCGTCACGGCGAACGGTGAACGGGAGGGGGAAGTCGATGCGCTGGGAGTCGGAGGCGAGCGCGTAAATGAACCGCTGCGCCAGGTCGCGAATCTGCACTTCGCGCCCGTAGCGATCTCGATCGAGCAGTTGGAGGCTCAGCGAGAGGTTGTGTCCTTCGCGGCCGCGGATGTCCTGCGTATAGAGCGGAATCTGCGCGGGAAGCACAGTGGGCGGCACTGACAGGGCGACGGTCGGCGGCAGCGCGCCCTCGAGGTCGTACCAGGCGGGCCAGGGCATCGCCAGGTCTGGCGACGGCATGAGCGAACGGAACTCCTGATAGACCAGGTCATACACCTGCCGCATTTTCGGCTGGGTGACGAAGACGTCCGAGCCGTCGGCGCCGAGCTGCCATCGATCCAGGTGATTGCCGTGGCGGGCGATCAGGTAGGCAAGTTGCGGCCGCCATTTGTTGGGATTGGCGAGAAGCAGCCGGTCCCACGTCGAGCCGCCCACCCTCTCCGCCGCGGCTGGCGGGAGATCGAGCAGGCACGCCGTCGGTGTCACGCCCATTGCCCCCAGCCGCTCCAGCAGCAGGTCGAACGCGCCCCCGTCCATCTGTTGAACGTCCCCCTCCTTGCTCCAGACCGCGAGCTTCACGCGGCCGGCGGAAAGGAAACGAAGGATCCGCGGCAGCTCGCCCCATCCGTCGAAGCGAAGCTCGGTGGCGATGATGCCGAAGCGCGGATCGGGCGCGGCGCGCTCGCCGTCGTCGGCGAGGCGGATCAGGTCCAGCTTCCGCGCGCCCAGGTACTGTCCCTGGCTGCTCATCACCAGCGCCGCCTCGTACCAGCCGGGCCGAAGGTCGGGGAGGTCCAGCGACATGCGCTTCTGTCCGGGCGTCGGCCTCTCCGCCGTCTCCATGCCCAGCGCGCCGCTGCGCTGATAGACGGTGGTGCCGGCGGCGTCGGCGATGACGAGCTGGCCGACGAGGTCTTCGGTGAACCGGTCGCTGACGATGACGCGCAGCCGCAGCGGATCGCTGCGCCGGAAGATGTTTCCCGGTTTCTCCGAGCTGAGCTCCACTTGCGGCACCTGTGAGACGCGGATGTCGTCAAACCAGGCGCTGCCGCGAATGTCCTGGTTGAAGAGCGCGCGCTCCCCCAGCGTCGTTTGCGCGAACTGCGCCGGCTGGAGCAGCCCAAGTTCCAGGACCAGGTAAGCCGATTGCGGATCGTCCGCCGAAAATTCCACCGCCAGGCGCGTCCATACCTCTTCGGCGCGGCTGGCGGCGAACAACTCGGAGTGGAACTGGCCGCGCAGCGGATGGCCATCGAGATCCGTGAAATAGGCGGAGATGCGCGCCCGGGCATGGGCCAGCACCGTCGTCCGGCACCATCCCTCGACGCGATAATGAGCGCCGGGCTGAACGCGGATCTGGCCGGGTTCATATCGGTAGGCGATGCTTCCGCCGTTGAGGTCGAACTGAAAGCTGTACGTTCCGCCGTGGGGCCGATCGTTGCTGAGACGGCCGTTGACGTAGTGAGGGAACCCCGGTCCCTGCACCTTGATCCAATGCATCGGCAACTCTTCGGGATTGCCCAGGCGTCGCTCCTCGAAATCAAGGGTGCGGAGCACACGCGTGACCTGCGCAGGCTGAGCGCTGGCGACGGCGGCGCATGCCAGAAGGGGGATCAGGAGCCGCAAATAGAAGAAACGTCCTGCCACGAAATGGTTATCGGACGTTCGACGGCATCTGCTGCACCGTCCTCGTCATTCCGCCTGATAAGCCCGCACGTAATCGCATTCCATCCTCCACGGCATTGATGCCTCATCCACTTCCCAGGGTTTGCTCGGCTTCCCCGCGGCGGTGACCTCCTGCGAATACCACGTTCCGCCCACGGCAAGGTTGATCAGCAGATACATGGGGCGTTTCATCGAATCCGGCGTGTCGGTCCTCGCCCAGATCTTGCCGTCGAAGGTCCAGGCCATGTGCTGGGCATCCCACTCGAAGCCCCACGTGTGGAAATCCTTCGTGATGTCCAGACCCACCTCGTTGTATCCGAACGTAAAATCCGGCTTCTTGTCATCCTTGCGGACCACGACGCCGGCGCTGTGCTTGGTCGGACGATGGCCGAAGAACTCGAAGACGTCGACCTCGGGTCCCCATTCGTGGGCCAGGTCCTGGGACGGCTTGGTGGGATCGTTCCCCAGCAGCCAGAACGCCGGCCACGCGCCGCGATTGGGCGGCAGCTTGAATCGGCCTTCGACGTAGCCGTATTTCAGGGTGAAGCGCTGATCGGAGATAAGCAGGCCCGAGCAGAACGGGCGTTCGTTTCCCATCCAGTAGTTCTTCCAGAGCGACTCGGGGACCTTGAATGCGGAGAGGGTCAGGATGCCCGGCGTTCGGAAGCTGAACGGATTGGGGCGTTGATCGACGGGGAGGTTTCCG
>JBBSDP010000032.1:0-58666 GCA_038240605.1 Tepidisphaerales bacterium | reverse complement strand
GTGGAGTCGGCTCAGAACCACTGGCGAAAACTCAATGGCAGCACGTTGCTGCCCGCCGTGGTGGCTGGAGTCATCTTCAAGGATGGGATCAAACTCGCCGCTTAAGATTCAGCGGCCATCCACGACATTTGACAATACCTCACCGTTCCACTCGCACCACCTCAGTGTCAATTCCTATGAGTGACTCCAACTCTGTGACGCCCAGGCAACTCATGCCTGCTAGCCGAGAGGAATTCATCCCAGCACAACTTCTTAAGTCACCACCTATAACAGTCAGGCGTTCGACATCAACCTGATATAGCTTCGTTAGATCGCGTGCGCGCCAATCCCATAGTTCCAAGACTTTGAGCCCTTGACAGCTACCGACATCGCCCATGTCGGCCTCCGTCTCGATCCGAACGCGAAGATGCTCAAGTGATAGGGTTCTTAGCACCTCAAGTGACCTTAAAGACGACTTGTGCGTCTGAACCGCAAGGTATCGCAACCGCGGCACGTTCAAAAGATCCATCATGTTAAGTACATGTGCCCCGGTAACGACAACGAATTCGACGTTAGGAAACATCGTGGCTGGCCACAGTGTGCTAAGTTGCGAGTCCCACCCTATCTCAAGCGTCGTCACTTCGCGCCTTCCAGGAGAGCCTGAGATCGCAGCACGTAGAAAGGCCGTGTCAATCGGCATGTTGGCGCGGTTTCGGAAACACACCGAAATAGTGCCCGCTGGCACTTGTGACGCATCCGGATGAGACTCGTCAATGATATAGGTGTTAACGCGTTCCATTGACGTTGTGCGTGTGCTGACTCAATTCCACTCACGAACAAAGGGAAATTGTCGTTTCGAATACTAGGAATACTAGGGAATACTAGGGACAGTCACCTGTTATTGCCAATTAACAGGTGACTGTCCCCAGTATCTGAACAAACCGATCGACTTCGGGGGGAAAAATCCAGAAGTAACAATGGAACAGACCGCACGGGCACTCAACACGTTGTGCCGGCGTTGGCAGCAGCGCCGCTGCAAGCAATCTCCAATTGAGCACGTCGCGTCAATCATTCAATACCATCAGATTCGAAACCGAGCCGCCAGAGAGGCAAGACTTCGCGCTGTTCACAAGTGAACGTAGCGCTGTAGTGCTAGTATGTCGAGCGGCACACCCGCCAGCGGTGTCGACTACCGACGCCTCCCCGACGAGCTGACCATCGGCTGGCAGGGGCCGCAGGAAGCGGTCGCCGTCGAGCCCGTGGGCGCGGTCGTCGGGCAAGACGGTCACGCTTACACTACTCCCCGGCGACGGCTACGCCGTCGGCGATCCCGCCTCGGCAACAATCTTGCTTAAGCCGGGCGGTGGGAAGTAAAGGGCGCTCATAGGGATCGCGAGCATGAACAGTATGAAAATAGAGATCCGCCTTCTTCTATACGTTGCGTGGGTCGCCTGCTTGTTGAAGATTCAGTCGGCGGTGCCAGCCCGGGCCGAAGACGATCCGACAACCAGGGACGTGGCCCGCCCGTCCATCGAAACGCCGCTGCCCACGCCCGGCATGGGCTGGTCCACGTATAACTTCTTCCTCGCCCGCCACGGCGATAAGCTTTTGCGTGAGATGGGCGATGCTTTCGTGGCCTCGGGGCTGCGGGACGCCGGCTATACGACCCTCCGCATCGACGGCGGCTGGTGGGGGAATGACTCCGACCGCCGGTGGTGGTACTGGACGGAGACAGGGAATTACGAGGGAGGGCAGCCCTACCAGCCGGGCGACCCGCACGTTGATCCCAAGAGCTACGCCGGCGGGATCCGCCCGCTGGCCGACTACCTGCACGGCAAGGGGCTGAAGCTAGGCTTCTACCTCTCCCCGGAGATCAGCACCGGCTCGGCCGACAACTACCCTCAGAACAACCGCGACCACAAGGTGCCGCCGCCTGTCACGGGCCTGCGATTGATCGACCAACACGCCGCGTGGGCCGCGGACAGTGGCGTCGACCACCTTTTCTTCGACGGATACGACTGGAACGAGGCGAAGGGGACCGAGCCGTACACCCGCATGTTCCGCTCGCTCCGCACGCAAGCCACGCGGGTGAACCGGCCCATCGCCTTCTCGATCAATAGCGGGTGGAAGGCCCGCCCGCGCGATTGGGCGGACGAGTGGCGCACTAGCGGCGACATCAACGGCGAGTGGCCGCGGATCATGGAAAACCTCGCCTCCGTCGCGGACCCCGGCCTGGCGGGCAAGGGGCGCTGGGGCAACCCCGACTACCTGATGGTCGGGTTCGTCGGCGACGAGGAGGCCAAGAGCCAGATGAGCGTGTGGTGCGTGGCCGGTGCTCCGCTGTACCTGTCGCACGACTTCCGCGCTCTGAACGAATGGGACCGCTACGTTCTGTTGAACACCGAGGCCATCGCCGTGGACCAAGACCCGGCGGGTACGCCCGGACGCCGCGTTCGAGTCGAAGGGGACGCGCAGGTCTGGGCGCGGGAGTTGTCGGACGGGTCGCGAGCGGTCGTGCTGCTGAATGCGGGGGCCAACCCCCTGACGGTAGGCGTCAAGTGGTCGGACCTGGGACTGCCGCCGGGGGCGGCGCGGGTGCGTGACCTGTGGGCACACAAAGACGCGGGCGCGGTGCGGGAGGGGTACACCGCCGTCGACCTGCCCCCGCACGGTTGCGCGATGCTGAAGGTGAGGGCGGGCGACGAGCCGATGCTGTGGCCCAAGGAGGGGTGGGCGACGCATCCCGGTCGGCGGCCCTCGTTTACGCCACTCGACCCAAAGGGCTGGTCCGTCCGCACGACGATGCCGCGGAAGGACGACCCGCCGGCGAACCTGCTGGACGGCAACCCGAACTCGGAGTTCTGGAGCTACGCGGCGTCGGGGCAGTACGTGGAGATCGATTTCGGCAAGCCGCTCAGGCTCAACCGGGTGGTGATCGACCACAAAGGGGACGGCGCAAATCCGTGGCCGTACAAGGTGTACGCCCCGCGCTCGACGTTCACCCTTGAAGTTTCGGAGGACGGGAAGGCGTTCCGGAAGGTGGCGGGCGACAGCTTCGGCCCCTCCTACACCGTCGCGTCGTTCGAGCCGGTTGCCGCCCGCTGCCTGCGGCTCGTGATGGGCGACGTGGAACGGACAAGCGCATACGACGATCCCACGTTCCACGCCAAAGATATCTACGTTTTCAGCACTCGCCCCTGACCCCGACCCGCTAACGGGACGGGTCCAGGGACAGGTCCAATTACCGCTGCTTTCACTGGCTGGCACCGCTCGTCCGTTGGGCGATTTCCCTGGACGGCAACGGTTGTCGCCGCGCTGGTGGCAGGGCACGCCGAGCCGGTGCAACGCATCGTCATGGCGGGGATCATGGGCGAGGATCTGGCGATAAGCCGCCTCTGCCTCAGGCAGACGGCCGGCGCGGTGATAGTCGAGGGCGGCCTGAAGCGGGGACGGGGCGGAGCTCCCTATGTTCACAGCGGAACGACGATACCGGCGAGCAATCGCAACGCAAAACGGAGACGATCTCACCAGGAGTGCCGCTTGCGGCATGACGTGGAGTCCGCGCTGGCAATGAACCGTCGGCAAGTCAGGTAGCCGCCAGACGCGCGGGCGACCCTTGCCGCAACGGCGGGATTGCGGTTCTAATCACGTCACACGGTAGCCCATCAAAGGGGTGGCGCGCCTGCTCGACGCGGGAAAGACGAGGACGAGGGAATCGAAATGGATGCCTATTTCACCACCGACCAGGCCGGCGTCGCGACCGTCGTGACCTTCGAGCTCGCCTCACTCATGAAGCAAGGGGAGCTGGAGCGGATCGGCGTTCAATTGGCGAACGCCGTGGATGAGGGCAGCCACCGGCTCGTGCTCGACTTCAAGAAGGTGGAGTTTATCTCCAGCCAGGCGATCGGCATCCTCGTGGCGACGCACAAGCGCCTGGCTCAGTTGAAAGACGCTAAATTGGCGTTGTGCTGTATGAGCGAGAAGCTGCTTCAACTGTTAAAGATCACCCGGCTCGATCGCGTCTTCACCATTCGCAATTCGCGCGAGGAAGCGATCCGCGCCGTTTCCTAGGGGGTAAATTCCGAGGAGCGTCCCATGCGCGGCATGTTCTCTTTGATCGGCCTGTTGATCACCGTTGCGATCATTGCCTACGTCTGGAGCTCCTACAACCAGACGGTCGTCAAGGAAGGCCGCCACGCTCAGGATATGGCTCAGGACGTCGTCGGCAACGCCCCCGACGGAACGCCGGCCATCAATACCGTCACCCTCGAGCCGCTGGAGAAAAACGGCCAGTTGCAATCGATCGCCGTGAAGAGCGTTGTCCCCGGCGGAATCATGGAGAAGTTTTACGGGCTGCGCGCGGATGATCAGATCGTTGAGATTGGACCGCTCGCCCTCCGCGACAACGACTCCGGCACTGCGATGGCATTGATGCAGGAAGCGTACATGCGGAAGCAGTCTTTGACCGTTTTGCGGAATGGCCAACGTCTGACGCTCCCGTCGCTCGAGAAGCCAGCCGGTGGTGACTCCGCGGCCCAGCTCCAGCAGGGCCTTCAGCGAATTCCGACGCACTGAACTACCGGGGATCTACGGGACCTTGACGGCGTTGAGGTCACCGATCGCCGTCGCCCCCAGCACCAGTTGCTTCACTTCCGTGTTGTGGGGAACGCCGAAGCTGAGCCAGAGCTTGATGATCTTCCCTTCCTGGGCAGTAACGGGCGAGAGCGGGAAATCGTTGGAGTATCGGGCGAAGAACTTCATGTCTTTGCCGGATTGGACCATCGCCCAGGCGCCGTTGGCCTTGTAGTGTTTTCCGGCCGCGTCGATGACCTCGAACTGATCCGCCTTCTCCCCCCACGTCCACGAGCCATCCGGCACCGCGCCTGTCACTTGAAGCAACGCCTGATCCGGCGGCAGCACGAGCTGGGTGATGCGCCGCGGGCCCTTGCCCAGCGTCTCCACCGTTTCGACGACGTCTACGTTCAGCGAGTTGAATTTGTTCGCCTTGACGATCGCATCGCCGCCGGACAATTGAACCGACAGCTTCGACGTGTCGGTACCGACCGCGATCGGGATCGGCAGCACATCTGAGACCGTTGCCCCTTCGACTGCGAAGATCGAGTTCGTCGCCGAAGCGGCGATCGACTGCGGTGAATTAGGATGAAGTTGATTGGGGTTCTGCGCTGGGTTGGGCGTAACGGGCGGCGGTGGCGTTGGGACGCCTGGAGGTGGCGTGACGGCCACGGGGGTCTGAGCGGTCAGGGTCTGGTCAAGCACCGCCATCTTGCGCATGACCGAGTAGTCCGGGTCGTTGGGTGGAAATGCGTGGACAACCGCATTTCCGCTCAGGTCTTCTCGCGCGAGGCGCTTCATTTCAATGAAAACGCCGGGGAGCACTTTCCTGGCTTTGGGCGTGCCCCCTTCGAGCACTCCCTTCCGCTTGACGCGGAACACCAGATCCGCGCCCTTGTCCTTCTCTTTCAAGTTGACCACGAGGAAGTCGTCGATCTTGTTGGCATAGAGCGTTGAGCCGGTGAGCGTGCCGATCGGGTAGTAGTTGACCGTGGTGTCGTCGCTGTCCGGGGAAAAGGCAACCAGGCGTACAGAGGCGGGGCTGAAACGGAAGAGACGATCTTCGTCCGCGGATGTTCGTCCGCTGAACTGAAGCCGGACGACCAGGAACGCCTCATCCTTGGCCGCCTTGAGCTGCGTGGTGACCTTGCTGGCGAACGGGACGCGAACGCCCTTCGGATCGGAGTCGACCGACGCAAGGCTGTCCAAGGCATAGACACCTTTCACGACAACGTCCTGAATATGTTTCGCAGGCAGATCCATCGCCAGGTGCTTTCCACCCGGCTCGATGCCCAGCCGCTGGCCGAACAGTTCCTGGAGGAAGTCGGGGTGAATCCCGGTGAGCGGCTGGCGACCTTCCAGCGAGCCGCCTTTGCTGAGGTGCGTCACGGCCTTGACCACTGCGTCGTCGAACAGCACGGTCCGCTCATCCTCCGGATCGAACTTGCCCAGTTCATCGGACTTCACCTCGCTGACCACCTCGGCATCGAGGCCGCGCCGGCCGCCGTATCCGGGGATGGAAATCGAATGATCGTCTTTCGTGACGTAGCGGACGTATCCGGCGATGCTGGGACCGAGCGGCAACTCCTCAGCGGCGATTGTCAGGATACCAAGGGCAAAGATCCCGGCGATGAGCCCCATGACCGCGCCGCCTACCTTGTCGAGGATGGCCGGGAGGCGCACCTGCCCGGGGATGGCCATGTCGGCGATGATCCGCAGCACGAGGTAGACCAGAGCGAAGGTCATCAGCAGGACCATCGCGTGGGCGTAGTTGGCCGCCTTGCCAGCCAGGAGCGATTCGACGATGACCTCGTGATAGGAGAACGCGACGACCGCCGCGACGACCGCGAAGATGGCCGACAGCACCGAGCTGAAAAAGCCCTGCACGTAATGGAAGTAGACGATCGCCGCCAGGAACACGATCAGGACCATAAAGAAGATGCTGAAGCTCATACGGTTACGCCTTCGCGAACGCTTGCGTTTCCAGTCAACTCGATCAAGCCTTACGCACGGACGCCGAGCCGCTGCCGGGCGGACGCCTCGAGCTGCCGCCGGGCCGTGCGGCGGACGGTCGACCACCCGGCATCGGGGGCGGTCGCGTTCCGCTCTGCGCTGCCGGGGCCGCGGCAGCGGATGGACGAGCACCGGATTCCGTTCCCTTCAGCACGCGCAACACTTCCTGCACGCTGGTATCGCCGTTTTCCACCAGTGCCAGCGCTTCTTCCTGTAGATACTTGCCGCGCTGCTTGCGGAAGACCTGGTTGGGGGAGCGGCCGGTGCCGATGATCTCGCGCACCTCGTCGTCTACCACCAGGGTCTCGAAGACGCCGGTGCGACCCCTGAAACGAAGGTCGTGGCAGAACTCGCAGGGGATGGGGTTCCCCTTCTGATCGCGAAGGGGCTGCGTGCGGGCCTGGTAGAGCGTCGAGACTTTGTCGGGGTTGATTCCCAGCTTCCGCAGCGTCATCGGGTCGGGTGCATAAGCGGCCTTACATGCCATGCAAAGCTTGCGAAGCACACGGCCGGTGATGACCAGCTTGAGCGCCTGTGTGGCGAGGCGGTCATCCCCTACCAGCTTGCGCCACTGCTCGAGGGCTTCGAACGTGCTGGCGGCGCGCATGCCGACGTAGACTCGCTTGCCGCTCTTCGCGAACTTGATCAGGTCCACCGCCGTTTGTGGCGCGTCGATCTGGCTGGCGAGGATGACGTCCGGCTCCTGGCTGATCAGCCAGCTGATCTGCTTGGTCTCCTCGGCAGGGGGGGCGGTTGGGGCGAGCTTATTCTGGGTGATGCCTTCCAGGTCTCGTTCGGGTTCACGCTCGAGCGTGTGAATGTGCGTGAGGAAGGCGTCATGAGCGCGGATGATGCCGTAGAGCAGCGTGGTCAATCCCTGGTGGCGCGGCGCGCTGAGGAGGATGATCCCATCCTTCTCGGCGACGACCCCCTTGACCAGCTCCAGTTGCCGGGGCGTAAAGCCAAGCTGGTCGATCGTCTCTTCAAGGCGCTTCTTGGGATCGACTCGGAACCGGACATATTCGCCGTCGCGGGTGCCGGCGGTCTGGAGGGCCAGCTCGTGTCGCTTGCCATCCATCGTGACTTTCAACGTCCCCGATTGCGGTTTGCGCCGGTCCTCGACGTCGAGGCCTGTCAACTCTTTCAGATAGGAGATCGCGGCCCCGCCCACTGTCTTGTCGATCAGCGTGCCGCGATAGTCGAACCCGTCGACCTTGTACTTGATGGCCAGCCCGTTCTCCTCCGGGGCCATGTCGATCTGCTCGGCTTCCTTCAGCAGGGGATCGGCGAGCGCGATCTGCACCGCGTCATAAGCGGGACGCTGGGGCGAATCAGATTCGGGTGGCATGATCAGCCCGCCGCCCTTCATCACGATGCCGACCCGGCCGGCTTCGAGCTTCCCTTCCTTTTTCTTTCCCTTGAACGACTTGAGCCAGGCGTTGAACTGGACCTTGAGGTCACGGAGCCCCACCTTCTTCTGGCGGATGTAGAGGTAGGTTCCCACCTCCGCGCCGAACAGAAGGATCAGGACGGGCAGGGCAATCCAGAAACTGGGGAGCAGGAAAAAGAGGGCGAACGCGACGACCAGCCCGCCGAGAAACGAGCAGTTGAGCGCGACGCGCGGGAGGTGTGCGTCCTGCGTGTCCTTGTCCACCCACGTCAGCAGCCGCGCCCAGATGAACAGGATCACCAGCGGCGGGATCAGCTTAAAGACGTTGATGTAGTCGCCGCCCTGGATGGCGCCGACCAGCGCACTCAATCCCATGGAGCACTCCTTGGATGCATTCGCCCGATTCTATTCCGTCCGCCGTCCGCTTCGACACACAATTCGAAAATGCCCGCTATTCGAGCGGCAGACTGGATTCATCCCGTTGCTTGGGTATTTCGCCGCGGCGTGGAACGATGATCGTCTCCTTCTCGCCGCCGCGCCGCACCACGTCGATGGTATTCCCGATATCGCTGGCAAGTTCGGATACGGTTAGTCCGCCAGCGCTCGTCACAAGCAGCAGGATCGCGCCGACCTGCAACAATCCGTCGGCGGCGCCGACGAAGTGCCAGAACTTCGGCGAATCCGCCATCTGCCCGATGCTGTTCAAAAGGATAATAAGGACCACCATGCCCAGCGCCGCATAGAACTGCGGCCGGTTCTTCACGAGGTGCGGGTAGACGATGCACACGAAGATGAACGCGACGATCGCGGTAGTAACGCCTTCCATTGCCCAGAGGATACCGTGGCCCCGCAAATTCCCCAAGAAGGTGAATTTACGGCAGCGCCTACGGCCCTCAGGGAGCCGCAGGCTTCGGGCTCTCCTGGACCGTCAATTCGAAAGGCTTATCCGCCCAACTGATTGGCGTCTCGAAAAGCCACCTCCATCGTCCGTCTCCCAGGCTGTCGACGGTCCGAACCGAAACATCTCCTACGTCGCTCAGGCGATTGGGGAGCAAATCCCGCGGCACCAGCCGAATTTCCCAGCGGAACAGGTCGACCGGCGGGAGGCAATACGGGGCGGGCTCAGTCGCCACGGCCAATGACCGCATTCCGCGTTGATTTTCGATGTGAAGTCTCTCAGCGAGGTGCAGCCGCGAGGTCGACTCGCCAGCGTCGCGCACGAAGCCACGCACATACGAGCCGCCCGCCAGCAATGTGGAACCCAGGATCACCGTGAGAAGGACCGCCTGCATTCTTGAATTCTTCACAAAAGTCCCGACCGCCACGATCGCCTCGACCATCAACAGCACATCCGGCAACATCGCAAAACGGCCGTATTCCCCCGGCTTGCCACTCGCCAGCAGGCAAAACTGGATTGCCACGAGCACCGCCGGCGCCGCCAGCAAGAGACCCACCGCGCGACGGCGAACCGCCGCGGCTCCATGGTCTCTTCGGATCGACACTGCGCGCGATGCGAGCCCAGCCAATCCCACCGCACCGGCGATTGCCAGCAGCGGAGACGTTCCCAGCGTCATCAGGAAGGCGGCGTTGATCAGCCCGAAGGCCGACGCGTCCGCGTGGTACATCGCGGCGGAGTTTCCAAGGTTCGACTTGAGCACATTGCGGTTGAAGAACAAATTGATCGCCAGGTACGGATTACAGAGGAAGAAGACGGCCACCCCTACTCCCACCGACGCCAGCAGGATTTTCCATTTCCGAAGCACGCCGCCCGAGGTCCGGCCTCGCAGCCAGGCCATGACCAGCAGGACGACGAAAGTTGGATAAGCAGTCGGCACCATCGCCGTGGCGGCGCCGCAGAAAACGCCGGCCAGGATCCACCATTTCGCCGCTCCCGTTTGCACGTACCGCGCCGCCACGAGCACTGCCAGAAGCGTCAGGGCCAGCCCTCCCAGGTGGGGCTTGGCCTCGTGCGCCCCGTTCACGATCACCGGCATCGCGGCAAAACAAAGTCCCGCCGCCGCGGGGACCACCCACCCGCCAGCAATTTGTCGGACCAACGCGAAGACGACCAGTACGCCGACCAAACCCCAGAAGACCGAATAAGCCCGGGCCACCACGTACATCTGCCCGAATTCCTCCGGGTGATCGAGGTACCAGCTTACGTCGGGCCGCAGCGCGACCCATCCCGCCCGCGAAGCGCCTTGTAGCAATGCCCCAACGGGGTAAATCCATAATCCCCCATACTGGTACAGGCGGGGATCCAGTTGCATCTTCGATGGCCGCATCCCTGAGAGAGCCCGGAAGGTGATCATCTCGTCCGGCTGATAGGTGTAGAGCCGGTAACGGACCAGGATGGCCGCCCGGGCGGAATCGGTCTGATTGACGACGATGGCCCGCTGGCGATCAGCCAAGGGGGATCGGGCGATATCCGCGCCGCGATTCGGATCGGCCTCCCACCCGCCGGCCAGCGAAAGGATCTTCGCGCCGCTCCAGGGCTCGGAATCGCCGAAGAGATACGGGTCGGCTGCGCGGGAGGGCAATCCCCAGCGAATGCCGGCCAGAAACACGGGCGCGGCGGCACACAGGATCGCGAACGCAGCCCAACGCGGTGCCGCCCGGCTCATGTCGAAAGTGTACAGCGGGGCGCGGGGCGGCACACGAAATCCCGGCACTGTTGCAGCGATTGAGACTTTTCCCGGACGGACGGCGTGTTAGAGTAGAACCCGCAACTCCCACGGAAAGGATTGTCTTCATGGCCAAGAAGCCCGCCAAGCGTTCAAAACCCGCCTCCAAATCTCGCGCCGACGGCAAAGCACGACCTGCCGCCAAGGCGCGCTCCTCCGGCAAGGCGACAGGCCGCAAGACTGCCAAGCCCGCACGAGGCAAAGCCGGTACGGCGAAGAAGTCGAGCCTGGCGAGCAAGGCCCGCAAGACGCTCGCCAATGCAAAGCCCGCGAAGTTGATGCGGCGGCTGAAAAAGGTTCGCAAGCAGGTGAAGGGCCGCGTTGCGAAAGTCACCACCGCGATGACCAAAGCCTCGCGGCAGGCCGTCAAGAAAACGCGCCAGGCGCGCTCGGCGGCGGAGTCGGCGGTTTCCACCGTTCGCAAGCGAGCCCGCGCCGCGGGTGAAATGGTGCGCGATGGCGCGGTCGCGGCCGGCGAGGTTGCCAACAACGTCGTCGAGTCGGTCACGCAAGCGGTCGCCACCTCCGCTGGCGTGGTCGCCGGCGCGGTCGAGATGATGGTCGAGAGTCGCCATCCCGAACACGGCGACGAGCCCGCCGCCGCGGAGTCGAGTGCAGGTTCCCATGGGCACTCGGAACACGGTGCGGACAACGACGAAGACGACGAGGATTCCGAATACGAGGACGAACACCATTCCGGCACGTAGCATCGCCTGAACCAACGCCACACCAGCGCTTGGCGCTGGCCGCGCGCCGGGGTCCAATCCGCGCATGACTCCGGCGTCCGCCAAACCCAGGTCCAGCCGCGACGACGCCCTGGCGATCGTCCAGCGCCTCCGGCAGGCGGGGCACGTGGCCTACTTTGCCGGCGGGTGCGTGCGCGACACGCTCCTCGGCGGCGCCGTCAAGGACTACGACGTCGCCACCGACGCGCCGCCACAGCGCGTCCGCGAGCTGTTCTTCAACACGCAGGCGGTGGGCGCGGCGTTCGGGGTGATCCTCGTCCGCATCGGCAACAGCGTGATCGAGGTGGCGACCTTTCGCGCGGACGGACGCTACCTCGACGGCCGCCATCCTTCTGAAGTTCTATTCACCACGGCTGAAGTAGACGCCCGGCGTCGCGATTTCACGATCAACGGTCTGTTCCTGGACCCGGTTACCGATCAGGTCATCGACTACGTCGGCGGCCAGGACGACCTGCGGGCGCGCCGCGTCCGCGCGATCGGCGATCCCGCCGCCCGCCTGTCGGAGGACAGCCTGCGGCTGCTCCGCGCCGTTCGCTTCTCCGCGCGACTGGGCTTTGAGATCGAGCCGTCGACGTTCGATGCCGTCCGCGCCCACGCCTGCCAGCTCCGGCGCATCAGCCCCGAGCGCGTGGCGGAAGAACTGCGCCTCATGCTGACGCCGCCGACCCGCATTGGGGCGTGGTCGCTCCTCTGGCAGTTGGAATTGGTGCACGAAGTGTTCCGTTTTCTGCCGCCGACGGAACGGATCCTCGCCACGCCGCCATTCCTCTTCACGGAAGTTTCGCCCGGAGAGCCGATCCCATTCGGCCTCGCGCTGGCGGCCGGCACGATCTGCTACTGGCTGAAGACACGGCCGCGAGTCGTGGACGTACGGCCCCTTCTCGCCCGGGATGAAGTGTTGATTGCCGTCCACGCGCTGCGCCAATCGCTCAAGATCAGCAACGAGGAAAGCGAGGCGCTGCGCGAGACGATCCTCGGCGCCGGCCCGCTGCTCAACGATGTTGCACCGACGCTGGCCGTGAAGAAACGCTTCCTCGCCCGCCCCACCGCGGCACTCACGCGGGCATTGCTGCATGCGATGGCAGCGCGCGGATATTTCATCGATCGCATCCATGACCTTCGTGCCGAGCTAACCGTGCTGGAGGGATCGAACTACTCGCCCATGCCCCTCCTCAAAGGCGATGACCTGACCGCCCTTGGCTATCCGCCCGGTCCGCTCTACAAATGGATCCTCGATGCGGTTTACGATGCGCAGCTCGAGGGTTCCATCGCCACGCGGGCCGATGCCGAATCGCTCGCCCGCTCGCTGGCCTTCAGCCAATAAGTCGTTTTGCCTGATTCGGGATCAGACGAGACATGCGTCTGGAAACCTGTTATCTTGCTTGCCACCCCGCAGGAGGAGAACAAGGGCCATTACTTCAACCCGTGGATCGGCGGGGTCGCTCCGGGGATCACCTGGATTTACAACAACTCCGCGCCCGGCCAGTCCGACGGCGAATTTACCGTCGAACGCATGGCCCAGTACATCCAGGGTTTCGAGGAACGCACGCCCCGCGCCTCCCTCAGCGGATTGCCCATTGGCGGCAACAAGGACACGCTCGGCGGCGTCTGGTATTGCCCTGAGGTAAACAGCCAGGAGCCCTCGATGCCCGGCTGGTTCTGGCCTTTTTTTAACCAGGCATGCTGGATGCACTTCGCCTACTTTGGCAACGTCACCAGTTGGAAGAATCCCACCCCCACGCCGCGGCAGAAGTTGGACCTGGTCGATCGCGACCTGTCGGCCGACAAGGTGTTGATGACCGACCTGCTCGCCTACTTCGTCGGTAACGGCCCCCCCAACGGGACCAACTGGGCCTTCCATCACGGCAAGAACGGCAGCGGCTCGCACGCGATTACCGGATGGGCCGACGTGCCTGATGGCAACGCCAACGCGCCGGGTTCCATCCAGGACATGGCTGGCATTCACGTCCTCTGGGGCGATGGTCACGTCACTTGGAAAACCGATTCAGACTTGCAGGTCCAGAAACTGTTGACCAACCCCGCCGGCCAGCCCAACGTCGACAGCAGCGGCTCCGGCTACATGACGTTCTATTGATCGCGACTATCGGTCGATGGCGGCTGCTGCGCGCAAGGCGTTGATCCCCTTCTGAACGTCCCCAACCCGGTCGTCCCCCGCCTCCCGCTCGATGACCAGAGGTCCGGCGTACCCGATTTCCTTCAGTGCGTTCAGGAAACGCTTTGGTCCAACCATTCCTTCGCCAAACGGCACCTCGGCCCCCCACTTCTTGCCGGGTTGACCGGATGGCGTCGCGTCCTTCACGTGAACGTGACGCACGTATTTCCCCAGCACGCGCAGCGCCTCGATCGGATCGCCCGCGCCGTACAGGATCATGTTCGCCGGGTCGAAGTTGATGAAGACGTTCGGGGCCGCCAGGTCGTGCAGGAATTCCAGCAGCTCGACCGCCGATTCCTGCCCCGTCTCCATCAGCAGGTCGATGCCCTCCGCGGCAAAGTCCGCCGCCACGCCGCGCACGCGTTCGCGCGCCTCGGCGTAACCGGCGTCGCTCGCGTGCGGCACGAAGCCGACGTGCGTGCCGATGGACTTCACACCCAGATCCGCCGTGAACTGCGCGGCTTGCTTCGCGAGCTGCCGACGCAGCGGCCACTGCTCGTCGGGAACGAACCCGCCGGTCCGGCGGATCGCCTCGAACGTCGAATAATCTTCGCCGGGAAACGAGAGCATCGTCCCGGTCAGCACGATGCCCGCGGCGCGGAGATGCCCCAACTCCTGATGCTTGCGCTTGTCGTCCAGCATGAGCAGGTTTTGAAGGCCGAGTTGAACGTGGTTGAGGTTCACCTGGCGGAGCTTCGCCACCAGGTCCGCCGTATCTTTGGGGTGGACCGACCAACTGCACAAGCCAACGTCGTGGTTCGCGATCTTCATGTGTTTGCCTATTCCCGCCACCGCACGAAGCCTTCGATCGCCTCGTACTCGGCCAGGCCGAGCTTGTCGTAGAGGGCGGCGGTATTGCGATTGCGATCTTCCGCACGCTCCCAGAATTCGCGCGTGTCGCTGGGACCGGGGAAGAGCGCTTTGTCCTTCTGGCTCTCGTGCTTGAAAATCGCCATCCGCTTACGGCGGACCTCATCAGGGCTCAGTGGGACCGCCATCTCGATCTCATGCAGGCCCCACTCCTGCCATGCGCCGCGGTAGAGCCAGATCTCACACGACCGCATCCACTCCGCATCCTTCAGTTGCGCGATCGCGGTCGTGATCGCGGCCAGGCAGACGCGGTGCGTCCCGTGCGGGTCGGAGAGGTCGCCGGCCGCGTAGATCTGATTGGGGCGAACCTTGTCCAGCAGGTCGACGATCAACTTCGTGTCCTGGTCCGTAAGCGGCTTCTTGCGGATGCGCCCGGTCTCGTAGAACGGCATGTCCAGGAAGTGAATGTTCTGCGGCTTTACGCCGGAATACCGCGCCGCCGCCCGCGCTTCGGTCCGGCGGATCAGCGCCTTGATCTGCTGCAACTCGAGGCTGTCGACTGCGCCCGGCTTCTTGCCGCGCAGAAAACTTTCGATGTGCTCCTCGATCAGCGTGGCCTTGTCTTCGGCCAGCTGAAACGCCTTGCAATACTCGGCCACGAAATCCGCGTGTCGCAGTGCGGCGTCATCCCAGACCGCGATGTTGCCGGAGGTCTGGTAAGCGACATGAACTTCATGCCCCTGCTCACAGAGGCGGATGAAGGTGCCGCCCATCGAGATCACATCGTCATCGGGATGCGGGCTGAAGACGACGACGCGTTTCGGAAAGACGCCGGACGTTCCCGCCGCCGCCGCCCCATCCGATGGAGCGGACGTCTGATGCCGGTGGCCGCGGCTGTCCAGGCCCGTGCGGCTGGGGCGCGGCTGAGCACCGGCGCCACCGCCGTTCGGCTTGCCGCCCGGCCAGCCGGTGATCGTGTTCTGCATCGACTTGAAGACTTCGATATTGATGTCGTACGCCGAGCCGCGGTGGCTCAGCAGCTCCTGAAGGCCATGTTCGTTGTAATCCTCGTCGAGCAGTTTCAGGAGCGGCTTCTTCACGGTTTGCGAAAGCCACGTCGCGGCGGTGCGCGTCATCCGAACATCCCACTTCAATTCGAACATCTCCAGCGGGCCCAGGAGCCACGGCGTCTTAAAGCGCGTCAGCTCCGACGCCGCCGCCATATCCAGCACGATCCGCGCCGAGGGGTGCTGCTGGAGGTAGCTGGCCGCGACCGAGCTGGAGACCTCCCCTTCCACCGCACGCCGGATGACGCCGGCCTTGTGCTCGCCGAACGCCAGCAGCACGACCGTGCGGGCCGCGAGGATTGTCTCCACGCCCATCGTGATCGCTTTGCGCGGCACGTTCCACTCGCCGAAGAAATCGCTCGCCGCGTCCATCCGAGTCACGCGGTCGAGCGTGATCAACCGCGTACGGCTGTCACGCGGCGAGCCGGGCTCGTTGAACCCGACATGACCCGTACGACCGATGCCCAGGATCTGGTAGTCCAACCCGCCCGCCTCGCGGACCTGCCGCTCGTAGTCCTGGCAGAACGCGCCGACCCGCTCCAGCGGGATCGTGCCATCGGGCAAGTGGGCGTTGGCGGGATTGACGTCCACGTGATCGAAGAGGTGTTCGCGCATGAACCGTCGGTAGCTCTGAAGCTCGTCGGGGCCCATGGGCCAGTATTCATCGAGGTTGAAGGTGACAACGGATCGAAACGAGAGGCCCTCGTGCTTGTGCAGGCGGACGAGTTCCTCGTAGACGCTGGTCGGCGTGGAGCCGGTCGCCAGGCCGAGGACCGTCTTCTCGCCGCGCGCCGCTTTGAGCCCGATCAGCGATGCAATTTCGTGGGCGACGGCCCTGCTCGCCTGGGTACTGGAAGCGTAGACGGTCGCGGGGATGTGCTCGATGCCCGATGCCAGGGCATGCGGTCCAAACGCGGGGATTACGCTCTCCGATGGCCCAATCATGTCAAGGTCCCTTCCTTCGAAATCAGAAATGGCGCTGCCAGTTCCGCCGGCGCTTTGCCGTGCGCGCGAAGCTCTCGGGCCTCGTAGTGCAGGTATCGCTTCTTCATCCAGCGCACCGCCAGCAGGTCGATGAACGCCCGCAGCGCGCGGTTGCGCAGCCCGTACTTGGCGGTGCCGGCGTAACGAGCCGAATGTTTCACGGGCACCTCGTTCACCTGGTATCCGCGCATCTTCACGAGCGTCGGCAGGAAGCGGTGCATCCCATTGAACAGTTGCATGCCGTCCAGGCAGTGGCGCTTGTAGATCTTCAGACTGCTCGCCGAATCCTTGACGGTGTCGCTGCTGAGCCAGTTGCGAATGCGGTTGGCGATCCGCGATTCGATCCGACGCAAACGGCTGTCGTGCCGTTTCTGCCGCCACCCCGTGATCATGTCGTACCCGTTCAGGAGGGGAATCAGCCGGGGGATTTCCTCAGGGTCGTTCTGGAGGTCCGCGTCGATCGTCGCGATCAGCTCCCCCCGCGCCGCGCGGAACCCCGCGTCAAACGCCCCGCTCTGGCCAACGTTCCGCGCCAGCCGTAAAACGCGCAGCCAGGGATAGCGGACCATGCCCCGCTCGAGGAGCGCGGGCGTTTCATCGGTGCTCCCGTCATCGACGATGATGACCTCGAACGGCCGTCCAATCTGCTCGAGCGCGGCACCCACGCGCTGTAGCAAAACCTCAACGTTCTCCTGCTCGTTGAAGGCCGGTATCACGAGGGTTAAATGCACTTGCTCGGTCATGCGATCCGATGGAATTGCGCGAATCGATCCGTGATCTGCGCCGAGTTGTCCGCCGGCATTTTAAGAATACGGCACGGAGATGCGAGCGTTGGACACATCTGACTGCAAAGTGGGCCGGCGCGGCTTCTGCAAGGTAGCATGGGCTCGGGCCACCGCCCCTATCGAGTGGTGGGCACAGCCCACCCTTCAAACCATCGCCGCGATTCAATTGCCTTCCACATGATCCACCCGCATAACACGCCGATGCCCGCCCCGGCCACCACGTCGCTCAGATAGTGCGCATTTTCCAACACGCGTTCGGCGGCCACGATCGCCGCCAATGAAAACCAGAGCCATCGCCACCGGGGGACCGCCAGCGCCAGGGTCGTGGCCGTCGCGAAGGAGAGGCACGCATGCCCCGAGGGAAACGACAGGCCGCCGCGCGTGAACATCCCCGCGAACCCGCCGGGGAACGGGTGGAATCCCCACGGGTCGATCGCCAGCAGCGGCCGACGCCGGCCGGCGAGCCACTTGATGACGCTGTAGAGCAGTCCCCCCAGCATTCCAGACAGCAGGAGCGAGACCGCCGCGCGCAGGCGATACCGGTTCAGCACGAACAGCGCGAGCGCGACGACGAGCGTGAACTTAAAATCGCCCGGCGTCTTCACGACTTCCACCCAGTTCACGATCACCGTGGAATGAAATCCGCCCGGCCATTTCAAGACCGTCGTCGTGCGAGCGTTCTTATTCAGGACCGGATGGTCCACCAGCGCCTTCGCCACGCGACCGTCCAGCGATAACGCGAGCACGAATGCCACCAGCCACAGCGTCAACGCAAGCACCAGCGTCCTGCGCGATTCTGCGATCGCGGGTCGTGCGGGCTCAGCGGGAGGTTGGTCGTACGAAAGTTTCTGCATGAGACCCGCGGCGGATCAGCGCAGCCGATCGGGGTTCAGGCCTTCAAGTTCCTGGATCACGAACTGTCCGTCCTTACGGATGAGCCGGTCATCGAACCAGATCTCCCCGCCTCCCGCGTCCGGCGTCTGCCGCATGACCATGTCCCAGTGAATGTCGCTCTTGTTGCCGTTCGACGCTTCGTCGTAGCAGGAACCGGGCGTGAGGTGGATACTGCCGGCGATCTTCTCGTCGAAGAGGATGTCCTTCATCGCCTTCGTGCAGTACGGGTTGAACCCGATGGCAAACTCGCCGACGTAGCGGGCCCCGGCGTCGGCGTCGAGCACCTCGTTGAGCTTCGCCGTCTCCGTGCTCGTCGCCTCGACGATCCGTCCCTTGCCAAACACGAGGCGGATGTCGTTGTGGGTCGTGCCGCGGTAGATCGTCGGTGCATTGAACCGGATCAGCCCTTCGATGCTCTCGCGAACTGGAGCCGTGAAGACTTCGCCGTCGGGAATGTTCACGCGCCCGTCGCACGGGATGGCTGGAATACCCTTGACGCTGAAGCTGAGTTCCGTTTCTCCAGGGCCATTGAGACGCACGCGATCCGTCTTTTGCAGCAGGTCGACCAGCGGGGTCATCGCCCGGCTCATCTTCGCGTAATCGAGCGTGCAGACGTTGAAATAGAAATCCTCAAACGCCTCGGTGCTCATCTCCGCCATCTGCGCCATCGACGGGTTGGGCCAGCGAAGGACGACCCAGCGCGTCTTCTTGATGCGCACGTCATGGTGCACCCGCTTCCAGACGGTCTGTTCGTAGAGCTTCTGCTTGTCCTCCGGCACGTCCGACATCTCAGAGACATTGGGATTTCCCCGCGCGCCGATGTAGCACTGCGCCCGCTCCATTTGCGCGCGCTCGACGTCCGCGATCGTCTCCCACTGCTCCTTCGAGCCGTTCAGCATCATGGACCGCAGCACCTGGTTGCTCTTCAGCGACACTAGTGGCCGGCCCCCCGCGGCAGCCGCGGTGGCGACCAGGGCATTGGTGAACTCGTGGGGCACGTCGATCGCCTCGATCAGGATCGTTTCCCCCGGCTTCAAGGCGCAGGAATAGTTCACCAGCAGGTCCGCCAGCTTGTTGATTCGGGGATCGGTCATCGGTGCCTCCGTAAGTCCTCAGGATCTAGCAACATAAGCGATCGCGCCCATTCGGGAGGCTGGCGTTATAGCCCATTCGCCTAAGACGTTTCAATTCGACCCGTGGAAACGGCCTGCCTCACGCCATGTTCTTCTGCCCCGACGCCCGGCCCGATCTGGAAGAATCGACTTACGCCACCTTCGGGACTTTCACTCTGCTCGGCTGGTCGCTCTGGGTGCCGCGAAATAACGGGGGCGTGATCGTGCCGCCGAATCCCGGGGATCCCGGCTTCGTCATCATCGATCCCCTGCCCACCCGCGGCCCCATCAAGCTCGCCGATCAGTATTTCAACACCAATCCTGTCCTCACCGACGACGTGATCACCGATCCATCCGTCCCCTACAACGTCAACCTGGGCGTCGACGGATGGGCGATGAATACGTTCTACGGGTGGACGTCCCACCGATGGGATCTGCGACTCGTGGGGATGAACGAAGCCTACGGCGATGGCCACGTCGAACGCGTGCCCGGCGGCGCCGTCAAGGCCCGCTACATGGGCAACTATTGGAATTGGCGCTGACGCCGCGCGAGCTCGCATTGAGCGGTCTCGCGGCCTAAAGAAAGTTCGACGCGTTGGCCACGAGTTGGTCGAGGCGCGTGCGCGTGTGTTCCACGATCGCGGGCGTGATCTGTAATGCAGTCAAGTCGGACTCTTCGATTTTCTGGCCGGCGGCGGTGAGGGGAAATCCGTGCTTCGATCCACAGCAGATCGTGTCGGCGATGTGCACGAGGCCGACGAGGACGCGGTGCGAGTCGGCCGGCATTGATGAATCGTGATGAAATCCCGCCACGAGCTGGCAGGGCCGGGGGAATTTCCAGTGTGCGGCCAGCGCCATTCCGAGCTGCTGGTGATCGACGCCGATCATCTCTCGTTCCAGTTCGCAGAAGCTGGGAGGCGGCGCAGCACCTTCAGGCTGCTTCAACCCGCCGGCCGCGCGTTCGCAGACCTGCGCCAGCTTTTCCGGGGCGCTCTGGAGTGAGATCAGGATGCCGATGTCGTGGATCATGCCGGCCAGGAACGCCTCTTCGGCCTGCGGAATCTTCATCTGCTGCGCCATGTCGCGCGCCGCGACGCCCACCGCGATGCAGTGCGTCCACAGGTCCTTGGCGGCGTAATCGGCACAGAGCCGGGCGCCGCGGAACAACTGGCCGATGCTGGCGGCGACCGCGATGTTCTTCACCGCGTTGAGGCCCAGGAGCACGATGGCCCGTTCGATCGAGCCGATCTGTCCGGGCAAGCCATAAAATGCGCTGTTGACGACCTTGAGAACACGCGCGACCAGCGCAGGGTCGTGCGAGACGATCTTGTGCAGTTGAGCCGCGCTGCTGCGCGGATCTTCGACCGTGGCGATGATGCGCGCGGTCACCTCGGGGAGTGTCGCGATCGTCGACACCTGGCGAATCATCTCCAGGACCAGCTTGTTGGTCTTGGCATCAGCGGGAATTGGGGCGGTGGCGGTGGCGATCGACATTTGCTCTCCTGCGTGTATCGTCCTCCATTGTTATCGAACCTGCCGACGGAGGACTTGAGCCAAACGAAGCCGTCCGGCGCTACAGATGGACTACGCCTCAAAGCAGAGTCTCAATAACCAATAATCTTGCGTCGGTGCCGATCCACATCGATGCGGCTGAGCACTTGCGCAATGCGTGTTCCGGCTCGCCCGCCGCCGTAAACGTTGACTGCGTCGCTGCGTGGCGCCCGGCCACCGTCCCACGCGCGGGTCAGCGCGGCGCGGATGGCGCTCCTGCCCACCGGCACGTGACGCACGTTGCCGCCGCGCTCGCGCCCCCACTGACGTGGTCCGACATCAACGACCGGCGTGCCGAAGCTGGCCGCTTCGATGATCCCCGCCGAGCTGTTCCCCACCAGCACGGCCGCCTCCCGCAGCAACCCGAGGAAGAGCGAACGCGGCAAGTCGCGGCAGAGTGTTATCGGTGGCTCGTCCGCTCCGCCCGCCTCGCGCGACGCCGGGGCACGCTCCCAGGCGGCGACGATCCCTGCCGAGCCCGGGTCGTTGTTGGGGTAAATCACGATCAGGTGGTCGAAGCCCGCGGAGCGCGTGGCCTGGAGTACGAGGTCGGCGGCACGACGCTCACTCGCCGCGTCGGCGGTCGCAGGATGCAGGGCAACCAGGGCGAAACGTCGGCGACGGATCGTGGGGAACTTCGTACGCAGCTCGCTCCACGCAGTCGCTTCGCGGAGCACGCCATCGAGCCCGGGCGAACCGGCGCGGTGCACGCGCCAGGCGTCCTCGCCGAGCCGGCGGATGCGCCGTTCGCTCTGCGCCGTCGCGGGGAAATGCACGTGGGCGAGCTTGGTGATCGCGTGCCGGAGCGAATCGTCCACAAGGCCCAGCGCCCGATCGCCCCCATGCACGTGGGCCACGATGCGCCCACCAATGTGAGCGGCGGCAGCGGCAGCGAACGCTTCCACCCGGTCTCCCACGACCAGCACGATGTCGGACTCAAGCGATTCGAACGCTTCGGCGAGACCCGCCATCGCACGACCGGCGAAGACAGCCGTTCGCGTTTGGGAGCGGCTTCCGCCAGCAGGCCATGGAACGATGCGGTCAATGCCAAACCCCGCTTCACGGAGAACTTCGATGCTCTTCCCCCGCGAGGCGTCAAGGTGCATCCCCGTGGCGACGATCTGAAGTTGAATGCCCGCCAGTTCGCGCAACGCCGCCAGCGGGGAGCGCATGAGCCCGAACTCCGCGCGGGTACCGGTCACAAAGCAGATTCGCCGGACGGGCGGACGGGCCGCGAGCGGCTGCGAGCGTCGCGTCATTTTCGGCGATTGTAGGGAAACGCGACGCCGCTTGCACCGATTCGATTTCGGTGGCCCCCAACCCGCACGTCCCTACCGTTGCGCGCGTCATTTCGCCGCCGCCTGGTCCGGCACCTTGTAGAAGAAGTCCGCGACCGCCTTGCCGCCCTTAAGCGTCACCTTCGACTCCCGCTCCTGATACGTCTCCTGCCAGAAGACCAGCGTGTAATCGCCATCGGGGAGGCCGGCGGTATCGATCGAATATTTTCCGTCCTTATCGGTCACCGCGAAGTAGGGATTGTCCAGCACGCGGATCCAAGCGTTCATCCAGGGGTGGACGTCGCACTTGATTCTGACATCCTCCGCGGCGACGAACGGATCGAGCTTCTTTGCACCGGGCGCCGACTGCGCGATGTTCACAGGAGGATTATTGACGCACGCCGTGTGAACATTGTGCAGGCAGATATCCTGGCTCTTGACCGTTACCGCCTGGCCGACCATGCACGCGACCACGTGGGGAATATAGACACAACCTTTCTGGTCCAGCACGACCGGCGTCTTCGGAACGTTTTGGGGGACGTTCTGCCCCGCCGCCGACTCGATGGAGACGACGACGTTGCTCAGGTTGCCATCGCCGTCGGTCACGACGGACTCCTCGCTGACGGGATTCTTATGCTGCTTTGAGCAGATCGGATCATTTGCCAATGCTTTGACAACCTGCATCACCGGCGGCTTGCCGTCGAGCTTCACGTTCCCGGTGATTTGCGCGAACGATTGGACCCCCAGACAAAGAATCAGAGCGAAGGCGATGACCAGCGACTGAAATTTCATTGCCGGCTCCTCTCTTAGCACTACAGCGCTGGTTCGGCCATTTTGGATCAAGAATCGCGATGCAAGTGACGAGTCATAAGGACTTACGATCAATCCCGCGCTGTAGTGTTAGTTGGTTTGGAAAATGGTGGGTCGCCCACTTGTGCCGTACGTCCCCTGCCACGCCGCGTTGGCGCGTTTGCTGCATTTGGCCGAGGAATATCGCAGATCGGTGAGATGAACGGGCGGGTCAGGCGACGGGCAACAGCATGTCCCAGCGCAACATCTCGCCGGCTGCGATCGAGACGCGAGCCCGTCGGCCGACGATGCGATCCACATCCGATGCGGGAACGCCGGTACCGGGACGCTGCACGGTGAGATCGGAGAGTTGAACGAACTGCCCGGCGGCTACGCCCCGCGTCAGCACCAGGCTCTGCCGGCTGACCCTGCGAACATCTTGTTCGATGGGAAGGACTTGCTTGGCTCCGTCGCCGCGGAGTGTTTCCGTTTCGCGGATTCGCTTCACGTAATCGGCGAACTCGCCTGGGTCGGAGCTGGCCGAATGATCGGGACCAACAGCAGTGCGGTCGTACGTGAGATGCCGTTCGACGAGGCTCGCGCCAAACGCGACGGCCAGCGCGCCGCATTGAAGGTCCGTGGTGTGATCGGAATAGCCGATGGGAATGTGGTCGAACCGGGCAGCCAGTTCAGTGATCCATCCGAGGTTCGCATCCGCCGCCGGCACCGGATAACTGCTCACGCAGTGAAGGAGTGCAAACGGTGCCCGCCATTCGCGCATCCACGCGACCGTTCCAGCGACTTCCTCCATCGTGGACGCGCCGGTGGAGATCAACATGGGCCGGCGAAGCTGCGCCGCACGCGCCAGCAGCGGACGGTTCACGAGGTCCGGAGAGGCAATCTTGATTGCCGGCAGGCCCAGTGCCTGAATGTTCTCCACGTCCTGGAGGGAGAACGGCGTCGCCAGCGGCACGAGTCCCAGATGTCTGGAGTGATCAACAATGCGAGCGATTTCGTTCGTGCAAAGCTCGTATTGCCGCAACATCTCCAACGGGCTGGACGCGTTGGATCGGTCCTTCTGATATTCAGCGAATCGCGCCGACGCGTGGAGCAGCGTTTCGGCACGGAAGACTTGCAGCTTCACCGCATCGGCGCCGCAATCGGCGGCAAGGCTCACCAATTCCAGCGCGCGATCCACGCTGCCGTCGTGGTTCACGCCGATCTCGGCGATGACGAACGTTCGGCGTCCGCGCCCGATCACTCGATCGCCCACGTGCAGCTCGCTCATACCGCAATCCTCATCGACTCAAGGGTAAGCCGTTCGCGCAGGACGGCTTCCGCCCAGAAAAGGTCACGGCGCTCGTCAATTTCGACGGTTTCTCCCGCGCCTGTCAGGAATCCACGCCGGTCGATGCCGAAGAACGCGTGCGGGTCCGAAGGGCAATCGCGGCCGCGCAGCATCGAAGCGCGCGAGACCGCGACGACCGCCCCATCGTGCAGGTACGTTGGCGTCAGGTCCTGCCGGCGGTGAATGCTGTTGGGATGCAGCGGCTTCACCCGACCATCCTCGAGCTCCGACATCCACGCCGGGTGCCATTTTCCCACCGGGCAGAAACTTCGGACTGAGTCGCATCCGGTGTCCGCCAGGATTTGGATCGCGCGATCGATGACGCCTTCGCCGCGCACCGGCACGTTGCCGTAAAGGACCACCAGTGCTTCGAAACAGTGCACCGGGTCGGCGGCTTCGAGCGTCACCAGGGCATGGAGCATGACGTCCTGAACCGAGGCATCGGACGTGGCGAGTTGGGGCGGGCGCTCGATGGCTTCAAAGCCGCTGCTAGTTGCGAGGCGTCGGACGTCAGGACAATCGCTGGAGACGACGACGTGTGAAAGCCATCGGGACGAAGAGGCATGTGCAAACGTATAGTCAATCACCGGCCGCCCGAGCAGCGGCAACAGATGTTTGTTCGCCAACCCCACGCTCCCCGCGCGGGCCAGGATGACGCCGAGCACGTTCATAATGGTCCTCTGCTGATCACGGTCGATGCCACTCCCTGCAAACCGCGCACACCGGATGATCCGTCCACGCGCCCAATCGGTGCGACTGTCGAAGCGACCGAGCGGACCTCTGCCACACGTCGCGCAATTTGTCTGAGGCAATGTTTCCCAGCACTTGCCGACCGCACGCATCTTCTTCGCAAGTGACGATCCGCCCGTCGCTCAGGATCGTCAGCCGCGAATCAAGGCGCACGCAAGGCCGGCGTGTCGGCGGGGCCATGTCGGCCACCGACACGTCCTCCGCAATGCCGCCGAATGTGCTGGGTCCACGGATGACCGCACATCCCAGGATCCGCAGCCACTGGTCGTACCAGGCCTCCATCTCCCCCAGGTTCTGGCGGCACTTCGTAAAGACCGGGACGAGGAGCGGCAGGCCCCGGTTGCGCTGCTGCCGCTCGGTCACGAAGATGCGAATGTTTTCCAGGATCCGCGCGTAACCATCGACGCCCATCGTCTGCGCGTACGTGGCCGGCGTCATCGCCGGCAGGTGAACGCTCACTGCATCAACCGTTGAATGCGCCAGTCGTGCAACGTCTTCGGCGCGATCGGTCAGGAAATCCGTCTCCACCTGCACCGCGGAAATCCCTCGGGCGCGGGCAGTATCGAGAATCGCGAACAACTCCGGCGAATCGAGGGGATCGCCCATGCCGGACAGCGTGAGGCGGGCGTCATCCATTTCCGCGAGCTCCGCCAAGAGCGTCGCGGCCGCGTGGGCGGACATCGGCGGACGACCGATCATCATCGTTTTCGGATCAGGTCGAAAGATTGCCGCGCTGTTCCGAGTGGTATTGATCTCCAGCACCAGCTCGCGCGGCAGCGGATCGCGCCAGGCGGATTCGCCCATCCGCCGTACGAGTTCTTCAGCGCCGCTGGAGAGGAGCTGGCCGTTGAGGCAGTGCGTCGCCTGATCGATTCTGGCGATCTGCCGGTCGGAGTTGAGCGTAAATCGCGAGGTCGTGCGCGCCACCGAGGTCGGCACCGGCGCACAGTTGGTGCCGGCGAGCATCTCCCGGCTGACCTGGTCCGGCACGTAGTGCAGCAGGCGACCAGGATGGCTCTTGGCGGCGGCGAGGCGCTCGAGCAGCGGCCGGCGGAGCAGCACGCCGCACAGGCCCGGTGCGGCTGGTGCGAAGCAGAGTTCCTCCTCCGCGTGCGCCTCAGCATGTTCGATCAGCACGTCGAGCAGCTCCGGATCGACCAGCGCCGCGGCCGGATCGACGAGCACGACGGTGTCGCATTCCAGCCCATCGGCCAGCTCGAGCACCCAGGGCGCATAGAAGCCCAGGTCAAACGCGCACGACGAAGCCAGACCACCTCGCCACCCCTCCGACCAGCGCTGCGCCGCGGAGACGGCTTCCACCTGCGGGATGTGCAGCCGTGGCCCTTTTGCCAGGACGCACGCCTCTGCCTGTTGCGCGAGACCTGCCACCTGCGGGAGTTGGTCTTCCCAACAGACGATGCCGCTGCCTTGAAGATGGCGCGAGCGGGAGATGCGCTCCAGCGTCCACTGCATCACCGGTCGCCCGCGAAACGCGCGGTGCGCGCTGGAGCGTTCGGCTGGCTCGTGGAGCATGCAGAGGATGGCGCTGATGGAACTCAATGGGGTACATCCTGTCGGGGCGGTCGGTGATAGATGTCAGGCGGCGCGGGCTTTGGTCTGCTGGGGCGGCTCCTCCGTATCGCCACTGAGCAGGCCGATCACCTCGTCCATGAGTCGTTGAAAATGTTCCGCCGCCGCAAGGACGCCCCGGACGTTCTCAATGTCGCGCTCCACCTGCCGTCGTTGCCGCTCGACCCCGCTCACCTTTGAGGCGGCGATCCGGCGGTCGGCCTTGAAACGTGTCAGCTCAGTAGGCTGGGTGAGCTGCGTGACCAGGTCGTAGGTCGCGCCCAGCTCGTTCATGCGCGCCCGCAGCCCATCGAGGGCGCCAATCGCGTGGTTCACGCGCGCTTGATCGTCGAGGTGCTCGCGGATCTCGCGCAAAAGCGGTAGAGTGTCACGGCTGATGCGTCCGATCTCCTTGGCCTCCCCGCGCCGGCGGCGCAGGCAATCGACCGAGTTCCCCACGCGGGAATAATCCATTCCCGGATGCGGAGCGGCGGACTCCTGCGACAGCGGCGCGGTGCAGTAGCGGGCGATCGCATCCGCCAGCGGCATCGGAGTCGCGCCGCGCTTCGACACGCCCCCTTCCGTCACATCGATGATTCGCGTCGAGGTCTTCAGGAAATCCCGCTCGAACTGCTGAAGGTACGTGAACAATCGCTCTTCGGTGTACATCGGCCGTCCCTGGTAATCGCTCACCCGGCGCAGGATGAACCGCTCCCGCACAATCTGTTCCCACTGTTTCATCTCGACGCTACAAAAGCGCGACAGCTCCGGCCTCCAGACATCCTCGTAGCTGGTGCCCGGCGTGTAACAAAGCCCGTCGCTGAATCCCAGGTCCTGGCCGACGAACATGATCGGGTCGCAACCGAGGTGTTCCGCGAGGTAGTAGGCAAGGTGCGCCACCGTCGCCCCGCCCGGCAGGCGCGAGCGCGACAGGCCCATCTCCCGCAGCAACCCATCGGCGAACTCGTTGCCGAGGAGCGAGACGGGGCCGCGGTACATCGAGAAGATCGCGTGCGACGCCTTAGGCTCGGCGACCAGTTCCGTGGAGAGCGTGGCCGGCAGGTTTTCAAAGAAACGCGTGCAGATCTCGTGGTAATCCAGCGATGTCACGAAGTGAGGCTCCACCCCCATCTCCAGCAGTGGCTTAAGCGTGGTCTGGACGGCGATGATCACCGCGCGGTCGCGCAATCCCTTAAGCAAATGTCGATTTTTCCGCAGCGACGGCCCCGCCGACACGATCACCGCCGGCCGTCCCTTGTGGCGGTCGCGCAGGCGCGAGAGGCATGGGGCGGCCGCGTACCAGCCGATGTTGCGGGCGATGTTCTCGGCGGTGCGCGTGCTGTTGAGGACCATCGTGTTGAGGCTCGTGCGACCGAAGCTGTCGAACTCCTCCAGCCACTGCCGCATCTGCGCGTGGAACTCGGGGTTCCGCTGCATGCTGGGCGCATGCTCGACGGTCTCGACACCGACGGAGAGCAGCGCCGTCTGCGGCGTGAGGCGCGTTAGCAGGTCTGACTTGTCGGGCGCGGTGAAAAACATCAGCCGTCGGCTTTCGAAAAGCCGGGACAGGTCACGTGCCTCCAGCGCTGCACGGATGAGATACAGGTCCGGTTCGAAGATGCAGAAGACCGCGCCCTCGCTGGCACGGTCGAACAGCAGCTCGACGTGATACCCCAGCCCGAAGCCGAAGACGTAGAACGCCGATCCCGCCGTATCGATCGGCTCGATCAGTTGCTCGGCCTCGCGGATCGGATCGTAACGGCTGTGGAGGTATGCCTTGCGCGACGCGTCCGCGGCGCCTGGCGCGGGCAGCGCGAGCGTCGCCGGGCCTGATCGCGAGGCTTCGAGGGCGTAGCAGGACGCGTCGTCGAGGTCTTCGATGGCCAGGGCCAGGATGGGATCGGCGGCCCAGAGCGCCGCGAGGTTCGCGAGGTACGGCGCCTCCTCGGGCAACACGTAGCGGGCGGAGGGGTCGTCGCTTGCGGTCATATGCGCGGGGATGTAGCGTTCCGGTCAGACTGACTTTCGACCTTCCTCCTTATCGGACCTGCAGGGCCAAAAGGTTCAACCCAAACCATGAGCGACCTCCTGCTCGACGCGCCCTGGTGGCTCCCGGTGATCGTAAGCTTCGTTGGGATCGCGCTGTTCATCAGCGGCAACCGCCGGACCGAGGCCCGGATTCGCAATGTTGGGCTGGGCCTACTGGGTCTGGCGGCGTTGCTGGTGCTGCTCGTCTGGCTCGTCGACACGCCCAAGAAGATCGCATTGCGGGAGACCAAACAACTCATCGCCGCCGTCCAGGCCGGCGACTGGAAAACGTTTCGCTCGCTCCTGGCCAAAGACGCCGGCCTGCGCGTGCTGACCACGCGCTCGTTCTATCAGGACGCCGACCAGGTCACTGCCGCCGCACAGGCTGGCGCCGAGAGCGTTCACCTGCGCGCCGCCCACATGCGCTCGGCAGTTGCGGAGCAGACGGGTCCGAACGTCACCGTCGCGGTTAATATCTTCACCGAGCAGGAACAGCCCGGCGCGCCGGTGCTCAACAGCGACTGGCAATTCGAGTTTCGCGACACCGGCCAGGGCTGGCGCATCAGTGAGATTCGCGCCATCAAGATCGCCGACCTCACCACCGACCAGATCGAGAGAGAACTCCCCCGCGGGCACTGACGCACGCTGACCGCGAGCGCGATTACCCTCCGCAGTAGGGCGGACATTCCTGTCTGCCGCGGGCCGGATCACTCGCAAACGGTGCGCGCGAAAGGAACACGTTCGCTCGGCGGACGAGTACCCACGCTCGCGACCGCGCGACAGACAAGAATGATCTGCCCCACCCAGCCAGCAGGAATGCGCGCCGCACCGAGGCAACGAGATCGGTTCGTGCTTCCATCTCTGTGCAGCCCCTTCAAGTTCTTGTAAAACAACACAATCGCACCGGCGATCGACATTGGCTTTCGGAGGATCACTTGCTACGCGTAACGCGACACGGATGGCGGGAGATGCTGATCGGGTCGGTCGTGCTGGCGGCGATCGCCGCTGTCGAAGTGCGCTTCCTGCCCGGCTGGGTGGACTTCGTCGTCCTTCCACTGATCGTGGCGGTGCTGATCTGGCTCCTGGCCTTCTTTCGTGACCCCGAGCGTGCGATCCCGGCCGAGGAGCACCTGATGGTGAGCCCCGCCGACGGGGTGGTTTCGGACATCACCAGGTTGGAGAGTGATCCGTTGCTGGGCGGACCGTCGGTGAGGGTGGGGATCTTCCTGTCGGTCTTCAACGTTCACGTCAACCGCAGCCCGTGCGACGGGCGGGTGAGATCGGTCGTCTATAAGAAGGGACGATTCATCAATGCGATGGATCATGCCCGCGCCTCCGATGAGAACGAGTCGAACACGATCGTCATCGAAGATCCGACCAACGGCGTGCCGATCGCAGTCGTTCGCCAGATCGTCGGTCTCATCGCCCGGCGGATCGTGGTGACGGTGAAAGAGGGAGATCTGCTGCAGCGCGGCCAGCGCATCGGCATGATCAAGTTCGGCAGCCGCACCGAATTGTCGATCCCCCAGTCGCTCCAGCCTGAAGTGGTGGTCAAGCACGGACAGGTGGTGCGTGGCGGCGCCGACGCGATCGCACGGCTGGGCCGTCCGATCCACGCGACGGGCACGAAGGCCAACGCTGACGAAGAGTTTGAGCCGATCGCCCCGCGGGAGACGCCGGCATGAGCGAAACACGCCTGCCCCGCCTTCGGTCGCAGCGCCGCCCCCGCACGGAGGAGGAGCGCGAGCGCCGCCGACGCCGTATGAGGCGGCGCGGCCGTCGTGCGTACATCCGCTCGATCTACTCCCTGCCCAGCCTGGCGACGCTGGGGAACGCGGTGTGCGGCTTTGCGTCGATGTACGTCTCGACGCTGGACCATGGCAGCCGCGACCGGATCGCTGATTATTTCGCTGAGCATAACTTCGTCGTCGCGGCTTACCTGATCTTCCTGGCGATGGTCTTCGACGCGCTGGACGGACGTCTGGCCCGCTTCGCGCGGCACACGACCGATTTCGGCGGCCAGCTCGACAGTCTGTCCGACGCCGTAAGCTTTGGCGCAGCCCCGGCGTTCCTGGCCTTGCAGGTGTTTCACCATTACCACGAGGTCGATTCTTCGCCGATTCTCGGCCGGATGATCTGGGCGATCGGCGCACTCTACATGAGCTGCGCACTGCTGCGACTGGCGCGGTTCAATGTAAGTAACCAGCACGGCGAGCAGCACCATTTCAGCTTCCTGGGGCTGCCGAGCCCGGCCGCCGCCGGGGCGGTCGCGGCGTTCGTCCTGATGCAGCAGGACCTCGCGGAGCATAACCCCAGTCTGGCGTCGTTCTGCGCGTGGATGTTGCCGCTGATCGTGCTGGGGACCGGATTGCTGATGGTCAGCGCGATCCGCTACCCGCACCTGGTGAACCGGTACCTTCGCGGCAGGCGCTCGATGGGCCGGATCGTCGCGGCGCTGATCGCACTGCTGGCGCTGGTGGTCGTGCACCGCTATGCCCTGGCCATCGGAACGTTCGGCTACGCCCTCTGGGGATTCACGAGTTGGGTCTACACGCGCGTCCGGCATCGTGGCATGCGCGTCGCCAGCGCGGCCGCCGCACCAGTGACGGAGAGCGCCCGCGGACCGAATGGTCAGCCCCCCGCCGGTATTGCGTAGTCATCGCCAGGATTTTCACGCCGGGCCCTGTGGACCCGGATCGCCTCGTGCGTCACCATCCTACCCCACCATGCCCGATTTAATCACCCGCTTCGCCCCGTCTCCCACCGGATATCTCCACGTCGGCGGCGCGCGCACCGCCCTCTTCAACTGGCTCCTGGCCAGACATCACGGCGGAGGTTTCCTGCTGCGCATCGAAGACACCGACCGCCTTCGCAGCACCGAGGAAGCCTGCACCCAACTGCTCGAAGACCTCCGCTGGCTGGGCCTTCGTTGGGACAATCCGCAGTTGGTCTACCAGTCGCGACGGCGAGCAACGTATGACGCGATCATCGCCGGCCTGATCAGCCGTGGCCTGGCGTACGAGGCATACGAAAGCACCGAGGAGCTCGATGCACTGCGCCGGCAGGCCGAATCGCAAAAGCGTTCGTTCCTCTATCGACGGCGGACGCTGACGCCCGTGGACATCGACAAACTCCGCGCCGAGGGCCGCACGCCGGTCGTCCGGTTCGTGATGCCGGTGGAAGAGCAACGATTTGCCGATGCCGTCCTGGGCAAGGAGATCGTGATGCCCGCCGACGAGGCGCAGGACTTTGTCATTCGCAAGGCCGACGGGATGCCGACGTATCACTTCGCGGTCGTCGTCGATGACGCGGAGATGGGCACCACCCACATCCTGCGCGGGCAAGAGCACCTCAAGAACACCTTCTATCACATCGCGCTTCAGGAGGCGCTGGGATACGCCCGCCCAACCTACGGCCACCTGCCGATCATCATGAACGTCGACGGCAGCAAGATGAGCAAGCGCGACCGAGACAAGAAAATTCGCCGGACAGCGCAGGAGTGGCTGAAGAAATCCGGCGCAAAAGTGGACGCGATCGAATCCACCGCATCGCTCCCACCCGGTCAGGTTACGGAATGGCTGGCGGACGATGCGCGGCAACTTGATTTCGCCGATCAGTCGGCGGTTATGCGCGTCATCGGCATGCGCGAGTCGGAGCTGCCCGAGATCCTCGTCCACGACTTCCGCCGTAACGGCTACCTCCCCGAAACGCTCCTCAACTTCCTCGCCCTGCTTGGCTGGAGCCCCGGCGGCAACCTGGAGCGCATGAGCGTCGAAGAGATGACGCAGCGTTTCGACGTCAGCGGTATCGGCAAAGGAAACGCCAAGTTCGCCCGCGACAAGCTCCTCGCCTTCAACACCGAGGCCTGCGCCGCCGCTCCCATCGATCGCCTGGTCACGGCAATGCGCGATTTCCTTTCGGTCAATCCCGACTCCCCGCTCACCCGCGCCGATGACGCCCAGCTCGCCTGCCTGCTCCAGATGAAGAAGGGATTCCGCACCTTGCGCGAGGTGGAAGAGACGACTCGCTTCTTCTTCATCCCCGATGAGCAGATCAACTATGACCCCGATGCCGTTGAGAAGGTCCTGAAAAGGAACGATGGCCATGGCCTCGCCGCATTACGCGACCTGGGCGACATCCTCGCACAGGTGAGCCCGTGGGAGCACGCCGCGCTCGAGGCGGCGGTGAAGCAGTATTGCGAGCAGAAGCAACTGGGCCTGGGAAAAGTTGCCCAGCCCATCCGAGTGGCGATCGCCGGGTCCACCATCAGTCCGCCGATTTTTGAGAGCCTGGAGTTTCTGGGGAAACAGCGCACCCTTCAGAGGATTGATCGCTGTTTGGTAAACACGCATGCACAGGGTAAAATCCCGTGATGTCTTTCCTGGGAAAAGTAACCGACGGCGTGGTCGTTTTTGAGAACGGGACACCGCCCGAGGGTGCGTTAGTTCGCGTTGAGGTGGTTGCGGCACAGAGTAACGCACCTGCGCCGGCCGATCCGCCGACGATCTGGGAGAAACTGCGGACCTATTCGGGCAAAGTCCAGAATTTGCCGCACGACTTCGCCCGAAACCATGACCACTACATCCACCGCGGTCCGAAAAAGTGACCGCGCTGTTCCTCACCGATCACAACCCTCTCATCTCGGAATCCCTCTTAGACGAAGAAGCAAATCGTGTAGCGCCGGCTTCGCCGATGGTACCTCCGGCAGCGTGCTGACCGCAAAGGCCGTTCGCAACTCGTTGCAAAGTCCCTCGTACTCACGGCGGTGAAACTCAACGTCGGGATTCTCCACTGCCGAATGTTCGGGGCCCGCCTGCTTACGCGCGACGAGATCCTGCACATATGGCAGGCAAAATTGCTCGTTGAGCGTAACGAGGTTTGCTTCCACCTCGCCCGTGCGCATGAGGTGGATGCCGGTCAGCAGAACGCGGTAGACGTAGAGCAAAGGCTTGACCCGTCGCGGCGTTTCCTTCTCGAACAGCTTCCACTGCGTATCGGCAAATCCAAGATAGTGGTGGGCGTGGTGACGCGTGACGCACGCTTCGCCGAGTTCTTTCAATTTAGCGTGTTCCGGCGTCGTCCGAACGATGAGCGGCGAGTAAAGCTGTTCGAGCACGTAGCCGTTCTTCTTCAACATCAGCCCGAAAAACTTTCGGGCATCGTGAGTGACCAAATCGATCTCCAAACCGTCGATGACGCGATTTGTTTCGATCGTGTCGCGCCCTTCGTTCAGCCCCAGGACCTCAGCCGGCGGCAGCACGTGCACACCGCGTAGGTCGTAGTCGCTATCGGGCGAAGGGAAGCCGTACAGGTGTGCGCCGCTGATCGTAGCGAATAGCAGCGGATATGGCTGGATATCTGCCTGAACGAGAAGCCTTGGGTCCATTTCGGTCATGTCCGCCCCTTTTCCGACACCATGCTCCGGCGCGCCCGTACCAACCAGTCGTTGGCCGCGGCGTAGTCTGGTCGTTCAGGCAGCGTGGTCCGCTCGACAGCCCTGTCGAAGCGTGCGTGCAGTTCCAGCCGCCAGGCCTCGCACGTTTCGAAGTCGGCTTCGCCCCGCTTAACTGACAACAGTCGCTGGCGGTGTTCTTCCACCCGTACTGGAACGAACCCTTCCTCTAAAACGGTGACACCGGAAATCAGCAGGCGGAGCAGGTGCATGACGTGCTTCCACTTGACCTGCCCTTTATTGCGCGAGTCGCTCCGCAGCTTCTTGAACTGACTCATCACGTAGCCGTTGTAGGTCTGATAGACCAGTTTGGAGAGGAGGCGATGCCGCATTTCGAGCAACTCTTGAATTAGCGGCGCCGCATGCTCGATCAACGGGGTGTAGAGACATTCGAGCACATTAGGATTGGCTTTGAGGGCAAGACTGACGAATTTCGCCGCCTCCCAATAGACCTCCTCGGTCTCCGGATTTTCCAGTTGTTCGGGAACCCCATACAGCGACCAATGCAATTCGGCCGGCGGCAGGTAAACGCCCCGACGATCGTTATCACTTTCGGTGTCGTCCAATCCATACGCCCGCGAACCGACCACGCATCGATAGATCACATGCGTGTACAGGTCATATTCGCTCAGGGGGTCGCGGTCATGGGCAACCACTCCGCTCCGGATGACGCCGCCGCCTTTGTATTGAGACAGGACCGCTAACTCCTGCCGGCGGAACATGGCTTCGAACGCATCGGGAAACTGGATGCGGTAACTGTGCCAATAGTCCGTTGGCGACCCGACAACGACGCCGACGGCGCCGCGGGGATGGACGCACTTGCCATCGGGACCGCGAACCTCCGTCAGCACGACGACCTGCGTGCCTGGGGACAGGATTAGGTAAGGGTTGAGCGGCTCGGGCTCAGACAACGCTGATTCCTCCCAATTCGGGAATGAAGCGGGACCGCCCCGGCGTATACGTCACTTAGGCCGATGGCGGTTGCGGATGCGTCCAAGGCGCACGATACGGCCGCCGCAATAGCCGATTTGTTTCGGCGTCGTCCACGACCTGCTGCTTGATCGGATCCCACGCCAGCTCGCGCCCCAGTTGCATGGAAAGGTTCCCGAGAATGCAGCTCGCCGTCGAGATGTATCCCTGCTCGATGTCCGCGACCGGCTTGCCGCGCGAAGCGATGGCGCCCACGAAATCCCGCATGTGCCGGCGGACGGCGCTCGCAGCGAAGATCTCCAGATCCTTCTCAGTCTTGTCCTCCGGATACTTCTCGGTCTCGTCGAGAAAATCCTGGTGGATTGGTTTTTCTCCCTGAACCGACGGCGTGTAGTCGTAGCTGAAGACGCCGGCCTTGAGCGTGCCGCGGTCGCCGTAGAACGTGGCGCCCCACTGGTACTTGGGATCGGGTGATTCGCCCCAGGTGCGGTGTTGCCAGATGACCTGGAGATCGCCGTAGTCGAACGTGATCGACTGGGTGTCGGAGATGTTGGCCCTGCTGGCTTTGTCGATGAGGATGCCGCCGTTGGAGGCGATGCGGCGCGGCCAGCCGAGGTCGAGCATCCAGCGGGTCATGTCGAACATGTGGATGCACATGTCGCCGACGATCCCGTTGCTGTATTCCATGAAAGCGCGCCAGGCGCGCGGATGCACGAGCTTGTTGTACGGGCGCATCGGCGCGGGGCCGGTCCACATCTCGTAGTCGAGGTAATCGGGCGGCGCGATGTCGGGCGGGTTCTCGGCGGCGCGCATGTGCCAGTAGCAATAAATTTCGACCAGGCCGATCTTCCCAAGCTTCCCTTCGCGGATCACGCGATCGCGCGCGTCGATCAGGTGCGGCGTGCTGCGCCGCTGCGTCCCGACCTGCACCACGCGTTCGTGCTTGCGCGCCGCCGCCAGCATCGCCTGGCCTTCGACCACGTCCACGCTGATCGGCTTCTGGCAATAGACGTCCGCCCCCGCCTCCACCGCGGCGATCATCGACAATGCGTGCCAATGATCCGGCGTTCCGATCAGGACGACATCAAGGTCCTTCGCCTTGAGCATCTCGCGATAGTCGGCGTAAGTCCGTGGCTTTTTCTTCGATGCCTGCCGCGTCGCCACCAGATCGGCGGCGGCGGCGAGCATCTGCTTGTCCACGTCGCACAGCGACACGACCTCCACCGGCGCGACCTGGATCAAGCGAAGCAGGTCGATCTTCCCGTACCACCCGGAGCCGATCAGCCCCACGCGCAACGGCTTCTCTCCCGCCGCGGCCGCGGAAACGAAATGCGGACCGATTGACGAGAGCGTCAGCGTGGCGGCGCCGGCCTTGAGAAAATCGCGACGGTTCATGCTGGGTTCCTCCGGGCAGTGAGGGGACGATGCGGTTCGCGACGCGGACCGCGTCAATTTAGCCACTCCCCCCAAGGCCCGCCAGACACCGTCGTGGCAGCGCGCGAGCCATGGCAGGATTGATGTTCCGCCGCAGTCGAGCCGATGAATAGCCCGTGCTCCCCCACATTTTGCTCATCATTGGGATCGGCATTGCCGCATTAATGATGCTGCGGCTTATGGGCGCGGAGCGTGAACGGCTGATCAGCGCCATCCCGCGTCCGCCGGCGCCCCTGCCGTCGGCAGAACCGGCAAAAACCGCGGTGCCCGCACCAAAACCTTCGCCTGCGCCGGCCCCGCCACCCGCCCGCGCCCCCCGCAGCTAATTCCGCAATTGGCGCTGTCGCCGCAACGGGTCACTCATTGACACTTTTTGGCGCGACTCTTAGACTCTGCTCGTAGATCCGACAACTTGTGTTCCAGCCTCCGAGGTGACCGTGGAAAAGCGTCGTTTTCCGATTCTCACCTGCTATAGCATCACATCGATTTTCGCCTTGGTGGTCCTGGGGATCGGCATCTTTCTCGTCGCCCGCCCCCCCCACAACGGCAACGGCTGGGTTCTCGTCGCGGCCGGCGCGATCTCGCTGGTGGCGATTGGTGTCACCTGGCCCATCGCCAACGTCCTGGCCACCGCCCGCCTGCTGGAGCGCAACAGCGCTGACGAGCTTTCAGCGCCGATCATCGAACGCCTCGACCAGATGTCCATCCTGTTGAACCTGATGAGCGAGCAGCAATTGCTCAGCGATCGAGCCAAGTCCGTGGCGTTCCGCGAGAAGGACCGCGATGCCCTGCATCGCGCCATTCACGAGGAGACGGCCAGGCAGGATTGGGACGCCGCCTCCGCCCTCGCCGACGATGTCGAGCGCATCTTCGGTTACCGCCAGGAAGCCGAACGGCTCCGCGGTGAGATCCGCGCCAAGCGGCAGGAAGGCGTCCGCCGGCAGATCAACGACGTGATCGCGGTCATCGACCGCCACACCCGCAGCGAGCAGTGGAACAGCGCGCTGCGCGAGGCGGAGCGGCTCATGGGCATGTTCCCTGACAACGAACAGGTGAAGAACCTGCCGCACGAGATCGACGCCCGGCGACAGGCACACAAGAAGCAATTGCTGACAAGCTGGCAGGAAGCCGTCGCGCGACACGACGTGGACGGCAGCATTGAGATCCTCAAGCAGCTCGACCCCTACCTCACTCCATCCGAAGCCGAGTCGATGCAGGAGACGGCCCGCGGCGTCTTTAAGGAAAAGCTCAGCAACCTCGGCTCGACCTTCTCCAACTGCGTCCGCGACCACAAATGGACGGAGGCGATCAAGGTGGGCGACGAGATCAACAAGGAGTTCCCCAACTCCCGCATCGCCCAGGAAGTCCGCGAGAAGTTGGACCTCCTCAAAAAGCGCGCCGCCGAGCCTGCCAGCGCCGCGCCGTTGCCAGCCGGGGCTTGAGCACGCCCGAATAGCCCCTTCGCCCCTCCTTCCTTCGCGTTGAGCCATGTGCCGCGGTTGCGCGCCGGCATCCGGGCATCGCATAGAATGCGCTGTTGTGATTGGCGATGTCACCGTCATCGGCGCCGGACCGGCGGGCAGCCTCGCAGCGCTCCTGCTGGCTCGGCGCGGCTGGGCGGTGACGCTGATCGAGCAACATCGCTTCCCACGCGACAAGGTTTGCGGCGAATGCCTCAGCGCGCTCGGACTCGAGGTCTTGAATCGCGCCGGCCTCACCAGCGGCATCGAAGCGCTCGGCGCGGTGACGCTGCCCACCGCCGGACTTCATGCCGCCGACGGCACCTCCACCACGCTCCCGCTACCGCGGCCGATGGCCGGTCTCTCCCGGCTCGCCTTCGATCTGTTCCTTCTGAACGCGGCGCGCGCTGCGGGCATCGTGATCCGCCAGCCAATGCGATGCGAATTTGTCGCGTCAGCCGGAAGGCCCGAGCTGCGAACGCGCGATCTAACCGACAACACGGTCCAGACGCTTTCACCATCTTTCGTGATCATCGCTAACGGAAAGGCGCTCGCGCAGCGGACCCGTGTCAGCACGGCCACACAGTTGGGAATCAAGGCGCACTTCGCTGGCGTGGACGGTCCCCGCGACGCGATCGAGCTGTTCGGCTGCGACGGCTGCTACGGCGGCCTCGCGCCGATCGAAGACGGCCGATGGAACGCCGCGTTCAGCGTTCCCGCGTATCGCGTTCGCGCGGTGGGTGGTGACCTCGGCTTGCTCCTCACTGAACTCTGCGCCGAAAATCGGATGCTGGGGCGTCGGGTCAGCAAGGCGACGCCGCTCGGTCCGATCCTCGCTTCGTCGCTACCACGGCATCGCGTGGTCGATCATTGGCCGAGCCGAACCATCCCGATCGGCAACAGCGCCGCCGCCTTGGAACCGATCGGGGGCGAGGGCATGGGCTTGGCGCTGCGCAGCGCGGAGCTGGCGGTCGAGGCGCTCGCTGATGGGATAAAATCCTGGTCCGAGAGCGGCGCAATCACTTTGCGCGCTCGGTACCGCACTTTGTGGCGGACCCGCCGGCCGGCTTGCAGGATTGGCGGCTCACTTGCTTCCTGGCCGATTGGCGCATCGCTCGCGGCACGACTCGTGGGGGCGGGCAAGGGTCGCCTGGGCCGAATCGCACTCGCACTGGTCGGCAAGTAATGGCGACTTAACGTCCATGTGCAGTGGACTGTGGGGCCAGATTGCGCGGCCCTGTCTTGGCAGGCGGAGCGGGAGGCGCAGGCGCTGCTGCTGTCGGCGGCGCTGCCATCGCGTTCATCTCCCGGTCATACGCCCCGCGGAGCAGATTGCGAAGGACCATCAGGAGCGTTTCGGACTCGAGGTAGGTCTTGGGCATTCGCAGGTAGATCGTCCGCTCGTCGATCACGCGCAGTGTGCCGGGCGCGCCGGTGAGCGCGGTCTGGGCCTTGGTGGCATCGTCGACGGTCAACACCACGTCGGGGTCCTTGAGGATGATGCTGACGATGCCGTAGGTCTGCGCGAGCAGGCGAAGCTCGGTCATCGCGAAGAGGATGATCGCCTGGCGCGGCGGTTCGCCGAACGCATCTTTCATGTCCTGCTCGAGCATCTGAAGCATGTGCAGGTCGGTGCAGCGTGTCAGACGGCGATAGAGGTCCATCCGCTGGCGGTCGCCGGGCATGTAGGTCTTGGGGAGGAACGCGGAGACGCCGATGTCCACGTGCGCCTCGGGGTGCGCCTTGCGCGGCTCGTTCTTGAGCTGGCGCGTCGCCTCTTCCAGGAGCTGGCAGTACATCTCATAACCCACCGAGGCGATGTGCCCCGACTGCTCGGGGCCGAGGATGTTGCCGGCGCCGCGGATCTCCAGGTCGCGCATCGCGATCTTGAAGCCGGCGCCAAGGTGGCTGTACTCCTCGATCGCCTTGAGCCGTTTGGCGGCGATCGGCGTGATCGGGCGATCGGCGGGGAGCAGCAGGTAGCAGTACGCGCGGTGCTTGTAGCGTCCGACGCGGCCGCGAAGCTGGTGCAGTTCGCTGAGTCCGAAGCGGTCGGCGTTGTTGATGAAGATGGTGTTGACGTTGGGGATGTCCAGGCCGCTCTCGATGATCGTCGTGCAGACCAGGATGTCCGCCTCGTGGCGGATGAACTTGAGCATCACCTCTTCCAGCTCCCCATCGCCCATCTGCCCGTGGCCGGTGATGATGCGCGCGTCGGGGACGAGCTGCTGGATCTGCTCGGCCATCTCCAGGATGCTCTGCACCCGGTTGTGCACGAAGTAAACCTGCCCATCGCGATTCAGCTCGCGCAGGATCGCGGCCTTCACGCGCTGCGGCTCGTACGACATCACTTCGGTCACGATGCTCCGGCGGTCTTGCGGCGCGGTCGTCAGGGAGCTGATGTCGCGCAGGCCCAGCATGCTCATGTGCAGCGTGCGCGGGATCGGCGTGGCGGACATCGTCAGGACGTCCACCGTCTTGCGCATCTGCTTGAGCCGTTCCTTGTGGGTGACGCCGAAGCGCTGCTCTTCGTCGATCACGACGAGCCCCAGGTCGGCGAATTTCACGTCCTTGCTGATGAGGCGGTGCGTGCCGATCAGGATGTCGATCTCACCCTTCGCCAGCCGTTGCACCGTCTCGCGCTGCTTGCCGGAGGATTTGAAACGGCTGATGGAATCGATCGCGAACGGATAGTTCACCATCCGCTCGCGGAACGAACGGTAGTGCTGCTCCGCCAGCACGGTCGTCGGCACGAGGATCGCCACCTGCTTCCCGTACTCGACCGCCTTGAAGGCGGCGCGCATCGCCAGCTCGGTCTTGCCGTATCCGACGTCGCCGCACAGGAGGCGGTCCATCGGGCGGGGCCTCTGCATGTCCTGCTTGATTTCGTCGGCGCTGGTGAGCTGATCGACGGTCGGCTCGTACGGGAACTCCGCCTCGAACTCTTTCTGCCACTCCGTATCCGGCGGAAAGGGCGTGCCCATCTCGGCGGCTCGCGCCGCGTGGATCTCCAGCAGCTCGGCCGCCATATCCATCACCGCTTCGGCGACCTTGGCCTTCTGTTTCTCCCAGACGCCGCTCCCGAGGCGCGAGAGCTGCGGGTGGCCACTGAAGCCGCCGATGTACTTCTGAATCAAGTTGATGCGAGCGGCGGGAACGTGCAGCGTCGCATTCTCTGCAAATCGAAGCGTGAGGTATTCCTCGTTATGCCCATCCTTGGCAATCGTGTGCATCCCCGTGAACCGCGCAATGCCATGCGCGACGTGGACGACGTAGTCCCCCGCCTTCAGGTCCAGGAACGAGTCCACCGGCCGCGACGCGATCACCTTCTTCACCCGCCGTCGCTGCTCGTAACGGTGAAAGAGCTCGTGATGACCGAGGAGCGCGAGAGGTCGTACGGGAGGGTTCAGGGTGCGGGGTTGAGGGTTCAGTGAAGCGGGACTTTGGCCCGGGCCAGACGCTTCTGCTTCCCCTGAGCCCTGAACCCCGAACCCTGAACCCTCCGACTGATCCCACACAAACCCGCGATGCAGGTACCCGACGGAGACTTGGATCTGGTTGACGAGACCCGGGCGCTCGGACTCGGCCAGCTCCGTAAATCGCTGCGCTTCTCCCTGGTTTTCGCAGAAGACGGTTACGTCGGTCGTGTCGGTCAGCTCGGCCAGTTCCGCCATCGCCTTCTTCGCTTCAGTCTCGAAGCGCTGAAGCGACCGGATCGGCAGATGAACGTGCGGAACTTCGCGCGCATCACCCAGAAAGCTTGGGCCGGCGGAGCTGCCCTGGTCGAACTGGCTTAATTCAAGCCGGGCGAACGTGGACGCCTGGCGCAAGACCGCCGCCAGCGGGTACATCCCCTTCACATCGGGGAGCCGGTCCAGGTAGCTCTTCGCCTGCTCGGCGATCTCCAGGGGGGCCCAGAGGACGACGATCGTGTCCGGTGGCAGATAGCTGAAAAGGCTGGCCGATTCGCCGCTTTCGGGTAACTGCCCCTTGAGGTCCACCAGCCGGAGGGACTGGAGCGCATCAAGCGATCCCATCGAATCCAGATCGAACCGCTTGATCGACTCGATCTGATCGTCGAAAAAATCGATGCGAGCCGTGAGACCCACCTGCTCACCCGACTCGGCGAATTCGCCGGGCATGTAGACGTCGATTATGCCGCCCCGGACCGCGAAGTCGCCCGGCACCTCCACCTGGTCGAGCCGGTTGTATCCGTGTTCGGCGAGCCAGACGATCAGCTTTTCCGGCTCCAGCTTCGTGCCCGGCGTCAGCGTCAGGAGCAACTGCTCGAGTTGCTTGCGCGACGGGACGGCTTGCATCAGCGACTGGATCGGCGTGACCATCAGGGCGTTCGATTCGATCCCGCCGGCATACCGGGCCATCAGCGACAGGCGGTTGGAAACCTGTTCTTCGCTCAGCTTGCCAAGCGTCCCCCCCAGCTCCAGCGCCGGCATCACATCCGGCCGACGGCCCGCGAAGAGCTCGATGTCGTCGGCCAGGTCATCGGCCTCGTCCAAGTGCCCACAGACCACCATCACCGGCCGCTTCAGCTCGGCCTGGAGCGCCGCCGCGACCGCCGCCACGCTGCTCCCCCACAGCCCGCTGGCACTGAGCGCGTTGGTCCTGGCCAGCGTGCGCGCCAGCTCCCGCAGCGGGCGCGCAGCGACGAGCCGTCCGATCGAATCGGCGGAGGGCGAGTTCTTCATATGGAGGCAATAGTAGGCAGTTCGGGGCGGAGTTCAAACGGCCCCTCACACGCAGGAGGCGTGCCACTGAGTCAGCAATCGACTACCGATCCCAAGGGGATCATCAACGAGCTACAACGCGGCCAGCTACGGCTCCGTCGTCAACCCGGTGCAGGACCGCCTATAACGGCCTCCGCCAACTCACGCGCCAGTCCAGGCCCATCTCGGTCATCACCGAGCTCTGCGACTTCCTTGCGATCCACGGGTGCCAGCGCCACCGCGCGCCTGTAGATTTGCTGATCGGGAATGTTTCAGAATGGCATGTATTGACCGCGACCTCGCCCAGGCGATCCATCGCTTGCTGCCTCTCGACGCGGATGTTGTCGACTTGGAATGTGGGCAGTGTCACTTCGACATCTGACGAAGGAAGTCGATCAGACGTCCAGGTTCTTTACTTCCAGCGCATGATCTTCGATGAACTGCCGGCGGCGCTCCACGTCCTCACCCATCAGGACGCTGAACATCCGCTCGGCTTCAGCCGCTTCGTGAAGCGTGACGCGGAGCAGCACGCGGACGTTGGGGTCGAGCGTCGTTTCCCAGAGTTGCTCGCTGTTCATCTCACCGAGGCCCTTGAATCGCTTGATCTCGATGCCCATCTTGCCGATGCGATGCATCTCAGGAAGGACCTGGGCAACACCGGCCACGTCATAAGTATGGGTGTCATTCTCCAGGGCGTAACGAGTGGGGAGCTTTTCACCGCTGACCGACTCCTCCTGGGTCAGGAAGTAGTCGTCGATCGATAGCCCGTGCTGCTCTAGCTGAGCGAAGAGCTTCTCCATCTCCTTCACTTCGTGCAGCTCGTGGTTCTTCTGAAGCCGTTGATGTGCCGCCGCGCCCTGGCCGTTACCCGCAGACAGCGCCAAGGGCGACGAAGCCGGCCGTTCGGCCGTGTCGCCGGCGTCGCCGGCAGTCGCCTTGTTCAGGTCATTATCGGCGACGACGAAGTGATTGTCGCGAAGGTATTCATCACGCTCAGCGGCGGAATAGAAATACCGTTCTTCTCCCTCAACGATCACGCGATAAAGCGGCAGCCGGCCGGCGGTATCGCGGCGGGCCAGGAACTCGGCGAAGTCGATGCCGCGGCGCTGGATCACCTTGACCAGCTCCTCCAGCTTGCCGAGCAGCTCGACCACGCGGCGCAACTCGTCACCGCTGAGCCGGCGCGATTCCTTGCCGGTGTCGGGGGCACGGATGACAAGCGACGTGTTCTCCAGTCCCAGCTCGGTCAGAGTCGAACGCATCTTGCGTTCGTTGAGGACGTACTCGCTCTTCTTGCGGCGGGTGACCATATAGAGCGGCGGCTGGGCGACGTAGACGCGCCCAACACGGATCAGCTCCTGCATGTGCCGGAAGAAGAAGGTGAGCAGAAGCGTGCGGATGTGGCTGCCGTCCACGTCGGCGTCGGTCATGATGATGATCTTGCCGTATCGTCGCTTGGCGACGTTGAAGTCCTCGCGGATCCCGCATCCCAGCGCACTGATGATCGTGCGAATTTCCTCGTGCGCCAGCATCTTCACCAGGTTAGCCTTCTCGACGTTGAGCAGCTTGCCGCGCAGCGCCAGGATCGCCTGGAGATTGGAATCGCGGCCCTGCTTGGCGCTGCCGCCGGCCGAATCACCTTCGACCAGGAACAACTCGGTATCCTCGTTGCTCTTGCTTCGGCAGTCGGCGAGCTTGCCAGGCAGGCTGCCGCCCTCGAGCGAATTTTTTCGGCGAGTCAGTTCGCGCGCCTTGCGGGCGGCCTCGCGAGCCTCGGCGGCCAGCATTCCCTTCTCGAAGATGACCTTCGCCTCCTTCGGGTTCTCCTCAAAGTACGTCGCCAGCTTTTCGTTCACCGCCTGCTGAACGAACGATTCAACCTCGCCGTTGAGCAGCTTGTCCTTCGTCTGGCTCTCAAACTGCGGCTCGGGGAGTTTCACGCTGACGATCGCGACGAGACCTTCGCGCACGTCATCGCCGCTCGGACGCGTGTCTTTCAGCCAGCCGGCCCCTTCGGCGTGCCGGTTGATCGTGCCGGTCAGCGCGGTCTTGAATCCGCTGAGATGTGTGCCGCCGTCGTGGTTGTTGATGTTATTGGCGAACGTGAGGATCGTTTCGTTGTAGCCGTCGCTGTACTGCATCGCGAGCTCGACGAGCAGGCGATTCTCCGGATCTTCCTTTTTGAAATAGATGACGTTGGGATGGAGGACGTTCTTGCCGTCGTTGAGGCTACGCACGTACTCGATGAGCCCCTGGGTGTACTTAAACTCCTCGCGCTTGCCGGTGCGCTCGTCCTCCAGGGCGATCTGCAATCCCTCGTTGAGGAACGCCAGCTCGCGCAGACGGCTGGCGAGCATTTCGTATTTGAACTCGTTGTCGGGAAAGTCGAAGATTTCGCGGTCGGGCTTGAAGGTCACCTTCGTGCCCGTCTTGGCCCGCGAGCCGATGACTTTCAGGTCGCTGCTCTTGAACCCGCGCTCGAACTCCATGTGGTGGACCCTCCCGTCCCGGCTCACCTCGACCTCGAGCCATTCGGAAAGGAAGTTCACGACCGACGCCCCGACGCCATGCAGGCCACCGCTGGTCCCGTAAGCGGAACCATCCTTGTGATCGAACTTTCCACCGGCGCCGAGCGTGGCGAAGACAACTTCGACGGTGGGGATTTTCTCGGTGGGATGAATGCCGACGGGGATGCCGCGGCCATCGTCGACGACGCTGACGCTGCCGTCGGCGTTGATCATCACCAGGATGCTGTTGCAGTGCCCGGCCAGGGCCTCGTCGATCGAGTTATCGAGGATCTCGTAGACGAGGTGATGCAACCCGCGCGCGTTGGTCGGGCCGATGTACATGCCCGGGCGCGTGCGGACGTGTTCCACGTCATTGAGGACGCGGATCTGGCTCTCGTCATAGTTCCCCGCCACGTGCGGCGCAGACGAGCCGCTGGTGGCGGCGGCAGCCGGCGCAGTCGAATCCGGCGCAACGGCGTCGGTGGATCCATCCTTCGATTTCTCATCAGCCATCTAGCGACTCCAAGCGTGATACCGCGCGAAACGCGCAGGTCCGTGCGCGGTGCCCAATGCCCACGTCCGCCGCATCCCGCGGCGACGTTTTTCAAGCGCTTCCATTATCGCGAAATGAGCCTTGAATTCTATGCCGCGCCGGCGAAAAAGGCGTGTCCTCCACGCTTGCAGCACTGGCCGCAAAGTCTTTTTTTTCAGGGGCTTGTGCCTGGAGGTTTGCGATCGACGTCGGGTCGGTGGCCCATTGGTTGATCAATGGTGAGGCGCGGTCCGCTCGTGAAGTGAGCGATCGCGATGAGCCGTACGTCGAACCTGCCAAATCAGATAGGCCACGATCGTCACATTGAAAAGGAGAATCAGCGCCTTTAACGCCGTTACGTGACGAATCAGCTCGTACATTTCCAGCGGGATCAGCAGCCCCGTGGAGACGATCGTGAAGTATTCCGCCCAACGCTTGCGGAGCAGTAGGCCGATCCCTTCCGTGCCAAAAATGGACGCATAGAGGAACGTGCCGACCGCGATCAGATCCAGCCGCCGCGGATCGGTGGCGAACAGCTTGGCGACGATGAAGTGGATGAACCGGTTGTCCGGATCGGCACGGATCAAGCTCACCCAGTGGCTGAGGATCACAAGCATGTTGCCGTTCGCCAGCCGGAGGGTAAGCACCCCGGCGGTCAGCAGCATCACACATTTGAAAAGCTTGAAGATCCCAATCCAGATGAGAAGGTCCGGTCCCTCCGCGAAGCGGCGCGCGGACGCACCGGGATCGGGCCGCGCGACTGGCCTGCCCGAACACGCCACCTGGCCACCAGTCGATGCCACAACCGCCTCCCGCCGTTCAAACATGAATGGACCGGATCGCATCCGCGACGCGACGCTTCCGGTCACGCCCATCCCGTTTCGGCGGCACTGTACGGCGAGCCGTCGACCGCAGCATGTGCTCAACGTGCTTCAGACGATCTTCAAGCTCAATCTCGTCCACGCGATCGGCAAGCCGGGAAACCCGTTTGCATCGCTTCTCGACTTCGCCGATTCGATTCTGCAGCTCCAGGGCGGCGTTTCGCTCAGCGATGCGGCCACGATAGCGGCTCGCCAACGATGCCGCGCGACCGCGCCCGAAGTAGGTGATGGCGGTCCCGGCTGCGAACCCAAGGCAGCTCAAGAGCGCACTGCGTCCGATCCCGCTTCGTGAGCCATTGCCGTTGGTGGCCTGTGCCGGCGGATAATGCGGCGGCCGGTGAGCCACGCCCGGCGCAGGCGCCTGCCCGGCTGCTGCGGCCAGCGTTTGCTCATGTGGAATGCCGGCCGCGATCCGCTCCTGCTCCGACCGTGATACCGCGTGCGCACTGGGCTCGATTCGATGGCCGGTGGCCTTGGCATAGACCTGTGTGAACTCGGTGCCGAAAAAGACCAGTTGCGCGGAATAGTAAACCCAGAGGAGCAGCGCGGCCAATGATCCGAACGCACCATACGCCGACGTCGTCGATCCATATTTGAAGTAAAGGCCCAAACCATATTTGCCCAGTTCGAACAATACCGCCGTGAAAATGGCGCCGATCCAGACGGATCTCCATTCGATCCGCACATCGGGAAGGTATTTGAAAATCATCGCGAACAGCAGGGTGACGACGACAAGGGATATAGCCGTCGCCGCGACGAAAGATAACGCCGCAACCCCAGGCGCGATCATCGAACTAACGGCGGTTAAGCCCGTGCCAATGACAAATGACACCAAGAGGATGAATGCAATGGCGAAGACCATCGCTACCGAGAGCATTCGTGTGCGGATAAAACCCCAGATCCCCTGGTTTGGTTTGGGGCGAACCTCCCAGATGATATTCATCGAATCCTGAAGTTCGACGAAAACCCCAGTCGCCGAGAAGAGCAATAAGATAAAGCTGACGATCGTCGCAACGATTCCCGACCCAGACTGCCCAGCGCTCTTTGTCATTTCTTTGATCGCTTCGGCCCCCTTATCCCCGACGAGCGCGGCGATCTGACTCCAAAGCTTGTTCGTCGCCGTCTCCGGGTTCAAAAAGAGAAACAGGACTTTGGTCGCGATTACCATGAGGGGTGCGATGGAAAGAAAGGTGTAGAATGCCAGCGCCGCCGCCAGGCGCGGGCAGTTGTCTTCCATCCATTCCGATACCGTCTGCTTCAGCAACTGGATATAGGAAATCCTTCGCGAATCGGATTGCCCGTGTTCCACAACGGCTCCAGAGGACATGGTGAACTCCTGGGCTGATCCGACTTCCCCTCGGGTCAGCTCGACCGAGCGGGCGACGGTTGATCGGACGTGTCCGCAATGTTCGTTCCGGTGACGGGCGGTTGATTGGAAATGACCCCGAGTCGCGCCGCTTTGTCGTAGCAACGGCGGGCTTCGGCGCGGTTGCGATATGCCCCCAGACCCATTTCGTAACGCCAGCCGAGGCGGATGAGCGCCCTGGCATAGCCGAGAAGAATGGGACTTCGCTGTGCTTCGATCGGTGAGAAAGACGGAGCGGCGGCGTCTTCACCGTCGTCCCATCGCTCCTCAAGCTCATCATCCAACAGCGAGCCGAGGCGCTCGCCACACCTGGGACAAAATGTTGCGGCGGCCGGAAGGAAAGAGATAGCCGACTGGCAGCCGGGGCAGCAGTCGAAATTGTCCTGTTCGGCGAGCATGGTCGATGCCGCGAGTATACGCATATCCGCGCAGAGAGGGGCCCTCGGAATTCGTTATCGGTCGGCTTGACGCGCTTCGGAGCCGCCAAGATCATCCGATGAGTTGATCGCCAGCTAAGGCTTTAGGTTGCCCAGGCCGATGAGATAACGGATAATTCGGCCCTGACGACTGTGTTCGGAAACCCGGTCCTGCGGCCGTTTGTATGGGTGGGACCTGTCGAACCCCCCCCTGGTTTCACGACGAATCCGTAGGAGCGGCGTAAATGGTTGACAAGAATCAGAAGGTGGTCGTTTGTGGTGGTGGCGGTTTCATTGGCGGCCACCTCGTCGCCGACCTGCTCACCAAGGGATATTCCCACGTTCGATGCGTTGACGTTAAGCCGCTCAATCAGTGGTATCAGGTTCACCGCGGCGCCGAAAACGTCGTCGCGGACCTGAACCTGCTCGATGCAGCCAGGAACGCCGTCAACGGGATCGACGTCGTCTACAACCTTGCCTGCAACATGGGCGGGATGGGGTTCATCGAAAACAACAAGGGCCTGTGCATGGTCAGCGTGTTGATCAACACGCACCTGTTGCTGGCCGCGCGTGAATACGGCGTCGATCGCTTCTTCTACGCTTCCAGCGCCTGCGTCTACAACGGCGAGAAGCAGACCAGCAAGTCGACCGACGTCTTCCTCAAGGAAGAAGACGCCTATCCCGCCCTGCCGGAAGACGGCTACGGCTGGGAGAAGCTCTTCAGCGAGCGGATGTGCCGCCACTTCCGGGAAGACTTCAAGGTCAAGACGCGAATCGCCCGCTTTCACAACGTCTACGGCCCGTCCGGCACGTTCGAAGGCGGCCGCGAGAAGGCCCCCGCCGCAATGTGCCGCAAGGTCATCCATGCCAAGCTCTCGGGCGACAACAACATTGAGATCTGGGGCGATGGCCATCAGACCCGCTCGTTCATGTACATCTCCGACTGCCTCAAGGGGATCTACACGATCGCGGAGAGCGATACCTTCCACGAACCGATCAACCTCGGCTCTTCCGAAGGCGTCAGCATCAACCGCCTCGTGGACATCGTGGAGGAAATCGCCGGCATCAAGCTGAAGCGCCGCTACAACCTCGACGCCCCCAAGGGTGTGAACGGCCGAAACAGCGACAACACGCTGATCAAGAAGGTCTTCAACTGGGAGCCCGACACAAAGCTGCGCGACGGCATGGAAAAGACCTATCGCTGGATTTACGACCAGATGAAAGGTCGCTACGACGCCGGCCGCAAGCCGACGCTCGCCGCCGCCGCTCATTGAGCATTTATCGCGGAGACCGCATGCGACTGCCCCTGATCGCACTTTTGGCCCTGTTCGTCCTCGGTTGCGACAAGAAGATCCGCGAAGCGCGGGCGCCCCTTTCGGCCCGGCTACTCGTCGCGGCTTCGCGCTAAGCGCCTCGGATATTTCCTCGAAGCAAATCGTGGCGCGTCGTGAGGGAAACAACTCCCCGACGCGCCACGTTCTATTTCACCTTCTTGGCGAACCTGGCCGACAGCAGCGTTTCTTCCCCGACGCCGTGCACCTTCTTTGCCGCCGCTTCGTCTTCGGTGACCGCGTTGACCGTCAGCATGCACGGGCGTGATCCGACCAGCTTGTAGAGGTGCAGCTCGTCGGCGAACTTCTCCTTGTGTTTGAATCGCTCGTGAATGCGGATCGCGAACCGATCATCCGTTTCGAGCGACGGCTCCAGGACGACTTCATCCTTCGCCTTCATGTGGCTGTCGTGAAGCTGTTTCACAATCGCCCTGGCGGCGCTCTGATCGACCATCGCGTTGCCCGGCAGCGCCTGGATCGCCAGGATTCCTGGCCCATCCTTCTCCACCCACGCGCCGGTCGATTCGTTGGACGAGCCGACCGCAAGCTCCCATCCGTCAGGCGGCGTGTATTCGATTTGCCCCCGGAGCAGCTTGGCGGTCCCGCCGGCTGGCGCGCCCGCGCCGAGGGGCATCCAAGCGAGCGCGAGCGTCAAAAACACCGCCGTTAAAGCCATTTTCAGCGACATGGCAACCTCCGGCAACACTGTCATTACACCGCTTTGCCCGGCCATTGGAAAGAAAAATCAGCCACAGCCGCTTCAGGGCCAAAGCCATGTTGCCCGTTGGCAGACGGCAAAGTACCATCCGCCAGCAGTTCGTCTTCAGGCACGAGGTTGAAACAAACGAGGTTACAAGCGTATGGGGCCGACATTTCGTAAATTGAACTGGATCATTTTGCTGGCGGCGTTCGCGGGGCCGCTGCTGTTCTCGCCGCTGGCGGCGACGGCGAGCGAGTCGGACATCATTCTGCCTGACCTGCACAGCCAGTCATTTTTCGGCATGGACGGCCACACGCTTCTGGCGCTGGGGCTGATCATCGCTGCGCTGGGGATTGTATTCGGCCTCGTCACTTATAAGCAGCTCAAGGCGCTGGCGGTCCACAAATCGATGGGCGAAGTATCCGATCTGATTTACGAAACCTGCAAAACCTACCTGCTGAACCAGGGTAAATTCATCCTGATGTTGTGGGTCTGCATCGCGGCGGTCATGGTCGCCTACTTCGGATTTCTGCGCGGCGGAAGCGAGGACCCCAACTTTGCCAGGAACCTGCATGCCCAGGGGCTGACCGAGTACGGGCGCGCCACCCAGGTGGTCATCATTCTCCTGTTCAGCCTGGTGGGTATTGCGGGGAGCTATGCGGTGGCGTGGTTCGGAATGCGGGTAAACACCTTTGCCAACAGCCGTACGGCAATGGCTTCATTGGGCGGAAAGGCCCGGCCGGTTTATGCAATCCCCCTCAAGGCGGGAATGTCCATCGGCATGGTGCTCATCAGCATCGAGCTGTTCATCATGCTCTTCATCCTGCTCTTCGTTCCGCGCAACCTCAGCGGGCCGTGCTTCATCGGCTTTGCCATCGGCGAGTCGCTCGGAGCCGCGGCACTGCGCGTGGCGGGGGGCATCTTCACGAAGATCGCCGACATCGGCGCCGACCTCATGAAAATTGTCTTCGACATCAAGGAAGATGACGCGCGAAATCCCGGAGTCATCGCGGACTGCGTCGGCGACAATGCCGGCGATTCGGTCGGTCCCACCGCGGACGGATTTGAAACGTATGGCGTTACCGGCGTGGCGCTCATCGTGTTCATCCTTCTCTCCGTTGGCGCGCGCATGCCGCTCGTCGAGCAATCGGCCCTCCAGGTCCAGCTTCTCGTCTGGATATTCGTCATGCGACTCATCATGGTCGTCACGAGCGCTTTGTCCTATTTTATTAGTGAAGGAATATCGGCCCGCCGCTATCGCGACGTCCGCACGATGAATTTCGAAGCTCCGCTGACGCTCCTCGTCTGGGTCGCTTCGATCACGTCAATCGTCGGGACGTACATCGCGTCGTTCCTTCTGCTCTCGCATCTGACCGTCGGCGGCCACGAACTGACGTCACTCTGGTGGAAGCTGGCGACGATCATCACCTGCGGAACCCTCGCGGGCGCGATCATTCCGGAAGTGACCAAGATTTTTACATCGACGCATAGCCGCCATGTCCGCGAGGTAGTGACGGCGAGCAAGGAAGGCGGCGCTTCGCTCAATGTATTGAGCGGGCTTTCAGCCGGAAATTTCTCTGCCTTCTGGGTGGCAGGGGTGACCATCGGCGGACTGATGGCGCTGGCCTATGGAATTTCAACAATAGGGGGCGCCGATTCGGGGCTTGGGTCGATCATGCTTGTGAAATCGACGGCGATCTTTGCTTTCGGCCTCGTCGCCTTTGGCTTCCTCGGGATGGGGCCGGTCACGATCGCGGTGGACAGCTATGGTCCGGTCACCGACAACGCACAAAGCGTTTATGAACTCTCGCTGATCGAGCAGGTGCCGGGTATCCGCGAGGAACTCAAAAAGGAATACGGCGTCGATCCTGACTTCGAACACGCCAAGGGACTTCTGGAGGAAAACGACGGCGCTGGCAACACCTTCAAGGCGACGGCCAAACCCGTGTTGATCGGCACGGCCGTCGTTGGGGCAACGACGCTCATTTTCTCCATCATCATGCTTCTGACGGCGGGCCTGACGGTCAATCTCGACAAGCTTTCAATTCTTCACGCCCCGTTCCTTCTGGGAATTATCGGCGGGATGGCGGTGATCTACTGGTTCAGCGGCGCGAGCATGCAGGCGGTCATCACTGGTGCATATCGGGCCGTCGAATTCATCAAGCAGAACATTCGGCTTGAGGGAGGCGGTAGCCGAGCCAGCACTGAAGACAGTAAGAAGGTCGTGGCGATTTGTACGCGTTATGCGCAGGCGGGGATGCTGAACATTTTTCTGACCGTGTTTTTCATCACGCTCTCGGCCGCGTTCGTTAATGAATATCTCTTCATCGGCTACCTCATTGGCATTGCGTTCAGCGGCTTGTTCCAGGCCGTGTTCATGGCCAACGCCGGCGGGGCGTGGGACAACGCCAAGAAAATTGTCGAAACCGAACTGCACGCGAAGGGAACGGAACTTCATAAGGCGACAGTGGTCGGCGACACGGTGGGCGATCCGTTCAAGGACACCAGCTCCGTCGCGATGAACCCGATCATCAAGTTCGCCACACTCTTCGGCTTGCTCGCCGTCGAGCTGGCGATCACGTTGAAGAACCCCGATGGATCCCCCACCGTTGGCCGGCTGCTGCTCGCCGCGGCGTTCTTCCTGATCGCGTTGTTCTTCGTGTACCGCAGCTTCTACGGAATGCGGATCGTGGAGAGTAAGCCGGAAGCCAGCAGCAGCACTGCCGCCGAACGCGTGCCGCAGATGGCCGGCAAGTAGTGCGCTCGGTAATGGTTCCCCATGCCTGCGGGCGAACCTGAATTGTTCAGCGGTCTTCGTTCGCAAGGCACAGGTCGCGCGCCATCGGCGCCGGCCGCTCAAAAGCTGCCGTCGGCTCGTACGCAGTACCGCTGCTGGCAGCGTCGAAGAACCCAGCCATCGTATCGAGCACGGCAAAGGCAAGTTCCCCGCTGGCGCGATGCGGCCGACCGCTCCGAAGCGCATCGGCCATGTCGGCCAGCCCGACGCCGCGCTCGTATCCCTTCACGAACGAAACCGGCACGTCGGTCCAGTCCGTATCCGCCGCGAGACGAAATTGTGCCGGACCGTCGAAGCGGTTGGGGTCGGGCACGCGCAGCGTTCCGTCGGTGCCGTACACCGTGATCGGCCAGCGTTCATCGTAGGTAGGGTGCCAGGTGGCGAAGCTCTGGATGATCGTCCCGACAACCCCGTTACGAAATTCGATCGTGCCGCACATGTGGTCGGGCGTGCGGACGGCGATCGTCTGGCCCTTCTTCGGGCCAGAGGCGATCCTTCGCTGTGGCACTGCAACCGAGGCCGCGCCGGTCACGCGCCGAACTGGCCCGAAAAAGGTAAGCAGGGCAGTCAGGTAGTACGGCCCCATGTCAAACATCGGGCCGCCGCCGGGTTCATAGTAAAACTGAGGATTTGGATGCCAGCTCTCATGGCCGCGGCCCATCATGAACGCGGTGAAGGCAACCGGATGTCCGATCAGGCCATCGTCGATCGCCTTTCGCGATGACTGAAGGCCCCAGCCCAGGAAGGTGTCGGGCGCGGCGCCGATTCGAACCTGTTGTGACTGTGCGGCATGAAGAATTCGCGCCCCTTCCTCGCGCGTAATCCCGAGCGGCTTCTCGCTGTAAACGTGTTTGCCTGCCGCGATCGCCGCCAGGGACACGCTCGCATGTGCGGCGGGAACGGTCAGGTTCAACACTAGCTGGATGTCATGATCATGGAGCAGCGCGTCAACTGTCAGGACGCGGGGAACCGAGAACTCATTCGCCTTGGCCTGTGCCGCGGCCGGGTTCAGGTCGGCCGCTGCCACGATTTGAATGCCCGGAAACCGGCGCGTTGGCGAAAAATAGGCGCCGCTGATCGCGCCGCACCCGACCACGCCGATGCGCAACGGGCCTGACATGAGCGAGTCACCCTTCCATCTGCGAACCGCACTGGCAGACAAACGGCTTGAACGATTGTGACGACCGCAGGCGCGCGGCCTGCTTCACTTCGATCTCACACCCGCAGCGGACGCAGGTGACGAGGTCGCCAGCCTTGAGGACCGCAGGCGCCGCCGCCGTGGCATCGGAAGGGCCATCGCTGCCGGCGGGATCGACGTCGGTGACTTCCCCCTTGCGATCCATCGCCATATTGGCCAGCTTGTCGGCCAGGGCGTTCTTGTGACGGAAATTATGCTCGATGCGGGCGTCATCGAATCGGCGGTACAGGAGCTTGGCCTCTTCGTAAAGCGGACGGAGGTCGGGATGCTTCACGCGGTACTCGCCGCGCATCTGCTTGACGACCAGTTCACTGTCGCCACGGACGATGATCCGCCTGGCGCCCAGTTCCACGGCCTTTTTCAGCGCGGCGATCAGCGCGTGATATTCAGCGACGTTGTTGGTAGCGCGGCCAATGAAGCGGCCCAGGGTCACGAGCGGAGTTCCGTCCTCCGCGCGGAGGACGACGCCGATCCCCGCCGGTCCTGGATTGCCGCGGCTGCCCCCGTCGAACTCCAGGGTGATCTGTTCCTTCATGTCCATCCCGCCCGCGGCCCCATCGCGGCGCCCTAAACGACCCCGGGCGTTTCAAACGGTCGGCGAAGCAGCCGCATCCGCGGCCCGGCGCTCGACGACTTTGTCGGAAAGCGATCGCAGTGCAGTGAGGAATGCCGGCACGTCGAGGGCCGCGAGGTTGCGCACGTCCGGCGTCATCGACTCGTTCTCCCGGGACGCATCGAGCACGAACGGCTCCAGCGTCGAGCGAAAGAGGTCCGTGAATTCCCCCTGTCCGGACTCTTCAAAGGCATTCCAGAACGCGAAGATCCGGCCGTCGGCATTGACGCGAAGGATGAGGCGCTCAGTTCCGTCCGCATAAACGTTGTACGACGGATTCACCGCACCCTGCCCGTTGAACTGCGCTGACAACCCGGGGATACCGCCCCGAAACGCGTCCAGCAGCGTTTGTTGATTGGCCTCCAGCGATAGGTTGTCCGCACGATGGATCCGCGTCGCGAACTCTTCCTCGGTCCATGCATCCTTCGAGGGCGGAGGCTGCGCCGGCGCCGATTCCTTCCTTTTCGATTCACGCGGCTTGCGGACGGCAAGTTCCGGCGGCAGGTCCGCGGGGATGTAGAGGATCCGCCGGCAGCTCGGGCAGAAGACCAGCTCGTCGCGCGAGTGGAGCTTGTTGTAGACGTCCGTCACCAGCTCCATGTTGCAGGTGGTGCAGAGGTATTCCTCTCGACGACGGTCCGGCTTGGCGATGGCGGACATCGACTCGCCCTCGTGGTGTTCGGCGAGGCGTTCGAAGGCGTTGCGGGCCGATACGGGAAGGGCGGCTGCCGCCGCGTCGCGGGCGGGTTGAAGTTCGCTGACCTCCGCCGAGAGCTTCGCGACGGTATCACCGACCTGTGCACGCATCTCAGCCAGACGCGTGCGCTCGGTCTCCAACAGCGCCGAGGTCGTCGCGAGCTCGGCCTGCGACTTCTCGACGATTTCCATGGCCGCGATCGTCTCGTCTTCGATCTTCCCGCGATCCACCTTCGCCGTGTTGATCTCGACGAGAAACGTCTGATAGACCTTGGAATTGGTGGCGGTCTTCTGCTGTTCGCGAAGGCGATCGATCAGGGCATCGCGCGACTTGATGTCCAGGTCGAGACGTGCGGCGGTGGCTTGCTGGTCGCGGAGGAAGGCCGTGCTCGCGGTGACCTTCTCGGTGAGGTCGGCGACACGCCGTTCCTGGATGCGTACGTTTTTCTGAGCCGCATCGAGGCGGCCCTGCGCCTCGCGCAGCACCTGATCGGCCTGAAAAAGTCTAACCAGCGCGACGTTCGTCGGACCCATTGCTCGGATACCTCCAGCGCTACAAACACTGCAACGCGTCTTCGCGCCTGACTGCCACAGCCATCCGAAAATCGCGAACCGGGTATTATGCCGATTCGATTGAAATTGGAAAGGGTCATTCGTTGCAAAGCGGAGGGCTGGGAAAAACGATGATCGAACCAGAGCTGAATTCTCTCAATCCGCTGACGCTCAAAATCCCTGATCGTCTTGTTCCGGCACGATCGGCTCCCTCACGATGCTTTGCCACGCCTGCAGGACCGCCGCGTCGGCGCCGCCAGCCAGAAGACGCTCGTGTACCTGGCCACTTTCCGATTTGAGATCTGGGAATTGTAGAAGCATCGCCGCGACGTCGCGACGGTCGGTGAACGCCTTGGGCTGGCCTTTGCGAGCCACGAAAGCAATCACCTTCAACGCAATCAGTTCCGGCGGCGACACGATCTGCACGTCACCCACGACTTCTGTCGGAGGAAGCGCATCGACGCCACGAAGGTCAACCAGTTGGCGATTCCCCGCCTTTTGGACCTGATAGAGACGGTACGCGCGACCCGCCATCACCACGCGAACCCTGACGGCGATCTGGAATTTCGCATTCAAGTACTTTAACAACTGTTCGGCGATATTTGCGGGATCAAGGCACAGAATATCAACGTCCTGGGTCATGCGAGGCTCATTGACGTACGCATTCACCGCTTGTGCGCCGAACAATGCGATGGCCCGCGCGCCGCGCATGTAATCCAGTACCGCATCCTGAATTGCGGCCAGAGGAAGCGGCTCATGCATTAAGAACTCCCGAAATGTCAGCGAGCCATCACCGAACATCGTAAACAATCATAATGCATCCAAACGTCACAAGAAACACTCACCGAGCTACTGCGAAGCGTACGTCCGATGAACGCACTACAAGCCTATGACAATTTCCGATAAAAGCTCCGAGTTCGCGATCCACCAATTCTTAAGAGTGCGGGCCAGTTGGCTAATCAAGAGCAGACAATCCTGCTTCCAACCGTTCAACCGTTCTGGACCACCGCTCTTGCGGTGAAGGATTTCCAGCTTGACGTTTTTTTCGATCTCCGGGCCAATCTGGAAATGACGTCCCTCCGCCTTCGGGCAAGCGGCGAACAGGACTTCATCGCATACCCACTTTTTTAAATAAGAAAAGCCCGATCTCTTTCGAGATCGGGCTTTCGCTTAATCAAGTGAATCGGAAGCCGTCCCGCGATGTTGCCATCGCGATCCCGCTGACGCATGGCCTTTTGAGGGGCCGCGTGTTTAGCGACGAGGCTGTGCTGACAAGATTCCTGGGCAGATCGCTCTGCACAGGTTTCTAAGTAATCCCTTAGAAAGGAGGTGATCCAGCCGCAGGTTCCCCTACGGCTACCTTGTTACGACTTAGTCCCAGTCACCGAACCTAGCGTAGGCACCACAGTGGTGTGGCGACTTCGGCTATTTCCGGCTCCCATGACTTGACGGGCGGTGTGTACAAGGCTCAGGAACACATTCACCGCGGCGTAGCTGATCCGCGATTACTAGCGATTCCAACTTCATGGAGGCGAGTTGCAGCCTCCAATCTGAACTGGGGGGTGATTTGTGCGATTTCCTCCAGCTTGCGCTCTCGGTTCGCTTTGTGCACCCCATTGTAGCACGTGTGTAGCCCTGGGCATAAAGGCCATGAGGACTTGACGTCATCTCCACCTTCCTCCGGTTTGACACCGGCAGTCCCCTTAGAGTCCCCGGCATAACCCGCTGGTAACTAAGGGCAAAGGTTTCGCTCGTTAAGGGACTTAACCCGACATCTCACGACACGAGCTGACGACAGCCATGCAGCACCTGTGCTAGTTGTACCCCGAAGGGCCTACCCTGCTTTCACAGGGATAATCCTAGCATGTCAAGCCCAGGTAAGGTTCTGCGCGTTGCTTCGAATTGAACCACATGCTCCACCGCTTGTGTGAGCCCCCGTCAATTCCTTTGAGTTTTAGCCTTGCGACCGTACTTCCCAGGCGGTCGACTTAGCACTTTGGCTTCGACCGTGAAACCGTCAGAGGCACCACGATCTAGTCGACATCGTTTACGGCCAGGACTACCGGGGTATCTAATCCCGTTCGCTCCCCTGGCTTTCGTGTCTCAGCGTCAGCAGACCCCCAGCGAGCTGTTTTCACCTTTGGCGTTCCAAATGATATCTACGCATTTCACCGCTCCACCATTTGTTCCGCTCGCCCCTAGGTCGCTCAAGATCGCCAGTATGCCAAGCAGTTCCATGGTTAAGCCATGGGATTTCACAAAGCACTTAACGATCCGCCTACACACGCTTTAAGCCCAGTGATTCCGCCTAACGCTTGGCACCTCTGTCTTACCGCGGCTGCTGGCACAGAGTTAGCCGTGCCTTCCTCTGGGGATGATCAGAACTTTCTATCCCCTGACAGTGGTTTACACCCCGAGGGGCTTCGTCCCACACGCGGCGTCGCTCCGTCACACTTTCGTGCATTGCGGAAGATTCGTTACTGCAGCCCCCCGTAGGAGTCTGGGCAGTGTCTCAGTCCCAATGTGGCCGGCCAACCTCTCAGTCCGGCTACGCGT
>JBBSDP010000031.1:0-58811 GCA_038240605.1 Tepidisphaerales bacterium | reverse complement strand
TCCCAACCGCCTGGAGCCGCGCGTGATCAAGCGACGGCCCAAACCATACGATCTGATGGTGCGTCCCCGCGACATCATGCGAGAAGAGGCAAAGCACGCAATGTCCAGATTACCAGCCGCTTAGGTACTTAATGCCATTAGGGTCACTCCTCCTTTTGACCGCCGGAGAGATGAAGGGGATCGCTCCCCCTTATGGAGGTAACGGGCACGCAGATAAGGGGAACCCTGCACCTCCTGATCACGGGTCAGGTCGTCACGAGATGTCTTACTGCTTCTTCTGCTGCTTGCGCGGACGCCATGGGTCTCGCAGCGTCGATTCCAAACCCAGTCGTTTGGCGACTTTCTTCGTCCATTGCTCTTCGCCGTAGGGCTGGCCGCGCTTCACGCTTTGAGAACACCAGGGACAGTCACCTATTTACGTGTGCGAGAATAGGTGACTGTCCCTAGTATTCCCCTAGTATTCCACCAATCACCGTGCCGACGCCGAGGTAGGTGTAGGTTTGCAGGGAGCCGGCGGCGCTGCCAGCGGCATCAGCCTCATTGCTCACGCGGCTGATCGTGGCGTCGATGCCGGAGTTGTAGTTGTCATTCAGCACCCGGCCGTTCGGGTAGGTCATGCTGGTGAGACGGCTGTTATTGCCGCTGACGGCTTCGGTGTAGGCGTACTGGACCTGCGGCGTGGTGGAGGTGTTGACCGCGCCGCCGTGGGCCTGGTACTCGCCGATGATCTGCCCGAAACCGTTGTAGCTGTCCTGCACCTGGTTGACGATCGTCGTGCCCGCCGCATTGGAATAGCTGGTCTGCTGATAGGCCAGGCCCTGGCCGTTGAAGCTGTAGCCCAGGCAGAGGATGGAACCATCGACGGCGGTTCCCAGCGTGGTGATCGAATCGGACACCTCGCGCCCCAGCACGTCATATTTGAGCGCGTGCGTCGTGCCGTTCTGATCGGTCCGGCTCACGGCGTCGCCGAGGGCGTCAAAGGTGAAGCTCACGTCATCGGCGGCCGACGTGCTGGCGCTGCCACTGGTCTTGTCGGGATATTCGATCTTGGCCAGCAGGTCGTTGGAGTAGACGCCGCTGGTGGAGGAGGTGCCGTAAATGTAGGCGGTCGTCTGGTTGGGCGTGCCCGAAGGCATGACGGCTGTCTCGCTCAGGAGGTTCCCATTGCCGTCGTAGGTGTAGGTGGTCGTCTGGTTGGTGCTGGCGGTCGGGGTGCCGTCGGAAAAATCGGCGATGGTCTTGATCGTCTGGCCGAGCAGGTCATACCCGTACTGCGTGACGATGCCGCGCGGATCGATCGTGTCCAGCACGTCTCCGGCGGGGTTGTAATCGGTGTGGTGGACCAGGACGCTGTCGCTGCCGGTGGGGACGCTAGAGGGACGGGTGTAGGCGCTGCCGCCGTTGGTTCCCACATCCACCGAATCGGTCCGACGGTCTGCGGCGTCGTAGTAATCCGCCGCGAACGAATCGCGCGAGTTCGGCCCCGTTCCCGACGGCCCGATCAGGTCGCCGATCGCTGATGAACCAGTGGTCGCATCCGTCGGAAGACGATCGCGTCTCTTGGTTAGGATCGGGTTGTCGTTGGCATCGTAGGTCCTGAGCGTTTGCGCAAGCACCACATCGTTGGTCGTGGTGGCGGCGTTGGCCCAGTTCGCCGAGGCGCCGGCGAGCACGCCGCCGTCGGTGGTCGAGTCCTTGACGTCCCGGCCGGCACCGTCGAATTGCGATTTGTGAACGAGGCCGCCTGCGGTGAGCCCGCCGAATCCGCCGGGAGAGGCGGTTTCGATGATGTTCCCGCGGTGATCGAAGAACATGTTCACCGTGAGCTGCGGCAAGGCGAGGATCTGTGAGTCGGTCAGGCCGGAGAAGCCGGTGCTTTGATTCACGTCGAGCTGCGCGGAGGCGTAGACGCGCCCCTGCTCATCATAATTGTCAATCGTCGCGGACCGGACTTTGTTGGAATCGGCGGTCGGAACGGCGTCGGCATTCGCCGATGTCGCAAAGTCCGACAGCGAGATGGTGTCGCCATCATATTGATAGGTCCGCGTCACTTCGCCTAGGTTGTCCAGGACCGTGTAGACGATGGGGCGGTGTACGCCGTCAGTTTCGCCGGAGGGGTTGGGGGGGTTGGGCGGGCCGCCGGACATGAGCACGCCGCGCTTGGTGGCGACGAGCCGGTCCTGGAAGTCGAACAGGTTCTGCGTGACACCGTCGCCGGCGGCGTTGCCAGGCGTGGCGTGGGCGGTCGCGAGCGTCAGGTTCGAGTCGCCGACGCCGTTGTTGTCGTAGACGTTGTCCGCCGTATCGACGAGATTCCCGGTCGACGTGCGGACCCAGGCGCTCGCCAGGCGGTCGAGGCCGTCGAACTTGTCGAAGGCGATCGTGCCGGTCGGGGCGGTCACTTGGTTCTGACGGCCATAATTGTCATAACCAAATTGCGTGGCGTTGTAGTTCGATGCTCAGGCCGACGAGAAAATCGTGCTCGCGGAAGAACGCGCACCAGGCGTCATCCAGCAGAATGCCGTTCGTCTGGATGTCATTGAGGATCTTGACGCCGGCACGGGCGTGCTTCTGCTGAAGCCGGACGGCCTTGCGATAAAACTCGAGACCGAGAAGTGTTGGTTCGCCGCCGTGCCACGTGAAAATGACGAGCGGAGCCTGCTGGGCGTTGATGTACTGGCGGATGAAGGTCTCAAGCAACTCATCCGAGATTGATGCGTTGTCCTGGAGGCCGGGCAGCCCCAGAAGCTGCTCCTTGTGAAGGTAGTAGCAATACGTGCAGGCGAGATTGCACGCGGGACCGACGGCTTTGACGGTGACGTGGAAGGCACGGGGGGAATCGCGGTCCGCACGACATGCCAATTCATCTTCGACGACGTGCCGCCCTCGTGATAGCCCGCGCCTGATCGCCGCGAATTTTCAATTGTCTTTAATAAGGTCTAGCTGGGATCTGGTGAAGATTTCGTGGGTGCGTTATTCATGGCCTTCCGCCAAACAGCGCATTGAACAGTTTGCGTGCCGAATTCTGGAGAGAAAATGGCTGCCTGCATTATCGGACGCACGCGAACTTTCAGGGCCCTGCCAGTGCAGCCAAACTCCGCCTTTTGTTGGCTCTTCGGCGTGTCGTTGCATCCCACCGGGCTTTTCCGATAATCGCTCGGCCGTCGGCATGGTTTGCTTTGTTTTCCCGGACGGCGGACGAGGAAAGGACTTTTGAGCATGCGTCGTGCGAAGATCAGCATCATTGGAGCGGGCAACGTGGGGGCGACCGCCGCTCATTGGGCGGCGAGCAAGGAGCTGGGGGACATCGTCCTGGTCGATATCCCCGAGACCAAGGGCATGCCGGCCGGCAAGGCCCTGGACCTCTACGAGTCCTCCCCGATCGAGGGGTTTGACAGCAAGATCACCGGGGCCACAACGTACGAGCCGACGGCTGGAAGCGACGTCGTCATCGTCACCGCGGGCATCCCGCGCAAGCCGGGCATGAGCCGTGACGACCTGATCAGCACCAACACGGGCATCGTGAAGAGCGTGGCGCAGAACGTGGCGAAGCACTCGCCTGATGCGGTGATGATCGTCGTCAGCAACCCGCTGGACGCGATGGTTTACGTGGCCTGGAAAGCGTCGGGATTCCCGACGCAGCGGATCATCGGCCAGGCGGGCGTGCTGGACACGGCCCGGTACCGCAGTTTCCTCGCCGCTGAGATCGGGTGTAGCGTCGAGGACGTGCAGGCGCTACTGATGGGCGGTCACGGGGACGACATGGTCCCGCTGCCGCGCTATACCTTTGCCGGCGGCATCCCGATCACGCAGCTCATCAGCCAGACGAAGCTGGACGAGATCGTCAAGCGGGCCCGAAACGGCGGCGCGGAGATCGTCGCCCTGCTGGAAAAGGGCAGCGCGTACTACGCCCCCGCCGCCGCCACCGTGCAGATGGCCGAATCGGTCATCCGCGACAAGAAACGGATCCTGCCGTGCGCGGTGTATTGCGACAAGGAATATGGCGTGGGGGGTTACTTCGTCGGGGTGCCGTGCGTGCTGGGCACAAAAGGGGTGGAACGGATCATCGAGGTCGAGTTGGATGAAGCGGAACGGAAGATGTTCCAGAGCAGCGTCGAGCACGTGAAGGAACTGGTCCGGGTGGTAAAGATCTGACGCGGATGCGAAGAGCACGCCGGTCCCTTTGGTGCGGGGCGACCGGGCACGGCGATCCAGCAGTAGCATCGAAGTTGAGATGTGGTGCAACGGAGAATGGATATGACTCGGGTTGTGCGGCACGCCGCTGGCTCGTCCCACGTCGCTACGCGGATCGCGCGAGCGATGGCGCCGGTGCTGTTGATGGCGGCGTTGCTGGGCGGTTGCACGCACGGGCCACGGATGCTCTCGCGCGACGAGCAGCATCGAATTGACCGCCGGTTCGTCGAATACCCCAGCGGATTCGACCTCAAGCCCTACATCCGCAACCTCACGGCCCCCACCGCGATGTGCTTCGACGATCACAGCTCATTGCTGATCGCCGAGGGAGGGCGTGGCGAAGAGGTCAGCATCTTCGGGTATCGAACCGACAGCAGCCTCTTTTACGTTTACCCGCAGGGCCGCCGGCTCCCGTTCGGCCTGCCGACGCCGGGCTGGAAGATGTACGGCCCGGTGGGCGGGATGCTCTTCTACCAGGGCCGGCTTTACGTCTCGCACCGGGACGAGAATGACCAGGGGGTCATCACCGCGCTCGACTACAAGGGGCAGCACACCACGATCGTGGCTGGCCTTCCGGCGCAGGGTGATTTTGGCGTGACCGATCTGGCGATCTCCCCCGCCGGCCGGCTCTACTTTGGCGTGGGCACGGCGACTAACAGCGGCGTGGTCGGCCTCGATAATTGGGACAACGGCTGGGTGAAACAGCACCCGGAATTTTGCGACAGGCCGTGGCACGACCTGGCATTGCTCGGCTACCGCTTCGACACGCCTAACCCGTTCGCGGGACTCTTCGGCCCGGCGGACCTGGCGGTAACGGCGCCGTTCCAATGGTTCAATCACAGCAATCAGACGCGAATCCGCGGGGTGGAGCACACAAGCGGCAAGCCCAGCGGGGCGATTTACTGGGTTTCGCCACAGGGCGGGCCGGTGACGGTCGAGGCGCATGGCATCCGCTACCCGCGCGGACTGGTGGTCAACGAATATGGCCGTGTCTATTTCACCAACGACGGCATGGAGATGCGCGGCACGCGACCGATCAAGGATGACGGCGACGCGCTACTTCGCCTCGTGCCCGGTGGAACCTGGTACGGCTGGCCGGACTACAGCGCCGACCTCCAGCCCGTCACCGACCAGCGGTATCAGCCGCCGATCGACCTGATCGACCGCACCGGCTATCCCGAGGTACGTTTCCTGATCGACCAGGATGCGAGCCACTTGTTCGCGCCCAACCGCGATACCCTGCTTCAGGCGACGTTCCCGTCACTGTCTGGCGCGGCGCGGATCGACGTCGTTCCCTCGTCGGGCCCCTTTCGCGATTTCCGCGGCAACATCATCGTCTCGCTCGGCGGTGACCGTGCCCCGTTTGCCACCAGCGGGCGAAAGCTGCTCGGGCCGATCGGCTACAAGATCGTCCGTGTCGACCCGGATAACCACCAGGTCAAGGACTTCGTCCGCAACACACGGGGCGGGCCATCGAGCAAGCTTGGCGGCAACCCGGACCTGATCGAGCGCCCGGTGGACGTGAAGTTCGCGCCAGATGGGTCGCTCTACATCCTCGACTACGGGAAGATGAGCATGCGCGACGGCAAGGAACGCATCGAAGCCGGCACCGGGCAGGTTTTTCGACTGGTCCCGATCGCGCCCGTCACGACCACGCACACCAACCGCATCGGCATCGAAGTGAAATAGCGATCAGATCGATACGTCCACGTGCCCTATGGCGCGATGATGCATAATGCCTGCGCTGGGTCTTTACGGCCTGTGATATGGGCGTCGAAGGCCATCCAGTACGCGGCCCCGTAGTGAAGCATCCGCGGCCGGTCCAGGCGAAGGAACTCTCCAAACGAAATCGGTTGTACGAACCACGTTCGTACTCGATCCCCAAAGCTCACCTGCGGCGCTTCAGCCGAAACGGGTTCGACTTCATGTCCCGCGACGTGGAGCAATTGGACATCGTCCACCCTGCCGTCGCGCGGACGGATCAACTGAAATACGATCGCACGGTCATCTTCTATAAACACTCGTCCCCAGAGCCAGCGCTTCGCGCTCAGTCCAAGCGGGCCGGTGCCGACGCGGTGATCGTGGTAGCCCCGGCCGCTGAACGTGTGAACCCGTGCTGGATTTGGCCCGTTCGCCGCGGTGCGCACCTCGCCGGTAACTTCGCACATCGGCCGGCTCAGGATCCATCGATGCAGGAAGCCATCGCTCGTCTTCAAATCAATGACGCGGGGGGGAGAGATGACGTGAGTCCGGAAGATCAGATTCGCTGAATTGCCGGTTCCGTCATCCATCTCCAGTTGAATCGTTTCATCGGGTAGCTGGCGAAACCGAAACGCGCCCGCGCCCGTGCCGTCATCTGCGCCATCCAGCACGTCGAGCGGCGTAGTCGTGGAGGAAAAAAAACGTCGCTTCCCGTCGATCACTTCAAATTCGATTTGGGAATGTTCCCGCGGCAAAGGCGGAAGGTTCGCGGTGGGCCTGAGGCGGTAACGGCGATACGGCTTCAGGTACGTTCGCGCGAACGGCGCTCCCATGCTGAAGTTGGCGATGACGCGCGTCTGACCGGATTGGTCTTCGGCGTCAAACCACCAGGATTCATATCCGCCCGGCACTCGCATGCGGTGGCATGCATCCGCGCCCGTCCGGGGCGCGCGGAGCCAGAGGGGAATCGTGTGCATGGGGATCAGTCTCGCGGGGCAATTCCATCCGCGGTCACCAGCAGCAGGCGGTCGGTCACCTGATGCGGCATCCGGCGGAAATCATCGGCGATCTGCTCACGCAGCAGCGCAATCGTTTCGTCGTCATTTCGAAAGCACAGCAGGATGTCGCGGGTCGGGATGGCGGCGGCAAACGGACTCCCCAAATGCTCCCGCAGCCGGTCGTGAAGCGTCGGGAGCATGATTCGGCTGGTATCGTAGCCGTCGCCCGTCTGGAAGAGGATCAGGTTGATGTTCTCCCGGTCGTCCTGTGCGGCGTGGGCGCTGAGCGCCTGGCTGCGTCCGACCAGGTTCTCGATGGCGGTCTCATGCAGGTCATCCTCCGAGACATTCCAGCTTTCGAACTGCTCGCGGGGGATATAGGTGATCGTGCGATCGCTGTCGATCGCGTACGCGACCATCAGGCCGGAGACGAGCGGCTGGTGGACGGTGTGCGTGTATGCCTGATCGGCGTTCTCGGGGATCACCATCGGCAGGATGCGGTCCCTGAGCTCGTCAAACGTGCCGGCGCGGTCCGGCGTGCCCTCGGCGGCGCGGAGCAATTCGACCATCCAGCGCTCGATGTGGTGGCGGGTATCGTTGGGTTGAAGCGTCACCACCCGGTAGATGTTCTCCAATGAAACGACGTTCCCATTTACACGGAGCGAAAACGGCTGCTCGCCGCGGGCCAGTTTCACGAGCGGAAAGCGCGTGGGCACGACCTTCAACACCCGCTCGATGAACTGCTCACGCGTAGGGGCGGACATTTCCGAATCATAGCTTTGCCGTCCCCCCTCCGCCACGCGAAGATCGGGCGGATTCGATGACACGTTGATCAATGTGTTTAGGCACTCTATAACCCGCCGCGACGAAAGGGATTTCAGCATGGCGCAGGCGATTCGGGTGGGGATTCTTGGCGCGGGATGGCCCGGGACGCGGCACGCGGAGGGATACCGTGATGCCGGCGGATTTCACATTGCCGCGGTGGCCGACCTCATCCCCGCACGACGAAAAACACTCATGCAACAGTTTGGCGCAACGCGCGAGGTCGCGGATGCCGTTGAGCTGGCGGCTGACCCGAATTTGGACGCCGTCAGCATTTGCCTGCCGAACCACCTGCACTTGCCAATCGCCCTGGCGGCCTTGAAGGCGGGAAAGCACGTCATTTGCGAGATGCCCCCGTGCCTGGACTCGGGGGAGATGCGGAAGCTGGCAGCTGCTGTCGCGAAGGCGGGGAAGATCTTGATGTTTGCGGCGCAGCGGCGTTTTGGCGCGGCCGAGCAGGCGGCGCGGCAGGCGGTGGAGAAGGGGTATATCGGCGGCGCGTACCACGCCCGGGCATCGTGGATGCGAACCCGCGGCACCCCCACCGGCACTGGCTGGTTCACCGATCGGGAGCGTTCCGGCGGCGGCGTGGTGATGGACCTGGGCGCGGCCATGCTGGATCTGGCGTGGAGCCTGCTCGGTCAACCAAAGCCGTTCAGCGTCTTCGCGCTCTTCGCCGACCGACTGTCGCGCGAGCGCGCCGCTGCTGCCACCGACCCGGCAACCGGCAAGGCTGTTGTCGAGGAAACGGCGTTTGTCCTGGGCCGATTCGAGGGTGGCAAGACACTGGAACTCTCCTCAAGCTGGGCCATCAATCAACCGCCACGTCAGCAGGGAACGCTGTGCCGCCTTCATGGGGACCGGGGCGCGATCGATCTCTACACCTCTCAGGGTCCGCTGCTCTATCGGCAGTTCAACGACAAGGGCGATGCAAAGGAATCTCCGATGAAGCTCCCCAAAACGGCGCTGTATGCGGCGATGATGCGGCAGTTCAAACAGGCCGTTCACCAGTCGCAGCCGGCCGTTCCCGGCCCGGCGGAGGGGATCGTCCTGATGCGGATGATCGACGCGATCTACAAGAGCGCCCAGACGGGCAAGAGCGTTGCCCTGGAATGACGATGCAAGCGACGTTCAATGCGCCGCTGCGGCGGTCGGCTTGGTCGTCGGGGGCGCGCCGAAGGCCGCGTAAAGCACGAGATTTCGCATGATCGCAGTGGCGGTGGCCGGGTCGTAGCCCAGCACGCCGTCCACCTGCTCGCCGACAATGCCCGTGCTCAGGTCCTCTCGACTGTAAAATGCAACGACCTTCCCGGCGTGCTCGATCGCGTGAACGCGCGGGGCCTTGGCGTTGCCGACGAGCGTCTTTCGGGCGAACACGCGATAGGCGACGTTCTCGATCTTCGCACCGGGTAACTGGTAAACCGGATGGTCGAGCGGCACCGTGGAGGCGAGCCCGGTGGCGGCTTCTTTGCCGAAGATCGTCTTCAGCTCCGCTTCGGCGGCGTCCGCGAAATCGCTCGAGCCGCCCGTCGCATCGACGATCAACGTCCCACCGTGACGAACGAACTCCAGGAGCTGAATCCGCTCCTCATCGGTGAACTGGAATTTGGTGGTGCCGGTCAGGTGGGCGACCTTGAAGCCGGCCAGCTTGCCCGGCACGGGCTTCACGGTCTCGACCGTCACCCCGACCTTGAAATCGTTGTGCAGGATCGAGGCGAGGCGTCGCCATCCGCCCGGCTCGGGGTTCCAGTTGTCGCCGACATCGAGGCGGGCCAGCTTGACGGTGCGCGTGGGTTGAATGGCGGGATTGTCCAGGACGATGTGCGTCTTTCCCTTGACGTTAAGCCCTTTCTTGTCGACCGCGTATTCGAAGATGTCCGCCCCCAGCTCAAACGATTCCTTGCGCGTTGCATCGGCGCGGGTTTGCCAGGCACGGGCAACGTCGGGCAGGAGCAGCATCAGCTCGCGAACCCCGTTGCTCAGCCCGCGCACGACGGGCTTGCTCTTCCAGTTGCGCGCGTAGAACTGCTGCTGCGTGAAGAGCACGTGGGACGGGGGAAGGTCGCGGAACTCGTATTTGAACATCTTCGAGCCGAGCTTTTCGAAGCTCTCGGCAAAGGACGGCTTTCCGCAGTCAGGGTTGCCGACGATCATGCCGCCGCCTTCGATGAACTCGCGCAATTTGGCGATCTCCGCATCGCTGAAGCGAAGGCTTTCGTCGCCGCTGATATAGAGGATCGGCGCATCGTGCAGCTCGCTGGCGGGAACCTGGAGGTTCACGATCTGCCAGTTCAGGTCGCTCTCGATGCGAGCGCCACACCAGCGCGCCAGGTTCGCGACATCGCGGGGACGTTCGTTCCAATGGCCCTCAAGCGGCTTGGCATTGGCCCGATTGATCGTGTAGTTGAGCTTGTTCATCATGACCGGCGCCCGGCCACGCGAAAGGAACAGGAGTGCGAAGCTGGTCGAGGGGACAGGGGTTGAGCCGGGGTATCCGCCGGTCCACGAGCCGTCGGCGGCCTGGCTGCGAACGAGCCGTTCGGCGCCGTCCTTGAACCAGTCGGTAGTGCCGAAATACTTGTATCCGCTGGCCACGCCGATGCGCTCGGTGCCGTAGAGCGAGTAGGTATCGCCCACCTGGCCGAAGTGCTCTCCCATCCATCGCAATCCGTTCTCGATCGCGTCGTTGTTCACGTTGCCGCCGCAGTTCAGACCCTCTTCGTCATGCAGGTAATCCTGCGTGATGAAGAGCGTGGCCACGCCGGCCGCGGTCATTGACGCGGTTACATTCTTGCTGTCCTTGCCGTCCCCGTCGTAAGCCCAGCCGCCAATGTTGTACTGCTGTTGTCGCCAGCGCTTTTCGATGCCGTCCCAGACATCGCGCGGAACTTCCACGCCCGCCTGCTGACAGGCCCACAATCCCAGCACGCCATACTGGCTCACGCTGTGGTCGATGCGCCCGCCCTTGTTGGGCGTGTAATCCCACAAGTAGGCATTGTTGCCCTGCTTGAACATCGATGAGATGAGCAGTTGCTTGTCGTGTTCGACCTTCGTGCGGACCTCGGCAGTTTGCGGGATCAGCAGCCAGACCTGACAGCGCAAGCCGAGCGCGTAAATGCCGACGACGTCCGCCTTCTTGAGAAACTGAACGGCCTTGACGACCCGCGATTCCTGCGCGTTTTCGCCGCTGGCAAGCAGTGCGTATGTGGCGATCGCAGTAAAGCCGCCGAACGTGCCCCCCTGCATGTGTTCCCAGTCGTGTTCCTTCCCCTTGCGCTCGGCGTCGTTCTCCCAACCGCCCGTCGGCTTCTGCTGCTTATAAAGGAACGCCTGCCCTTTCTTGATCGCGTTATCCACCTCTTCGGGTGTCGCACCCCGGGCGATGGAGCCGCCGGTGGAAAGCGAGAAAGCCAGAATGCAGCAAAGGGTTGCCGAAGCACGGTGGCAAAGCAAAGCGCGCGGTCGTGTCATGTGAAGATCGATTATCGAAAGCAGGCCGGGAAAACACAATCTAAATCATTGCCCCCCCCTCGGTGATGGGCTATATCTCCCCCGCCGCGCCCGACGTTCGAACGCCAGGCCCGCTACGATTACACGACATGAAACAGACCGCACGCACCCCCCGCCGACGTTCGACCCAGGTGAGTTCCAGCACGGTCCGCGTCGGGCTCACCCAGATGGCCTGTTCGGCTGATCCGGCCGACAACCTGAAACGACAGGTGAAACTTGCTGAGCAGGCCGCCCGGAAGGGTGCGAAGATCATCTGCACGCAAGAACTGTTTCGCTCCCAGTATTTTTGCCAGGTGGAAGACCACAGTTTCTTTCAGCTCGCTGAGACGATCCCCGGGCCCAGCACCGACGCCCTCGCCAAAATCGCAAAGAAGCATGGGGCGGTCATCATCGCGTCGGTGTTCGAACGGCGGACCGAGGGGCTCTATCACAACACCGCGGCGGTCATCGACGCCGACGGGTCGCTCCTGGGGCTGTATCGCAAGATGCACATCCCCGACGACCCGCTCTATTACGAGAAGTTTTACTTCACGCCGGGCGATACCGGCTTTCGCACATGGCAAACGGCGTACGCTCAGATCGGCGTGCTGATCTGCTGGGACCAATGGTTTCCCGAAGGCGCGCGGCTGACCGCCCTCCAGGGGGCGCAGATCCTCTTTTATCCGACGGCCATCGGCTGGCATCCGACGGAGAAGTCGCAGTACGGCCACGCCCAGCACGAAAGCTGGGAATTGATCCAGCGTTCCCACGCCATCGCCAACGGATGCTACGTGTGCGCGCCCAACCGCATCGGCGTGGAGAAGGTGCTGGGCCGCGACGGGAAGCCGGTCAGCGAGGATGGGATTGAGTTCTGGGGCCAGTCGTTCGTCGCTTCACCCGACGGGCAGGTGGTGCACCGGGCATCGCCGGACCGGGAAGAAATCGTGCTCGTGGATTGCGACCTGGGCAAGGTCGAGTTCAGCCGGACCCACTGGCCCTTCCTCCGCGACCGCCGGATCGACGCGTATGGGGATATGACCAAACGATTCATTGACGCGAAAGCCGTCTGATTGGGCCGCGATACGATGACGTGCTAAGATTCCATCGAACGAGACCCGCATGGCCTCATTTTTCCCTGGAATGGATCCATACCTCGAGGCGCCGGACATCTGGCCGGACCTTCATGACGCGCTTGCTGGGGAAATCCGTGGAGCCCTGAATCGGTCCCTGCCAGCGCCGTATTACGCGCGGCTCGAGATGCGACCGGAAATTGGAATTGTCGAAGAGCCACGCCCCCGCAAGATAATCCCTGACGTAACGGTTGTCCGCCGGCCGGCGGGCACGGTTGGCGCATCGACCACGGCGATCCTCGATCAGGCTCGCACGGAGTTGTCGGACGGTATTGAGGTGCGGTGTTTCGACGACGCGATCAAACATCATTTCGTTGAAGTGCGCGATTCGACCCGCGGTCACAAGCTGATAACCCTCATCGAGATCGTCAGTCCTTCGAACAAACGTCCGGGACCTGATCGTGAAGCGTATGTCAACAAGCAGGCAGACGTTTTGTCGAGCGATACAAGCCTGGTGGCGATCGATCTGCTTCGGTCCGGCGACCGTCCACTACCAGATTCTCTGCTCATCGGCGGGCCTTTGGAACGATCGGACTATCTGGTCGTGGTCAATCGAGCCTGGGATCGGGGGACCTATATTCTGTTCCCGTTTTCGATACGGCAGTTGCTACCGTGTATTCCAATCCCATTACGCGAGAAAGAGACGGTCGTCCCACTGGACCTTCAGTTCATCTTGAACCGAGCGTACGAGAGTGGCCCCTATCGACGCGGCGCGGTGGACTATACCGAAGCGCCCGATCCGCCGCTTTCACCGCAAGATGCGGAATGGGCCAGCCGACTCGTGGCGAGAGCGACATAACAATCGCAATCGCCATCTTTAGGCCTCGCATCCTCCCCGATACTCTCGTTCATTCCAGGTTTACTTTCCCATGGCGAAACTTAAGGTTCTCGAACAGACGCCGGCCTCGCTCGGCTACAGTTTTCCCCCCGAATGGCATCGCCATGCGGCGACGTGGTTCAGTTGGCCGCGGCCGGAGGGAATTTCTTTCCCCGACAAATACCACACGGTGCCGGAGAACCTCGCCCGCATCATGCGCGAGATCGCGCTGCGCGAGCGCGTGGAGATCAACGTCCCCAACAACAACTGGGCCTACCTGGTGCGCGAGCAGCTCAAGGAGCACGGCTGCCCGACGGGAAACGTCTTCTTCCACACCATCAAGACAAACGAAAGCTGGTGCCGCGATCACGGGCCGGCGTTCGTGTTGCGCAACCGGCGGGGGAAGACGGAGTCGGCAATCGTCGACTGGGGCTTCAACGCCTGGGGCGGGAAGTACCCGCCCTACGATGACGACGACGCCGTCCCGACGCGGATCGCCGAAGAGCTGAAACTCCCGGTCTTTTATCCGAGGATCGTGATGGAGGGGGGCGCGGTGGAGTTCAACGGGGCGGGGACGATCCTGACGACGACGTCCTGCCTGCTCAACCGGAACCGAAATCCGCACCTGAACAAGACTCAGATCGAACAGTACCTCAAGGATTTCTATGGCCAGCGCCACGTCTGCTGGCTGGGCGACGGGATCGCAGGCGACGACACCGACGGGCATGTCGACGACCTGGCGCGGTTCATCAACCCGACGACGATCGTGACGGCGGTCGAGGAAGATCCGAGGGACGAGAACTATCCGATCCTCCAGGACAACCTCCGACGGCTGCGCAAGCTGAAGGACCAGGACGGACGGCCGTTCGAGATCGTCGAGATCCCGATGCCGGGCATAATCGAGCATGACGACCAGCGACTGCCGGCTACATACGTCAACTTTTACTTCGTCAATGGAGCGTTGCTGGTGCCGACCTTCGGGCAGGCGCGAAGCGACCGGCGGGCGATCCAGACGCTCCAGCGGCAACTGCCCGAGCACAAAGTGATCGGGATCGACTGCGTGGAATTGATCTGGGGGCTGGGGGCGATCCACTGCCTGACCCAGCAGCAGCCGGCAGTTTAGGGTCTTAAAGGAACGGAGCGACTTTTTCCGGAACCGGCTTTTCCGCTGCCGGGGCTTTTTCTGCCGGCGCCGGGCGGGCACTCGTATTGGAAGCGGCTGAGTTCTTTCCGCCGTTGCTGCTGGCAGGCTCCTCGAGGATGAAGACCGCGGCCGCAATGACACTGGTCCAAAGGCCGGCCTTGTCCCCCTCGGCGCTCTGAACGATCGCGCGGGTCTTGACGATCTCGCCGCTGAGCTTGTATTCCTGCTCGCGCTCGTCCCACTGCTTGTCGGCATCGAAGGGAACGTTGAGCGTGGTGGCGAGCATCGTGGCGGCGAGGTCTTCCACGAGATCTTCGGTCTTCTTCTCGTTCATCCCGTAGCCGTGATGTTCGGCGATGTAGCCATATGGATGGCTGCGCGGGATGGCCAGCCCGATGCCGGCGCAGACCAGGCGGTTGGGCTCGTCCGTCGCCGCTTCAGCGAGAACGACGAAGGTGATCTGGCCGGGCTTGAGCTTGGGCTGGCCTTCCTTCATCGGGATGATCCTGCAGATCGTCGGATAGATCGAGGAGACGCGCACAAGGTTCTGCTTCTCGATCCCCGCATCGCGCAGCGCCAACTCGAAGCTCTGAAGCTTGTGGATGTGGCGGCCGACCCCTCGCGTGAAGAATACTTCCCGGGGAACCATGTCCTGGCCGTTGGTTAGCTGCATCGGATCGAATCTCCTTACGCCTGCGCCCTCGCGCGAAATTCAAAAGAGGCGGGATTATAGCGTTCCCCTACCCGACGCAAAGACATGGCGCGAAAAAATTAGATTAAGATCGTGCACGGCGCCGCTCAGATGTGCTGATTCCAATCGGGCGGCAGGATCAGTACGGGAATCTTCGTGTTCCTGATCAGCTCGACCGGCACGTTACCGGCCAGCAGACGAGCGAAGACATTCTTGCCGGTCAGGCCCAGGACGATCAACGTCGCCTCGCGCTCGACCGCGGTATTGAGCACCGCCCGGGCGATGTCGTCACTGAACATGAGCAGGTCCTGCACGTTGATGCCGCGGGCCTGGAGTCGCTCGCGGAGGAAACGCAGTGCCGACTCCCCTTCCGCCTGTTCCTGCTCGCGCATCTGTCCGGCGCTCGGACGCGACACGTGCACGACCAGCACTTCCGCGCCGAGCCGGCGGGCCAAGTCTGAAACGCAGTCGATGACGCGTTGCGCGGCGTAATTACTGCTTACGGCCACCAGGATCCGACTCATGCCTTCCTCGTTTGAAATCGATTCAATTCAAATCAGACGTCGCCCACACACGCATGCATGCACGCACGTTACCGTAATCCAGCGCGTGCCATGAGTGCCCTCAACCTGCGCAACGCCTTGCCACGATGACTGATCTCATGCTTGCGTGCCGGCTCCAACTGGGCTGTCGTCAGGTCTGAGCCGGCGATGCAGAAGAGCGGATCATAGCCGAAACCATTGCTCCCACGAGGTTCCCGGAGGATTCGGCCTTCGATCGTATCACTTGCGGTCAGGATCACCTGCCCCTGCCGATCGGCCAGCGCCAGGACGCAGACGAACCGCGCCGAGCGGTGGTCGTCGGGAACTGACTCCAACTGCTTGAGGAGCGTGGCGTTGTTGTCCGCATCGCCCCCGCCGGTCCCCTGGAGCTGTGCCCAGCGGGCGCTATGGACGCCGGGGCTTCCGGCCAGCGCGTCTACTTCCAAACCGCTGTCGTCGGCCAGTGCCCAGAGGCCGCTTGCCCGGGCATAACCGACCGCCTTGAGGCAGGCGTTGGCGCGAAACGTGGAACCCGTCTCGGCCACGACCGGCATTGGCGGCCCAAAGTCGGAAAGGTCCCGGATCGTGACCTGTCCGCCACCGCCGCTCAACATCTCTCGGAATTCACGGGCCTTGCCGGCGTTGGCGGTGGCGATCAGCAGATCCAAGGGTTAATGCTCTCCCAGCGTCCGCAGCTTCTGCTTGATGGTGCTCGGATCCTCGTCGAATGTACTGCCCACGCCATGCTCTACCCGAACCGCATCCGGGTCAGAGGGGCCGACCTGGTCTGGGGCGCCGGCGAACGGGTCCTGGCCCTCCATCTCAGGGTGAGGAATCTGCACGAGGAACGACGGCGTCGGAATCTTCTGACCGTCCTTGGCGGTGATGACCATGACCTCGCCGTTCACCGCATGCTCGGGATACTTGCGGATGACGGCAGTGAGTTTGGGGTCGATTACGTCGAGCCGCGGCGCCATGATCAGGACCTGCTTGCCGTTCTGGTCGTATTTCACAGGTTTCATGTATTGCGGCATCACGTCGTTCATGACCAGGATGGAGGTATCCGGATCGATGGAGCGGGCGACGTTGCGCTCCCCCTGCCGACGGACCGCCTCGATCGGCCACGCGCCGATGCAGACGGAGCTGATCGTCGGGCCGTGGAAGTAATAGGCCTCGACACCGGACCTGCGAAACTCACGGACCGCCTCCACGGCATACTTCTTCCGCTCGCTACCCCCACGGTATGCGCCGATCTGAAGCGACCAGTACATGCGCTTGGGGGTGTTTCCCAAATTCCACTCCGCCGGCGCCTCCGGATCGGGCGAGGAGATCGGTTGGAACAAGACGCTGCCGAACAGCGGCTGGCCCGTCGGCCCATTCAACGCCTCGATTTTCTTTTTATCCAACTTCGCTTTGGCGTCGCTGATGTTGGCGTAATAGCCGTAACAGACGATGGAGTTGTCTTCCTCATGAACCAGGTACCAGTCGTGCAGTTCCGGATGAGTCGCGAGCTGCGCCTTGAGGCGGCTCGCTTCCTCGACGTGAACCGGACCGCGAATGGTCTGGCAATAGAGCGTCCACTGGGCGCCCGGCGGCGCAACGGGCGCGGCGCGCTCCGTACCGGTGGCGCGTGAGGCAATCGAGGGCAATTCGGCTCCGCTGGCCGTCACCGGGGTTGAAGGTCTGGCCGAGGCTGATTCAGGCCTTGCCGTGCCGGTCGATCGGACGCCGGCGGAGGTGGACCGCGCATCGGTCGCGGGCGGCTGATTCTCGGCACAAGAGGCGAGGAAAACGCACGACAACAACGCGTGCGCCGCAAGGGACATTCTCATAAGACATTCTCCACAAATCCGCGCTTCGGGCCGCGCAGCGATATCCTACCAGTACGGCGGCAAAAATCGCAGGTTTTTCGCGATCTGCCCAGGTGAGATCGGCAGGGTTGACATTCTTTGCCCAAAATGAAGGCTACGCCCCCCGCCGCTGCCGTGGACGGCGGTACAATCGGAACCCAACGGAGCAAGCCAATGGCCAAGAGTTACAACGCGCCGCCGAAGATGGCGATCGACCCCAATAAGAAGTACACCGCGACCTTCGACACCTCTCGGGGACCGATCGTCTGCGAATTGTTCACCAAAGACGCCCCCAATACCGTCAACAACTTCGTATTCCTCGCCCGCGACAAGTTCTACGACGGCACGCAGTTCCACCGCGTCATCCCGGACTTCATGATCCAGGGCGGTGACCCGGAAGGGACCGGCCGAGGCGGCCCGGGATACAACTTTGGCGATGAAGTTCGCAACAACTCCCAGAAGCACCAGCGCGGCTCCCTCTCGATGGCCAACTCCGGCCCCAACACCAACGGCAGCCAGTTCTTCATCACCCACATTGCCACCGACTGGCTTAACGGAAAGCACACGGTGTTTGGCAAAGTCCTGAGCGGCCAGGAAGTCGTGGATTCGGTCAAGCAAGGCGACACGGTCAAGAGCGTGGTCATTCAGGAAAGTTGACCGGAATCTGATACGATTGTCCGCCTGATGGACTGCGCTAAGAACTTGCGCCGCGCTCCGCGCAGGCCGCTGTGGCGGACCGCGATCGTCCTGCTCGTCTGTTGCGCCCCCTGGGGCGCGGCGAAGGAGCCGCCGATCGCTGTCCCGCCCCCGACAGATGCGCCGGCCACGACCGCGCCTGCCGTCGCCGCCGCATCTCCGACGATCCCATACGATACGCTACTGGAGATGTACCGCGCTGAGCTCGGCCCGCTCTTCCGGGCCGGGAGCACGGAGCGGATCTACACCGCCCATCAACTGCTGGAGCGCTACTTTGCCGGCTCCCCCGCCGAGCGCAAGGCGATCCCCGCGCAGCTCGATGCCCTGGGGCTGGACCTGAACGTGATCGGACGGATCGCCCGTCTTCGCATGCATTGGCCGGCGATTGAGGGGGGCGCGGTCTTTTACGTAAACGAGCGCAATGGGCCGTACGATGTGCGCTACTTCTTCGGCGTGCCGCGCGGATATGACCGCGCACAGGCTCGGCCGCTGGTGATCAAGCTCCCGACGCCCAACGCCTTCCTCACCGACCCTCGCCCCGACGGCAACCGTGTCATCGCGATCTACAATACCTGGATCCAGGAGGAGCTTGCCCATCACCCCGATGCCGTCGTGCTCATGCCGCTGCTCAACCTCGACGAGCTGTACGGCCCCAGCTACGAGGGGATGAACTGCGTCATCCAGTCGATGCTTCACATCGCCGGGCGAGTCAACGTCGACCCAACGCGGGTCTACATGATCGGACATTCCGAATCGGCGCATGCGGCGTGGAACCTGGCCCTGCATTACCCCACCTATTTCGCCGCCTTCAGCCCGCTGGCCGGCGGCGCGGGCGCGGACTGGCAGCGGCTTCGCCTCGTGAACCTGCGGAACGTCCTGCCCGTCGTCTGGCACGACGCCGACGATGTCGTCGTTAAGGTGGACAGCTCCCGCTCCATCGTGAAGGTCCTGCGCGGCCTGAGGATCGACGTGGACTATCAGGAGACGAAGAACATCGGCCACGCCCCAACGCCGGCCATCGCCGATGAGCGGTACGATAAGATGCGTGCCCGGACGCGCGAGTTGTATCCCCACGAGTTATCGCTCCAGTCCAATCGGCCCGATACGCTCTTCAACCGCAACGACTGGCTCCAGTTGTGGCAGGCGATCACGCCGGGCAAGGACCGCCGGCTCTACTTTCGCCACGGCAGCGGATATATGCCGGTGTTCCAGAACCCGATGCGCGCCGACGCGAAGATCACCGGCAACCGGATCGACGTGACGACCGACAACGTCGAATCGTTCCGAATCGGTCTCAACGACCAGATGGTGAACCTGACGCAGCCGGTCACCGTCGTCGTGAACAAACGCGCCAAGTTCGAGGCGATCGTCAAGCAGAGCGCGGAGGAGATGTTGAAGGACCAGCTCCTCCTGGGGCGCGGCTGGCGATACTTCAGCGCATTCATCGACGTGGACGTCGTCCCCCCCGCCACGCGCCCCACGAGCGGCCCGGCGACCGGTCCCGCCACTACCGGACCCACCTCGCGGCCACACCGCGGAAAGATCACCGTCGGCCCAACGACCGACGACAACTGAATCGATGAACGAACCGAGCCACCAATTTGACTCGTCGGAAGCCGACGAGGTTTCAGATGGCGAGCAGCCGCTCGACGACGGCGGCTTCTCGCCCATCATCGCCGCCGGGGCCGCGGGCGATGTCGCCCAGCAGATCGAGGAGATCCCCGCCTCCGACGGCGCCGACGTCCTGGAAAGCCTCCCGTCATCCGAGGCCGCCGACATCGCGGAATACCTCGACCCCAACACCGCCGGCCGCATCTTCGCGGAAATGGACCCCAGCGCCGCCGCGTCCGTGCTGGATGACATGGAGGCGCCCGAGGCGTCGATGGTCGTCTCCGCGATGAGTCCCGACGACCGCGTTGACGTGCTCGAGCACGTGTCCGACGAAACGCATGATGCCATCGTCGGCGAGATGGAGCCGGACGATGCCGAAGAGGTCCGCCAGCTCGAGCAGTACGCGCCGGACACGGCCGGCGGCATCATGACCACCGAGGCCACCGCCCTGCCCGAAGACTTCACCGTCGCCCAGGCCGTTGCCGAGCTGCGCCGGCTCAATGAGCAGTTCGAGCAGATGTATTACGCTTACGTGATCGACCGCCGCCGGCATCTGATCGGCGTGCTGGCGATGCGCGACCTGATCCTTTCCGAACCCGGCCGCCGTATCACCTCCATGATGCGAACCCAGGTCACCCGGGTGCCCGCCTCGATGGATCAGGAAGACGTGGCCCGGCTGATGCGGAAGTCCAACTTCCTGGCCGTGCCCGTGGTCGACGACCAGAACCGGCTTCTGGGGATCATTACGCTGGACGACGTGATCGACGTCGTCGAGGAGGAAGCAACGGAGGACGTGCAGCGAATGTTCGGCGCCGGGGCCGAGGAGCGCCTGCTTAGCCCGTGGCCACTGGCCTTTCGCATGCGCATCGTATGGTTGTTCGTGCAGTTGGTCAGCCTGCTGGCTGCCGGGGCCATCATCGCGCGATTCCTGAACGTGATCGTCGCGATGCCGAGCCTCGCCGCCTGGCAGATCGTGGTCGTCGGCATGGGTACCATCGTGGTCGGTCAAACATTGGCCGTCACGCTTCGCGGCCTGGCGGTTGGCGAAAGCGGACCGCGCCTTCTCTGGCGCGTGCTCTACCGGCAAATGACCGTCGGCTTGCTGTCGGGATGCGCAATTGGCGTAGTGGCCTCCGGGTGCGCCGCCATGGGTCTCTTCGGCCGATATCCCCATCGCCTGGGACTGGCGGCGGTCATATTCCTCGCGTCGCTGAGCACCCACCTCTTCGCCGCGCTCACGGGCGTGCTGCTTCCGTTCGCGATGAAGCGATTGGGTTTCGACCGCGCCCAGTCGGCCCTCATTTTCGCCACGGCGTTGACCCACTGCGTCGGGATCCTCGCCACGCTCTGGCTCGCGTCGATGCTGCTTGCCCGCCTGGGATGAACGACTCCGTGAATCAGGGCGTGATAATCGCGCCGGGATAATGCGGGCTTAGTCGTGCTTTGAGCGCCCGCGCATCGGCGTAGTTGGCGACCGGTCCGACGCGCACGAGCTGCTTTCCCGGTTCCATCGCTTTCACCGGATTCAAACCCATCGCTCGCAGTGCGGCAGCGGTCTTGTCGGCGTGAGAGGCGTCGGAAAACGCGCCGACCTGCACGTAGAACGCGGTCGCACCTTCGTGCGTCGCGGCACGGTTGGCCGGCTCGGTATTCGGGAACTGCTGGCGGACCCTGTTGAAGTTGCGGTCCGCCTGGGCAAACCACCCGAGGCGCTGCTGGCACAAACCAATCCGGTAGAGCGTCCAGGCTTTGTCCTCCGGCTTCTCCAGCGCGGGGTAGGCCAGCTGCCACTCGCGAACCGCCGTGCCGTAGTCGTCCTCAAAATAGGCGACGTTGGCCAGCCCGGCGTGGAGCCGGGCCTGCGTCGCCGGGACCGCCGGCATCGCCAGTCCGCGCGTGTAGGCATCGCGGGCGGCATCGAGCTCCGATCGCATCTGGGCAGGATCGCCATCGGTTTCGGACCGCGCCTCGTGCACGCGTCCCTGAAGGTAAAGCGCTTCGGCGGAGCCCGGCCCGCTTGGTGTCTTCTTGAGATATGCGTTGGCGATGGCGTCGGCCTGGTCGTACTGGTGCTGCCCCAGCGCCTCATACCCGGAGTGAAGCTGCTGTTTGGACGCCACGTCGGGGGCGCATCCGCTCGACGATGCCAGCATCAACCATGGCGTGACGCTTCCGACCCAGGCCCTTCCCGCATTTCGCATCCGTGCCTCTTGCTGTATTTTGTCCGGTTGCGGCCCGCGGGCCGCGTGTGGCTCGGCCCGCCCGCCGGCCCGCGCGTCAGCGTGGGAAACGGGGGGACGACGTCACCGACGAGGACCCACCATGCTGTTCGAACCGCTCTTCGCCAACGCCGATCGCGAACCTGGCGCGCTGGCCGTCATCGACGACCACGGCCGTTACACCTACGCGCAGCTTGCCGCGATGGCGGCGGGGCTGGGGATGTACCTCTCGGCCCAGACGAACCAGCCGCGGGTCGGGCTGCTGCTTCCGAGCGGCGCCGGCTTCGTCGCCAGTTTCTACGGAACCCTGTTGGCTGGCAAGACCGCGGTCCCGATCAACTTCCTGCTGGGCGATCGCGAGGTGGCCCACATCATCAAGGACAGCGGCATCGACGTGGTCGTTTCGATCCCGCAGCTCGCCGGCCGGCTTAAGGACCTGCCGCTGAAGGTCGTGGACCTGTCGCAGTTTCCCAAAACGCCCCCCGCCGCGATCACGCCGCGGTTCCCCTCCCCGAGCAGCGAAGACGTGGCGGTGCTGCTCTACACGAGCGGTTCGACCGGGTTGCCCAAGGGTGTGATGCTCACCTACGGCAATCTCCAGAGCAACGTGGACGCGGCGATCCGGCACGCCAACCTCCAGCGCCGCCACGCGTTCATCGGGATCATTCCGTTGTTTCATTCCTTCGGGATCACCGCGATGATGCTGGCGCCAGTTCAGCTTGGCGCGACGATGGTCTACCTCGCCCGCTTCAGCCCCGTGGCGACGATCAATGCAATCCGCGAGCACGCCGACTCGCTGATCTTCGGTACGCCGAGCATGTTTGGCGCGATTGCCCGCCTCAAGGACGCCGGCCCGAAGGATTTTGAATCGATCTACGCGATGATCACCGGCGCCGAGCCCCTGCCGGCAGCGCTGCGCGAGGCGTTTCAGAAGCGCTTCGGCGTCCCGCTCTACGAGGGATACGGCATGACCGAGACCAGCCCGGTCATCTCGCTCAACGTGCCGGAATCGATCCGCCCCGGTAGCGTCGGTAAGCCAATTTCAGGGGCACGGATCCGCATCGCCGACGAGAACGGCCAACCCCTCCCCGCCGGGCAGGTCGGTGAGATCTGGGTGAAGGGACCGATGGTCATGAAGGGGTATCACAACCTCCCCGACGAGACGCTCGCCACGCTGACCGCCGACGGCTTCCTCAAGACCGGCGACCTGGGCCAGTTTGACGACGACGGCTTCCTCTACGTCACCGGACGCAAGAAGGAGATGATCAGCGTGGCTGGCGAAAAGGCCTACCCGCGCGAGATCGAGGACGTGCTGCTGCGTCATCCCGCGGTTGCCGAGGCGGCGGTGATGGGAAAGAAGGACCCGTCTCGCGGCGAAGTGATCGCCGCCTTCGTCAGCGCGCGCGACGGACAGACGGTGCAGGCGGATCAGCTCCGCGACTTCTGCCGCGACCAGGGTCTGGCCCAGTGGAAATGTCCGCGTGAGGTGATCGTCCTGCCCGAATTGCCCAAAAGCCCGACCGGGAAAATCGTCAAAAGAGTGTTGGCTGAATCACTCAAAGAAAAATGAGTTGATTTAAGCGAGATTGCATTCATTTAACTTGTCACGCTAGCGCCGGCGGGGTAAACTGCAACAGTGGGTTTCAGAACCGGTGGGCGGGAGCGGAGATTATTCCATGTTGTTAAGAGGATCCGTGGCAGGCGCCTTGGGTGTGTTGGTAATTTGCGCCACGCAATCGCGCGGTGAGATGATCTTCGATGCCGCCAACGGCATCACCACCCAGCCGAATAACGACATCCGTTGGAACTCGTCGCTTCACTGGGACGTCGGGGGCGGGACCGTCATTGCGCCGAGCTATTTCCTGACGGCCCAGCATTTCGGCGGCTCCGTCGGCAACGATTCGGTGAGCCTGACGACCACCATCAAAGGGGTCGTGAGCACCAAGTCCTACAAGACCCTCCAGGCTTTCGACATTCCCAACTCTGACCTGCGCGTCATCAAGATCGATCCGATCAGCGGGACGTTCCCCTCCGCTTCGATCGTCCCGCTCTACGGTGGCACGGCCGGCACCGAACCGTCGGCTGCTTCATTCCTCGGATATGGTCCGCACATCCACGGAAATGCAGTGGTTACCGGCGGAACGCCGAACGGCTGGCTTTGGTCGGGACCGATGGGATTGATGGGCGACAAGAGCTTTGGCCAGAATACGCTTGTCGGACTGGCGAACAACTTCCTCTCCTACACGTTCGATCCAGTTACGGGTAACGAAGGCATCTACGGCAACGGCGACTCGGGCGGCGGATTGTTTGTCAACAACGGAGGCAATTATCAATTGGCGGGCGTGGGGAACGGCATCACGCAGTTCTTTACCCTTGACACCACCAGTAACTCCTTCACGGCGATCAACGCTGCCATCTATGATGCGAACGGCTTGTACGTGCAGGACAAGAACGGCAATTTTGTCACTGCCGCCAGCCAGGGCATCACTAGCCAACTTGGCTACGCGAGCGAAATCGCCCCGTTCGAAAACCAGATCAACGCGATCATCACACCCGAACCAACCACACTTGCACTCTGCGGCGTGGCCGCTGCGGGCATGCTCATCCGCCGTCGCCGCGCTTGACGCGTTGCGGCGCGATGATGAATGGCATCGAGCCGTTCCCCGTGCGGGCCGCCGCTCGCAAGGCCCACTTGGGCAATTGCGGCACCTTTGCGTACGTCTTCTGAAATCGATCTAATTCCTCCGGACTGACGAACAGCCAGGCATCCTTCCCGGCCCCGGCGTCTGAGGCGCCGGTCCATGCCTCGATCGCGTCGGCATTAGCTGGCGCGTCCACGTCAAAAATGGTGCGATATCGCAGTTGCGACATCGGATTGGGAAACCAGAACGCGCGGGCGTCGCCGATGAGGATCAGCGTCGCTCCTTCGGGCACATGTTCGGTAAATTCCTGCATCGGCCAGAACTGCTCACGGCCGAGCACGTCGACGAAGTTGAGTGAAGCCGCGCCGCTGGTGGCACTGCCGTAGAGGTACGAACGGATCCCCCGGTCCAGTGGAACCCAGCCGGCGATCGCGATCGCCAGCGCCAGCACCACGCCGACCGGCGCGAATCTCCGCCACTCGATCTGGGCGATCAGCAACCCGCACAGCGGCACCGCCAGGATGAGAAACCGCCCCTGCAAGTGCGTGAAGGCAAGCCAGAAGAAAATCAAAAACGCCAGCAGCAATACAAGCAACCACGTCCCGCGGCTCCGATATCCCGCGACGGCGCCGACGATCGCAAAGGGAAAAATAACGTACCCGTACTGCCAGCCTAGCAGCCCCTGCCGGACCAGCGCGTCCAACCGCTTGCTCAGGTTCCGCTGATCCGGCCGCGGCGAATGGGCCCGCTCCCAGCGCTCCTGCTGTACGGCCGAAAAATGGCCGCGCCCCAGCAGACGTGTCGCTTCCGGGAAGACCGGGTTACCGGCCCATGCCACGTTCCGTGCCAGCCACGGACCAAAGAACAGTCCGGCTGTGAACAGGAACGCGAGGATCGGCGCAATCCATGCCACGCGCGCTTCTCCGGGATCACGGCGGCGTATCACCAACAGCGATGTGGCGGCGATCGCCAGAGCAACCGCGACTTCCGGCGCGGCCGTCAGTTTCACGCCACATGCGAGGCCTGCCATCGCGCCGGCGATCGCGAACCGGCGGATCCGGAGCTGACGTTCAGACAAACCCCACATCGCCCATCCGATCGCGAGCGTGGCATAGAGGAGAAATCCTCCTTCGTCATAAGCGACGGAAGCAAGCTGGGTCATCCACGGCACCGAAGCGACCACGACCGCCGCCACGATCGCGGAGGCCCGCGAACCCGCGCGTCGCGCGACGGCGTAGACCGCAAGCACCGAGAGCGCAACGAACGCGACGTGCATCTCCTGTGCCAGGTACATCCCCGCCCACGGTCCGCCGCGGAGATGCATCGCGAGCAGATAATGGACTTCGACGTTAAACGGGAAATACGAAAAGACGTTGTGATGGAGCGGCAAGATTCGCCCCGCCTCGTACCACTCGCGCGGGACCTGGAGGTGGTATTCGACGACGTCGTATCCGTGCGGATCCCCACCCCCGTAGCGGGACCAAAGCAGGCCTGGCGGCAACATCGCGCCAACGATGGCGATCGCCAGGAACGGCGCCGCGGCCAGACCCACCCATTCCCACGTCGCCGGCGCCGCGAGCCAGCGACGCGCGATCGAGCCCTCATCCCCCTGATCTCGACGCAGCCACCGCGGGGCGCCGCTGGCAAGGCCACCGATCAAGAGCAGGGTCGCCGTCACACGGTTAAGCCAACCCGCTAATCCGAGTCCAAGCACGCAGAGGCCGAGCACGCCCAGCCCCAGCGCGACCGATGTAACTGCGAGCAAGGGCGCCGGCGAACCGGGACCTGCATCGCGTGCATCCACCGGCTTCGCCACCGTCACACCGTCCGGCAGGAATGCACCGAGGCACAAAGTTCCGACCCCCTCCGCGGCCGCCAGCCATAATACGAGCCACACTCCATCGACGAACAAGCGGTACGCGACCACTGCCGCCGACGGCCCCGCGTACGCCAGCACGCCGATGAGCGTGAGGGCCGCGAAGACACCGAGCAATGCCCCTCGCGTGAACCACGACGTGCGCGACGGATCGACGGGTGGCTTAACCGGACGATAGTGGACGATGCGCGCCATGTTCGGTGGAAAACCTCGTGCCGTGAGTGCTTCTGCCGTCGGGCAAGCGCGGGATCATTCCCCTTTTCCCGTTGCCGGGTCGGCACCAGACGGGTCGACCGGCGCGCCGTTATCGCCATCGCCGCCGTTGCCGTGTTCATCGGCCTCCAACTGAAACAGTTTTTCCATCGCGTGCAGGTACTGGGACATCGGCACGTGAGCGTTCTCAGAACGGCGAAGCACCTGCACCGGATCGTGCAGCAGCTTGTTCACGATCCGCCGGGCAAGGTCCTCCAGGTGCGCGCGCTCAGAGTCGGAAACGTTCGGCAGCTTGTTAAGCGTCCGGGCCAGCTCCTCCTGCGCGACTGCGTGGTAACGGCGGTACAGTCGGTGGATGGAAGGCCCCAGCTCTCGCTGCCGCTGCCACGCGGCAAATTCGTTGACCTGCTCGTCCACGATCCGCCGGGCCGCTGCCACCGCGTCCCTGCGCTGAAGCCGGCCCTGCATCACCACGCGCTGGAGGTCATCGAGGTTGTACAGGTAGACGTTCTCGAGCTGCGCGACCGACGCCTCCACGTCACGCGGCACCGCGATATCGATCAGGAAAATCGGCCGATACCGGCGTTGGCGCAGGATCGTTTCGAACTGCGTTCGCCCGACGATCGGATGCGGCGCACCGGTCGACGTGACGACGATGTCGGCGGCGACGAGATGCTGCGCCAGGTCATCCAGCGCCACGGGCTGCCCGCCGAACCGAGCCGCCAGCGCCTCGGCCCGCTCGACGTTGCGGTTGCACACGAGCAGCTTGCCCGGGGCGAGCCCGACGAAACCCTGGAGGAGCAGCGTCGCCATCTTTCCGGCGCCGATCGACAGGACCGTCTTGTCGTGGAAACGCTCGAAAATCCGCCGCGCGTAATCGACCGCAACGCTGGCGACGCTCACCCGCCCTTCGGCGAGCGGCGTCTGATGGATCACCTGTTTTCCCACCGCGATCGCTCGCTGGAACAGCGGGTTGAGCACCGTTCCCGCGCACCCCACCCGGCGGGCGGCCTCATACGCCTCGCGCACCTGCCCGAGGATCTGCGTTTCACCGAGCACCATCGAGTCCAGCGAGCTGACCACCAAGAAGAGGTGCTCGACGACGCCCAGGTCTGACTTGCGGTAAACGTGCGGCTCGAACTGCGCCGCCGCCAGCGCATGAAATCCGGCGAGGAACCCGATCAGCTCATGCTCGCGTTCGCGCTCGTGGGGCGCGCGGGCCACGTACAGTTCCACCCGGTTGCAGGTGGAGAGCAGCACTGCCTCCCATTCCGGAAAGCGATCGCGAAACGCGGCGAGCGCCGCGGCACATTGCTCGGCGTTGAACGCCAACCGCTCGCGCACCTCCAGCGGCGCAGTCTTGTGGTTCAGTCCCAGGAGGATCAGGCGCTGCATTTCAACTAGTCGAAGCTACCTCCGCGCCGGCATGAACTGGACGGCGATGAGCACGCCGACCATCAGGATGAACCCGACAACGCTCAGCAGCGCCGCCCTTCGCCCCCGGAAAGTGGGGTTGATCGGGGCATGCAGCACGAGTGCGTAAACGGCCCACGCCCCGAAGGCCAGCCAGACTTTCGGACTTCGGTACCAGAGCGGACCCAGCTCGTTGCCGTGGGGTGAGCCCAGGGCGCGAACCAGTCCCGTCACCAGTCCGATCGTCAGGAGTGAAAACCCCAAGGTGACCGAAACCCGCGTGAAATGCTCGAGCCGCTCCAGGCTTCCCAGCGGCGCCGTGCGCTTGTGCCGGAGGCGCTGGTTGGCGATCAGGTACATCGCGCCGACCGCGCCGGCCACCGACAGCGCCAGTGCCCCGCCGTACGCGGTCACCATGTGCGCCCACGACCAGGCGCTCGATACGTATTCGTGCGGCTTGGCGCGGCCGAAGACCGCGGCCGACACAAGCAGCAGCACGATAATCGGCATGACGAACCAGTCCAGCCCGCGCAGCGGCCGCACCCGCTGGGTGTAGGAGAGGAACAGCGCCAGCAGCAAACCCAGCCAGATCAGCGCATCGAAGTTGTCCTTGAGCGGCGCAAAGCTGCCGCGCATCGCCGAATGCCAGAGGAGCACCCCCGCCGCCAGGATGATCCCCGCATAGAGAAATGCTTTGGCGACCAGGCGGCGGCCCTCATACCCGTCACCAAGACGGCTGAGGGAAACGGCGCCCGAGGCGATGAACATCACCACCGCCACCAGGAGCATCACGAGTTGTCCGCCCGTTGGGACTTCAGGCATTGCGTTGAAATTCCGGGTAGCGGGCCAACAGCCAGGTCCAGAGCGCGTCCGCGCCGCCGTCGACCGCGGCGCGTGCGGCGGCATCGGAAGCGAGGTCGCGAAAGATCGCCGGCCGGCGCTGCGGCTCGCGCCCTGACGCATGCAGGATGCGCGGGCGAAGGATACCCATCGCAGCGGCCAGCGCCGTCCAACTAGGGTCGAACCGAGCCGCCAGCTCATCGCGCACCCGTGCCGCCAGGGCCGGGTTACCCGCCGTGGATACGGTGACGATGATAGGCCCCTGTTCCGACATGGCCGGTGTCACGAAGTCGCCCGGCGACTGTTCGTCAGCATCGGCCCGGCACACCAGAGCGCCCCGCCGCCGTGCGTCGGTCACGACCGATTCGTTAATGTCGGCGCGATCCGTGGCGGCAAAGACGAGTTCGGAACCCTCCAGATGACGAGGGTCGTAAACCGCCTCGATTCGTTCCACGCCGTCGGGCATGGAAGGATCAAACGCCGGGGAAACAACGCGCACGTGCCGCGCGCCCGCGCGCAGGAGACCGCGCGCCTTGCGCGCTCCAACCGCCCCGCCGCCCACGATCAGCACGGGTCGATCGGTCACATCAAGCATCATCGGATACGCGTGACGCACGCTGGCAGGATACCAGATTGATTCCGCGGAGGGACGAATGCGAAGCAATCGGGTGTGACGCTTGATCGTGGCGAACTTCGTTCTTCCCTTCCCCTCTCCCGGTACTCCGGGGGAGGGCAGGGTGAGGGGCATTTCGAGTAACGACGGACGTTAGCTCCTGGCAAGACCCTCACCCCGACCATCTCCCGGCGTACCGGGAGAGGGGGAGATTGCCGCCACAAATAAGCGTCAAACCCAAAGCAATCGATCAATGTGCTTCAGCCCGCGCACCGCGGAGCAAGTGAAGTTTCTGGTCGGCACTGAGGTAGCAAAACCCGCCATCGACCGCCTGCCACGAACCGGTCAATCCCGCCGGGTCGGTTACGTCAACCTTGAAATCGAGACGGCCGCTTTCGGCCGGGTTGGTCGGCGAAGCGGGATAAAGTCCAAAGGCGCGCAGGCCATAGACCGGTTGCGCCGGCGCGCCGCCGTTGGGCGCGGGCGTCTCATCGTCGATCAGCACGAGGAACTGCTGACCGACGAACATGTCGCGCACGTTGAAGTGCGTGTCCGGGACCACGCTCGTCCACGTTTCCGCCGGGCGGTCCAGGTTGTACGACGTCACGCCCTCGGCGCTGACGACGTACAGATGGGGCCCGACGACACGGAGGGATACGTTCCAGTTCTTGCCAGCCGTCAGCACTCGGTCGACTTCCTGGTCACCCTGTGGCGAGGCAATCTTGAGCGGGATGGGATTTCCGGTCTCCAGCGAGTGGACGCGCACGTACTTGTCGGTGCCGTTGTCGGCCAGCGCCAGGATGCGCCCCTCGGCGACCACGAGCTGGTCCGGCTGGGTCGCGCCACTGAACGGCGGAAGTCCCGCGGGGCCCTGCACCTCGCGGTCCGAGCTGTCGGGCCAGGACGTGTAGAGGTTCTTGAGGCAGAGCCGGTCGGGCAGCGTGTAGACGAGCGTTCCGTCGGCGGAGAGGGCGAGGTTCACGGGGACCAGCCCGTTCTGCGCGACGAACGTCTTGCTGCCCAGGACCTGCCCGGTAAACGTATCCATCGCGACGAGCCGGACCGTTGTGTCATCGGACACCTTGACGACGGTGAAGTCTTCATTGGCGCAGAGCCGGTCCACCGCGCGCTCGCTGAACCGTGTCTGCCAGGCGAGCTTTCCATCGGCCAGGTCAACTGAGAAGAGGCGACCGCTTGAGGTCGTGACCAGCACCCGATCCCCGACCGGACGAACCTCGACGATCTGTTCGGCAGCCCCCGCGGGCGGACGGGGCGGCTGGGGCGGCAAGTTCAATTGCATCGGCTGGATGAGGCCGGGCCGGCCCAGTCGGCCGTTCTGCCGGATGAAGACCTGCCCGTTAGGCGCCACGACGATGTTCGCATTGGGATTGGGCCGCACCTGCTGGGCCACCTCCCCAACGCGCGCGACCTCGATCGACTGAAGCTGCTTGAGGTCCATGCTCCAGGCCAGCTTCGACTGATCTGCCTTCACCAGGGCGAGCTGCGCGGCGCCCCAGACGACCATGTTACCGCCGACCCAGGCACAATTTCTCGGCTCATCGCTGAACCCGTCCATCGAGACGAGCGGCTGCACTTGCCCGCTGGCGAAGAGCGCGATGCCCCCCGCGCCCGTCCACGCGACAATACGATCGGCTCGGCTGAACTCGCGCACCGGCAATACCAGCGACTTGACGTCGGCCACGACCGATTGCGGGCCGGGGGGCAGGAACGGCTGCCGGCGCACGCGCTTGGCGCCCGGCACGGGCGGCGGCGCGGTAACCGGGAGCGGGAGCCGGAAGTCGGGCAGCGTTCGCGCCGCCTCTCGTCCACTGTACTTGCGCACCTCCTCCAGGGCCTTAGCGAACGTCGTATCCGTGAGGATGCGTCCGTCCGGAAGCTTCAAGGGCTTTTGCAGCTTCAGGTCTCCGTTGACCGACGCCTGCTGGGCCAGCCGGGCGGCGGCCGCGCCGACCGAACCCGTGACCCCGGTGAGCTGCAGGTAATTGCGGGCCATCGTCTCGTCGATTCGAGCCTTCTCAGGGCTATCGACGGGCGTCTTGAAATAGAGCTGGCGGACCGCCTGGATCGCGAGGCGTGGCGTTCCTGCCGCCTCGTAAGCATCCGCGGCCTCGATCAACGCGGTCGCCGCGACGCTGGAATTGGGATAGGACTGTGCGACCGCGAGCAAGCGGGTGGCGATGTCGTCCTTCCCTTCCTTCGCTTCTTTCAGCGCCGCGACCGCCGCCGCTTCGAACGGAGTGTAGACGGTGGGGTCTTTCTTCTTCAGGCGTGTGATCTGTTTTTCGGCGATCGAGTCGGCCTGGGCCGGCCCGGCGATGGCTTCATCCAGCAACGGCACCGTTCGCAACTGCGGGTCGGAGAGGATCTCCTGGTATCGCTTCACGGCCAGGCCGGGCTGCCTGGCGGCCTCATCGAACCGCGCCCGGCTCATGCGATAATGAACCTGCTGCATCGGGGATGACGCAGCCGCGGCGGCACGGTCATACAGCTTCGATGCCCGCTCGTGCACTTCTGGCCTCTCGTCGCCCGACAGCTTTTGCGCGAACGTAAGGGCGTCGTGAAAGACCTGGTTGCGCGCAGCGCCCGCCTGCATTCCGGCGGCGCCGCCGATCAGGCGAATCGCCTCATCGAGCTTCTGTAGGGCGGTGTCCGGCTCACCCGCGACGAACATCACCTCGGCGTAACGCAGGCGTGGCTGGGCATCGCCGGGCGCATCGGCCACTTCCTTATCGAGCTTCGCGCGGGCGATCGCCAGATCGGTATAAATCTCGACGGAGTTGGCGCCAGCGAGGATGACGTGGTCACTGGTAACCAGTACGTTGCCCGGCTCCTCCCCTTCTTCCCAGACGCGCGGCCAGGGCGGATAAGCTTCGCTCGTCTTCCCGTTGGCGATGTTCAGCAGGTAAAGCCGGTTCTCGGACGGAACGAATACCGAATCGGTCGTTACGAAACCACGTCCGCGAATCGTCTGCGGCAGCGTCTCCAGCCAGAACCAGGATGCCTGTCTATCGGCGGCGTCGATGTCGTATTTCTGCCAGTCCAGGCAGATGATATCGAGCTCGCCGGAAACGACCAGCTTGTTCCCCGACACGCCCAGGAGCGTATCGCAACCATTGGTGTCCTTGTCGCGCAGGTCGTCAACGCGAATCCGCTTGAGTTCCACGCCGCTCTGCGCGTCGTAGATCAGCAGGAATTTCCCATCGGTCGGAAGCGTGAAGACCTTGCCATCAGTTACGATGACCGGGTTGTACGACCAGGGCTTACGGCGGACGCCGGGCTGGGGGTTCTGGAAGACCGGGTTGAATCCGCCCTGGTTGGGATCGAGGTTGACGATGTTGGTCGGATAGGTATCGAGCCACGCGATCGTCCCGCTGTAGGCATCCAGCGCCGCGATCGCACCCAGGTTGGTCTGCACGTAAACGCGGCCGTTGGCATAGGCGAGATGCGACGTGTTCTCCGCCAGCATCATCGGCTGCATGCCCCACATCGCGCCCGAAACATTAGCGCTGGCGATATAGCAGGACCAGCGGTGCTTGCCCGTCGCCAGGTCGAAGCTCAGCACGTAGCAGTCCTCGAACTGGGCCTGCTTGCTGGCCCGCCCGATCACCAGCACGTTGTTACCGACAACCAGCGGCGAGCCGGTGAGCTGAAGCGTCCGCTGCGTCTTGGCATCATCGGGGAGCTGGCTGGGCGATGCGGCCCACAGTTCCTTGCCGGTCGCTCGATCCAGACACACCAGCCGTCCCTCTCCCTGAGGAGGCTGTCCCAGCATCAGCGACTGACGGTCCGGCTGGCCCATGATGGCGAGGACGACGTGATCGGTGAGCGTCAGCGTGAGCTGCCGGTTCCTCGGCGAACCCCAGAAGTTGGGGATGGAATACGCGCCATCGGCACCGTACGTCTGTGACCATCCCGCCAGGGGCATGCCGCTTTCAAGGCTGCGGGCATAGAGCCGTTGCCCATCCTGGAAATACAGCTCTCCCCGGTCCACAACCTGCATGATGCCGATCGTTCCGCCTTTGTCGGCGAGGTTCTTATGCTGCGATTCGGCGATCTGTTTCTGCTGCGCGTTGAGGTTCGGCCAGAGCGGCTTGGAAAGCGGTATCGTGGCAATGCGTGCGCCGGGCCTGCCCGCGGCGTCGGGGATGCGGCTGTGATCGGGCGAGCCGCCGACCATCGGCCAGAAGTCGGCGCTGGCGGCGGTCGCGCCCGGCGGCGCGATCCGCATCTCCGCCTCGAGCGAGTCTCCGAGCAGCACGTCCTTGCCGCGCACCGTGCCGCGATCGCTCGCATGGTCTTTGCGGAGCTGTTCCAGTTGGGCCGTCGCCTGCTTTTGGGCGCCCGCCAGGTGGTAGGCGAGCGCGGTTCGATATCGAACGCCAGCGCGCTCTGCCAGAAGGTTGGGATGCCACGCCAGGAGGCGTTCACCGACCGTTGCGGCGGCGAGGAACTCGCCCCGTTCCAGGTACAGATCCATGAGCCGTATACCCGCGGTCTTCCCCGAATCGGTCACGAAATAGAGAGAGTAGACGCGGTTGAGCGTATCGGCATCGCCGGGGCGGGCGGAATCGAGAATCGTGGCGGCGGGCGTCTCGTACCGTGCACGATAGACATCGAGACCGGCGGCAGGCCATTTGGCAAGATGCGCCTGGACGGGATTGGTGATGCTCGTGTAACGCCTGGCGTGCTCGTCGGGACCGACCGGGGCGGGGATGACTCGGTCGCGGTACTTCTCCAGGACTTCCTGGTAAAGGTCCGCCGCTTTGTTCCACTCCTTCTGCCGCTCCTTCTCAACTGCTTTTCCAAGCTGTTCCTTGGCGGTCAGAGAATCGTTGACGTAGACGCCTTCTTTCGGTTCAGCGGTATCGACGGTGTCGGCTTGCTGCTGCGGCTGGCGAATGGCGGGACGGATCGCGACCTGCGCCGTCGCATGCAGGGCAAGTCCTGCGACGAACGCCGCCGCCGCGACCGACGCCGTTCCGCCCAATCCCTGTAACGATCGTTGCTTCCAGGAGCTGGCCATATTCGACTCCGAGCGTTCGCCTCACCCCGGCGCTGGGACGGGATGGTCGGCGTCCCCGAAATACTTCATCCACAGCGGCCCCAAACGTTCCACCTCTTCTCGCGGAATTTGCGCTTTGTCCGACCAGATGGCCAGCTTGAGGGCACTGTGCGCCGGCGAGGCCGGCAGCGCGCCGGGATCGCGCGCGATCCGCGCGACCACCCGGCGAATCAGCGCCATCGCATTGTCCGATGCCGTGCGAAGGTTGGCAATGATTTCCTTTAAAAGGACGGACGCATCGGCAGGGGCCACTTCGGACCCGGTCCCAGATTGCTTTTTCGCCACTGCCGGCTTGCGCCAGCAATCATAGTCGGTCACGAGCGCCACCAACGCGTAGCTCAGTTCCGCCTCGCGCGCCAGCCTGGCCTCTGGCATCGAGGTCATCCCGATCAGGTCGCCGCCCCAAAGCCGGTGCATCCAGCTCTCCGCCCGCGTCGAGAACGCGGGACCTTCCATGCAAACGTAACAGCCGCTCGCGTGAACGCGTAGAGGGTTCGGGGTTCGGCCTTCGGCTCTGAGACTCAGGCTCGAAGAGGGTTCAGGGTTCAGTGAAGCGGGGTCTTGAGCCAACGAGGTTTCCTTCCCTCCTGAACTCTGAACCCCGAACCCTGAACCCTCCCCTGATCCCTCCTCAATCAGCAATCGTCGAAGCACTGGGCAGAACGGTTCTGCGAACTCCACGTGGACCGCGGCCTTTTCATAGAACGTGTTGGGGCGCTTGCTCGTCTTGTCGATGACCTGGTCGACGACCACGAGGTCGCGCGGCTTGAAATCGTCGCGGAGCGAGCCGGCCGCGCCGGACGCGATCACGTGCGTGACCCCAAGCTTCTTGAGGGCGAACAGGTTGGCCCGATACGGGACGTGGGTGGGGCTGAAGAGGTGGCCAGGGCCGTGGCGGGCGAGCAGGAAGACGGGCAACCCGTCCCAGCTCGTCTCGAGGATCGCATCACTCGGCTTTCCGAACGGCGTGTCCACCTCGTGCCGGGCGCCCTGGTTCGAATCGCGGATCAGCTCGCCCAGCCCTGATCCGCCGATCAATCCGATCTTGATATCGCTCATGTCCCAGAGCGTATGGCTGACGATCGCAAACGGCAAAGTCACGTCACTTCGAAGACGCAATCTTCCACAGGGTTTTCTCGGTTCGAATAAAAATCGCGCCATCGGTCACGGCGTACGACGCCAGTGAGCGTTCGCCCAGGTCATTTTCAGCCAGCAATTTAAACGTATGGCCGGCATCGATGACGAACCCCATCCCCTGCTCACTCTGAAAATAGATATGCCCCTCGGCCAGAACCGGGGAGGCGGAGAAGTTGCCGTCGAGTCGGTGCGTCCAGTGGACTTTGTCCGTCTTCGCATCGGCGCAGGTCGCGATTCCGCCGTCTGAGATGAAGTACAGATCATCGCCCGTGGCGAGCGCCGATGGCGTCAGAGGTGCCTGTTTGCGATGCGTCCAGACCACGTGCGAATCGGTGACGTCGCCGCTCGCGCCTATCGGGTTGATCGCGTAGAGGATCGGGTTGTCGAACCCGGAGCTGACGTACAGCAGCCCGTGGGCGAAGACGGGCCGCGGGACGACCGAATACCCTTCGCCATAGCGGACGCGCCACAGTTCCTTACCACTGGCCGGATTGTAACCACCGACAAAGCCACTGGTCGGACTAATGAGTTGGCTGACGCTGCCCATCTCGATCAGCAACGGCGTGGCAAAGGAAAACGTGCGCTGAGCGGGCGTGTTCCGCGGCGTCTTCCATTTGACCTGGCCGTCTTTCGCATCCAGCGCCGCGAGAAAGGGCTCGTGTCCGCCGTCACAACTGAAGATGAGCGAGTCCCCCACCAGCACCGGCGACCCGCCGTTGCCGTGGACCGGAGAATATCGCAAGGTCGTCTGGCTCCAGACGACCTTCCCGTCGAGGTCGAGCGCCGCGGTGCCCATGTGCCCGAAATGCACGAACAGCCGGTCCGCGGTCACGATGGGCGTGGGGCTGGCGGGTGAGTTCTTGGAATGCATGGCCCGGGCGGCACCAGGGTCGGGGCGGAAGACTTCGGTGTCCCAAAGCGTCTTCCCGTTCCCGGCGTCGAAGCACATCACCCGTAGCGTCAGGGCGGAATCGCCCCCGCTGCCGCCGACCGCGCTGGTCAGGTAAATCCGTCCATTGGCCAGAACAGGCGAGGACCACCCGCGCCCCGGCACGCTTGCCTTCCATGCCACGTTACGGGATGGGCTCCACTCGGTCGGCAAATGCACAGCCGTGGAGACGCCTTGTCCACTCGGCCCACGGAACTGCGGCCAGTCCTCGCCGGCCGAAACGATCGCACCACTGCACGCCACGATGCACACGCAGGAAGAAAGAATCCGACTAAGCATGACGCTACTGTAGCCGAGCGACGCCCATCATGCCCGGTGGATTGTCGAATGCATCGATGAGGCCCGCTTGCAAAGTCGCGGGACGACCGATACAAGTCACCCCTCGGGCAGCGTGCGCAGCCGGCGGTCAGGGAAGGCGCGTCGGACGATCGCGTGAAGTTCAATCTCATCGACAAGATCGAACAGCTCGCCGACGATCGGATCGTCGGCGTCAAGTACGTCTCGCTGGCGGAAGAATACCTCGCCGACCACTTCCCGACATTCCCCGTACTGCCCGGCGTGATGATGCTCGAGGCGGTCACGCAGGCGGCGGGGTGGCTGTTGCATCACCGCACCGGCTTTTCGCGCGCGATTTGCGTGCTGCGGGAGGCCCGGAACGTGAAGTACGGGCAGTTCGTCGCGCCCGGCAACTTCTTGCGGGTCGAGGTGGAGTTGGTAAAGATGACCGAGGGCGGGGGTGCCTTCAAAGCCTCCGGCACCGTCGGGCCGGACGCGGGCGCGACGGCCGCGCAGGCGGTTCAGCTTCGCGTGGAGTTGGCCTGCTTCAACCTCGCCGATCGAGATCCGGCGCTGGCCGGGATCGACGAGCGCCTTCGCGAGAACAACCGCCGTCGCTGGGACCTGATCCGCGGCGACCTGACAAGGGATTGGAAGGAACATGGCCACATCGCATGACGAGATCTATCACAAGGTTCAGGGAGTCCTCGTGGACGCGCTCGGCGTGGACGAGGCGGAAGTAACCCCCAAGGCCACGCTGCGCGATGACCTGGGCGCCGAGAGCATCGACTATTTGGACATCGTCTTCCGCCTGGAAAAGGCGTTCACGACCGACCCGACCAAACCTTTCAAGATCCCGCGCAACGAGCTGTTCCCCGAGGACCTCCAGTCGATGCAGAGCGACCCGCGCTTCGTCGTCAACGGCAAAGTGACCGCCGACGGCCTCGCCGAGCTGAAACGCCGCATGCCCTACGCCGACCTCACCGAGTTCGAAAAAGACCCCGAGGTCGATAAAGCCCCATCGCTTTTGACCGTGGACACGATCACGAAATATATGGAAGCGAAGTTGGGCTCCTGAAGGGTTCGGGGTTCAGGATTCAGGGTTCAGTGAAGAGGTCGTAAAGGGTTCGGATTCAGCAGCGAGCCCTAACGGGGAAACGTGCCTGAATTCATGAGGGTGGAAGACCTTCAGGTTTATCAGAAGCTGTGCATGCTGTACGTCGACGTTTGTGATCTGACCAAAGCCTGGCCGCGCGAGGAGCGATTCGAACTGACGTCACAGGTACGACGGTGTTCGAACAGCGCCCCGGCACAACTTGCCGAGAAGCACAGCGATCGACACATTCGCAACAAGATCGAGGGCGTGAATCGTGCCCGCGGCGAGTCGCTGGAAACGATCCATCACTTGTTCGTCGCGAAACTCAAAGGCCTGCTCGCCGATGACCAGTACGAGACCTTCCGCGACAGGTATCAGGAATGCGTGAGGATGCTGAACGGAATGGAAAAGACTCTCGAACGTCAACTGCCCGCCGGCAACCAGAGGTGGCCGAGCGTAAACACTGAACCCTGAACCCCGAACCCTGAACCCTTTCATGCGCTGGATCTGGATCGACAAGTTCGTGGAGTTCACGCCCAAGACGTCGGCGACGGCTATCAAGAACGTGACGCTAGCCGAGGAGCACCTCCACGACCTCTACCCGGCCTTCCCAATTGTTCCCCACAGCCTGATTATCGAGGGGATGGCGCAGACGGCGGGAATCCTGGTGGGTGAGGCGCGCAACTTTGCCGAGAAGGTGATCCTGGCCAAGATCGGGCGGGCGACGTTTCACCGGCTGGTGCGGCCGGGCGATACGCTCCGCTTCGCGGCTCGGATCGAGCAATTGTCCGAACATGGCGCGGCGATCAGCGGTACGGTTACGGCGGGCGTCGAGCCGGTTGCCGACATCGAGATGATGTTCAGCCACATCGACCAGAACATGGCCGGCCTCCGGTTCCCCGAACACAACTTCGTATTCACGGAACAGTTCACGGAGCTACTGACCACATACCGCCAAAGTGCGGACGTCAAGATTTAACGACGTGGCTGCCGGCCTTAACAACGGACAACTGACCACGGACAACTGACAAAAGATGCAACGACGCGTCGTCATCACCGGCATTGGCGTGATCTGCCCCATCGGCATCGGCGCCAGCGCGTTCTGGGACGGGCTGCTGGGCGGAAAGATGGGTGTACGGCGGATCGCCTCGTTCGATCCGTCCGGGTTCACGTCACAAATCGGTGGAGAAGTCGCGCCGTTCAAGATCGGCGACTTCGTCCCCAAGAGCTATCGCAAGGCGACCAAGGTCATGGCGCGCGATATCGAGCTCGCGGTCGTCGCCGCCGATGATGCGTTCCAGGACGCCGGCCTCCAATCCAAGGCATTCAGCGATTCACCCACGATTCCGACGACGCGATTCGGCTGCAACATCGGCGCGGGGCTGGTCAGCGTTGACCTTAACGAGCTGACGGCGGCCATGCACGTTGCCCGCGACGGCAATCGCCTGGATTTGCCGCGATGGGGCCGCGACGGGATGGGCCAGCTCACGCCGCTCTGGCTGCTGAAGTATTTGCCCAACATGCTCGCCTGCCACGTGACGATCATTCACGAGCTCAAGGGCCCGAGCAATACCATCACCTGTGCCGATGCGAGCAGCCACCTGGCGATCGGTGAGGCGTTCCGCACCATTCAGCGCGGCGACGCCGACCTGGCGATCTGCGGCGGCGCCGAGACCAAAGTCCTCCCCATGAACCTGATGCGGCAGTCGCTCCTCGGACGCGTGAGTACGACGCACAACGATTCGCCCGGCGAAGCCGTTCGCCCTTTCGACGCCGATGCCAGCGGCAGCGCGGTCGGCGAGGGTGGCGGCCTGTTCATCCTCGAGGAGTATGAGCACGCCAGGGCCCGCAACGCCCGCGCCTATGCGGAGCTCGTCGGCTTCGGGGCCAGCCAGGATACGCACAGCGTCATCGAACCGGATCCGAGCGGCCACAGTTACGGCAAGGCGATCGCCAAGGCCCTCCAGGATGCGGGCCTCAAAGGGGCCGACGTCGGCTTGCTGGTGCCGCACGGGTTGGGCATCCCCGGCCACGACCGAAGCGAACTGACGGCCTTTCGCAAAGCGCTGGGAGATTCGATCAACACCGTCCCCCTGTCGCCGATCAAGGCGCAGATGGGCACCCTCGCCGCCGGTAGCGGGGTCGACGCGGCTGCCGCGGTGCTGTCGCTGTATCACGGCAAGATTCCTGCGGCGGTCAACACGAAAAAGCCGATCGACGGCCTCAAGCTCAACGTTCGCCCTGAGGTGCGCGAAGCGCGAGTTGATGTCGCCGTCAGCAGCGTCTACAGCCTCGGCGGGCAAAATGCGGCGCTGGTGTTTCGACGAGTTTCCTGATCGGCGCGGGGATTACCGGTTTTCGCAGGCGATCATGGCCAATCGAGTCGTCATCACGGGAATGGGCTGGGTCACGCCGATGGGCCACTCGCTGGAGTCAGTCTGGCGGCGACTTCTGGCCGGGGAGTCGGGCATTGCGCCGACGACGCTATTCGACGCATCGACCTTCCCAACCACCATCTCCGCGGAAGTGAAGGATTTCAACGTCACCGATCACGTGACCCAAATGGGTCCTCACATCAGCGCCGGGCGAAATTCCCATTTTGCCCTGGCCGCGTGCGCGCAGGCATGGAAGCACGCCGGCCTCGACGCCGCCACGCTCGACCTGGACAAGGTCGGCATTTACCTGGGGAGCGGCGAGGGTTCGCTGGACTTTGATGCGTTTACCAATGTCTGCCTTTCGGCGTGGAACGCCGAAGCCGGCTCGCTCGACATGGTCAAGTGGGCCAACCTGGCCAGGGAGATGATGAACCCGACCCGCGAGCTGGAGCAGGAGCCGAATATGCCCCTCTCGCACCTCGCCCTGCTAACAGGCGCACGCGGCCCGGCGCTCAATTGTCTGACGGCCTGCGCGGCGTCCACCCAGGCGATCGGCGAGGCGACCGAAATTCTTCGCCGTGGTGATGCCCAGGTGATGTTCGGCGGCGGGGCTCACTCGATGATCCACCCCTTCGGCGTGACCGGGTTTAACCGCCTGACTGCCCTCTCCACCGCCAACGAGAACCCGTCCGCCGCCAGCCGGCCGTTCGATGCTCGCCGAGGCGGGTTCGTGCTCGGCGAAGGCGCCGGCATGGTCGTGCTGGAAACGCTGGACCACGCGACCCGCCGGGGCGCCGCGGTCCTGGCCGAGATCGTCGGCTACGGCTCCACCGCCGATGCCTACCGGATCACCGACCAGGATCCCAACGGCCTCGGCGCGGTCGTCGCCATGCGCGAGGCCTTGCGCGACGCCGGCCTCACCCCCGCCGACATCGACTACCTGAACGCCCACGGAACGGGCACGCGCGAGAACGATGGGAACGAGACGGGCGCGATCAAGACGGTCTTCGGCGAGCATTCGCGCGCCTGCCCGGTGAGCAGCATCAAGAGCATGATGGGCCACCTCATCGCCGCCGCCGGCGCGGTCGAGTTGATCTGCTGCGTGCTGGCGATCCGGGACAACGTACTGCCCCCGACGATGAACCTCTCCCACCCCGACCCCGAGTGCGACCTCGACTACGTCCCCAACCAGGCGAGGAAGGCGAAGGTAGACGTTGCCCTCTCCAACAGCTTCGGCTTTGGCGGCCAGAACGATTCGATCATTGTGAAGCGATTCGTGGGGTGATCGGGGCGCCTGGCGCGCGGCTCGCGTACCTCGGCCGTCTCCTCCGAAAACATCAGCGCCGCAGACGTGGATCGAAGCGAAATGGCCGCGCTGTGCCGATCATCAGTTTGGCGAAATCCGGATGGGCGGGGTTCAGGAGAAAGTTGTATTCCCCAGGGATGACGACGCTCGAAACTCCCAGGACGACCGATCGACCCGACACCACCCACGCATCGCCAATCTCGCGACAGGACCGTGGCGTGGGTCGCGTCTTCCAATTTGTTGGCAAGATCGATGGGTCGAGCACGCTGAACGTCGATTCATCGAACGTGACGGGGATCAGGCGGTAATATGCCAGGAGGTCGCCGGCTTCCAGGTGAACCAGCATCTCCAACGTGGCAAGCGCCTGTGAACCTGCCGTGTATACCAATGGCGTGCCCCTGCTGTTCCATCGGCCTCCGAATCGGCGCGCCCCGTCTCCATCGAACGCGCTTGCGATGAGCTTCGCCTTGACGATCCGCCAGACGGTAAGGCTCAAGTAAATACCCCGTGCTCAAGACGGCCAATCAACTCTTCGACATCCCGGGCACCGATTTCCGCGCGGGAAAACTCGAGCGGTGATCGACCGCAAAGTTCAGCGTGAGGGGCCGTGAGCCAGCGTCGCGCCGCATCCGTGTCGCCTTCGAACAATTCGACCGCCTTCTCGAAGATCCCCGAAACGCGCAAGAGGCGTTCGGACTCCTCAGGATGAAGGCGACCGCTAGCTTTGCGGCGCATCAGCGTCCGCTGCGGTATCCGGATTAACGCGGCAATGTTCCCGACCGGAAGCCCGCTCACCTTATTGAAGCGCACGAGGGCCGTGTATGGAAATCCATTCTGCATTTGCGCGATAACGTGAGCGGTGCTGCCGCCGCCGGAGAGGCCCAGGCTTCGCTGCCCGGCCGGACGCGATGTGCGTTGCCACCTCCGTGAACGACTGACCTTGGCCGGTGAGTCCGCCATATCCTCTAGCCTAAGAGTCCAAAGCCATTGTGTCCACAAAATATGGCCACATGGCGTACGCCGCTACCCCGTTTGCTCCTGTTGAAGCCGACGGAGGGGAACCTGAACGCTTGGGCTGGCGATTTGACTCATTGGCTGGGCGCCGTTACATTTCGCGACCCTTCAGCCTTGGAAAGCGTATCAGGTGTGGCAGGTTCACAGCGCATCGGGGCACTGAAGTCATTAGGCTGAAACGAGGATTGATTCATGCGAGCGAGCGAAATTCGCCGGGGCCAGGCTGTTCTCATCGACGGCAAGCTCTACGTCGTTACCAATGCCGACCACAACACGCCGGGTAACCTGCGCGCCAAGGTCCAGTTCAAGATGCGCGACGTGGTCAAGGGGACGATCCAGGACAAGCGCGTCGGCGCGACCGATGACATCGAGACGGCGACGCTTGACCGTCGCCAGGTCGAGTACCTCTATTCCGACAACGAAGGTCACGTGCTCATGGACATGGAGACATATGACCAGAACACGATCCCCAAGGAAGTGTTCGGCGAGGACATCCTGCTGCTCAAGCCCAACACGCCGCTCACCGCCATGTTTCACGAGGAGAAGATCGTCTCTTATGAGATGCCCAAGACGGTGGACCTGAAGGTGTCCGATACGGCCCCAGGCATCAAGGGCGCCACCGCGACCAACCAGATGAAGGACGCGGAGATGGAGACGGGCTTGAAGACGCGCGTCCCGCCGTTCATCGAGATCGGTGAGACGATCCGCATTAATACCGAGACGCGACAGTACCTCAGCCGGGCATGATTTCCGTGGTCCGTTGTCTGCTCCGGTTCCCCCTGCTCCTCACTTTTTTGTTTGCCATCTTGTTCGCGGGCTTCTGGCTGCGCGTGCCGGGACTGCCGCACGGGCTTTCGCTCGAGCGCGGGCGCGCCTACTTTCTGTGTGCGAGCGGCGGCAATGTTCGCGTGGGTGTCGCGAGCCGGATGTCCTTCCCGCCGCGCGATCCATCGGCGCCGCTGGACGATCTCAACGTTGCCGGCCCGCTGGAAGTGGCGGACTTCTCGGCGCACTGGCGGTTCGCCACCCCGCCGCAGTTGCCCGACGATCGAACGTTGCCAGGTCGATTCGAGCAGACGCTCGTCAGCGAATCGAACAATTACGCGGATCGGATCGTCGCGCGCGGCTATTCGATTCCTGCGAGTCGTCTGGCAGCCTTTTGCGCAATACCGGGCGCACTGTGGTGGACGGCCGGCATCGTCCGGCGGCAGCGCCGATCCCACGCTCGGCGTGGCGGCCGCTGCGTCTCCTGTGGCTATGACCTGCGTGCCAGCAGCGACCGCTGCCCGGAATGCGGCGCGCGCATTCACCAACCCCATTCCGACAAACCCCATTCCGACAATTGACGAATGATCCCCCCTGCCACTACCTTTACGGTTTAGCTCGGCACTGCGATTGGCGGTTTAATTTCGGCGGATTGGGATGGTCAACGATATGCGAACTTCACGCCCTAAGGCCCTGATTACGGGGATCACCGGTCAGGACGGGTCTTACCTCGCTGAATTCCTCGTCGCAAAGGGATATGACGTCCACGGAATTGTTCGCCGCTCCTCCTCGTTTAATACATCGCGCATCGAACACATGTACATGGACCCGCATCGCCCCGAGGCGCGGGTGTTTCTCCACTACGGGGACTTGGTTGATGGCATCGGCCTGCGCGAGATCCTCACGCGCGTGCAGCCCAACGAGGTGTATAACCTGGGCGCCCAGTCGCACGTGAAGGTGAGCTACGATCAGCCCGTCTACACCGTACAGGCCACGGGGCTGGGGACGATGAACCTCCTGGAAGCGATCCGCGACACCGGCCTGCCGATCCGCTTTTACCAGGCCTCCAGCAGCGAACAGTACGGAAAGGTCGTCGAGACTCCGCAGACCGAGAAAACGCCGTTCTATCCTCGCAGCCCCTATGCCTGTGCCAAGGTCTACAGCTTCTGGCAGACCGTGAACTATCGCGAGGCGTACGGGATGTTCGCGTGCAACGGCGTGCTCTTTAACCACGAGTCGCCACGCCGGGGAGAGACTTTCGTCACGCGCAAGATCACTCGCGGCGCCACGCGCATCAAAGAGGGATTGCAGCAGAAGCTTTACCTGGGCAACCTGGAAGCCAAGCGCGACTGGGGTTTCGCTGGTGACTACGTCGAAGCGATGTGGCTGATGCTCCAGGCGGAGAAGCCGGACGATTTCGTGATCGCGACCGGCGAGACTCACAGCGTGGCCGAGTTCCTCGACGAGGTGTTCGGACTGCTCGGCCTCGATTGGAAAAAGTACGTGGAAGTGGACCCGCGTTACTTCCGCCCCGCCGAGGTGGACCTGCTGCTCGGCGATGCCGCCAAGGCCCGCAAAGTCCTCGGCTGGAAGCCCCGCGTGAACTTCACGGGTCTGGCCAGGATGATGACCGAGGCCGACTGGAACCTCGCCCGCCGCGAACGCCTTCTGGCCGACCAGGACAAGGTGCGGCCCGTCGTGGCGTGAGCCAGGGGATGTGACCGTTCGCGCATGTATGAGCGGCGGCAACGTGCTTCCTGCTTCGATTCCTCCCTCAACCTTTACCGACCCACGCACGTATGAGCGTCACCCACAGCGATCGCATCGTCGTCACCGGCGGGGCCGGATTTCTCGGCAGCTTCGTCGTCGAACAGCTCAAGGCGCGCGGATACGAGAACATCTTCGTCCCCCGGCGGCGCGAGTACGACCTCACGCGCGAGCGCGACGTTGAACGTCTTTACGACGATTCCAAGCCGCAGGTCGTCCTCCACCTCGCGGCCGAAGTCGGCGGGATCGGCGCTAATCGCGACAACCCCGGTCGTTACTTTTTCGCCAACGCCGCGATGGGCCTGCACCTGATCGAGCGGGCGCGTGCCGTTGGGCTGAAGAAATTTGTGCAGGTGGGAACGATCTGCGCCTACCCGAAGTTCACACCAGTGCCGTTTCAGGAAGCCGAACTGTGGAGCGGCTACCCCGAGGAGACCAACGCCCCGTACGGCATCGCGAAGAAGGCGCTGCTGGTCATGTGCCAGGCGTATCGACTGCAATACGGGCTCAACGCGGTCTACCTGCTGCCCGTGAACCTCTACGGTCCGCGCGACAACTTTGATCTGCACACCTCGCACGTCATCCCCGCCCTGGTCCGCAAGTGCATCGAGGCGCGCCGTCATGGCGACGCCCAGATCAACGCCTGGGGAACCGGCGGCGCCAGCCGTGAGTTCCTGTACGTGGAAGATTGTGCCGAAGGCCTGATCCTCGCGATGGAAAAATACGATTCTCCCGAGCCGATCAACCTGGGCAGCGGCCGTGAGATCAGCATCCGCGAGCTGACGACGCTCGTCACGAAGCTTTCCGGCTTCACGGGCCAGGTCGTCTGGGACCCCACGAAGCCCGACGGGCAGCCGCGGCGCTGCCTGGACGTAAGCCGGGCGAGCGACCTGTTCGGCTTCACCGCCCGCACGCCGCTCGAAGAAGGCCTGGCCCGGACGATCGCGTGGTACGGGAAGAACAAACCCGCTGATTGATCCCGGCCCGCGCACGCAACTTGTGCAGCGCATCGTAGATTCCCGTCCTGCCATCGTGACAATGCCGGCCCATGAGCACGAATCGCTGGCTGGAGTGGTGCCGGGAGTTGCAGGCGATCGCGCAGAACGGCCTCACGTTCGGGACCGGGCACTTCGACATCGAACGATACCGCCGTCTTCAGGAGATCGCCGCTGAGATGGTCGCCACTGGCGCCGGCGTCGATCCCGGCAAGCTGGCCGCCACGTTCGCATCGGAAACGGGCTACACCACGCCGAAGGTTGACGTGCGCGGCGTCGTCTTTCGCGACGGGAAAATCCTCCTCGTCAAGGAAAAGGAAGATGGCGGCTGGACGCTGCCCGGTGGCTGGGCCGACCCGGGCGACACGCCGGCCGAGGCCGTCGTGCGCGAGATCTTCGAAGAGTCCGGGTTTCAGACGCGTGCCGTGAAGTTACTCATGGTCCTGGACCGGGACCGCCAGGGCCATCCGCCGATTTTCCACGCGACCTACAAGCTGTTCGTCCGCTGCGAGATCGACAGCGGCGGCCCCGCCGACAGCGTCGAAACCGAAGGCGCTGATTTCTTCGCCGAAGATGCCATCCCACCGCTCTCCGTGATGCGAACGCTATCGACGCAATTAACGCGCCTGTTCCAGCACCTCCGCGATCCGAACCTGCCGACGGATTTTGAATGAAGCGGGATTCATCGCCATGAGGCTTCGCATCACCCTGGGGCGGATGAAACAGCGCGACCGCACCTGAACCGCAGCGCCTCCTGCCTTTTCATTGAGCTGTGCACCCTCGCGACCGTTTCCGGAAATTCTCGTCTGATTTGCTGGCCGCGTGTGATGTCGTCCGCCCTCCTGCGCGGGTTCCGCTGAAAATCGCAAATCGGTTCTTCCCCGGTTATCAATGGGCCGTGGAGATCGTCTGGAAGATCCTTGTTACGCTGGCGCTGGTGCTGTTGAACGGGTTCTTCGTGGCCGCGGAGTTCGCCGCCGTGGGCGCGCGGGCATCGCGGCTCGAAGCCGCCGCCGAAGAGGGCATGCTGGCCCGAATGGCGCTGCAGATCAAACGCCGGCTGGACCTCTATCTCTCGAGCTGCCAGCTGGGCGTCACGCTGGCCAGCCTGGGTCTGGGGGCGGTGACCGAGCCGCTGGTGGGGGCGATCGTCGCCCCCATCTTCAGCCACCTCACCCTCTCGCCGCACGATGTGTTCCTGATCGCGTTTACCCTGGCGATGGGGATGAGCACGGCGTTGCACATCGTCATCGGCGAGCAGGCGCCCAAGAGCTGGGCCATCCGCTATAGCGACCGTATCCTGCCCGTCCTCGCGCCGCCGCTTATCGCCTTCACCTACATCTTCTACCCGATCATCTGGCTGCTCAACTGGGCGACGCAGGCGGTGTTGCGGGCGACCGGCGTCAACGTCGGCCACTCGCTCCAGCCACACGGCGCAATGCCCCACACCGAAGAGGAGCTGCGCGTCCTCCTCGCCCAGGCCGTCGCCACCGGCGCGATTCCCAAGGGCCACGGGTCGATCCTCGCCAGCGCCATTGATTTTGGTGAATTGAAGGTCCGCCAGATCATGGTCCCGCGGCCGAACGTCGATTTCCTCACGCTCAACGAGCCGATCGGCGACGTCCTCCACACCGTACAGCGCAGCGCCTTCACGCGACTGCCGCTTTGTGACGGCGACCTCGATCACGTCGTCGGCCTTATTCACATGAAGGACCTCTTCGCTCACCTCAACCTCGTCCCCGGGAAGCTTCGCTTCACTGACGAGCGAACGCCGGAGGAAGAGGCGATCGCGATCGCCGACGGCAAGCCCGGCTCCGCGGTACATGTGATCGGTGCGGGCGAAATCGACCTGGCGAAGATCAAGCGGGATGTGCTGTTCATTCCCGAGCTGACATCGCTTCCCCAGCTCCTGCGTCAGTTTCAGACCAGCCACATCCACATGGCGGTCGTCGTTGACGAATACGGCTCCACCACCGGGGTCGTCACGCTCGAGGACGTGCTGGAGGAGCTGGTCGGCGAGATCGAGGATGAGTTCGATCCGGTAAAGCGGTCCGACTTCATCGCCGAGTCCAACGGCACGTATCGCGTCAGCGGACAATACGCCCTGCACGACCTGCGCGACCGCCTCAACCTCCCCGATCTGGACGTGGAAGATGTCGATACCGTCGGCGGCTACGTTATCCAGGAACTGGGTCGCTGGCCGCGGTCGGGCGATCATGTCCGAATCGGCCCCTTCGATGCCCGCGTCGTTTCCGTGCAGCAAAAGCGAGTCGGCCAGGTGGTGCTGACCCCCGCCCCGCCGGAGTCCACTGACGGCGAAAAGGCCGCTTGAAGTCAACGCTACGCGCCCCTACGACAGCACCGGCAAAGCGACAGGTCTTTCGACCGACGATCGTCTGAGTCGCACATGATCCGAGCGCGTCAGCAGCCCGCGCCGGCCGGAGAAATAGCTGCGGAGCTTGGCGGCACCAAAGCCCATGCCCGACCAGATCATCCGCCAGAGGTGCATGGGGTTCTCCAGGCTCATCCGCGCGTATTCGAGTCTGACGTCCCGTCGTTTGTAGAAGCTCATCAGCACCGCCTGGTATTCGCGATCGAGTTCTTCCACGGAAATCCCGTCGGGCGCCCAGACGAAGTTCATCCCGTTCATCTGCTCCCAGTGGTCATCGCGGATGTTCGTCCCGTACAGGTCGCGGTAGATCGGCGAGCCCGGATAGGGAGTGAACTTCGTCAGGTTCATCACGTGCATCGGGATGCGCCCGACGAACGCCTTGGTCGCCGCAATCGTCTCGGCATCCTCACCCGGGTACCCCAGCATGAAGAGGCCCTTGGTGCGGATGCCGGCCTCATGAGTCCACTTCACCGCCTGCTCGCTGCGCTCGACGCGCGCGTGCTTCTCCATCTTCTGGAGCAGCTCGTTGGAGCCGCTCTCCAGCCCGAACTCGATCTCCCAGCATCCCGCCTGCTTCATGAGCCGGAGCAAGTCCGGCTTCACGCAGTCGACGCGTGCGCTACAAGTCCAGGTCATCTTCAGCCGGTTGTCGATGATGAGACGGCAAAGTTCGCGCGTGCGCTTCGGGCTGGCCACGAACAGGTCATCGACGAACAGAACGTGGTTCACCCGCCACCGCTTTTGGAGGAAGACCATTTGCTCGTAAACCGCCTGCGCCGAATAGGCGCGGACGGTCGCGCCGAACGTGGACGTATCGCAGAACTTGCAGTGAAACGGGCACCCGCGCGACGCGGCGATCGTTCCCACCGGCCCGCGCGGATAACTGTAGACCGCGGGCGTGTAGGCCCGCGGAAAGCCGGGAAGGAGGTCCCACGCCGGCATCGGCAATTCGTCCATCGGCGAGCGGATGCTCTGCGTGTGCGTCGCACGGACCTGCCCGCCCTCGCGGTAGATCACGTTCGGCACGTCCGCGGGGCTTTGGCCAGCGTCCAGTTTCTTCAGAAGCTGCGAGAGGACGCCTTCGCCTTCACCGACGACCGCGATATCGAATTCCGGGAAGCGCTGCATCGTCTCCAGGCCCATCGACGAGATGTGCGGCCCGCCGACGAGGATCTGGATCTCCGGACATGCGGCCTTCACGCGCCGTGAGAGCTCTGCCGCCAGCCAGACGCCCACCGTGAAAAGCGTAATTCCCACGTATTTCGGTCGTTCGCGGATGACCCGCGCCGCCACCTGCGCCGCCGTCAGCCCCTGCACGTCGCTCTCGATGATGCTGGGCACGTAACCGTCCGCGCGGGCCTGCGCAGCCAGGTGCAGCAACCCGAGGGCCGGCACCTTGCTCGTCATCGTCTTGATGAACGAGTACCCGGGCGCAATCCGTTCGTACGGCGGGTTGATGAAGATGATGCGCTTCGACATGTTCCGGATTTCCCGCGCTGCGACGCTCCCGACCGAAAAAGGACGGCCAAAGCGGCGGTCGCGAGCCAAGCAATAACCGCCACGGACTGCGCTTTCAACCGCCGCCGGGCGATTCCAAGTCTAATGTCTGTAACCCACGGCGCGATTGCAGCGAATTCCGGGGACGGCGTCGGGCCGATCAATGCACCCGACCATGCAATTCTTGCAAAGAAAGCCTCCTGGGTAGTCGATTCGATCAGTGACCGGTACACTGTGTCGAATCACGGGGCAACCAAGGAGTCCCTTTCATGTCGGAGAAAATCTCTCGCGGTAAGTCCATCTTGCGTCGAGGAATTCAGCCGGCCATCGAAACCCTGGAGGGCCGGCGACTCCTATCGGTTTCGCTCAGCCACCACGGCTTGCTGCACGTGAACGGCACCCGGCACGCTGACACGATCTCCATCTCACCCAACCCCAACCAGGCCGGAATGATGGACGTCACGGTGAACGACAAGACCAGGACGTATGACGCGTCGAAGGTCAGCTCGATCAACGTGAACGCAGGTGGAGGCGACGATACGGTCACTGAAGACGCCTCGATCACCCAGCCCTCCACCCTCCTCGGCGGAGCCGGCAACGACACCCTGATCGCCGGCAACGGCAACGACACCATCCTGGGCGGCTCGGGCAATGACTCCATCCAATGCGGCACCGGCCACGACAACGTGGATGGCGGAAAGGGCTCCGACCACGTCGCGTTTTCCAACACCTCAGGCGTGCCGATCGCGCAGGTGCCGACTGCTGTCGCCACCGGGCTCACGACCCTGGCGCAAGGCGCAACCGTCACCACCGTCCAGAGCTTCAGCGACGATGGTCAGACGTATTACGGCGCCGTGGTCCCCGTCAACGGGCAGGATACGCGCATCGTCGTCGACGCCAACGGCAACCCCATCACGAGCGGCAACAACGACAACACGGGCCACGACAACCAGCGCGAAGATAAGCGTTTTGGCACGGTCGTCAGCGTCGATACCGCCGCCAGCAAGATCACCCTCACCGTCGGTTCCGAGCACGGCACCGCCAAACAAACGACTTTCGGCGTTGATCCAGCTGCTACGGTGACCGTGGACGGCGCCGCCTCCACCCTCTCGAGCCTGACGGGCGGCGTGTGGGTCGCTGTGCAGACCAGCACGACCGATCCGACCGTCGCGACGGCCATCACCGTCTTCGGCCACCGTGCTGAAGGAATCGTCAGCGCCGTCGACAACACCGCCAACACGATCACGCTCCAGGGCCACGACGGCGCCGCCTCCACCACCTACAAGCTTGGCACGGGCGTCGCCGTGACGGTGGACGACGCGACCTCCGCGTTATCCGCGGTCGTGGTCGGCGACAAAGCGGAACTGCGGCTCTCCGCGCTCGACCCAACTACCGCAATCCGTGTCGATGCCAGCACCCAGGCCAACAACTCGGGCCAGACCGGCGGCGGAACGGAAGATCATCAGAAGGCGTTCGGATCGATCGGGAGCGTGGATACGGGCGCGGGCAGCGTGATGCTTTCAATACCCTCGGAGTTCGGGCCCGCCACGCAATCCACGTTCACCCTGGCCGCGGGCGCCACGGTCACCGTGGACGGCGTCGCCTCGACGATCGACAAGCTGACGCCGGGAGAGACGGTGTCGTGGGTCGTCAGCACCACCGATCCGAAGTCGCTGACCGCCATCACCGCGGTCGGCAAACTGATTGAAGGACACGTGACGAGCGTGGATACCGCGGCGAACACGATCACCATTCAGGACCACGAATCGAATGCGACCCAGACCTTAACCGTCGCCAACGGAGCGACTGTCACGCGTGATGGTGCGGCTAGCACGCTTGGAAGCATCGTCGCTGGTGACGAGGTACGGATCCAGTTTTCGGCCGTCAGCGACACCACCGTCACTTCTATCCGCGTCGATACCCATTCGGGCGGAGGAGGAGACGGCGGCGGCGGCGGACAGGGCGGCGGCGGCGGTCACTGATCGCTCACCTTAAGCCCGATAACGCGGCAGTCGCGCGTCAGCAACAGAGAGGCTGGCCGAGCGACTGCCGTGCTGGTCCGTAGCCGAACTCCGCCTCACACAGTCAGCCTAAGCAGGAAGGGGATGGTCTTCGGAGCGGCCATTGCCGTTGGCGTGTAACGCTTCCGGTCCCCGCGGCTCCAACTCGCTCGTGTGTTCAAAGCGCGGCAGGGTGTGATTTGTCTCGGATTCGGCCTCGCCGTAGTGAGGGTCGGAAGCGTGGGCGACTCCTGCGTAGGGAACGTCGTGGGCGGGTCGCGAAACCATGGTCAGTACCAGGGTCAGGACGGTAAAGCCCAGCAGCGTATAGAGGATGTACTGCTGGCGCGGGTCGCGCACTTCCGTGAGCGTCACGTCATCGTCGGTCGGCTGGTGCGGAATCGGGCTTTGCTGAAGCGACTGATAGCTCGCGTCTGCCTGGGCCTTTCGATCGACCAGCGCGCTCTGGAGCTGCGCGATCAGCGTCACGTCTGAAGCGGCCTTGTCTGTCCGTGCCTTCAGACGGTCCAGCTTCGCCTGCACGTCATCGATCGATTCCTTGTTCGCGCGAACCGCCAGCGACGCCTCTTCTTCCGTCTTCCTGGCGGCGGCAAGCTTCGCCTTGGCAGTGTCGAGGGAGGCCACGCGCGCTTCTTCCTGCTGGCGGGTCAGCGTCTTGCGGTTGTCGTCCGCCAACTGCTTGCGCCGGGCATCCAGTTTCGCCTGAAGTTCCGTCGCCTCTGACTGCAGCTTCTTCACCTGCTCGTCAGAATCCGGCGTGGCAACGGCCATCGCCTGCGCATATTGACGACGTGCATCGTTCAGGTCCGCCAGCCGTTTCTCGAACTCTTCGGCCATCGCCTTCTGGTCCGCCGGGAGCTTTTCGATCCGTGGCGCCGCGCCTGCCAGGGCCTTGAGCTGCTCCTGCATGCGCTGGTCGTTGCGCTTTCGCTCGCTGTCCATCGCCTTGAGGTTGTCGTCGATGAACATCTGAAGGTCTTTGACCTCGTCGGCGTAGATGTCGCCGGTGCCGATCAGGTCGCGGCGGGCATCGATCTGCTTCTTCAGCCCATCGATCTCGCCCTGGAGCTGGGTCGCGTCCGCGGTCAGGCCGCTGCCGGCCGCCGCGTTGTAACGATGCTCCTTAACCGAGAGGTCTTCCTGCATTCGCTTCAGTTCGGGATCGGCGGCCCAGGCGGATTTTAGCCGGGCTTCCTGTTTTTCCGAGAGCACGCGCCGCAGTTCCGCGAGGCGCTGCTGCTCGGATCGCTGGCGCTCGATGAGATCGGCGTTGAGCTGGCGGATCGTGTCCTGGGCCTGCTGGGCGGCGACGAGGTACCCGGCCAGCTCCGACCCATCCTTCAAGTTGCCGCGGGCTTGCACGATCTTCTTCTGAAAATCGGAGAGCGCCAGGTCCAGCGACTTGTTCGCCCGTTCCGCCGAAGCGTTGTGCGCGGACCGCGCCGTCGCCAGGGCGGAGCTGAGGCCCTTCAACTTCTCGGCGAATTCCTTGACCTGCGGATCGTCATCCGGCTTGAGCGGTTCGCCGTTCGGCGTGGTGGGTGGGACGCTGGGGCCCGCCAGCTCCAGGCGGTCGATCGTGGTCTGCGTATCCCGCACCAGCGCGGCGTCGTCAGTCCACGTCTTCCAGAGACGGGCGTTGTCCCCCTTCAGCTCGTCCAGCTTCACCTGGATCGGGGCCGCCTCGGCCTGTGCCTTCTGCTCGTCGGCGAGCGACGCCGTCAACTCCTGGATTCGAGCTGATGTCTGCCGCACCTCGCGGTCACTGTTTTCCCACGCGGCTTTCTTGCTGTTGGCGTCGTCGGCGAGAGGCTGGTTAGCGCCGAAGAGCGCCTGGAGGAGCGCCCGCAGGCGAAGGCTGTCGCCATGCGGGTCGGCGCCAGCGTAGCGGATCACGAGCCGCTGGCTGTTGGCGGGCACGGTTGTGTTATCGACGAGAGCCGAATACGCCTTCTCTTCCTCCATCCCGGTATAGAGCAGGCCGCCGTGGCGGCCCGCCAGGTTGTTCTCGTAGTAGTGGCGGGCGAATTGCCGCACGTCCGGCTTGAGCAGCAGATCTCGCTGACGTCTTTCGAATTGGCGGCGCTGTGCTTCGGTCAGGTGATTGAGGTTCTCGAAGCGAAGCAAGCCCTGAGCCGTCCCCTCAGCCCGAACCCCAAACCAAATCGCCGCCGAACCGCCACCCGCCAGCAAGACCATCAGCGGAATCAGCCAACCGAGGGGCAGACGTCGGCGTCGCGGAGCCGGCGGAGGAGGTGGCCGAACGAATTGCGGAGCGATGTTTGGACGATGCCCCGCCGGAGCGTGGTGGGCCGCCGAATGTTCAGCCGAGGATCGCGGCTCGCCGGAGTTGACCTTCGGCGGGCGAAGCCCGCGGCCCCCATCCATCGCGGCGCGACGTCGTGAAGTTGGAGCCGCGGACGGTTCGGCGGGTGATTGATCCGCTTCCGCCGCGCCAGCCAGACCGACCAACCCTTCCGCGACAGGCACGCCCGTCGCCGCGCCGAAGCTTCCCGCTGCCGGAGCGCCAAACGCCCCAGCGGTGGCCGACAGATTCGACATTTGCGAGAAGACGTCCACCTCGCGGACCGGCGGCATCGCCAGGCCGTCGAACGCGGTCGTGATCTGCCCTTCCGTGGCATTTCGACCCTGGAACGGAGGAATGGTGATCGACGTCGCATCAGCATCCGGCGTGAACGACTCGCTGTTGAGCGGACGCGCGTGAGCGCGGGTTCGCGTCGACCGGGGCGGCGGCACGGGCGCCCGCGAATGAGCCGGCGGTACAGCCGGGGCAACGGCCGCCTCCGCAACCGCAGGCCCTTCGGGAAGCTCTACCTCGCCCGCGCCCGTCGGGGCCGGTGCCAACGGGACGACCGGCGGACCGTCCAGCGAAGGCAACTCCTCATCCATCGGCTCCAGCGGCAACGGAATGATGGCCGGTCCGGCGTGCTCGCCCAGGACATCAGTGATATCCGAGATCGGGCCCATCGAGTCGGGCAGCGAGTCCAGCGCATCGGGCGTCGATTCAAACAACTCCGCCGGCGGGTCGTTGGCTTCCAGGCGGGTGAGGAACCCGGCCAGCGTCTCCTCGCCCCCTTCCGTGAAGTCGATCGAATCTTCCGTGGCAAGCGCCTCCAACGACTCGCTGACCAGTGGATCGGGTGGTAGATTGGCCACATTCGGCGGCAATGGTGGCGGCGCTGGCGGCGCCGCGAAATGCGCCGCGGCCGGCGGAACTGCCCCGGCTTCCGTCGATGTGGTGCTCGTCAGCGTGTCGTCGCCCGCTTCGCCGGATCCGGCAACGGTCGGTGCGTCGGCAAACGGGAGCGCCACCGGCGCCAGCGCCAGCGGCAGGCCGCCCATGAAGCTCGCCGAATCCCGGCTCATGCCAAAGTAAGGATCGATCGCGCGCGGCTGGGGGGGCGGCATCGCGTCATCACGCGACGCGGCGACGGACGCGCCGTCGTCGTCATCGTCGAGCGACGGCAAGGGTTCGTCCAGCGCCAGCGGCGCGTCGACGTCCACTTCCAGATCGATCAGCGGCTCCTCATCCAGCGCCACCCCCGATACGTTCGGCTCGATCGACGCAAGCGGTTCGACTTCCTCGGTCGCGAGGCCAAGGTCCAGAGTCGGCTCCACGTGCTCGTACGCCGGAACGGCCGGCAACGGCGGCAGTTCTTCGGTAACGAAGCCGATCTCCTCGCCAAGCTCCGTCGTCTTCTCCAGCGATTCCTCGGATGCCAGCACCTGCTCGGCAATCGCATCAAACGAAAAATCAGGTTCGACGAGCGACGGCGCCGGCGCGCCGCCGGTTAGCGATCCCGCGTCGATGGCAATGACCGGCTCTGCCCGCAATGACAGGTCCAGAGTCGACTCGGCCTCAGTGGCGGGTGCAGCCGGCCCGACGACCTCCGCCGCAACGGCGGAATCGAAGGTGATCGATCCAGAGGTGGGATGCTCGGCCTCGCGTTGCGGCGACACCAGCGACGGCTCCACCAGCGCCCCCAGTCCGGATCCGCTGAACTCCTGGACGGCGTGGCCGAACGTACTGTCGGTCATCGGCCCGTCACCGCCGGAGAGGAGCGCGGCCGCTTCGGACTCGCTCATCGGCGTAACCGGAGGAAGCTCCGTATCGAGCCACTGTGCCGACTCCGGCGTCGGCTCCGTCGGTTCGATGATCTCCCCGCCTCGTTCCGCGGGTTTATGCCCAGCCGCGGCTGCTTCGGCGGGCATATCGACCGATTCGGACGCCTCGACGTCAACTGGATGGACCGCCGATTCCGCTACACTTGCTGCTGTCAGGGCAGCGGCAGTGGCGACGGCGGCAGTTGTCGCGGCGGCGGCGGTCGTCGCAGCGGCGGGCTTCAGCGCCGCGGCATTGATCAACGGCATCACTGACGCCGGCGCCTTCGGTGCGCTCGTCTTTCCTAATCCCATGCCCAGCAGCGGCGCGGGCTTGTCACTCTCCGCCGAGGCGCGTTCCTCGCCAGGAAGGTCGCCAGATTCGCCCGTTGCCTCGTGGGGACCGGAGCGGAAATCGAGCGCGGAAAGATCCATCGATTCGATCGAAACCGCTTCCGTCGCTCCGCGCGACGGTTCCTGGATCGGCTCCGTGGGCGGCGCAGCGGCTTTAGCGACCGTCGGCTCGGCCAGCTCTGGAACCGCATCCATGGTCGCATTGGCAATCGGGATGGCCGGCTCCGCCGACGCCGGCGCCAATGGCTCGGCCGCCTCTTCGACCAAGGGGAGCGATTCGAGCGACGGCCCCTCGGAATGAATCATCCCGTCATGGAAATCCAGGCCCAGGTCTTCGGCCGGCGCCGTGATATCGATCGGCCCGCCGCCGCCCTCGGGCGCCTCTTCTTCGGAATCCAGACCGACGTCCACGAACGTGCCCGAGCCGCTCATTCGCTCTTCGTGCAGGTTGCCGTCAACGAGGAGGTGTGAGGCTTCATCATCCGCGTGCAGCGCGGCGGGGAGGTTGACGGCGTCGGTGTTGTCGACCACCTGCGATGAGAGGACGGGCGGCGGCTTGGCGGAATCGGGGGGCGTCGGCGGAAGGTGAGCGGTATCGCCAGGGCCGGCAACGTCCGGGTCCGACGCCAGGTCGAGTTCCAGCGGGGTCTCGGACGGGACGGCTGCCGTCACATGCAATTCATCGGGATGCGCATCGGCATGAGACGGGGCATCAGCCGCGGCGACGTCATGCGAGCCATCGTCGGTGGTCAGTGGAATCAGGTCATCCGCCGCATGATGCGGCGTCGCCGACGTGACGAAGCCTTCAATGGCTTCGGCTTCCGGCTCAGGGTGGAACAGCGGCAACGCGCCGCCCTCCAGCGGAGCCGTTCCGACCAAGTCTTCCAGTTCATCCATCGCCGACGCGGCGCCGGCGGCGACGAAGCGCATGTCCGTTTCGCCGATGCGCAGGGAATCGCCAAAGCTGATCACCTGCTGGTGAACCGGAGCGCCGTTGACAAACGTACCGGTCCGCGAGCCCAGGTCGCGGATGAAGTGGGCGCCGTTGAGCTCGAAGATGATCGCGTGACAGATTGAAACCGAAGTTTCGGTCAGCGTGATGTCGCAGGTAGGCCGACGGCCGATGAGCAACGTGCGGCCTTCCACCGCGATCGTGAGGCTGGAGCCGTCCACCTCGAGTGCGCCGGCGGGGGCGGTCGGCGCGTGTCGCGGCAACCCTCGCTTGGGCTCGGCAAACCGAAAGGTAAACGACCCGATCTGGACGCGGTCTCCATCCTGAAGAGCCGTCTCCAGAACCGACTTGCCGTTAACGATGACGTGCGTACGGCTCGCGAGGTCCCGGATGTAGATGCCAGCCTCGCTGTTGACGAGCAGGGCGTGGGTCTTACTGACCGAGCGCGACAGGAGATGAAGATGAGCCCGGTGTCGTGAGCCGATGAGGGTCGCGGGGCGGCCCAGGGGCATCGATGCCTTGCCCAGATGCGGGCCCTGGGGCACCAACGTGGGTACCGCAACGGAATGCGAAGATTTCGATTTCGACTTTGAAGCCATCGACGACAACCTGGCGGGGGACCGCGAACAGACCTGTTGGACGGCAGCCTAGCCTCTGGCAAGACTGAAACGACCCAGTTCCGCCGCGGTTCGCGAAATTTTTTGTTCCCGCCGGTACGTGCCGCGCACCGCGGCCCGTCAGATTTACCGCAAAAAGAGGCGCGCTCGCGCGAGCGATCGGGTGCGCCGCGCGCAAGCGCCACTCGGCATCCGCCTGATGCCAGCCTGCATTCTAACCAGGGCACCCGGGAGGAATAAAGAAAAGGGAGCGCAATTACTTGTGTTGGGGGCGTTATGGGACGCCAGCAGCACCGCACCGCCAGCGGCACGTGAAATAACGCCCTCTTCCCGATTACTCGCCCACCACCGGCTATAAATCGTTGCGCAATCAGGCGCGTTCCACCCGACGTTTAGCCGCTGCCCTTGGGCAGCGTGAATTCGGGCGTGTGCGCGTAATCGCGCACACTCATTTAGAACCCGTCCAAAAACTACTCCGTGTTTTTCTGGTGGGGGCGAATCGTGTAGTTCCACTGAGGGCAGACCTCGTGGCGGGTCAGTTGGATTGCTTGGAACTCGGCCTTGGTGACCTTCAAGCCTTTCTGATAGGTTC
>JBBSDP010000030.1:0-61313 GCA_038240605.1 Tepidisphaerales bacterium | reverse complement strand
GGGAAAACCGCTTGGGGCCTGATGGGGTTTTCCCCGCTCCCCCACTTCCTCGCGAATCAAAGCGAACCGAAAATGCCTCTGAGCAACATTATGCTATAATCAACCCACGAATTCTGCCGAAGAGCCGTATTACTTTGCCACATACCGCCTCAAGATGTCCCCGTGCGCGCAGCTCGAATAGAACATCGAATGTTCGTTCCGAGCTAACAAATTTGATATCGCCAGAATACTAGGAGAATACTAGGGACAGTCACCTGTTTTTCTAGACGGCAGCGGCCTCGACACCGTCGCTTCTACGTCAACCACAGGACGATGGAGCTTCGACGCCCGCACGAATGTACCAGTCGGAACCTTAGCGGCGTCGCCTCGAAACATCCTGGCAACTACCGATTCAACTGACGTAAAAGCAATGACGAAAGCCGCACAAAGAGTTTAGCGAGGCGAACAATAAATTTATTTCGCGACAACGTCGGTCCGACTTCCATCCGTTAATCATCTCGTGAATCTGCTGGTGAAACTGCGCTTCAGAAAAGCATTCGGCTTCCGGCAGTTCCAAACGATAGAAGTGGCCTTATATCACCAGCTTGGGCAGCTTCCCGAGCCGAAGCTCGCCCACGAATTCTGCTGAGGAGGCAGTAATACTTCCCTTGAATGAATAGGTCAAAAAAAGACTGCCATGGATGAATCGGGCGTTGCTTAATAGCGCATAGATTCTACGTTGCCGTCCGGCGACGGTTTTCGAGATCAAAAGTCATGTGTGAACTGGAGTCGCCCCTCCCGCACTGGAGAAATTATTCCATCCGCACACGCAGCCCACAACGTTGCCAGCTGATGAGTCACACGATAACTGGACGACCGGCAACGAAACGGCCTTTTGTCTCCCGGCAACGAAGGGGACAATCACAACCGTTGGAGAGGCCGAGTTGTTCCCCGGACTTGACCGACCATCTGCTGATTGGCTTGGGCCAATGCAAGCCGGTCACAGCAAGCTGGCGGGCTTACTGTTGACCGCCACTCGTGCTCCGACGGGATGGGGCCAAGCAACCGCAGCAAGTCAAAGAGAAGTTATAACTTGGAATTTGTTGGATGGTGATCAAAAGACTGCAATTGAACTGCACCCTTACAGGCTACGATTTCGCCGGTTCGCGTCGATTCCTTCGCGCGATCACGATCTTTGCAACTTCGATCAACGTTACCGGCACAAGGGAAAGTCCGAGGATCAGAAGCCAATAACCACCCAGTCCACGCTCGACCTTGAAAATGCGTGCGGCGAACGCGGGTCCGACGGCCAGCCACTGGAGGAAGCCGGATATCGCGATGGCTACGAGCAACGGCCGGTTGGTGAATAGGCCCAGCTCAGGGAGCGTGTAGCGCTGGCTGCGGCAGGAGAAGCTGAAGAGCAGCTGGGAATAGGAGAGGATGCAGAAGGCGACCGTCCGCGCGATGGCGAGGTTGTCCGGCTGGCCGCGGTAGGCAATGGCAAAGCCGATGGCGGTCGCGCTGGCGATGATCGCGCCGGTCAAGATCATCTGGCCGCCGCGCCGCCAGGTGATGAACGGCTCGCGCGGCGGGCGGGGGGGACGGGTCATCGTGTCCGGCTCGGGCGGCTCGACGCCCAGGCCCAGCGCCGGCAGGCCGTCGGTCACGAGGTTGATCCAGAGGATCTGGATCGGGTTGAGCGCGCCTTCCCAGCCGGCGAGGCTCGCGAAGAGCATGAAGAGCACTTCCCCCGCATTGCAGCTCAGCAGGTAGTGCACGAACTTGCGGACGCCGTCGAAGATGCCGCGACCTTCCTCGACGGCGCTGACGATCGAGGCGAAGTTGTCGTCGGTCAGCACCATGTCCGAGGCTTCACGCGTCACGTCGGTCCCCATCACGCCCATCGCGATACCGATGTCGGCGGCGCGGATGGCCGGCGCGTCGTTGACGCCGTCGCCCGTCATCGCCACCACCTCGCCGCGCGAGCGCAGAGCGCGAACGATGCGCAGCTTGTGTTCCGCCGTGACCCGCGCGAAGACCGCAACGTCCGCCACGCGCTTGGCCAGCGCCGCGTCGTCGAGCCGCTGAAGTTCGGCGCCGGCGACGACCTGCCCGTCTTCCTGGCCCACGATGCCGACCTCGCGCGCCACCGCCAGGGCCGTCTCGGGATGATCGCCCGTGATCATGATGGGTCGGATCCCGGCAGCGCGGCAGCGTGCGACGGCGGGGCCGGCTTGCGGTCGGGGCGGATCGATCATCCCGACCAATCCCGCGAAGATCAGATCCTCCTCGCGGATCTCATCGGGGACGCGCTCCCCGCATTCGCGATACGCGAGCCCCAGGACGCGCAGCGCCCGTGCCGCCAACTCGCCATTGAGCCACAGGATCTCGTCGCAACGGCGTTCGCTGAGCGGTTCCGGCCGGCCCTCGCGAAGCTCGTGCGTGCAGCAGGAGAGCACGCGTTCGACAGCGCCCTTGGTGTAGACGACGGCCGGCAGCATTCCCTGCGGCGCGGCCAAAACGGACATCATCTGCCGATCCGAATCGAAGGGCAGGGCTTTCAGAATCGAATGACGCCGGCCCGTCAGCACGATGCCCGCCTTGTGTGCGGCGACCACGAGCGCGGCCTCGGTGGGATCGCCGACCGCCTTCCAGCCTTCTGTATCCGTATCGCGAGTCAGCGTCGCATCGCTGGACCAGGCGGCGACGGTCAGGGCGCGCCGCAGGTCACCATCGGCAGCGGGGTCGGCAACCGGCTCGGTGGTCGCGTTTCCGTCGCCCACCACTCGACGGCGAAATTCGCCGACGGGTTCATATCCACCGCCGCTCACTTCGTAGGAACGCATGCCCAGCGCCAGCTCGCGCACCGTCATCTGGTTTCGTGTGAGCGTGCCGGTCTTGTCGGAGCAGATGACGGTAACCGATCCCAGCGTCTCCACCGCCGGCAGGCTTCGCACGAGTACGTGGCGTCGCGCCATGCGGCCCAGCCCGAGCGCCAACGCGATCGTGACGACCGCCGGCAGTCCCTCCGGCACCGCCGCAACGGCCAGGCTGACCGCGACGAGAAATGCCTCACTCACCGGCGCGTGATGCCAGAGGTGAAGCAGAAAGACGAGGCCGGCGATGCCGAGGCATACCACCGCCAGCACCCGGCCCAGTTCCGCCAGACGGCGCTGCAATGGGGTCTGGTCGGGCGCGCGCTGCTGTAACAGTCCCGCGATCCGGCCGAGTTCCGTGCCCATGCCGGTCGCGACCACCACCCCGTCCGCCTTGCCGGCGACGACCACCGTTCCCAAGTAGGCCATGTTGCCGCGGTCGCTGAGTGGCGTGGAGGCGTCGAGCGGCCGGTTTGCGTCCTTCTCGACCGGCGACGATTCGCCCGTCAGTGCCGCTTCGTTGATCCGCAGCGAAGCAGTGCGAAGCAGCCGGGTGTCGGCGAGCACGTAGTCTCCCGCTTCCAGCTCGAGGCGATCGCCCGCAACCAGCTCGCGCGCCGCGATGAGGCGAACCTCGCCGCCACGCCGCACGTGCGCCTGGGGACTCGTCAGCTTCTTTAGAGCGGCGAGCGCTCGTCCCGCTTTTTCTTCCTGAAGAAAACCGAGCAGGCCGTTCAGCAGCACGATCGCCATGATGACCACGGCGTCGGCCCATTCGCGCATCACACCCGAGAGGATCGCAGCCGCCAGGAGAACCCAGATGACCACCTCGTTGAACTGAGCGGCGAACCGTTTCCACGACGAAGGGCGCGGCGCTTCGGCCAGCTCGTTGGGGCCGTACCGAATCAGCCGATCCGCAGCGTCGGACGCAGACAGTCCGGCGTCCGCTTCGCTATTAATGGAGCGCAGCAGATCGCTGATGTCGAGGGCGTGGAAATCGGTTGCAGGAGAAGCAGGGGGCACGGCGTGAACTGGGTTCTGGTCGAGCATTCCGACGGTCGGGATCGCACCGGCCGATCGCCTATTGTGTCGCTTCCGTCACGGGATTGCACGCCGAACAGGACCCACGCTTCAGGTGGCATGGGGGCCACAGGCGCTATCTTGCCTTCATCTCGACCCAAACCGTTTCAACCTTTCGCCCGGCATCCAACTGCCAGCTCGCGTCTTCGCGCCCGACGGGTCCGTCGTATACATGGCTCGCGGTGTGGACCGTCGGACCGTCGTTCTTCCAGCCGAAACTTGTCTCCACGGGGCTGGCTTCGCCGGTTGCGTATACAAGGTAAGCCTCGGCTTTGCGGAAAGTCTTCCCGCCATCGTTGGAAAAACGAACGCGGACCGTTGTGCCGCCGGCGACCTCGGCAAGCGGTGCATCGCCCCAGGTAAAGCTCTGGCTCCAGAAATCGTTGGGCTCGGGCTTGCGTCGTTCGATCTTCCAGTCTTTCACGACCGCCTGCCAGGTCTTTCCGCCATCGATCGAATAGTCGATTCGATACGCGACATCGGCCGGCGGTACGCCCGACGACTGCCACGACGCCGCATGAATCCCGACGGGCCGGGCGTTGCGCGGCGCGGTCAACTCAAGCGTGACGGTGGGCGAACCGAACTTGCCTGCCACGACGTGCGACTGCGCTTGATCCAGCGCCGGGCCGGCAGCGATCACGCCCTGGCCTGAGGCGAGATAGGTGATCGAATTAGCGCCATCGTGCAAGTGAGGAATCACCGCGGCGTTTGTCTGGCAAACGGTACGCCACGAAAGGCCCGCGCCTTTCAAAGTCGCGACGCCGGCATTGAAGCGAAGCATATATTGCTGAAACCCTTTGACGCGATCGGTCAGGTCCAGGCCATCCGCGAGCTGCCCGGCCTCCTGCCACGTCGTCCCCTGATCTACCGAAACCTGAACGGCGCAGTTCGCACTGCCATGGATCACCAGACCGTTTTTCCCACCGTTGTCGTAGATGCCCCACGTGCCGGACGTGGCCGGCGTGGTTGCGATGACGTACGGGGAGTAAAACTCGAACGTCACGTGATCGGCGGCCTCGTCGACGACGCCTTGCTTGTAGCTGCTGTCGGAAAAATTCGGGGCGTAGGAATAGACGGCGTTTGCGAAGCGGGCCCGCCCGCCGGATGAGCCGGTCCCTCGCTTGGACCCATACATGTTTTCCGGCTGGTTTACCCAGGTTCGGTCGCGACTGGGGCCGGGGATGCCGTCGGCCTTGGCGTTGGCGCCCCAGAAGACGAACGTCTTCCCATCCTCCAGTCCGGGCCGCAGGTAACGTCGAATCGATTCGCCGCTGCGCAGGTGAACGGCCGGCGGCGCGCCCGCGTAGCCGGCGAGGTACTCCGCGGTGTTGAAGGACGTGTAGACACCCCGCGCGTCGTCATCGTACAGCCCCGACACCCGCCACCCGTGTTGCCGCTGCGGCTGGTAGGCCGGGTCCGCCAGATGGTTCACGTCCGGCACGATCTCGTCGAGGGACATGAGTCGCGAGCCGTCGGGCGTGTAGATCACGGTGGAGACGTCATGGTCGAGCAGCGCCCAGCGGCCCGTGCCATACGCGCCGCCGGTGAGGTAAACCTCGAAGGAATTGTGTCCGGCGACGCCGACGACGCGGGAGCGGCCATGGCCGAGTAGCGCGTCCATCTCGGCGCACCACTGAGCATGCGTGGTGCCGCAAAGGGCGAAGCCGTCGGCGAAGAGCCCCGTCCAGTAGTCGCGTCCCTTCTCGCCGCGGAAGCCCTTGCTGAAGCAGTCGCGTTCCCCTTCCTCGCCGTGCCAATAGTGCAGGTTGCGCCAGTACCAGGCGGCGAGCGCCTTGTCCTCATCGGTGGCTACCGCACGACCAGTCACGCGCTGGTACAGGTCCGCCTCGGTCTTGAACAGACGTGGGAACGTCGAGCAGGAAAGCTCGCCGGGGTACCAGGGATCATCGGTCTTGAGCTGTGGATCGCCGACGCCCGCGATCGCGCTCCCCACGGGCGCGATCAGATACGTCAGGATGGACAAAGCGACGACAAGGCAGTGCTGAGACGAGCGATTCACCTTTCACCTCCGCGTCAATCGACCCACAGCGCCTACGCGCGAGGGCGTACTCTCGTTGCGTAATTGATCGTGACGAATATGTGGCCGCGCGCACGTCTGCCCGCTACACCCCTTTGGGCGCTTCGGGCAGCTCGGGCGGCGCCTCGGTCTTAATCGTGGTCGAGTCGTCGTGGAGGATGCGGTAGACCCCAGCGGCTAATGCACCACCCGCGAGGGGTCCAACGAAATAAAGCCACAGATTGGACATCGAGGCGTGATCGGTAATCGCGGCCCAGAGGATTGGGCCGGCTCCAACCGCCGGATTGAACGCGCCACCGGAAATTCCGCCGACCGCGTACGCGCTCGCCAACACGGTGAAGCCGATCGCCAGGCCGTAGAAGGAATTGCCAGCCGTCGCGGTCGCGGTGGCGGCGGTGAGGATGACGAGGGCCAGCGCAAAGGTGAAGAGAAACTCGCAGAGCAACGCGATGCCGTTGCTGACGCCGGGGCCAGGCGCCACGACCAGCGACTTTTTCGTGATTGCATAAACGACCGCGCTGGCCGTGAATGCGGCGATGAACTGTGCCAGCCAGTAGGGGATCAGGGCCGCCGCCGAGAGTTTGCCGCGAAGGAAGACGGCGAGCGAGACGGCGGGGTTGTAGTGGGCGCCGGAGACGTGCCCGCCCATGTAGACCATCACCATCAGGATCGATCCGATCGCGATCGGCGCATAGGGCGTCCCGCTCACGACTGTCAGGCCGATGGTCAAGACCAGAAAAAACGTGCCGATAAACTCGGTAAGAAGATTGCGTGCCATGGGAAGTCCTCGTGATCGGCCGGCGTGCGGGGATGCCTTGTTGAAGCCGTTCCTTCGCCCGATGCTCCGCGCCACCCAAAGATATAACACGGCAGCTCGATGCGGCGAATTTGCGTGCAATCTTCCGACAGGGGGCAGACGGGTGGTTACGCGCACCACATCGGTTTTGCATTTCAGTTGCACTTCATCGGCATCGCGTCACCGCAAAATCGCCAGGCCCGCGTCCCTTCGATAGAATCCTCCCGTGGTCATCACGATTGACGGGCCGGCAGGCACGGGAAAGTCGACGGTCGCGCAGCTCGTTGCCGAGCGATTGGGCTTCGATTTTCTCGACACCGGGGCGATGTACCGGGCAATCGGCCTGGCGGTGTTGCGAAGGAACGCGAGCTTGAACGATGCGGCGGCCGTCGCGAAGGTTGCGCGGGACTGCCGCATCGGGTTTGACTGGAACCAGCGCCCGCCGGGCGTGTTGCTGAACGGCGAGCTGGTGGCACATCTCATCCGCGGGAGCGATGCGACGCGGGCGGCGTCGCTCGTGGCGACAGTGCCGGAGGTGAGGTCGGTGCTCGTTCGCGAACAGCAGCGGATCGGCCGCGAGCACGGACAGCTCGTGACCGAGGGGCGCGACCAGGGGACGGTGGTGTTCCCCAACGCGCGGGTGAAGATTTACCTCGACGCGACGCCGCGGGAGCGGGCGGTACGCCGGGCGGCGCAGTTGCGGGCGCGGGGGGAATCCGTTGCGGCCGAGGAGATTCTCCGCGAGATCCTCGAGCGTGACCGTCGTGATGCTGGCCGTTCCGTCGGGCCGCTGGCGGTACCGCCGGGAGCGGTGTCGATCGATACGACGTCGCTCACCCAGGCGCAAGTGGTGGAGCGCATCGTTGCCTGTGCCAATGAGGCGCGGAGCCGGGGCGAATGAGCAACCCTTCGATCGCCTGGAAGCTGGCGCAGGTCTTCTGCCGCATCATGACCACCTTGCTGTTCGACCTGAAGGTCTTCGGGTTGAAGAACGTCCCGGATAGGGGCGGCGTGTTGCTGGTCTCCAATCACCAGAGCTACCTTGATCCAGTGCTGGTCGGCGTGCGGTTACGTCGGCCGCTCAGCTACCTGGCACGTTCCGGCCTGTTCGAATATCCCGTGCTGGGCAGGTTGATCCGCTGGCTCAACGCGTTTCCCGTCCGCCAGGGCGCGGGCGACGTCGGGGCGGTCAAGGAGACGATCGCCCGGCTTCAGGAAGGACGGGCCCTCAACCTGTTTCCCGAGGGATCGCGAACGGAAGATGGCCGTCTGCTCCCCGTGGAAAAGGGAGTGGGCCTGGTCGTCAGGCGGGCCAAGGTGCCGGTCGTTCCGGTGATCATCGATGGCGCGTTTCAGGCTTGGCCAAAAGGCCAACGGATCTTCCGCCCGCGAAAGATCCGCATGATTTACGGCCAACCGATGCAGCTCTCGGAGCTAAAGGGCGATCAGATCGTCGCCGCCATTGAAAAGGCCTTCGCCGATCTGCTTGCGCGGTTGAAGGAGATCGAGCGCGAGTCGGATTAGCGTCGGATCCGCACTCTCCGGATGGTCGGGCGGGGCGGAGTTCCATGCCGAGAGAGAATCACGCCCGCGGCGCGGGCCGCGGTATTCGCGCCTTCACCCCCTTTTGGCCCTAGGCAGGCCGCGGCGCTCGCGTAATACTCACTGGAAGTGATGAACGGACGCACCGTTAGGTCAGGTGGCGAACCGTGAGCATTGCATCTTTCCGACCGCTTTTGGGTCCAAATCCAAGCGGAAGCGTGAGATATGTGCTCCACACATTTATTGACAGGGTAGCGCAGCCGTCTTTAGAATGCGTCCCTTACCGTCGTGTCTGCTCAAGCGCGTCCCGATAAGCCGGGCAATTTCGGGATGCGGCAATATTATCGGCAGGTTAGGGTTTGAAGAACGGGAACACCCGGGAACCAGCGGGAACGGGTCGCGCATAGGTTTGGCGTCGTGGCGCTTCCGGCTGAAAGACCTCTGAAATATGTGGCAACATTGGGTTCAATTGAGTTTGGTGACGGTCTATATCACCCTCGTGGCCCTCGTTGCGCTATATGGGTTCCACCGCTACGTGCTCGTTTACCTATACCTGAAGCACCGTGACGACTTCTATCAGCCCAAAGGCACGTTTATCGCCCTTCCCCGGATCACCGTGCAGCTCCCGATGTTCAACGAGGCACAGGTCGCCGAGCGGGTGATCCGCCATTCCTGCCAGATCGACTACCCGCTGGATCGCCTCGAAATCCAGGTGCTCGACGACAGCACCGACGAATCCGCGGATATTGCCCGAAAGGCATGCGAGGAATGGGCTGCCAAGGGTTATCCCATCAAGTACATACACCGGACCAATCGGGTGGGTTATAAGGCCGGAGCCCTGGCCGATGGAATGACGCAGGCGACTGGCGATTTCATTGCGATCTTCGACGCCGACTTTGTCCCGCCGCGCGACATGCTTCACAACGTCGTGCACTATTTCGCCGACGACCAGATCGGCATGGTGCAGGTCCGCTGGGACCATCTCAACCGCGACGCTTCTCTGCTGACCAAGGGCCAGGCGATCTTCCTCGATGGGCACTTCGTCATCGAGCATACCGCCCGCAATCGCAGCGGCCGGTTCATGCACTTCAACGGCACGGCGGGCGTCTGGCGTCGCAAGACAATCGATGACGCGGGTGGCTGGCAGCACGACACGCTCACCGAAGACCTTGACCTGAGCTACCGCGCTCAGATGCGCGGCTGGCAGTTCGTTTACCTGCCGCAGTTCTGCGCCGCGGCCGAGCTGCCCCCGGAGATGATCGGCTTCAAACAACAGGCCCATCGCTGGACCAAGGGAAGCGTTCAGACGGCCATCAAACTGCTTCCCCGCATCCTTCGCTCTCGGCAGTTGTCGTACCGCATCAAGACCGAAGCCTTCTTTCACCTGACGAACACGGTGGTCTACCCACTGATGGTTCTGCTGACGCTCCTGATGTACCCGGTCTTCTTCGGGTGCGTGGACGGCGTCGAGGCCCCGCTCAAGGGGCACACGTGGGGCCACTTCCTGTTCAGCATCGGCCTGTTCGTGCTGGCGACCTGTTCGGCGAGCACCTTCTTCATCTTCGGCCAGCGCGAGCTGCTCGGGAAGGTGGCGGGGTGGAAGACGATCATCTACCTGCCGTTCCTGATGAGCCTCGGTGTCGGCATTGGGCTGAATAACGCAAAGGCGGTCTTCGAGGCGATCTGGGGCGCGATGCGGCGCAAGCCCAGCGAGTTCGTCCGCACGCCTAAGTACGGCGTGACCGGGCAGAACCGCTTCAAGTCGCGGAGCAGCGTACTGACGTTCAAGCGGCTGTGGCTGCCGTTCCTGGAAATCCTCTTCGGTATATACCTCGCGACGTGCATCGCGATCAGCCTCGTTTACAGCTTCGGATATAGCACGATCATCTTCCTGCTGATCTTCGCCGGTGGATATTTCTACGTCGGCTTTGCATCCCTGCACGCATTGATGAAGATGAACCGGGAGACGGAACTGACGGCGTCGGTGGCCGCGGTGCTCGTCGAACCGATCGAGCCGGTTTCCACTTGAACTGAGACCCATGTCGTTGCTGGAACTTCCGCACACGAACGGATGCGTGGCGTGTGGACGCCGCAATTCGGTCAGTCTGCGCCTCTCCCTCTTCGTCGATCCCCAATCGGGCGCGGTCAGCGCAAACTTCCGTCCGCTCGCCGATCACGTCGGCTTCAACAACATCGTGCATGGCGGCGTCCTCGCGACCGTGCTCGATGAAGCGATGGTCTGGGCCGCGACCTGGGCGGGAGGGCGATTCTGCCTTTGCGGCGAGTTGAGCGTCCGCTACCGCCGGCCTGCGATTGACGGGCATCCACTGAAGGTGTTGGCGAGCGTTGCCTCGCAACGGCCGAAGCTCATCGAAGTGACGGGCGAGCTGATCAACGAAGAAGGGGAGGTCATCGCTGAAGCCAGCGGGAAATTCGTGCCCGTCTCTGCGCAGAGCAACCGGGATATCGTCGACACGCTCCTGCCCGAGCCGGCGGTGGCCGAAACCCTAAAGGCGCTCCGCGAGGCGGCGGGGGTGTGAGCGGTGCCGACCGACGGTATAACGCCCGCATGCTTGAACGTGTCTTAGCGTGGATCGATACGCAGCGCGAGGCGTCACTCCAGTCGCTTGTCGAGTTCCTGAAGATCCCCAGCGTCAGCGCCCAGCCGAAACATGCCGGCGACGTGGGCCGCTGCGCGCAGTGGGTGGCCGATCGGCTTCGCGCCGCCGGCCTCGAGCCGCAGGTCCGTCCGACCAAGGGCCATCCGATCGTTACCGCGACCAACGTCTATCAGCCCGGCCGGCCCACGGTCCTTTTCTACGGGCACTATGACGTTCAGCCTCCCGAGCCGCTGGAGCAATGGGTGAGCCCACCTTTCGAGCCTGTGATCCGCAGAGGGGCAGTCGTTGCCCGAGGCGCGGTCGATGACAAGGGGCAGGTCTGGGCGAACATCCAGGCACTGACCGCATGGCAACAGGTGGCGGGCGGGGCGCCGGTGAACCTGACGGTCCTGATCGAAGGCGAAGAGGAAGTCGGCAGCGATAACCTCGAACATTTCGTCGCGGCCAACCGAGAAGAGCTCAAGGCGGACGTTGCGCTGATCTGCGACACCGGCCAGTTCGCCCGCGGCCTGCCCGCGATTACCTACGGCTTGCGTGGACTGGTCTACACCGAGATCTTCGTCACCGGGCCGGATCACGACCTGCATAGCGGTATGTTCGGCGGCGCGGTCCCGAACCCGGCCAATGCTCTGTGCGCCCTGCTCGCCACGCTGCACGATCGCGACGGGCGCGTCACGATCCCGGGGTTCTACGACGATGTCCAAGATCTCTCTCCCGCCGAGCGCGAGGAATGGCGCACGCTGCCGTTCGATGAGCCGGCGTTCCTGCGCGAGCAGGGATTGTCCGCCGGCTCGGGCGAGGTTGGATATTCGACGATCGAGCGACGTTGGGCACGGCCGACGTGCGACGTCAACGGCCTCACCAGCGGCTACCAGGGGCCGGGCGCCAAGACGATCATCCCGTCGCGGGCGTCGGCAAAGGTTTCCATGCGCCTGGTCCCGGACCAGGACCCGCTGAAAATCGTGACGTCGTATGAGCGCGCGTTGCGCGTGCGCGCTCCCGCCAACGTGAAAATCGAGTTCGCCCGCCACGGACTGGCCGGCCCGGTGATCGTGCCGCGCGCCGGGCGCGCGATGCAATTGGCCGCCGAAGCGGTGGAGGTAGGCTTCGGCGTGAAACCGCGCCTGATCCGCGAGGGAGGGAGCATTCCGGTCGTCGCGCTGCTCAGGGCGACGCTGGGCGTGGACACGCTCCTCGTCGGCTTCGGCTTGCCAGACGACCGCGTGCATTCACCCAACGAAAAGTTCGATCTTGAAGCCCTTCACGCCGGCACGCGCACCGCCGCCGCGCTCTACCAGAAACTCGCGGAACTGTAGGGTGCGTTCGGCCCACCACTTCTCCACGCTTGCACCCGTTTGCCCGCTCGGCGATGCTCCCTCGCAACCATGAAGAACGCCGTCGCCCCGTTTGCCGCACCGCAGCGTGTGCTCCTTGGTCCCGGTCCCAGTGACGTTTCGCCGCGCGTGCTCGCGGCCATGGCAGCACCGACGATCGGGCACCTCGATCCGGAATACCTGCGCCTGATGGACGAGACACGGCAGATGCTGCGCGACGTCTTCCGCACCCGAAATGAGCTGACGCTGGCCGCCTCGGGGACCGGCAGCGCGGGGATGGAGGCGGCGGTCGTCAACCTGATTGAGCCGGGCGACGAGATGATCGTCTGCGTGAACGGCGTCTTCGGCACGCGCATGCGTGACGTGGCCGGGCGCGCGGGCGCAACGGTCCGCGGCATTGAGGCGGAATGGGGACAGACGATCGATCCCGCGTCGGTTGCCGCCGCGCTCAAGGCACACCCGCGCACGAAAGTGCTGGGGATCGTTCACGCGGAGACATCGACGGGCGCACATCAGCCGTTGGAGGATATCTCCGGGCTCGTCCACGACGCGGGCGCGCTGTTGCTGGTGGACGCGGTCACCTCGCTGGGAGGCGTGGAACTGCATATCGACGACTGGCGGATCGACGCGTGTTACAGCGGGACGCAGAAGTGCCTGTCCTGCCCGCCGGGCCTGGCGCCCATGACCTTCTCGCCGGCCGCGGTTGCCGCGATGGACGCGCGGAAATCGAAGGTGCAATCTTGGTACCTGGACCTGTCGATGCTCCGCCAGTACTGGGGCGAGCAGCGGATCTATCACCACACGGCGCCGATCAACATGAACTACGCGCTGCACGAGGCGCTGCGGATCGTCCAGGAAGAAGGGCTCGACGCGCGCGTGGCCCGTCACACGCTCAATCATCGCGCCTTGCGCGCCGGCCTAGAGACGATGGGACTGCGCTACGTGCCCCGTCACTCCCTCACCTCGCTCAACGCCGTCAGCATCCCGGCCGGCGTCGATGATGCCCGCGTCCGCGGCCTGCTCCTCAAGGAATATGGCATCGAGATCGGCGCGGGACTCGGCCCCTTCAAGGGCAAAGCATGGCGCATCGGACTCATGGGACAATCCAGCACGAGGCGCAATGTGACCCTCATCCTCGCGGCGCTGGAAACGCTGCTGGCCGATGAGGGCGCAACGTTGCCGCGCGGCTCCGCCCTCGCTGCTGCGGCAAACGTTTACAGTTAATAGATGCGAACCGCGAAGGCGCGAAGGGAAACGCGAAGAAATGATCGCCACAGATGCAGACCGATGAACACAGATGAAGAGATGAATGAGTTTGCTGCGATTGACTTTGTTAGATGCTCTTTTCTTCATCTGCGTTCATCTGATTTTTATCTGTGGCGAAATGATTTGAATTGATTTCTTCGCGTTAGCCTTCGCGACTTTGCGTCTCCGCGGTTGATTGGATTTCCCAAATGAATTGGACGCAAGCGTATACGCCGCTCGGGAGCCTGCTGCTCTCGGCGCTGGTGGCGGCGTTGCCGGTGTGCGTGCTGCTCGGGTTGCTGGCGTTCTCGCATGCCAAGGCGCATGTGGCGGCGCTGGCGGGATTGGGTGCATCGCTGGCCGTGGCAGTGTTCGTGTACCACATGCCCGCCCGGCTGGCGGGAATGGCGGCGCTGGATGGGGCGGCGTATGGGCTCTTTCCGATTGGATGGATCGTGCTGTGCGCGATCTTCGTTTACGACATCACGTGCCATACCGGGCAGTTCGAGGTCCTGAAACACTCGATCGCCGGCCTCGCCGATGACCGGCGGATCCAGGCGATCCTCATCGCCTTCTGCTTCGGATCGTTCATCGAAGGAGCCGCGGGGTTCGGGACGCCGGTTGCGATTTCCGCCGCCATGCTGATCGGCCTGGGCTTTCGCCCGCTGCCGGCGGCGGGGCTGGCGCTGATCGGCAACACGGCGCCGGTGGCCTTCGGCGCCCTGGGCACGCCGATCCTCACGCTGGCTGAAGTCACGGGGATTTCGCCAGAAGCCCTCAGTGCGATGGTTGGAAAGCAGTTGACGCCGTTCGCGCTGATCATCCCGTTCTGGCTGGTCTGGGCGATGGCCGGGTGGCGGGGCATGCGCGAGGTGTGGCCGGCCTGCCTCACCGCAGGCGCCAGCTTTGCCGGGGCTCAATTACTGGTAAGCCAATTCCATGGACCGTGGGTGGTCGCCATCATCGCGTCGATCTCGTCAATCTCATCGTTGTTGTTGCTGGTGCGGTTCTGGCAACCCAGGACCGTGTGGCGATTCGATCACGAATCCGCCAGTGACGACGACGCGCGCCCGTGCGCGGATGAGCGGCGGCGCCTGCACCACGTACAACGTGGCCAACCGAGTGACGACGACGCGCGCCCGTGCGCGGATGAGCGCCCGGACGCCGGAACATCGCCCGCGCATCCCACTTCGCGCCAGGTGCTAAAGGCATGGATGCCGTGGGTCATCGTCTCCGCCCTCGTCTTCGTCTGGGGATTGCCGGTGGTCAAAAAGCGATTGAACGACCTGGCGTCGCCCGCGCTGCACGTTCCGCTGCTGGACAAGCACGTTTCCCGTGCGCCACCCATCGTGGTGACCGCCAAGCCGGAACCGGCGGTCTTCAAGTTGAACTGGCTGTCGGCGACGGGGACGAGCCTGCTTCTGGCCGGAATATTCTCAGGGCTTTTGCTGGGGGTTCCCCCGTTGGGGCTGGCGCGTTTGTTCGCGAAGACGGTGAGCCGGGTTCGCGTCTCGCTGCTGACGATTTCGGCGATGATGGCGATCGGCTTTACAACGCGTTACGCCGGACTCGATGCGACACTGGGGCTGGCGTTCGCCAGCACCGGCAAGCTCTTTCCGTTCTTCTCCCCGTTGCTTGGCTGGCTGGGCGTCGCCCTGACGGGGAGCGATACCTCGTCCAACGTGCTGTTCGGCAACCTCCAGCAGATCACCGCCCACCAACTCGGCTTCTCCCCCGTGCTCGCGACCGCGGCCAACAGTTCAGGGGGAGTAATGGGCAAGATGATCGACGCCCAGAGCATCGTCGTGGCCGGCGTCGCCACCGGCCAGCGCGGAGGCGAGGGGCAGATCCTTCGTTACGTATTCTTCCACAGCATTGCGCTCGCCATTCTCGTCGGATTGCTTGTGCTGGCGCAGGCGTACGTGATGAAGTAATAGCTGCAATGGGTGCGGAATGGTCACGGAGACCTCTGAGGAAGATGAGATCACAGAGCAATGCAAGAAGAATTCATCTCTGTGATCTGTGCGCTCTCAGGGTCCTCCGTGACCATTCTGATTTCGACTATCTACTCGCGGTCGTGGCGACGATCGAGAACGCGCGCTCGATCCGCGTGACGTTTCCTGCCTTGTCCTTCACTGAGACGTTTAGAGTCCCTTTCTGGAGGGGTTGCAGCGGGTGGATGAGTTTCCATTCCCACCTGCCGTCAGCGGTCGGGTTGAAGTGACCGGCGAGCGGTGCGCCGGCAGGAATTCCGTCCAGCTCAAAGTCGGCCGTCACCGCGAGGCTCTGCTCGTCGAGACCGCTGAAGTAATCGCACGCGCCGAGCACGAGTCGCGTCAGGCGCGTATTCACGCCCGGCATCGGATAGGGGAGCGTGAGCGTCGGGCGCGTGTCGTCGCACATCCAGCCGTAGCCGTGGGCGTCGGGGTTTTTGGGGTCGTAGTCGAAATCGATCGGACAACCCAGGTCGATCCAGCGGATGATCGTGCGCTGGTCTTCGTCGCTCAGCGGTTCCACCTTGATCTTCGATCCATCCGGAGCGGCGTACGTTCCGGCCACGGCCTCGGGTGGCGGCATCACGCTACCGGTGTAATCGAGGTCTGCCTTCGCCATGTTCTCATGAGTCGGCGCGAGCGGCTTGCCGTGCCACTGAAGCGTCGATGCGTCGCCGGGAGACGTTTCAGTGGGATGATCGTCGTTGCTCCAGCCGTCAGTACGGCGGCCGAGGATCTTCCAGACGAGCAGGCTTCGCCGCGCCTGGAACATGCGGACGTAACGCGACGCATTGGGGAAGCACCAGCGCGTCTCATACCATATCGGCTTGTAGCCGTACTTGGCCTTGTGGTCCCCGGCGAGGCGGACGTACGTCCCCGGCGCCTTGCCGATTTCGGGAAGATCGGTCGGGGCATCATCATCGAGCACCAGCATGCCCATCTGCTTTTCCCACTTGCTGGTATGGCATGCTGCGCAGCTCTTCTGGAAGATCGGGCGGATGTCCCGGTGATACTCGACGTTCTTGACCGATGGCTCGTATCGAAGCGGCGTCTGGTTCCGATCGTCCCACTTCACGGGCGATGCGGTGACCGGCGCGCTAGTCAGCAGCGGCGTTGAGCGAATGAGATCGAAGACCTTGTAGCCCGGTCGGCCGGCGGCCGTCTTCTCGAAAGGCGTCGGTTCCTGCGAGTGGGCGTGGCAGCCGCCGCAATTGGTGCGAACTTCGCCGGGACGAACCTGGTGCCAGGTCTGCGCCATCGTCAGGACCATCCCCTCCTTGTTGAGAAGTTGAAATGTGAACGGCGTATCGGCCGGAATCCGCGCGGCGAAACTGGTGTCGGGATTGCCGTCCGGATCGAGCGGCTGTTTGCCGTTAGCGTCAAACTTACGCACCGGGATCTCACCGAGGATGCGCAGCCGCTCTTTGGCGAAATTGTAAAACTGCCTGCCGCCTTTCGGCCCGCGATTACGGTCGGTCAGCGGCTCCATCGCGAGAATGCGGACGGCGTGTATCTCATCGTTGTCGTAACGACCGCACTCGGCCCCCTGATTTTGCCAATTGAGCGTGCTCTCGTCGGCGGCGTTGAACAGCTCGAGGCCGTCGTATCCGTTGCGGACGCTGTTGTCGTCCTTGCCTGTCCGTGCGCAGGCCCTGGCCTTCCAGCGTGCTGAACATGATTCGTCCATCGGTGAGGACAACCGGGTGCAGCGCCATTGCGACGTTCATGAAGCCGATTTCCTGAACGTTCCGCTCCGCCTCGGCAGGATCGTTCACGTCATCCATTACGAACAGCTGGAGGCAGGGCCCTGGGTGTTTGGGTGGACGGAATGCGTTGCGGTTGCTGGTGAACGCGATCCGGCCGCCGGGCAGTGGGCAGGGGCCCGTGTTGTAAACGCCGTAGGGAAGATAGTTGCTGGCGTATTCCTTTCCTTTGTCTGGCGTGCGGTAGTCCTTGCTCCAGGCGGGGGCCGCGCCGGTGTTGGGGGTGAACGTCTGTCGCGTCAATTGCACGACCCGGCGTGAGGCGATGTGCAGCTTGTACAGATCAGCCCCACCTGGAGGAATCTCAAACTGCCCGCCATGGCTGAGGTCGTGCAACACGCTGTAGTAGACCCACTGTCCGTCGAAGCTGATCACCGGATCCTGCACCGCGCCCTTCTCACCGCCGGCGACCAGCACTTCTTCCGAGCCGTCGGGGTGGAGGAGCATCAGGTCCGCGCCGGGCTGGAGGAACACCGGCCGCGCGATTTCGGCGTAGAACTCCTTCTGCACGTGATCGCCAGCGCGGTGGGCGCGGATGTAGACGATGTCATAGTCGTACTTGACGTCGGGATCCTCGTGGATCGGCTTGGGATGAACGTTGATCGGGTCGGGATAGAGTTGCTCCTGCGGCGCCTCGGCGGCCGAGGTGATGGGCGCGGTGAGCGCAGTCAGCGCGATGGCCAGGAGGGCGGTGGCGGTGGGAGCAAAGCGACTCAGTTTCATGGTCTCTCCCTGTGAGGAGGGGCAGAGTTGGAGATGATGGCAGCGCGCGTGCTCGTTGGCATTGCGCCGCCATCATTCGCTACAAGTTGTAAGAATGGACGTTGTGAAAATGAGTGCCTCTTTGTTTCTGCCGAGAACGCTTTTGACGCTCTTGCAGCCCCCGGATAGCATTCCAATTGGTTCATCGCACGCCATCGATTTCTGAAGGAGGCAAGTCCATGACCCCCCGTGATGTGCTCAAGCTCTGCCAGCAGAAGGAGGTCCAGTTCATCGATCTCCGCTTTATGGACTTCCCGGGGCTGTGGCAACACACGACCTGTCCGATCAGCGAATTGACGCTGGAAAGCTTCGATCACGGGTTCGGCTTCGATGGGTCCTCGATCCGCGGATGGCGGGCGATCAACGAGTCGGACATGTTGCTCGTGCCGGTCGCCGACACGGCCAAGATCGACCCGTTCATGCAGCACACGACGCTGTCGATCATCTGCGACGTGCGCGACCCGATCACCAAGAAGGAATATTCCCGCGACCCGCGCTCGATCGCCCGCAAGGCCATCGAGTTCATGCGCAAGAGCAAAATCGCCGACACCGCCAACTTCGGCCCGGAGCTGGAGTTCTTCATCTTCGATCAGGCGTTTTACGACCAGGGGATCAACTACGCGAAGTACTACGTCGGCTCGCGCGAGGGCATCTGGGGCCGCGGCGACGAGGATCCGATGAACTTGGGCTACAAGGTGCGCCTGAAGGAGGGGTACTTCCCGACCCCGCCGATGGACACGATGCAGAACATCCGCAGCGAGATGGTCGCGACGCTGATCGAGCTGGGCATCCCGGTCGAAGCGCATCACCACGAGGTCGCCACCGGCGGGCAGTGCGAGATCGACATGCGCTACCAGGACCTGCTGACGATGGCCGACAACGTGATGATGTACAAGTACGTCTGCAAGAACGTCGCCGCCCGCCACGGCAAGGTCGTTACGTTCATGCCCAAGCCGTTGTTCCAGGACAACGGCTCAGGGATGCACGTTCATTTCTCCCTGTGGAAAGCGGGCAAACCGCTCTTCGCGGGGAACAAGTACGCCGGCCTGAGTGAGATTGGCCTCTACGCGATCGGCGGGATCCTCAAGCACGCGCGGGCCCTGTGCGCCCTCTGCAACCCGACGACGAACAGCTACAAACGACTGGTGCCGGGATACGAGGCGCCGGTGAACCTGGTCTACAGCAGCCGTAATCGCTCGGCGGCGATCCGCATCCCGATGTACAGCGAGAACCCCAAGACCAAGCGCATCGAGTTCCGTTGTCCGGACAGCAGTTGCAATCCCTATCTGGCTTTCAGCGGCATCATGATGGCGGCCTTCGATGGGATCCTGAACAAGATCCATCCCGGCGAACCGATGGACAAGGACATCTATCACCTCGCCCCCGAGGAATACGAGAAAATCGGCTCCGCCCCCGGCGGCCTCGATGAGGCGCTCGACGAACTGGAGAACGACCACGATTTCCTCCTCAACGGCGATGTCTTCACCGCCGACGTGATCCACTACTGGATCAAGTACAAGCGCGATAATGAGGTGGATGCGATCCGCATGCGTCCGCACCCGTACGAGTTCTGCATGTACTTCGACATCTAAGGCAGTTCACGCAATGCTGGAATTGCGGCACGCAACGGCCCGATCTCGCCGATCCGGCAGTGCCCGCGCCGCCCGCACCTGATGTCAGGTAGAGGCTGAGTCGCCGTTTTCCCCGTCGGTGGGGGAAGGGGCGAGGATCAGCTCACAGCCCGCGTCGCGGATCTGCTTCTGATGCTCGGCGGAAAGACCGGAGTCGGAGACAACCACGTCGATCTCGCTGAGCGAACCCAGGCGACTCAGGGCCTGTTGTCCGAACTTTCCCGAATCCGCCAGAAGCACGACCTGCTGGGACTGCTGCATCATCTTGCGCTCGGACAGGACGAGCAGCAGGTTCTGGTTGTAGAGCGCGCCCTCATGCACTCCGGCCACGCTGAGAAACAGGGACTTGGTGTGGATCGTGGATATGACGTTCTCCGCGGTTGGGCCAAGCAGCACGCCGTAGCGCGGATAGAGAAGGCCGCCGGTGACGATCAGCTCGACGCGGTCGTCGTTGATGAACAGATCGGCGATCGGCAGGGAATTGGTGACGACCTGCATCGGCATACCGATCAGCTCCTGGGCGAAGTAGAGCGTGGTGGTTCCGCCGTCGAAGAGGATCGTCTGTCCGGGCTGCACGAGCGACTTGGCGGCACGGGCAATCTGGCGCTTGGCATCGACCTGGTAATTCATCCGCTGATCGAACGCGTACGGGCGCGCCGGCGGCGCTTTGCCGCCGATCCAGATCACCCCGCCATGCGTACGCTCGACGAGGCCTGTCTGCTCGAGCATCTCCACGTCACGGCGGACGGTGGAGTTCGAGACGTTCAGCTCCGCCGCCAGGGTGTCCAGGTCGCACATGCCCCGGCGGCCCAGCAGTTCCTTCAGTCGGGATTGGCGCTCGGCGATCAGCATGTGGGTGTGCGAATCCCTGGACCGAAAAATCATCGCTCCCGTTGGACGGTCGACGTTCCATGTTGAACGTTTGACGTTCGTCTTCTCATCTGCCGTTCGTCTGCCCGTTTCCCTTGACCACGTCAGCGGCGATTCGCTGGCGGGCATAAGCGACCTTTTGAGTGCTGGTCATTTTCTTGAAGTCGATAGACCCGTCGCCGCGTTTGGGGAACGACGCCGCCGCTGGCGCGGCAATCACGGTGCCGCGCGGCGCCGCTGGCTTCGCCGATGCCGGTTCCTTCTTTGCCGCCGAACCGCTCAGCGAGACGGCGCTTCCGGTGCCCGCGTAACTGGTGGCGGTGCTGGTCAACTCCAGGTCTTCCTTCAGAGGCCGGTATGGCTTGAGCTTGAGCTTCTCAAGCTCGCCGTGATACGCCTTGCACGCTTCGGCGGCGGAGATCTTTCCGTTGGCGATCGAGTGGAGGAACGTGACGAAGGTAAGCTGATGCTCACTGTTGTTGATCTTTCGCCCGAAGAGGGCAGCGCGAGCGCCATGGCGCCTGGCTTCTTCCAGCAGGAGGAACGCATCGTGTGTCGTGCCGCTGGAGCCGCCGAGAATGCCGGGGACGAGCGAGGGGTCATACGCGACCAGTTCCTCCATCGCACGCGGCCCGTGATAGGCGATCTTGAGGAACAGCGGACGCCCGCTCGAAGGGACGCCGGCCAGAGTGCGGACGATCAGGTCGTTGATGAACCGGCCCAGGTCCGCGGGGCAGGAGGTGCCGCAGGCGTTGGGATCGAACACTTCAAGGAAATGTCGAAAGCCCTTCTGTTCCGCCTCGATGCGAAAGTCCCGGTAGGCGTGAAGCGTCGGGTAGTCGAAGGTGATGTCGTTGTTAGGCGTGATCGAATAGAGCCCCAGGTCCGCGCCGCGCGATCGCTCCTCGGCGGTGGGGTTCACCTTGCCGCCCTGGATCTGCTCGATCGTCGCCGATCGGAACGGCCGCGAGGGCTCGGCGGCATAGGTGCCGCCCGCCATCAGGTGAATATCGGTCGTGTCGTTGGCGCGGACGGCGGGGGTCACGTGGGAGCCGTCGAACAGGCGCTCGCGGATCGTCAGCACCTCGCTGGTGCTGGCAGACATGAGCATGATGTCCACCAGTCCCTGCTTCACGATCTCGCGCATCTGGTCGCGATAGTCGGCGAGCGAGCGGGTGCGACCCGTGGCGGCGTCCTTCCCGGGCGCGGCCAGACCCGCGGCCATGTCCGCGTCCTTGGCGTCAGCGAGGATGAAATCCTTCGATCCCGAAGGATTCGCCCGAATGTTCGCGATCTTATGTTCGAGGCTTTTCATTTCTTTACCTGGGCGAAGGTGGCGTCGAGTTGCCTGGCGCCGGTTTGTAATGCGCTGACCTCGCGGGGCCAGAGCTCTACCTCGTAGCGCTTCACGACGCCGCTTCGATCGACGAGCGTGGGGAGGCTGGTGCAGGTGTGGCGAATGCCGTATTCGCCGGAGAGCTGCGTCGAGATCGGCAGCACCTTGGGCTGATTGAGGGCGATGGGGTGGATGACTTCGGCGATCGTCAGCCCGACCGCCCAGCCTGCGCCGCCCTTGAGCTTGATGCACTCGGCGCCGCTGGTCTTGGTGCATTCGAAGACGCGCTGCTGTGTCGTGCCGTTGAATCCGTCCAGCTTGATGAGCGGGATTCCGCCCGCCGTCGCGCTCGACCAGATCGGGACCATGCTGTCGCCGTGTTCACCGAGGATCAGCGCCTTGATCTGCGAAGGGGGCAAACCCGTTTCCAGCGCGATCAGGGAGCGGAAGCGCGCGGTATCGAGTTGCGTGCCCAGGCCGATCGCTTTGCTCGGGTCCAGTTTCAGGTGTTCGATCGCCAGGCGCGTGAGGACGTCCACGGGGTTGGAGACGACGAAGACGATCGCGTCCTTCTTCAGACCCGCCGTCTTCAGGGAGTCGAGAATCTGCTTGAACAGCGTGACGTTGCGGTTGATCAGGTCGAGCCGGCTCTCGTCGGGCTTGCGCCGCAGGCCGGCGGTGATCACGATCATGTCGCTGTCGGCGCATTTCTCGTAATTGCCGGCGTAGATCTTTTGATCGCCCGCCACGCTCGCGCCGTGAATGAGGTCCAGCGCCTCGCCGGCCGCCATCTGTTCGTTGGCGTCGAGCAGGTGAATTTCCGAGACAATGCCGGCGCACTGGAGCGCGAAGGCGGCGTTGGAGCCAACCCGTCCGCCGCCGCCGATGATTGAGACTTTCATAGTCGTCTTATCCGTTGTGTATCAGTGTTTGGTTGTCCCCGCCCTTGGCCCGCGGGCCTTACGAAGCCGATGCCATGATCTGATCGGTGATCGTCTGTACGAGCGTCTCGACGTCGGCGTCGCTGTACTGCTCGGGTGCCAGGGCGGCAACCGCTCGCTCAAGCCCGCCGCCGCTGCTGCCAACCGATGTCGACGTCGCCTGCGGAGCCGGGACGGTCTTGCCGTCGCCCTGCATGCGGCCACGGACGGCCACGTCGCCGCCGACACGGCTGAGGAAATCCGTCGAGCAACTCAACCCACCGGCCTCTTTCAGGCGCGGCTCGCTCAGTCCGAATCGCACCTTCAAGTCGAGCAGTTCCTTCATCTCGGCGGCATCGAGCGGACGGATGACGCCGATCTGCTTGGCGAGCAGCAGGATCCGCGAGTAGGCATCGACGATTTCGAGTTTGTAGTAAGCCTGCTCCAGGTCCTTGTCGAAGGTGACCGTGCCGTGGTTCTGAAGGAGGATCGTGTTCGAATCCTTGACGTAGGGCAGGATCGACTCGCCCAGGCGCGTGTCGCCGGGCGTGACGTACTTGGCGGTCTTGACGGCGCCGAGGAAGACTTCGGCCTCGGGGTGGATGCAGGTCGGAAGCTCCACGTTGGCGATCGCGAACGCGGTCGCGTGCGGCGGATGGCTGTGCACGACCGCCTTGATGTCGGGCCTGGCCTTGTAGATCGCCAGGTGAAGCAGGATCTCGCTGGTGCGCTTCAGTTTGCCGGCGACCTGCTTGCCTTCCAGGTCCACCGTACAGATGTCATCGGGCTTGAGGTTCCCCTTGCTGATGCCGGTGGGCGTACAGAGCACGCGATTCTCGCCGATGCGGTACGAGTGGTTTCCCTCGTTGCCGGCGCAAAATCCCTTCACCCAGATCCGGCGGCCGATGTCGCACATCTGCTCCTTGATCTTCCATTCGCTCACGCGGCCGTTGGTCGCGCTGCCGTTACCGTTTGCTCCGTATGCCATGGCTTAATGATGAGGCGTGCGGAACAAGCAGTTCCGCACGCGCGTCATTCCTTTTTCAGTGAGTTCGGGTCGATCGTTACGTTGTCCAGCAAAGCCGAGCAGTAGGCATCGAGCGGGAGCCGTCGTTCGGGGTAAAAGGGCATGCACGCCTCACGGCTTTCGCTGAACGCGACCAGTTCGTCCTGGCCCGCGCCCAAATGGTCGTAGCAGACGAGGTATTCGCTCGTCTTGCGGGCGCCGCCGGCGAGCGAAAAGCGATCCTGCACCTCGAGGATGAGGAACCGGCCGCCCACGAGCGTCTCGTAGACGGGCTGCACGCAGACGGTGCCCACGACGCGACCTATCCGCATGACGTCAGCTCCGCGAAGTTTCTCTTCACCTCTTCCGCGAGGGCGGGGCCGCCGCGGGAGAAACGCCCGATCAGGTTCTTCATCTGCTGCAAGGTCCGATGCGGGTACTCGATGACCAACACGTTCGCCGCCACCTGCTGCAACCCCTGTTCGACCGCTTCCAGGCAGGTGCCGAGCACCGCGCGAAGCGAGGGGCATCGGTTGGCGAAGACGATGGCCGGTGCGCCGTTCTGCACGAGGAGAATCGCGGCGGTGGCCCGGTTGGCCTTTACCTCAGCGGCGATCGCCTTGACGACCGCGACGATCCGCGTCGGATCCGATGGAAGCTCCAGCGGTCGCAGGGCCGACTGCTTTGACTCGCCGGCCAACGCCGCTTTCGCCGGCCCGCTCGGTCCATCACACCAGTAAATAATTCCGCCCTTAGCGCCAGCCGACGGCGACGACGGAGAGGCCGGCGCTGGCACGGCGGCGGTCGTGGTCGCAGGCGCGTCGCCACACGTGCCACAGCCGCAGTCGCAGTCTTTTTTGTTTCGAGCGGCATCAGCGGCGGCCGGGAGAATCGTGCCGCAGGGGCCGTCGACATCCGAGTAGCCGATCACCAGCTTGCGGGCGCGGATGAAATCGGCGGCCAGCGGCGTCAAACGGGCGCGGTAGGGAAGCGTGAGGTGGCCATTGGAGCCGCCGTTGCGATGAAGGTCTTCGAGCTGACGCGCCGTGATGATCATTCGTCCACGATTCCGATGATGTAAAACCGCACCGGGCTCTTCTCGTCGCCGATGACCTCGCGAGCGCCCTTGCCGTCGCTGTTGAGAATCACCAGTTGTCCCGGCGCCGCCCCCAGCTTGTCCGCCGCCAGGATCGGATCTCCCTCCGGCGTCCGTCCCACGCCCAGCGGCTGCGTCACCGCCAGCCGCCATCCTTTCAAGGAGCGATGCTTGACGGTCGAAGTCGCGTGGCCGATGACGGTGGCTAACTGCATATCAGGGTTCGGGGTTCGGGGTTCGGGGTTCAGGGTTGAGTGAAGATCGCGGTGCCGGCGTCTTAACTGAACCCTGAACCCCGAACCCTGAACCCTCTAAATCATCCTCATCGATCCCGTCACCGAAATCCGACGGTATCTCGTAAAGGTGAGCGGGGTGGTGATACCTTCACCCGTGGGGGTGGCGATGCTGTAGCTCAGGTATCCCTGGCCGCCGAGGCCCAGCCCCGAGGGGCTTCCGCCGTTGATGACGAAGAGAGTCGTGTTGGCGCGACGGCCGAACTTGGTGATCGTGTCCAGGTTGCGCGAGTGGATGATGGCCGTGTGCTTGTAGCCGTGTTCGCTCTCGATCGCGCGGTCGATTGCTTCGTCCACATTTTTCACGCGAACGAAGGGAACGAACGGCATCATCTGCTCTTCCTGAACGAACGGATGTTCGAAGTTCGTTTCGCCAACCAGGAGTTGCGTGGCCGGGGGGACGCGCACGCCGGCAATCTCGGCCAGCACCGACGCGTCCTTGCCGACCAGATCCTTGTTCACGTGCGGCTTGTTGTCCTTGCCGGTCTCGAACGCCCGGCGAGTGAGGGCGTCGATTTGGCCGCGGTCCAGAATGTAGCCGCCGTGCCTTTCCATCGTCTGCATCAATTTGTCGAAGACGCTCTCGACGCAGAAGACCTGCTTCTCGCCGATGCACAACAGGTTGTTGTCATAGGCGCCGCCCTTCACGATCGAGGCGGCCGCGTTGGCGAGACAGGCGGTTTCATCGACTACGACCGGCGGGTTACCCGGGCCGGCCACGATCGCCCGCTTTTTGGCGGCAAGGGCAGCGCGGGCGACGGCGGGACCGCCGGTCACGACCAGCAGCGGGATCCCGCGGTGGTTGAAGATCGCTTCAGCCGTCTCCAGCGTCGGCGGCACGATGCAGGTCACCAGGTGATCGATGCCGAACTGGGCGCTGATCGCCTTGTTGTAGGCACGCACCGCGACGGCGGCGCAGTTGGTCCCGCTGGGATGCGGATTGGCGACAATCGCGTTGCCTGACGCGACCATGTTGATCACGTTCGCGGTAAGGGTCGGAACGCTGTGGGTGACGGGCGTGATGATGCCGATCACGCCGAAGGGCGCGAACTCTTCGATGCACAGCCCGTTGCTGCCGCTCTGCGCCTGCGTGCGGAGAAATTCAACGCCGGGCACCAGTTCCAGGATCTGAAGTTTTTCGATCTTGTGGTCGAGTCGGCCGATCTTTGTTTCCGCCAGCTCCATCTCGCCCCAGGCCTGCGCGTTTTGCTTTGCCATCGCCTTGACGAGCTTGACGATCGCGTCGCGGTCATCCAGCGATAGCTTCATCAACTTCTTCTGCGCGTCGGTCGCCGCCCCGACGGCGGCATCGACATTCGCAAAGACGCCGTACTCGCCCACGGGGACCTGTACGTGATGCGGATGGGCAGTAGCCTCGCGGAGCTTGGGAGTCTCGGCAGCGGCGGTCTCCCCCGCGCGCACGCCCGAACCGTTCCCGCCACCGCCGCCGGTGCGGTTCCCCAGCCGCTTCATCACTTCCGCGACCACGTCCTGTACAAGTGCCTGATTCATTCCAGTTCCTCTCGGACTTTCTCGCCTCAACCTGCCTTGTAGAAGGTCTTGCCGGCGAAGACGGCGGAGTCGACGATGCCGACGATCACTGCGTCGGCAGGCAGGTTCTTGGTCTGCTCGGTCATCCGGGCGCTGGAGCCCTGGACGACCAAAACCAGTTGTCCTTCGCCGGTCCCGACGCTGTCGAGCGCGACGATCGCGCGCCCGGTGTTTCCCAGCGATGCCGGCTGCTTCGTCGACTCGTCATACTTGACGTTGAGGGGCTCGACGACGAATAGCTTCTGGCCGTTCAGCGCCTTGTCCTTTTGCGTCGCGACGACGTGGCCGGTCACTCGTGCCAGGAACATGGGACCCTTTCATCGGGCGACGTCGAGCCGCCTGCCTCTGCAACGCCCACTCGGAACGTGAAACGTGAAGACGTGAAACGTGAGGGGACCTGATTGTGCCGCGAGCCGTGATTTCTCACGTTTTCACGTTTCACGTTTCACTATCCCATTTTCGCCACGTCCGAATGCGGCCGCGGGATGACGTGGACGGAGACGACCTCGCCGACGCGCCCGCCGGCCTCGGCGCCGGCATCGACCGCGGCGCGGACCGCGGCCACGTCGCCCCGCAGGGTGATCGCGACCAGGCCGCTGCCGACCTTGTGCTGTTCGACGAACTGAACGTTCGCCGCCTTGAGCGCCGCGTCGCAGGCTTCGACCGCCGCGACGATCCCCTTGGTTTCGATCAGGCCAATTGCTTCGTTGCTTGCCATAAGTGCTCCTAAAAAGTCTGAGTGTTTCGTTCAGTTCCGCGTCAGCACGGCGTGCGTTTGCCGGGCGACGATCAATTCTTCGTTGGTCGGCACGATCCAGATCTCCGCGCCCGATTCGACGCTGCTGATCTTCGTCTCCGTGCCGCGCACGTGGTTCTTCTGCTTGTCGAGCACGATGTGGGCCCAGGAGAGGTCACGGCAGATCGCTTCGCGCAGGGCGACGCCGTTCTCACCGATGCCGCCCGTGAAGGCGAGGACGTCGCAGCCGCCCAGCACAACCAGGTAAGACCCGATGAAGTGCCGCACCGCATCGACGAACGCCTCGATCGCCAGCTTGGCGCGGGCATCGCCGCCCGCGGCGGCCTTCTCGATGTCGCGCATGTCGGGGGATATCCCGCTCATGCCGAGCATTCCTCCCTCTTTGCCGAGCCGGCGGAAGATCTCGTCGAGCGTCAGGTTCTGTTTGATGAGCTTTAGAAGGGCGAAGGTGTCGAAATCGCCGACCCGGTTGTTGTGCGGCAGGCCGGACTGCGCGGTCATGCCAAAGGAGTTGGCGACGGACTTACCGTTCTCGATCGCGCTGATCGAGCACGATCCGCCGAGATGGCAACTGATGATCCGCCGGGCGCCCGGTACGAGCGCCTCGCGGACGCGCGTGGCGATGTAGCGATGGGATGCGCCGTGAAACCCATAGCGGCGGATGCCGAGCTTCTCGGTCCACTCGTGGGGGATCGCGTAGACCTGCCGAGCCAGGGGGATCGTCTGGTGGAAGGCCGTCTCAAACGCGGCGACCTGCGGCACGTCGGGGAGCTTCTGGCGGAACGCCTTCATCGCGGCGATGTAGGGCGGGTTGTGAGACGGAGCGACGTCGGAGAACTGCTCCATCGTCGCCAGCACTTCATCGGTCACCCGCACTGCGCCGGAGATCGGCCCGCCGTGCACCGCCTTGAAGCCGATTGCCTCTGGCTTACGACCCAGTTCACGCAGGATCACGTCGATGACATCGCCGTGCGTGCGATAGGGCGATCCCGCCTGGCCGATCCGCTCGTACGCGCCGCGCGCGACCTCGTCGCCGTCCGCGCTCATGTCCATGAGCTTGAACTTGAAGCTGGTGCTGCCGAGGTTGGCGACGAGGATCAGCATGGTGAAGAGTCTTGAAACGTGAAACCGAAGACGTGCAGCGCGAGGCGACTTCAGTTTGACGTGAGCCGTGATTTCTCAGGTTTCACGTCTTCAGGTTTCAGATCCACGTGTCGCGCTCCGACGTCCGCCCTAGAGCGATGAACCGCCGCCACCCGCGCCGTAACCGGCGAGGAGATCGGGGTGGGGCCGGGCGATCACGTGCGAGGCGATCAATTCGCCGACTCGGCCCGCGGCTTCAGCGCCTGCATCGACCGCAGCCTTCACGCTGCCCACGTCACCGCGGACGATCGTGGTGACGAACGCGCCGCCGATCTGGATCGTCTTCACGACCTCCACGTTGGCGGCCTTGCACATCGCGTCGGTTGCCTCGACGAGACCGACCCAACCCTTGGTCTCGATCAGGCCCAGGGCGCTGCCGAAGGAACCATTACCACTGCCATCATTCTCTGCCATTGGAGGACCTCAACTTTAAATTCAAAAGCTGTTCATCGTCCGGTGGGGCGTCCGCGTCGAGTTGGCTGGCGCGCGATCCGCGCGCAGCTCACGTCGTATGCCGTTCGCCGTCGTAAAGCGTTCGCGTTACTTCTTGACGCCGGTCGCGATACCGCGATCGGAGACCGTGACTGCGGGCTTCCTGGCCTTTGGCATCATGCCGCCCAGGTCATCATGGGGCCGGGCGATCACATGCACGCTGATCACGGTGCCCACGCGGCCGGCGGCTTCCGCGCCCGCGTCAACCGCAGCCTTGACGGCGGCGACGTCGCCCTTCACGAACGCCGTCACCATGCCGCTACCGGCCTTGTCCCAGCCGATCATCTCGACGTTCGCCGACTTGAGCATCGCGTCGCTACCTTCCATCAGGCAGACGAGCCCTTTGCATTCAAGCAGGCCTAGCGCTTCACTTGCCATAACCGTGTCCTTTCAGAGTTTGTCAGTTGTCAGTTGATCGTTGTCAGTTGCAATCGTCGTGCGGTTTACTTCAGGAGTTCCAGGTTCGTGGCGGAGTCGAGGTCGCAGGCGTTGCCTTCATCGGTGTCGATATGCACCTCGAGGACGACCTTGGGGTGATAGCGAATCTTGAGGCGCTCGAAGGTGACGCCACACGGGCCGTCGATCTTGAGTTTCATGTAGTCGCCGTCTTTCACACCGTAATAGGCCATGTCTTCGGTCGACATGTGGGCGTGTCGTTCGGCGCGGATGACACCCTTCTGGAGGTGAATCGCACCGCGCGGGCCCAGGACGGTGCAGCCGGGCGTGTTCTCGTGATTGCCGCTGATGCGGAGGGGCAGGTCGATCCCCAGGTAGATGCCGTCGGTGTAGCTCAGCTCGATCTGCGAGTAATCCCGCATGGGTCCGAGGATGCGGACGTTGGGGATGATGCGCTGCCGCGGGCCCACGACAGTCACCAGCTGCTCCGACGCGAATTCACCCTGCTGATAGAGATCCTTGAGCTGGGTGAGCTTGGAGCCGGGGCCGAAGAGGGCGTCGAGGTGAGATTGTGTCACGTGCATGTGACGGGCGGAAACGTTGACGACCAGTGAGTGCGGCGGTCCGCCGGCCTGAACCGGCATCGCCGCATGACGCTCGCGAGCAGGGGGAGCGGTGCTTGCGCCACGGAGGCGTTGGGTCAGCACCTCGCGTACAAGTCGCTCGACTTCATTTCGTTCCAAGCGAGTGGGGGCTTCAACTGCCATTGACTAGGATTCCTTCCGTCACCGCCAGCATTATGCAAAACTCTTCAAAAGTAGTCAAGATAATTCTATATCTGGCAATTTTTGCGCGTTATTGGACGGATTGAGAGCAATTGCGTAGTGACGCGACCAATGGTATCTAAGAAGGTCGATGAATTCGGCAGGAGCTGATGGACTTCAGATGGCGATGCCTAAGGTTGCACCATGTCGAGGTCGCATTCCTTTTCCATCTTTTCCAACTCTTCCACTTCCGTTTCCGGGACGGCTTCGCCCGCTTCGTTCTGGCGTTCGACGCGGCCATCGGGCACGAACTGTTGCTCGATGCAGGCCCCCGTTTCGCTGTCGTAGGACTGGATGACATACCCGTAGGTGAGCTTGGTGTAGATCATTGCGTTTTCCCTTTCGCTCGACGTGTTACACATGAATTTAACCGAAAGTACGATCGCACTCAAAACAAAAAGGTAATCTTGCCGCGTTGCACGTTTTCCCGTCGCCGCTACAGTGGACGCGTTCGAGCAAAAGAGGATTTCCGACATGGCGACAATCACGGCGATTCCCGCGAAGGGCAAAGTCACTGGAGTGCGTGAGGGCGCGGTGATCTTCAACCCGGCGGGAACGAACTACGAACTGCACCTGGTTTGCGAGACCTATCAGGGACCGCGCGACGTGACGGTGGACGCAGTGATCCGCGTCGTCGGCCGTAAGGTTTACACGGTTCCGAGCGGCGGGAATTTCATCGCGCCGATCATCGGAACGCCGCGCACGATCCAGGGCCGTGTCCGGGCACTTGATGAACAAACGATGGTCGTCCAGGCCGGGACGCCCGTCCTGGTCGAACTCCCAACGGAAGATTCGGCGTACGACCTTGCACAGGGGCCGATCACGGTCGGCAGCCTGGTGAACGTCGTGGCCAATCCAGGGGCTGGGGTTGAATTTCGGTGATCGTCCGAATCAATCAGATTGACGCGACGCGTGCCGAGCAGGAGGCGGGGTGGGCATCGCAGGGGATGCTCGGTCCGTTACGCTACGACTGGCCGCAGGAGACGCGCGCATTTGAAGTGATCATCCTCGAGCAGGACGAACGACACGAGGCGCTGAACGAATCGTTTCGCCAATCACAACTGCGGCTGATGGTTCCGCAGGCAATCGCGGCGCTGCGGGAGCCGGGCGAAGAGATCGTGATGCGACTGGACGGCCCAATTGCTGATGGCGAACTGCTGGGCGCGTTCCGCCATCTCACCGAGACGGACCAGACCGGCCGCTTTTTCATATCCGAAGTGCAGAAGCTCGAGCCCGCCCCGTTGGAGGTGATCGGCTCGGTGCGCATCCAATCCTCGCCGCAGGGGTGTTCGCGGATCTGCCTGGATCCCGATGTGGGTCTGGAGCGGGCGGTACGGCTGCGGGCATTTTCACTCACCGAAGAATGGGTGCCGCGCCTCATGGAAATCGAATCGGCGGACGATGACCGCTGGGCGGAAGTCCTGCCTCACGTCGGCTTCGTCGTTGGCACGTCGCGCGGTTTGCACGCCCTCCAGATCGTCAGCCGACGTCTTACCCCGCCCGAACTCAAGAGCCGTCTATTGCAACGGCTGCTGGCGGCTGCCTCGGCCAAGCCCGCGCCAGGGGGCACGGCGGCAGCGGGATAGTGGCACAATTTTGCAAGCGCTGTTCCATGATCGCGGTTACAGCCGCTTGAAATCCTGATGCTCGCTTTACGTGGTGGTGGTCGGCGCGTAACGTTCGGGCATGTCTCGTCGTCCGCTTATCGGCATCACCGTTGACACCAGTGATCGTGCGAACCAGTACGAATCGCCGATGGCCTACGCGACGGCGGTCGAGAAGGCCGGCGGCCTTCCGTTCCTCCTGCCGTACCGCACTGATCTGTCGCTGATCCCCCAGTTCCTCGACGTGCTCCAGGGCGTGCTGCTCAGCGGCGGCAACGACCTCAGCCCCGATCTTTACGGGAACGAGCCCTATCACCCCAGGACCGAGCCGATCGACCCGGCTCGGCAGCGCTTTGAGCTGGCTCTTCTGGCCGAGGTGGAGCGACGTCGAACGCCGGTGCTCGGTATCTGCCTTGGATCTCAATTGATGAACGTCTATCGCGGCGGCAGCCTGAACCAGTTCCTGCCGGACATGCCGCGCGACCCGCAGATCGAGCATCGCAAGACGGGAAATGTCGCCCCGCGGCATGATGTGCAATTGCGTGAGGACTCCATCATTGCCGGTCTGCTCGGCAAGACGCAGATCGACGCCAACAGCAGCCACAAGCAATCGGTCGCCCGCGCCGGTCGCGGCCTTCGGCTCATCGCGACCGCGCCCGACGGCGTGATCGAGGGGTTCGAGGACCCCAAGTTCCCTCTCTTCCTGGGCGTGCAGTGGCATCCCGAGCGACTGCACGATGAGCCGGACCACTTGGCGCTGTTCAAGCTGCTGGTGGAGAAGGCGAGCAACGCGCGTTCATAGTGCCTGGCCTCCGCGCGTCGAGCCCGCCAGGCGTACCGCTTGCCGCACATTCGGCTAAACTCCCGCCGTGCCGCGGCGCATCCTGTTGCTCATCACGGACCTTCAGATCGGCGGCACGCCGACGGTGGTGCGTGAACTGGCGACACGGCTGCATCATCCACCCGACGTGATCGTCGATGTGGCGTGCTTGGCGGAGCGGGGTCCGGTCGCCGATCAGCTTGCGGAGCGGGGCATTCGAGTGACCGCGTTGAATGCCAAAGGTCCGCGCGACCTTGCAGTCATCGCTCGGCTGCGCCGGCTGGTGCGAGGCGGCGGGTACGATACCGTCTTCAGCTTCCTCATCCATGCCAATGCAGTGGCGGCGGCCGTCGCTTGCACGTCGAGGTCCACTCGATTCATCCAGTCGATCCAGACCACGCAACCCAGGCCGCGGTGGCACTGGCGCGTACAGGCGATCGCCCATCATGCGGCCGAATGCATCGTCGTTCCCTCCGAATCGGTCGCGCAGGTTGCGCGGGAATGGTCTTCGGTGCCGTCGGAAAAGATCCTCGTGATTCCCAATGCGGTCGATCTCTCGGAATTTGAATTCGCGACGGATCGGCCGCTCGATTCACCAAAAGTTCGCGTCGGTTTCCTCGGTCGCCTCGATCCCATCAAGCGTTTGCCCGATCTGATCGAAGCCGTCATGCTGCTGGGACCGAACGTGAACCTGAACGTCTTTGGGGAATATCCCAGGACTCGATCAGAGTCCGGGCCCACTGAGCTGGACCGCGCGATCGCCGAGATGCCAGAGCGGTTCATCTGGCACGGGCCTGTGCCGCGGCCGCAAGAGGCGTTATCGGGAATGGATGTGCTGGTGCTGCCATCGGCGGCCGAAGGGTTTGGATTGGTGCTGATTGAAGCGATGGCCGCTGGGGTGCCGGTCGTTGCGACGAACGTCGCGGGCATCCGCGACGTCGTCCGCGATGGGATCACCGGATTACTGGTGCCCGTTGCGTCACCGGCGGCGCTGGCCGCGGCCATCCGCCGATTGATCGGGGAGCCGGACCTGCGTGCACGACTGACGATCGCGGCGCGGGCCGACGTTGCCGCGCGATTCACATGGCGGGCGGTGCTTCCCGCCTATCGCGCGCTGTTGCACCTTCCAACTTGCGAGCAAATGTCTACGCCTTCAGGTTCTTGAGGGCTCCGGTGCTGTCGCCGAAGCGATCCGCCTTCACGCCCATACGCTCCAGCAGGGCAAGGTGCAGGTTGCACAACGGCGTTCCCTTCGAGTAACGGAGCTGGCGGCCCGGGGTGATCGTGCCGCCGCCACGGCCGGCCAGCAGGATCGGAAGCTCGTCGTGGTTGTGACGGTTTCCATCGCCTATGCCGCAGCCGTACAGGATCATCGAATGATCGAGCAGGGTGCCGTCGCCCTCCTTCGCCTCGTGCATCTTCTGAAGAAAATAGGCGAATTGCTGTGCGTGAAACAGGTCGATCTTCGCGACGCCTTCGAGCTTCTGCGGGTTGTTGCCGTGATGGCTGAGCGCGTGGTGACCGTCCGAGAGGCCCAGCCAGCGGTAGGTGCGGTCGTTCCCATCGGAACCGACCATGAACGTACTGACGCGCGTCAGGTCCATCCGAAATGCGAGCACGAGCATGTCGCACAACAACCGCATGTGCTCGCCGAAATCCTCCGGCGTGCCTGCGGGGCGCTTCGCATCATCGGGCGGCTGAACCTCCTTGCGGGCCATCGCGCGCTCGACGCGCAACTCGACCTCCCGAATCGCGGTCGTGAACTCGTCGAGTTTTTCCTGGTCGCCGCGGCCCAGCCGCCGGCCCAGCGAGCGCGCGTCGTCCGAGACCGCGTCGAGGATGCTCTTGCGCTCGCGCAGCCGGCGGGCGCGGATCTCGGGCGTATCGTCTTCTTCGTTGGAACCAAACAGGCGGGCGAAGACGGCCGCCGGGTTCACTTCGTGCGGCACCGGTGAGATGGGCGTGCGCCAGGAGATGTTTGACACATAGGCGCAGCTATACCCCGAGTCGCACTCGCCGGCCATTCCACCCTTGTCCATCCCCAACTCCAGCGACGGGAGTCGCGTCTCGATGCCCGCCTGTTGTGCGGCGAGCTGGTCGACGGAGATGCCGAGGTGAATGTCCGCGCCGGCGGTCTTGTGCGGATGGGCGCCGGTGAGGAATGCGGCGCACGATCGGGCGTGGTCGCCCGGGCCGTCACCCTTGGCCTTGGCATTATCGAGCGCAAGACCCTGGAGCAGCGTGATCTGATCCTTGAACGCGCCCAGCGGCTCAAGTGTCGCCGGCAGCTCGAACTGCTCGCCAGTCTGCGACGGCAGCCAGTGGTCCATGTTCATTCCATTGGGCAGGAAAAAGGTGGCCAGGCGGCGCGGCGTACCTGCTGGCGATGCGGCGCTATTTCCTGCCACCGCTTGAGCAGCGCGGGCGACCGCAGGGGCCATCGCGTCCAGCAACGGCAGGGCGATCGTCGCGCCGAGCCCGCGAAGCACTGTCCGCCGGGAGATCGACGTCGGGTGGCACGAAATCCATGGAATTTGACGGCTCATTGGAAAAGTCCTTGCTTGCGTCAGTTTCCCTTGCCCCGACGGCTGGTAAAGATGTCGCTGACCACGATCTCCTCAATCACGCGATCGAAGCGATCATCCGATTCATGCACCTTGCGGCAGATGTCGTTGACGTAAGGCCGGTCGGAGGCGGTGGGGCCGCGGCCCAGCGCGTAGGTCATCACCTTTTCAACGAGGCATCGCACGAACTGTTCCCTGTGCGCCAGGATTACCTTCCTGAGCCCCGCCGCACCGTCGACCGCCTCGCCGCTGGGGAGCGTGCCGGACGGGTCGATGGGGAACTCGCCGGTGCGGGTTTGTTCCTTGTCGCGCCAACGGCCGATGGCGTCGAAGTTTTCCAGGGCGAAGCCGATCGGATCGATGCGGGCATGGCATGACGCGCAGGCCGGGTTGCCGCGATGTTCCTCGAGTCGCTGTCGCATCGTCATCGATGTCTTTTCCCCTTTGTTCGGGAGGGCCGGCACGTCCGGTGGCGGCGGGGGCGGCGGGGTGCCGAGGATCTGTTCCAGGATGAACTTGCCGCGCTTGGGGGGCGAGGTGCGCGAGGGCATGGCGGTCACGGTCATCACGCCGGCCATGGTCAGGACTCCGCCGCGCCGTGCCGCTGCCTCGCCGCTGAGCGTGACCTTGCGAAACTCCGTGCCCTGAACGCCGTCGATGCCGTAGAACTTGGCGAGGCGTTCGTCGAGGAACGTGTAGTCGGACTCGATCATCTCCATCACACTGCGGTGATCGTGCAGCACGTTGCCGAAGAATAATTCTCCTTCGTGCCGCATCGACCCAAGGAGCTTGCGGTCAAATTTCGGGAACCGGCGCGGGTCTGGCGAGGCGCCCTCCAGGTTGCGAAGCTCCAGCCACTGGCCGGCGAAATTGCTCACGAATGCCTGCGATCGTGGATCGGCGAGCATGCGCCCGACCTGCGCCCGCAGCGCCGCCGGTTCATGCAGCTTGCCGGCCGCCGCGGCGTCGAGCAGCACCTCATCGGGCATGCTGCTCCAGAGGAAATAGGAAAGCCGTGTCGCCAGCTCGTGATCGCGGAGCGGATGGGGGACGAGCGGGTGGTCGGCGGGATCGACTTCGATGCGATACAGGAACTGCGGCGAGACGAGGACCGCCTCGAGCATCAACCGACCGGCTTTTTTAAACGGTTCACCCTCCTTGCGGGCGGCGGCGTAAATGCGCACAAGCCGCGCGACATCATCATCGCCCGGCGGGTGGCGGAATGCGCGCGTCGCGAACCGGCGGGCAATCTGCGCGGCGCACTTCTCCCCCTCGGGGCCGTCGGCCGGGCCACAGAAAAGCAGCCGCTTCTCAATTTCGCTGGGCCCGGGCGGCGGGGCATCGATGGGGCCGCGCACCTCGATGAAATCGACGTATAGATTTCGATCGCCGCGGTCCTTCGGATCGGGGGCGGTGTTGTTGTAGTAATCGTTGATGAACTCAGCGGCGATCGGCCGCTCGCCCGGTTCGACGTGAACGCGGAAGGTACAGGTCTGCGGGCTGCCGCGCAGCGCCGTCACCTCGAAAGTCTTGAGCGGCTTGCCGTCGAGGCGAAGCGTCATCTTCGCCGGTTCCGGCCCTGCCTGATCGGCCTCAGCGCCCACGCGGATCTCGTAGTCCGCCGGCGCCACGAACGCGTGGGTAGCGCGGACCTGGCCGTTGGTGAAGAGGAGCCGACCGCGTTCGGCGGTGCCGCTGCCATTTCCCTTCAGGGCGTCGCCATCATAGCGGGCGACGCGGAGGCGATAGGGATCCCCGGAGACGATCGCCTTCTCCATGACCTGCTCGGCGGCGGCGAGGTACTTCTCGGCGAGCAGGGGGGACATGCTGAGCACGTCGGCGATGTTGTCGAAGCCGTAACCGCTGTCGTCGGCGGGGAAGTCTGAGGCCGGGTTGAAGCGCACGCCGACGAGGTCGTGGATCGTGTTGTTGTACTCCGCGCGGTTGAGCCGATGGATCGGTACGAAGCCCGGGTCGCGCGGCTGCGTCTGATCGAGGTAGCCAAGGGCGTCGCCCACCCACTTGAGCGTCCGCGCCCGCTCATCGGCCGACGGCTGTTCCGCCTTCTTCGGCGGCATCCGCCCGTCTTTGAGCACGTCCTGCACATCTTCCCACGTAGCGCGATCCGCCTTGAACGAATCGAACGACTTGAACGCGTCGAGCGTCACGTCTCCCTTGTGCTTGCCGTTGCCGTGGCAGGCGAAGCAACGCGCTTGGAGGAACGGACGTACGTTCCCCGTGAAGCGGCGGTCCAGCTCTGTCGTCCGCGCGTCGGCGGGGACCGCACCCCGAGCGCCCGCGCCCCACGGGAGAACCAGCGCGCTGGTCGTTGCGAGCAGCCACGCGATCAGCGTCGAGACAGTCTTCTTCTCAACCATGCAAAAAAACCGTGAGTACCGCCCCCGTGCGTTGGATAATAGTCGTCCGGCAGTCGAAAGTTCGCTTCTTTCAAGGATGTAAATCCCCGATCGCACCCCTGCCGTGCTAGACTGAGGGTCGTCCGTTGCCCGATTCACATCGGAGCGCTCATGGTTCGACACATCATCGTTCTACTTCTGATCTTCATCACGGTTCCCGCAACCGCGCTGGCGGACGACAAAGATCCGCCCAGCGAGGACGCCACGCGCAAGCAGGTCGATGCGCTGATCGCGTCATTTAGGGATGGAAATAAGAAGGCGACCGCCGGCATGATCGAGCAGGCGATCGGGCTTTCCATTTCCTTCGGTGCGCCCACCTACAACCGGGGAGATCATGCCGCGTGCGCTCGCTTTTATTCGCGCACAGCTGAATCCGTGGTAGCGGCCTTTGCCGATCCGAATGCCGCGACTCCAGCGGGACGATCGTCACTCGACGATCTGCGCGCCGCACTGGAACGGGCAAAGGGTGAGAAGGACCCTGATCGCGTTGCCTGGGCCTTGCGGTTTGCGTTCGACAAGAACCAGCTCGCGTGCGTGTTGCAGGCCCAGCGCGCACAGGGACTGGTGGCGATGGGGGAGGAATATTTCAAACGTTCGGAATTTGCCGAATCACAGGATGCCTTTGAATCCGCGATCGTTTCGCTCCACGAGCTGGACGGCCAGGCACTGGACACAATCCCGCTCGGATGCCGCTACGCGACGATCGCGCTGGCCAACTCGCTTTTCGCGCAACAGAAATTTTCCGACGCGAGCAAAGCCGTCGTAAAGGGGCTTGATTATGTGCCGCAGTGGCCGACGGTCACGGTGGACCTGCGAAGCCTTCACCGCGACCCGGCGGAGTACGAGGCGGTGCTGACGGTGCTCGAAAACCGAGTTAAGGAAAACCCGAGCAATCCCGCGCTGCAATTTCTGCTGGGCTATGAATATTGGTTTACTGGCCGGCGCGTCGATGCGAAGGTGGCGTTTCAGCACACGCTCAAGCTTGATCCGGAGCATGCCGGCGCTAAGCGATTCATCGACGCCGCCCACCGGGGCGCGGAAGGGCCACGCGCGTAGCTTCTGAAAAGTGCTGGGTGCTGAGTGCTGAGTTGGGATTGATCAGCATCGAACGTGGAACATCGAACGTCCAACGCTCAACACTCTTCTCAGGATCCGTTGGTTTTTTCAGTCGAGGCAGGGAGGAGCAGATGGAGGGAGCCGGCGATGCCGATGTTGCTGGATGGGAGGTCCAGCGACATCATCGCGGGCATGGGGCGGAGCGGATCGTAAACAAGCACGTCATGTTCTGTGCCGTGGGGGGAAATCGACGATTTCTGCGGGTGGTTGAGCAGGGTACCCTTTGGATAGGAGACGGGGTTGAACTGCACGCCGGTGGGGGACGAAAGCGTCGCGATGCGCCCGCCGGAGCCCCATGACAGATATTCCAACGGGCGGTCGCCGAGGTTGGTGATGCTCAGGGAGACGATGAGCCGTGACGTGCGGTCGGCGTGCGGCGCATTGGGGCGAAGCTCGGGACGGGCGATGGTCACCGAATCGACCGTCACCCGCGCGCGATTCGGAACCGTCGCCTGAAGGACCATGGCGGGGGTCATGCCCGTCGGTCGGACAACCGCGGTCGGCGGGCGTCGTGCGTTATTGACGGCGGACAAATCGGTGGGATGCGCCGCGGCCCGGGAGGCACCGACCAGGTAGCCCACGCCCAGCGCAATCACGCTGAACGAACCGCCGACGATCGCCGACCACTGTTCCCACCGCCGTGACGTGAAGGCGACGACGAGCCCGGCGCCTGCGAGTAGCGCGCCCACCACGGCCAGGCCGATCGTCGCCACCATGGGCGCGCCGACCGCGATGAGGCAACCGGCGATCACCGCCACAAACCCGGCGGCGATGCCGGGGAGATTGGCGTCCTGATACGGTTCGGCCGCGACGACTGCGTCCGGGTCCGCCGCGTCACGCTCACCTGGCGGTGTAGCCGTCTTATCCTTCAGGCCAATGTTTCGCGCGGTCTTGGCATCAATGCCGGCGAGGGATAGCAGGCTCGATTGCTTCGCGCCGGCACGAGCAGCGGCCGTCGCAGGGACGGGGAAGGCCGGGTCCGCCTCAACTTCGGGCGCTGGGGTCTCGGCGGCGACGGCGGGCTTGTCGTCCATGTCCAGTGCCTGGCCGCGGAGGATGCGAGTGGGTTCGGACGCTTCCGGTTCTGACGGGGGCGGCGCCGCAGATGGGGCGATCAACTTGCTCAGGTCTTTGAGCGGAATGCGCGGCGGTTTCTTCGGCGCAGCGGGAGGGGCGGGCGGAGCCGCCAGCGTCGCCTCATCCATCGGCTGGACGAGCAGGCGCTGCTTGCAGCGCGGACATTTCACGTGGCGCCCGAGCAACTTGTCCGGCACGCCGATCTTCTGCGCGCAGTGTTCGCACCGGAACTTGATCATCACGCAGTCTCCGCGACGGGCCCAATCAAGATGCCATCATCTCAGCACCGACAGAGCACGAGTCTTGCTTCCCGCCAATTCGGCCACCAGGTCGTATGCCTGAAAATCGACCACCTTCACATCCACGAGCGCCCCGGCGTGGAGCCCTTCGCCATGTACGAAGGTCACCGAGTCGATGTCGGGGGCCTGCCCTGCGGTCCGGCCGACGAAGCCGTCATCGGCGTCGCGGCCGGCGGGACGGTCGATCAACACCTCCACCTTCCGTCCCTTCATGGCCCGCGCCCTGGCGAAGGCGACCTCCTGCTGCGCGAGCATCAGCTCTTCCACGCGGCACTGCTTCACGTCGTCCGGCAATTGCTCCGCCATCCGCCCCATCGGGGTGCCGGGCTCCTGGCTGTAGGGGAAGACGCCCATCATGTCGAAACCGAATTCGCGCACGAACCCAACCAGTTCCTCGTGCTGCGCATCCGTCTCGCCGGGCGAGCCGGCGATGAACGTCGTGCGGATCGCGATCCCCGGGACGCGCTTGCGCAGCTTTTCCAGTAAAACCTCGATCTGCCGGCGGGTCACCCGCCGTCGCATCTTTGTCAGCACCTCATCGTTGACGTGCTGGAGCGGCATATCGATGTACTTCACGACGCGGTCACATTGCGCGATCGCGTCGATCATCTCATCGCTGAAGCAGGAGGGGTAGGCGTACATGAGCCGGAGCCAGTGAACGTCCTTCAACTCACGGTCGAGGGCGCGGAGCATTCCGGGTAAGCCGGGCGCGTAGCCGATGTCGGTGCCGTAGCTGGTCGTGTCCTGTCCGATCAGGTTCAGCTCGACGGCTCCATCGGCCGCCAGCTCGCGCGCTTCGGTGAGCAGGGCGTCGATCGGTTTGGAACGCATGAGCCCGCGGATCGACGGGATCGTGCAGAAGCTACATCCCTGATTGCACCCTTCGCTCACGCGCAGGTAGGCGAAGTGCCGAGGGGTGAGTCGGAGACGGGCGCGGTCGTCTTCGAAGACGGGGAGGCGATTGGTTTTGGTTTCGCGCGCTTGAACCCCTCCCTCGCGTGACGACGGTTGAACCCCTCCGTCCCGCGACGAAGTCGCTGGGCTCCCTTGGGTCTCTTGGCTCCCCACTGAACCCTGAACCCCGAACCCCGAACCCTCTTGCGCAGCAAGCTCGCGGGAGAGGTCGTGATACTTGCCGAGGAAGTGTCCATGGTCCTGCTTCGGGTTCGCCTCGCCGCGGACGGCGCGGACGATGTGCTCGCGGTCGAAGACGCCGACCAGGCGATCGACCTCCGGCACGTCCGCCAGCAGCTTGGTCTTGTGCCGCTGCACGAGGCAGCCCGCGACGACGACGCGCTGGCAGCGGCCGGTCTTCTTTTGCGCAATTGCTTCGCGAATCGCCTGGAGCGACTCGGTTTTCGACGCTTCGAGAAACCCGCAGGTGTTGATAACGATCGCGTCGGCGTCGGCGGCGTCGGACGTTACCGCCAGCCCGTCCGCCGCCAGCAGCCCCAGCATTCGCTCGCTGTCAACGAGGTTCTTGGGGCAGCCGAGGCTGACGAACGCGACCGACCGAATCTGACGGGCCTTTTTGGCCATGAAACATCCGTTTCTGAACAAGAAGCTTACAGCTCAGTGGCGTTACGACCGCCAGCGGGCCCAACGACCCCGCGCGCATGATCTCAACCCGAGTCCATCTCCAGCCGATGATCTGGACGAATGCCCCCCGATTTCAGCCAGGTAGCAGCAGCGCGGACTCGAAAAGAGCGTCTGGTGTTCTACATCCTTGCGACGCTCTTCGCCATCGTCCTGCTCTCAGCCGTGGTGACCATGCTCGTCCACGAGGCTTCAGGTTCCCTCTAACGCTCCTCCGTCGCCCCCACCAAACGTTGTCGCGAACGGTGATCAAATAGCATTACCGCCCGCGGATCGCGTCAGACGCCATCGAACGATCTTGACTCAGAATTCGCCGCGGATACGATCCAACTGCCATTGGGGAATGGTGTAACGGTAGCACAGCAGTCTCTGAATCTGCTTGTCTAGGTTCGAATCCTAGTTCCCCAGCTTTCCGATGCACGCCGGAAGTTGCACGATTTCCCGAGGAAAACTGAGCTCTTCACTTTTGTCCCCAATGGCCCCCGCAGTATTTTTGGGGGCAAAGTGGGGGCAGCTTTGCAGGTGCATCGCTCTTGCGTTGGGAGATCCCATGGCCTGGCTCGAGAAACGCAACGACCGGTTCCGGGTCGGCTTGCGTTACGGCGGGAGGAAATACCACCACGAGTTACCATGTGGAACGGATCATCGGCGGGCGGGCCAGCGTCCGCTCGCTCCCCGTCGAGACGACAAGGAAACGAGAACTTCGAAGTTTAACGCAACCGTCCGAGGCGGCGAGAGAGAGGCAGCCCGACGCAGGCGAGAAACATAACCGCAGTGGCGGCGGGCTCCGGGATTGGCTGGAAGGAAAGATCCAACAAGGGATTGAATTTTCCCGGTTGAAATGTGAACACGCGCACTTCGTCCACAAGGCCATTAAGGTAATCCGCGGTCGGCACGAGCCGGGCGCACGTTGCGCAGTACGAAGCTCCGATGCTGAACGCCTCGGTGGGTCCGGTGAGTCCCGCCGTGGTCGAACCGGCCGCCTGCCCGTTGACGTAGAAAGTCGTTGTCCCCGCGTCTCGCACTAGCGCCAAGTGAATCCATTGTTGGTCCGGTACCGCGGTGAACCCCACCGCGGTGCTGCCGAGCAGCCCGACATAAGCGGGCGTGAGCCCGCCGAAGGGTGTTCCATCTTCGACGCGGACCAGGCCGAACCCGCTGGCAAATGGCAATCCATTGATAGCTATGACCTCGTGGCCGGCCCCCGTGCCGTGGCCGGAACTCTTCACCCATCCTTCAATCCCGACGTTGTCGGGCGGCGTCGGCAGCGGCGTGCGGTAGTAATCGTCCTGCGTTGCCGGGTCGAACCGCATCGAGATCGTACTTCCTCTGGCCCCGACGTCCGCGGAATAGTGAGGAGTTCCCAAACGGGTCAGGTTCAGATGATTCGGCCCGCCATCGAAGGTCGGATTCTGTCCGACGTTCGACGGATTGGCCCCCGGGTCATCCTCGCCCAGCCGATATAAGGCGACGGTGTCAATTGTGGCAAGCGACACGCCTGGTGTGGCTACGATCAAAAGTGCTAGAAGCGACGAAGAAAAACGCAGCTTTCGCATGGCGATTCCTCCTCGGGACGATGGACCTGGGTCTAATGATGCAACATTCTGGCAGCAACATAAACCAAACCTCGGCGGAACGCTTCGCCGACACGACCGCGCGCGATCAGAAACCCGCCAGCGCCGGCGGGGTGACGATTGCAGTGCTCGTAAATTCGGCAAGGATCACACTGGCAAATTCCGGGCAGGGCTGGCCCGCAACGCAGTGCGGACCGCGCACCACAGTCACTTGCAAAGTGTACGTTGCCGGCTTCTGCCAGGTGTGCGTGCCCGCTACCGCATACACATTGTTTCCCTTAGCGATGAGTGTGCCCATGGAGGCGCTGCCGTCTCCCCAATTGATCGACGCCGCCGTCTCCACGATTCCCGCGTTTTCCACGGGCGGAGTCGGCGGAGCGTTCGTGAATGTTCCGAGTTCCCCGCTGAAGGGCGTTCCGGCAACCGCGTTTATGGTGACCCCCGCACCGGGGGGGTTGATCGGCGGAACCGTCACCGCCGCCTTGCTGTCGATCGTCGCAATCAATAAACCGCCGGGCGTTTGGCTCACGTCCGCGTGTACCGCATAATCGCCGGAAATGTTCCAAGTGTGGGAGCCAACCACATCGTACCCCTGCCCATTCCATTGCGCGTTGCCATCGGAGGAAACTCCGTCGCCCCAATTAATGATCGCCCGAAATGTGAAGTTCACGGGATTGAGCGCGCCGGCCAGCGGCGAGGCGTAGGTGAACGACCCCACAGATCCCTTAAAGGCAACTCCCTCCACCGCGCTGATTGTTATGCCCGTCCCCGTTCCTGGGATGGTCCCGGGGCCGGTGTTCGCGGGCGGTGTAGAAACCCGGGCGGCGCTGTCGATCTCCATCCGCACTGCCGATGCTATTGACATCGTGGCGGTTTTCACGGGGGAACCGACGACCTTTACTTTAATGGCATAGTTCCCCGACCGTCGGTATTTGTGCGTTCCATCGACGTGGATCATGCCCTTGGCGTCCAAGGCAAATCGCGCGTTCGTGGAGGAAGTGCCATCGCCCCAGTTGATCCGGGCATGAAAATTCTTGAGCTTCGGAGCGTACGAAATGACCCCGCTAATAATCCCCACGTCCCCGGAAAATCGCGCCTGCGGGGCCGTCTGGACCGTAAGGGCCTGCGCCTGAATTCCGCCACTTGCCACGGCCGACGTTGTCCGGTTCTCTTGGCCGCACCCGCATGACGATGTGGCCTCAGCCGATGCGGCCACATTCAATTCGGCGCCGGCAAAGTGGGAAGCTGAGAGAAATCGACGGGGTTCCAACGTTTCGATCCATGCCGCCGCGCGTCGAATTCCTCGAAGCGCCGCGGCGTATTCGGCGACGTTCAAACCCCGTCGACGGATTTGGCTTGTAACGCCCGATCCAAGAAATGTTTTTGCGGACATAATATTGGATCCGGTTGAAAAGAATCGGAGCACGCACCTGCCCCGTCCATCCAGCGTTCGGCAAGCTCACTTCGGTTCCGCAGGCTGCGTCTGCACATCAACCTTGACGCCGACGGGCACCCGAATCGTGGGTATGTCATTGCCCGCGGCATCGCGCGCGGAATTGGGGGCGGCCTCCGCGTGGCTGGACCGCTCGAAGAACCAGGAGTGGTCGTGGTGGGCATCCGGTACCTTCTGGGTCGCAACGGACCCATCTACCATGACCTGCTGCATCGCCGGGTCGTACTTCACCACTTGGTCTCTGCGAATTTCGCTGGAATAGACGGCTGCATTTTCATTGTCATCGCGCAAGTAAATTTTCCCATCGTGCGGAGCGGTGTAAGAAATCACCCTGTTGCCGCTCGATACCTGCGTCGCTCCTGGCGGGACCGCGGGGCCAGTCTCGTGGACACAACCGCTGAACCCCAACGACGCGAAGACGAGAACCGCTTTAATCAAAACGGGCCTCATGGGGAGCTCCTTTTGCATTGAGAAATCGGATCGCTCCATCGCGATCCACCGTTTAATGATACCGCTCAAACGGCCGCCAGAAAATGGGTAAAATTTTTGTTGAGCGGGTCTGGTGCCCTGGCCTTTGCAACACCGCTTCCCATTGGAGGCAGTGGGACTCCCGGGACGAGCACAGCGACCGGTACGCTCTTGGCCACAACTACTCAGGCGTTTACGGAGCCGACATTTACCGGCGCCCTCACCGCCTCCGTGTACCGCTAAACAACCCGAAAGCTGGTTCGAATCCTAGTTCCGCAGCTTCGAGAATTCGCCCGCCTCAGAATCTGAAGCTGACGCCGAGTGTTACGTCGATCGTCGGCGTTGCTTTGTTGAGCCCGATGAAGCAGCCGGCGTCGAGCTGAAGATTTTCGCTCAGTGGATAGGTGCCCCCGACATCCAGGGCCTCAGTCGGTTGAGTGTGAGCTTCGGTGGAATAGTTGACCACGTATTCGATATAGACGTCGAGCTTGGAGAAGACGATGTGGTCGAGACTGACCGCCCCCTGGAACGTCGTTGCGTCGCCGGTGTTGGTCGTGTTGCGAACGTGGGCGACGGTTGGCTGAAGGTCGAGATGAAAGCCGTGCGGCAGGTTGATTTCCAGCGGCGCACCGACTGAACATTCGAAGTATCCGTTACCGATCCGATCGTCGATGCTGGGCAATTTGAACTGCGGTTGAATCGCCATCGCCGCTCGCCACGGCTCATCGGCTTCGGTGGAATCGTTGCCGAACAGGTTCACCTTGCCGCCGATGATGATTTCTCCGATGCCGCTGTCGCGCGTGGTCAGGTGAGCGATGTCGTCGCGATCGTGCGTGAAGACGTAGGGGTTGATCAGCGCGTTGAGTTCGAGGTTATCGAGGATTCCAACGCGGACGTTCATCTGCCCGATCGTCCAGGCTTCGTTCCGCGCCTTGGCGCCGTGATATCGGTCGCGGTTATAGCTGTACTCGACCAGACCCGCCTCGAGCTGTACCCATCCCGGATCGATCGTGTGCGGCGAATTGGTGACGTTGGGCCGGTCGGTCTCCATGTCGCGGAGCTGTGAGGCCGGCAGCGGATGGAAAAGGTCATACTGCGATTTGTCGACACGTGCGGAGGACGATGAGGTGGAAATGGGGGATGTGGTTGAGCTTACCTGATCACCGCCGTGGGTGACACCGACGAAGCGACCAACCATCATGGCTGCGCCGCCAGCCATGGTGAACCACCGGCGGACGCGACCTCGGCTCCATTCTTTCCGATCCATAAACGACCTTTTCTCTGCTTATTGCCAATTCTGCCACGTCGTGACGTCGGAGTGCTTCACCGTGCCTCCATTAGAATAACCTGGCGCTCGTCGGCAACAGCGTTCGGGCGTGGTGAATAGGGTAACCGAAGTGAAATTATCTTGAAAAAGTGTTGGCTTGACCACTTCCGCGAGGGCATCTATAAGCCTTGGGCCGGTGGATCGATCCAGGCGCGATACATGGGCAGCGCGCCGATTCGGCCGGTTCTACTTGAGGCAGGAAACGGTGCGGATTCCCCCGGAAGTCTTCCAGGCCGCCGTATCGTCCTTGAGGTCCAGGTTGGCGCGCGGCGGCCATCCGGACGTCGAGCGGCGCTCGGAACGGCGCGAACACCTGTTCGGCGTTGCCCTGATCACGCCATGCTGTAAGCGTCTGGAGCGGCGTCCCTCCGCCGTTGCCGTCGCCGATTTCTCCCCCACGGGCATCGGCATCATCCACAACGAGGCGATATACGCCAAAGAGCAGTTCATCCTGCACATTGATGCGTCGCTGACGGCCCTGCCCACGGAGGATGTCCGCGGGCTAAAGTGCGCGGTGCTCTACACGGTGCGGCAATACCGACCCCACCCCGACGGATGTTTTACGATCGGCGCGTCGTTCGAGCGCGTCGTCGAGGCCAGCACCGAACAAATGATGAAACGCCCAATGTTGGATGTCGGAACGGCGCTGCCGGTCTTCGAACGCCAGGCCAAAGGGGCGTTGAGTGACACGGACGCGGCCCACGTCCGCACCCTCCAGGAGCGCCTGAAGGCCCTGGGCGATAAACCCGTCGAGTAGCGGCCGCGCGCGTGCTTAAGTCCGAGTGCCACATTCGTGTCACGGTCAGCGGCCTGTCCGATGATCTTGGCGGCGTCGATGGCTTGCCCACGGGCTTCGATCCCTTCTGGATGAAGCGCACTGCCTTCGGCTCTGAGGCTCAGGCTCGAAGAGAGCTTGTCGAAGTGTCACGGGACGGAACGGTGCGGCATCGGGGACTCGCGTGGAAACTCCTGAGAAACCTTCCTCGCCATTGCGTAAGCCGTCCCTCTGGCGCGCCTGGGCGCCCGTGGTCCACAGTGTCACGGGGTTTCTTCTGATCGGATTTGGCGGAAAGATCGCGGTGGAGCACCGATGGCCCGGCGCCGCCCTGATGATCTGCGGCGGACTGCTTGTCTGGTACTCAATCTCGGGACGGAGCGGACGCGTTCGCCTCCCGTAGGTGGGTCGCGGCCACTCACATCGCTCCGCTCAGGTACTCAATGCCTTTTGAACCGCTGCCCGAGTCTTCTCAAGCCCGATTTTCGCGACCTTCACGGGACTCTGTTTCCAGTAATCCCGATTAAACAGCTCAAGTGATAGATAGCCCCCAAAGCCGGTGTCGCGCAACGTGCGAAAGATGGCCGGGAGGTTCGCGGCCCCATCTCCCGGGTAAACGCGATGAGCGTCGGTGATCGTGTCGCGCGGCGGGTTGGCCGGGTAATCGTTGACGTGCAGCAGCGGCAGGGCGGCCCCGTTGAGAAGTCGCAGGCCCGAAAATTCCGAACCGCCTTTGTGCAGGTGGTAGATGTCCAGCAGGATCGCGGCGTCGGTCCGATGGCTCTCAGCGGCGACGAACGCCACTTCGCCCAGTCGGCTCAGGTTCTTCGAGAACCCCCACAGCTCGACGACCGGGGTAACGCCGCTCGACTGACCGAGCTCCAACAGCGCCGCGTATCGCTCAGCAGCCTTGAAGAGGTCGAGCGGCGCAGCCGTCGCTTCATGCGCTCCGACCGGCGGGGCGGCGATGTGCCTGCCGCCGATCGCGGCCACTTTGTCCATGTCGCGCTTCGTGGCCTCGAGGCCCTTGGCCCGCCGGTGATCGTCGTCCACGATCCACTCGGTGAAGCCGATGGCGTTGGCGACGACCAGTCCCGCGTCGGCAATCCGCTTGCGCAGGTCGGCGAGCGATCCTCCCTTTTTTTCGTACTCGTCCAGCTCGCGGAGCCAGGGTTCGATCGCGTCGTATCCGCTGGCCACGGCGATCTCGATCTCTTCGACGATCCCCAGGTTCGCCCCGCTGATCGTGCTGGTATTGAGGCAATACCCAAACGGCTCAGCGGGACCGCGGCTTCGCTGGCTCGAACGGGTTGACGCGGGGAGTGGGTCGGCCATCGTGGTCCGCTCCAGGTAAGGCGCCAGCGCGGCCGCCGCCAGGCCCGTACCAGTTCGGGCCAGGAGCGAACGTCGCGACGTCGGCGTGGAGATTGGCGTTTTGCTCAAGATCATCGCGCGGTCAATCGAACCGCGCGCGGCATCATCGCGGAGACGGCGCCAATTTCAAAGCGCACTACGAGTCCGTGTGCGCGATGAGGCTTCGACGCGGAACGGTGCCCGAACCTGGGAGTTGGACCAGCCTAATGAACTGCCCGCTGACGCGGAACACGCCGGTTGAAACCAGTTCCCAGTGAGTTACCGCGCAGACAATGGCTCTACAACGGCCATCGGAATCCACTGGCAGGGGGAGGAGGAACTCTTCGCCGTCCAGCCAGTAGGAGGAATCGGAAAACGTGATGCCTGAAGGTTTGAGGCTTCGAAGGGTTACAGTCGCGGACCGCCGGGCCCCGGCGGAACGCGGCAGCAGGGTTACCTGTGGCGCCAGGAGGCTCGCGGACCGATCGCCGATGCGAATGCACTCGCAACCGAGCTTGAATCGGCGACTCGGCAACGACTGTTTCACCCCAAATAACGTCTGCTGCACCAGATCAAGAGAAAGTTTCATCCCTGTTTTCTCCGTACGGCTCAGCACGCAATGTGACCCACCCAAGCGTACTTCACCGACCCGCCGTTCGCCCGAATTTCGAAAGGACTTTCAGGACTTGGTTAACGGATTGAAGTTTACCGCACCCCTTAATTGATGGCAAGCGTGAATCGACTCCGTGCCATTTGTTTGACGAGTTAATAAAATTCGCTTGCAAGTGTGGAAAAAGGCGGATAGCTTTGATTCTTGTCTAAACGCATTTGCGATGGCCTCAAAGGTGACGCAATCTGACACATCATGCCGGCCTCGTCCTGGTTGCGGCGGTTGGCTCGGGCAACAAACTAACGTTGGAGGACGCGGTCGCGTTCCCCGACGGCTGAATAAGGACGGGCAATGCCCACGGAAACGTCTACGGCCAAAGCTTGCTGTAAGTGTGGGACGGACCTGCGCGGCGTCAAGCGGATGAATTGAGTCCGTAACATCCCTCAATGCCGGATGCGTCCGCGCAACTGGCGGGGGGTCAGGAGCCAGCGAAGGACCGCGTGACCGGCGGCGGGCTTGGCCGGAAAGTCTATCAGGCAGGCTCCGCCGCGTTTGATGGCAATGAAACTTTCCGACCCGGATCTGCCGCTGAGCAGCAAAGTGGCGAGGCGGCTGAGGGACGGCTCATGGCCAATGAGCATGATCGTCTCGTCGGATTTTCCGCACGTCGCTTCCAACCATTTAGTGAGCGACGCAAGCTTGACGCCCGGCTTCAACTCCGCCGCTTCCGTCGGCCGCAGTTTCGGAAATGACCTGACCAGGACCGCGGTGGTCTCCACCGCGCGAACCAGCGGACTGGTGACCATCTGGTCGACGTGGCCCAGCAATTTCGCCAGCGCGCCGGCGGCGCGGCGCAGGTCGCGGCGTCCATCCGGCGAGAGGGGGCGCAGTTCGTCCGCGTGGCCGCTTTTTGAAAAGCGCTCCGGATCTTCCGCCTTGCCATGTCGTACCAGAACCAACCGCATAAGATGCCGGCCATGCGACCGAGCCTAACGTTAGCATGACAATGCTGGAGAAAGCCACTGATCTTTGACGTAAAGATTCGATGAAGGTGCCCTCCCAACACCCCCGAAATTCTCCCGATTTCGTGTCGGCAAATCGTTGACTTTGACGATGGGTTCGATAAGGTGCCGCGATCCGGGGCTGGCAATCAGCCCCGACGGGCATGAACGCCGTCCCGGGCACGGATGCCAGTGGACCGTTCAATCGGACGAATGGGCCAACGCGGGACGCTCCGAGACGCGATTTGTGAACTCCGCGTGAGGTTGGCGTCCTGGAAATACTCCCCTGATCGCGGGTCCCTCGATTCGGCTCCGCCGCCGAACTCCTTCTTAGACTCTGGCCGGTGCAGGCAGGACCAGGGCAAACATCAGGGTGATGCGCGTGCCGGGATCGGGTGAGTATATGTCGAAAAACCCAGTGGTCGATCTGGCGCTCAGCCAGGTGATGCGATCGGAGATCGCGCTAACCCTCCAGCAGGTCCTGAAGATCTACACGGTCGGAAACCTGCTCGCCGCCTGGCGCAGCCCCAAGAACCAGCGCGGCATCGAGCAGATTTTCGATTCCCCGGAGCAGGCGCGCCATGCCCTGGCGGTGTGTGCGGCCTGGCTGGGCGTGCAAACGCCGGCGGCCTGCGCTCCGCCCGCCGCCTGGTGGCCACACGACGATCGAATCGCAGTCGGCGCATGAAGCTCGGCCGAAGGCGAACGGTGGGACGTGCGGCGGCGACGCAATGTGCTCGCTCGTCCCGGGCCTACCATTGCGCTTCATCGAACGGCGTGGACGGCGCCCGCACCTTCGGCTTGGGCAGCATGGCGATCATTGCCTTGGCGAAGCCCGCCTCGCCCGGCGCCCCCAGCCTCACGTTCAGCGGCGAGCCCTTGACGACCGTCAGTTTCGATGCGTGCGGCTCATTGCCGCTGGCCGCTACCTCCGCCATCACCTTCACCGAGTAGACCTGCGGGGTCTGCAACTGCAGGAATTCCCGCGGCAGCCGCGACGCGATCACGCCGCCCCCTTCGTCCAATTCCAGCAATGAGGCACGGATTGGCGCCGCCAGCACCACCGCATCGTTCGCTTCGGCCGCCAACAGCAATGCATCGAGATCGGAATAGGGCACCGCCGGCCGCGCCGCATCGTGGATCAGTACGTGCGTTGCATCGGGTGAGACGCCTTTGGCTCCGGCGACGATTTGATCCACCCAGCGCGGACCGCCAACCACGAGCTTGACGCCGGTGAAGGCGAGGTTCGCCCCGAATTTCCGCTTCGTTTCATCCGCCGCCTCGGCGGTGACGGCAAGTTGGATCTGCTTGATGTTGTCGCGGTTCAGGAACAGCTCCACCGCGCGGAGCAGGCTTTCCCGTCCCTCGACCTTGACGTAGGCGCCGCCTGCCTCGCCCGATTGTCCGGGCGGCGGGGCCGTGAGGATCAACACGCTGAACTGCGGCATCGGTCAAATTCCCCGAAAGCGGCCATCTTGTGGGCACGGTGGAAGGTGTCAAGGTCAAAGTGCTGAGTGCTGAGTGCTGAGTGCTGAGTGCTGAGTGCTGAGTGCTGAGTGCTGAGCTGAGAGGATAGACGCGTGCCCACCAGTTCATGTCTAAAGTTTATTCTTGATTGCCGCATCCGCGTCGCGCATTCTTGCCGGCGGAGGCAACGTGATCACTATCAATTTCCGCCAACGAGCGATCGGATTGCTGTTCGTCATCCTCTCGGCTTCGTCCATTGCCGTTTGTGCGCCGTCCCCGCGCCAGCCGCCGGACGGCGTGCGCTTCGAGCGCGATATCGTTTACGGCAAAGCCGGCGGCGAGGAACTGAAGCTCGACCTCTCGCGCCTCAAGCCCGCGGGCAACGGAAAAGCGGCCGATCAGACCCGCAAGCTTCTCCCCTGCATCGTGGTCATCCATGGCGGCGGATGGAGTGGGGGGAGCAAGGATCAACACGACGACATCACCTGGACGCTCGCCGGCCGTGGCTACGTCGCGGCAACGATCGAGTACCGTCTGGCGCCGGCGCACCAATTTCCGGCGCAGGTGGAAGACGCCAAGTGCGCCGTCCGCTTCCTCCGCGCTCACGCCGCCGAATACGGGATCGACCCCAAACGCATCGGCGCTGTAGGCTTCTCCGCCGGTGCGCATCTCTCGATGATGCTCGGCCTGACGCGCCCGCAGGATCATCTCGAGGGCGACGGCGGATCGCCCGATCAGTCCAGCGCAGTCCAGGCGGTCGTCTCCTTCTTCGGCCCGACCGACCTGACGGCCGACGATCTCCCCGTCATCACCCACGGCATCCTGAAAAATTTCCTGGGCGGCTCGGTGCCGGAGAAGCCGAAGGAAGCCCGCGCCGCTTCACCGATCACGTATGTGCCCGCCGTTGGCAGCTTGGCCCCGCCCATGCTCCTGTTCCAGGGTTCGAATGACCCGCTGGTGCCGCTCACGCAGGCCTACCGCATGATCGATGCGATGACCCGCGCCGGCGCCCCGGGCCGCGTCGAGATCCTCATCGGCGCCGGCCACGGCTGGGGCGGCGAGGACCTGATGCGCACCGCGGAGGAAACCTTCGCCTTCTTCGACCGCACACTGAAGCATTAAAGCCGGTTTGCCCGCAGGAACGTTGAGGAAGCGGAGAGGATAGAAGTTGGAGGATTGAGGATGGCGTAGCGCGCGCCTCCCTCGATTCTCGATCCTCAATCTTCCATCCTCGCTTTTTCCGGGGCCCTCGCGTCTCGGCGGTTTAAGATGCTTCCCTCCATCGAATTGACACGCCCGGCGGCGTTTTCTACGATCCCCAGCCCGCTGGAGCTTAGTCGCGGGCTCGTAGCTCAGTTGGTTAGAGCGCGTCCCTGATAAGGACGAGGTCACAAGTTCGAATCTTGTCGGGCCCATTGAAGTAAAACCTGCCGAACGCTTTACTTGCGTACGTGCCCGCGTCGGGCATGGCGGCTCAGGAATCCAGGATAATCCGGTAATTACCGGATTATCCCATTTCCGGGAGTTGTCATGCGTAAACCCAACGTCTCTGTACCGTCGTATCGTCATCACAAACCGTCCGGTCAGGCAGTCGTCACCTTGAACGCCAAGGACCATTACTTGGGTCTTTGGCAGTCCGACTCCAGCAAGGCCGAATACAAGCGGCTACTTGCCGAATGGATCGCTGCGGGAAAGGCGACCACTGCGACGAACATCCAATCATGCATCGGCATCACTGTGGCGGAGCTTCTCACGGCATACTTGGCTGAGGCTGAGACGGCGTACACAAAGAACGGACAGCCCACCAGTCACCTGCACAACATCAAAGATGCCCTCATTCCACTGAGGGAGCTGTACGCGAAGGAACCCGTCGCCACATTCGGTCCGCTCAAGCTGAAAGCCGTGCGCGAGACCGTGGTGAAACGCGGGCTGTGTCGCAGCACAATCAACAAGCACGTCGGTACGATTAAGCGGATCTTCAAGTGGGGAACGGAAAACGAACTGGTGCCGGCGACAGTCTTCCATGCCCTGCAAGCGGTGAGCGGGCTGCGGCGCGGGCGTTCGGCGGCGAAAGAGAGCGTTCCAGTCAAGCCGGTGCCAGAGGTGTACGTGGAGGCCGCGCTTCTGTATGTGTCGGCGCCGCAGGTGGCGGCGATGGTGCGATTGCAACAGCTTACGGGCATGCGGCCCGGCGAAGTGACAATCATGCGAGGTTGCGACCTGGACATGAGCGGCAAGGTGTGGACGTACACGCCCTCAACCCACAAGACCGAGCACCACGGAATTGAACGGCCGATTTACTTGGGGCCGAAGGCCCAGGACATCATCAAACCGTTCCTCAAGTCGGACCTCACGGCGCACCTCTTCGATCCGCAGGACGCGATGAATGCTTTTTATGCGGAGCGGCGACGGAATCGGAAGACGCCGATGACGCCGAGTCAACGGAAGCGAACCAAGAAGTCTCATCCAAAAGTGACGCCGATGGATCACTACACCTCGGAGTCATATCGTCGAGCTATCGCCCGCGCGTGTGAGAAGGCTGACAAGGTCGCTCGCGAACAGCATCCCGACGCAAAGCCCGACGACGTGTTCGTTCCAGCGTGGCATCCGCATCAGCTTCGGCACAACGCGGCAACTCGTCTCCGGAAAGAATTCGGAATTGAGGCGGCGCGCGTGGTGCTCGGCCACCGCACTGCCGCAGTCACAGAAGTCTATGCGGAGATGGATCAAGCCAAGGCGAGTAGCATCATGGGACGTGTCGGGTAGAATGCGGTGATACGGTACCGGCGAATCTTTCGCCGTGCGGCCCCGCTGGCTGGTAACGGCCAGCGGGGCTGAACCGTTTAGGTGGGATGTGCATTGCGTGCCGCATGTGGGCTTTGGCCCTTTTCCACCCCGCTGCGGTCGATGCCTCCCTCTACCGCGTTGGATCGCGGATTCGAGTTCGCTCTTCCGCGATAAAGAATCTCGTCGAGGCGTTGCACGGCCCGGTCGATTTGGCGCTGGCGTGTCGCAGTGTTGTGATTGGCCATTTCGTGCGGGGCCTCCGTTGGCGACGAAAATCGCTGTAGCGCTTCGCGGCTCGTGTACGTCGTGCCGCCAACTCGTATTACCTCAAGCCGTATGCCCCGAATCCCCCGTTGAACCCAACGGTAGATCGCGCTGATGTGGAGGCGCTTGCCGTTCGGCCGTGGCGGCAGGAGTTTCGGAACATCGTGCAACGAAACGAGTTGTTCACTTGCCAGGTCGATCACGACAAATCCTGTGGGTCCGAACGCGGTTTCGAGGCGGTCTGCAACAGCCCGCTTTGTTAGCGTAGTGTTCGGTATAGTAAAAGTCAATGGTATAGTAGACTTGTTCAATTCGTTCTGGTGAGTCGGCGTCGGCCTGAGTGAATCAAGTCGGCATCAATGAGGTTTTTCATGGGTTTTGACTTTATAGAAGTGTTTGATGCCTTGCATACCAATGGTACATTAGTTAGACTGCACAACATGGCGAGAAACAAATCCAACCCCAAGCCTTCGGATAAGCCCAAGACCGTTCAACGGACCTACCGTTTCGACACGAAGCTATTTGAGGCGTTTGAAGAAGACTGCGCACGGCATCTGTCCAACCCAAAGCGGGTGATTGAAGCCGCGATCCTGCATTGGCTGGATGCCGGCCCTGACACTCGTGCAGCGATGGCAAAGAAACACCGCGAGCAGATCGGTATGTCTCGCGAGGATTGAGGCGATGAACATGGCGGGCCTGTTCTTGTTGTATGCCATCGCTAGGGGCAATGGAATTGACCTTTTTGCCTGATTTAATCAAGGACGTGGATACTTGATCCGATGTATCAATAAGGCTAATATAGTTCACCTTATTGATTGTATTGTTCAAGTAGGTGTTGGATGAGCTTGCGCGACTTTTTTGCGATACATCCGGTGTTCACAGCGGATGAACTGGCCGCATTTCTACAGCGGCGTGGCTCTCGCAGCCGTTGGACACGCAAATCCTTGCTCGTTCATCACGAGGAACAAGGCCATGTCCTGCGACTGCGCCGCGGCCTGTACGCCGCAGTGCCCGCAGGCGCAAAACCCTCCAAGGCACCAGTCGATCCTTACTTGCTGGCGTCGAAGCTGGCCGAGGATTCGGTCCTCGCCTATCACACGGCGCTGGCATTTTATGGCAAGGAATACTCCGTTCACCGCCGGTTCACTTATCTCACGGCGACAACGCCACGACCGTTTCGCTGTCGCGGTGATGAATTTCTTGCGGTGAAGTTTCCCAAGGCGCTTCGAGACGCTAGGCAGACAACCGCGGAAGTTGCGGACGCCGAACGGCAAGGCTTGAGCGTGCATGTGACTACGTTAGAACGAACGCTGGTGGACGCCCTCGACCGGCCAGACCTGTGCGGCGGGTGGGAAGAGACTTGGCGATCGTTGGAGTCGGTGGAATTCTTCGACCTCGACCGCGTTGTGCGTTACACGCTGTTGCTCGGCAACGCGACGACCACGGCGAAGGTTGGTTACTTCCTCCAGCAACACCGCGAGGCGTTGATGGTTGAGGAATCGCACCTGACCCGACTGCGCGAGCACCGTCCCAAGGAACCTCATTACACCAACCGCCGCGCCGGCTCGGGCAAATTCCTCTCCGACTGGAATCTGGTCGTGCCGCGCGAAGTTGCCGAGCGATCCTGGGAGGCCGTGCGATGACGGTTTCGCGCGAAAAACTTCAGGCCGAAGCAATGGCAACCGGCTACCGCCCGGAGGTGCTGGAGAAAGTCATCCATCTGCTCAATCTGCTGGAAGGATTGCGGTCGCATCCATTCCTTCGCGGCCGCCTCGCACTCAAGGGCGGCACGGCGCTGAATCTATTCGTATTTGATCTGCCGCGTTTATCGGTGGACATTGACCTGAATTACATTGGATCGGCAGAGCGTGAAACGATGCTCGCCGAGCGCCCCAAGGTCGAGCAAGCATTTCACGCCGTGTTCGCGCGCGAAGGATTCGCCGTCACGCGCCAGCCCGATGACCACGCCGGCGGTAAATGGCGGCTTCGGTATTCCAGCGCTGCTGCCGAAGGTGGCAATCTGGAAGTTGACCTGAACTTCCTGCTCCGAATTCCACTCTGGCCGGTCACCCATAGCGATTCGCATCCGGTCGGCTCCTACTCCGCGAAAGCGATTCCCGTGCTGGATGTGCACGAACTGGCCGGCGGCAAGCTGGCCGCGCTGCTGAGTCGGCGGGCGAGCCGGGATCTGTTCGATGCTCACCAGTTGCTTACGACACAAGCACTCGATTCGGTGAAGCTTCGCCTGGCGTTCGTGCTCTACGGCGGAATGAATCGAAAAGACTGGCGGACCGTCAACCCGCAAGACGTGGAATTCGACCACGGTGAACTGGAGAACCAGCTTACGCCGGTTCTCAGCGCCGCCGCTCTCGCCACGTTGAACGCATCGGGAGACTGGGCCGCTCGATTCATCAACGAAATCCGGGCGGCATTGGCCGCGGTGCTCCCATTCTCGGGCGCCGAACGTGAATTCCTCGATCGCCTTCTCGATCATGGTGAAGTACGCCCCGACTTGCTCACGGCGGACAGGGATTTGACAGTGAAGATCACGTCTCATCCCGCATTGCTGTGGAAGGCGTTGAACGTCCGCCAGCACAACTCCGATCTGTCAAAGTCGTAGAGTGTTCATGAGACACTTCCGTTCCGACCCGCTCTCGGCGCAGACGTAGAACGGTCTGATGCCTTTATGAGCTTCGTCGGCTTGCGACCTTCCCTTTCGAGTCCTTAGCCCACTGCCGACCCTTATCGCCGGATCAGCCGGGACTTGGATGCGTCTGGTCAGGTCGTTCAACGCAAACCAAACAATTTACGAACTTCGCGCTTGACTCGTTTGTTCGGGCAACGTATGGTATTGACCATACCTTCCATGACATTGATATGGATCAAGTGATCCGGCATGTCACGGTGAACAAGGAGTCATCTTATGAAAACTCGATCCTTAGTCCGAAATCACCCCTCGATTGTCGCGCCGGTCTTGGCCGGTGCGTTGGCGCTCCTGAGCGTCCCTCATGCCGCCTTGGCCGCCGCGGCTGGCGGCGGCGGCGCGGCTCTCCCGTGGGAGGGGCCACTGAATCAAGTGCTTGCCAGCTTCACCGGGCCGGTCGCCAAGGCGCTGTGCATCCTTGCCATTGTCGTTCTTGGCTTCGGCTTCGCCTTCAGTGACGGCGGCGGCCTGCGCCGCGTCCTGGGCCTCTTGCTGGGCGTTTCGATTGCCGTCACTGCCACGAGCTTCGGTGTGACGTTCTTTGGGTTCGATGGCGGCGCTGGCTGGTGAATGGGTTAGTCGGAACGGAAGGCGGTACGACCATGAAGCGCCCGGAAGAGATCGAAGGATTTGAACTACCCCTGCATGTGGCGTTGACCCAGCCCGTGCTGATGGGCGGAGCGCCGCGAACGTTCGCAATTCTCAACGGAACACTCGCGCTGGTCATCGGCATGGGCCTGCACCTGTGGTGGCTTGGCTTCCCGGCCGGCGCGGCGCTTCATGCGACGGCGGTGCTGATGAGCAAGCGAGACCCATATTGGTTCGACATCTTTCGTCGCCACCTGCGTCAGCCGAATTACCTGGATTCCTGATTCCCCCTGTCCCCGTGGGAGATACGTTCATGTGGAACCTTGGCGAATATCGCAAACGACCGCAACGTCTGACCGACTACCTTCCATGGGCGGCGCTGATCGGCCCCGGCGTCGTCCTCAATAAGGACGGCAGCTTTCAGAAGACGGTCGCATTTCGCGGCCCGGACCTGGACAGCTCCACGCCTTACGAATTGGTCGCAGCGCGGGCAAGGATGAACAATGTGCTGCGGCGGCTCGGCTCGCATTGGTGCGTGCATGTCGAAGCATCACGGCGATCTGCCCCGGCATATCCCGCCTGCGAATTTCCCAATGCCGTGGCGGCGATGATCGACCAGGAGCGCCGCGACGCCTTCACGGCGGATGCCCTGCACTTCGAGAGCCAGTGCTTCATCACGTTTACCTATCTGCCCCCGGCTGAGGGAATGGCGCGACTCGGTGATTTCTTCATCGAGCGGCCGAACAAGGCCAGGGGCGGACAGGTCTCCTACCGTGCCCACTACGATCACTTTCTCGGCCAGGTCGATCAGGTTGTGAACCTGATGGCCTCGTTCATGCCGGAAGTTCATCCGCTGGACGATTCAGAAACGCTGACGTACCTGCATTCATGCGTTTCGGATCGGCGATTGACGGTCGCCGTGCCGGATGTGCCGTTCTACCTCGACGAAATGATTACCGACCGTCAGCTCTCCGGTGGCCTTTCGCCGCGGCTCGGTCGGCTGTTCCTGAAAACCGTCTCCGTTCGGGCCTACGTGAATCGGACGCTCCCCTGTCTCTTGGATCGGCTGAACGAATTGCCGATCGAGTACCGCTGGGTCGGACGTTTCCTGCCGATGGACAAGGCCGACGCCACGCGGCAACTGAACAAGCTGCGTCGGCAATGGTTCTCCAAGCGCAAAGGAATGGTGACGCTCTTGAAAGAGGCGATCACCAAACAAGAGAGCAAGCTGGAGGACTCCGACAGCTTGAACAAGGCTGAGGATGTGGACGATGCCTTGCAGGAACTCGGCGGCGACCATTGCTCGTTCGGCGACTTCACGCTCACGATCACGATCTGGGACGAAGACGAACAGACCGCGACCGAAAAGGCGCGGGACGTGCAGCAAGTCGTGGACGGCATCGGGTTGGTATCTGAAATCGAAGACTTCAACGCCGTGCAAGCGTGGATGGGAAGTCTGCCGGGGAATGCGTATGCCGACGTGCGCCGGCCGCTGGTCTCTTCGTTGAATGTCTGTGACCTCGTGCCGCTCAGCGCCGTCTGGTCTGGCCCCGCGCGATGCGCCCACTTGAACGGGCCACCGCTCTTGGTCACCCGGACGAAAGGCTCGACACCGTTCCGTTTGTCGCTGCACCAAGGCGATGTCGGCCACACGATCATCGCCGGACCCACCGGCGCCGGTAAGAGCACGCTCCTGAATCTGCTGACCTGCCAATGGCTGCGGTATCCCGGCGCGCGGGTCTACATCTTCGACAAGGGGGCAAGCTGCCGTGCGATGACGTTGGCGATGGAAGGCGACTTCTACGACCTCGGCGGCGAGGGTGAAGATATTTGCTTCCAACCGCTGGCCGGGATTGATGACGAATCCGAGCTCGGGTGGGCGCAGGATTGGTTGCTGGATCTGTTGCACCGGGAAAAAGCGGAAGTCACCCCGGCAACGAAACAGGAACTCTGGGCCGCGCTCACGAATCTGGCTTCGATGCCCCGCCCTCAACGCACACTCAGCACGCTCCTGGGAATCGTGCAGGACGCCGGCGTGCGGCAAGCGCTACGCAGCTACACACTCGACGGCCCGCACGGGCGACTCTTGGACGCGAATCACGACACGCTCGGTGATGGCGACAACGAGCACGTCGCCCGCTGGCAGGCGTTCGAGATGGAACATCTGATGCAGAGCCGTTCGGCGCTGCTGCCGGTGTTGACGTATCTGTTTCGCCGGCTGGAAAAGCGGTTCGATGGCTCGCCGACGCTGATGATCCTTGATGAGGCGTGGCTGTACCTCACGGAATCACTCTTCGCCGCGAAGATCCGTGAGTGGCTCAAGGTCCTTCGCAAGAAGAATGTCGCGGTCATCTTCGCCACTCAAAGCCTGTCGGATATCGCCGACAGCGCGATCGCGCCGGCCATCATTGAGAACTGCCCCACGCGCATCTTCCTGCCCAACGGTAACGCGATGGAAGAGCGCACGCGTAAAGTTTACGAGTCGTTCGGCCTGAACGAGCGGCAGTTGCAAATTCTCCAGCAGTCGATCCCAAAGAAGGATTACTACTACCAGAGCCGCGAAGGCAATCGGCTGTTCGAACTTGGCCTGGGCGAACTCGCGCTCGCCTTCTGCGCCGCGGGCTCACCGCAGGACCACGCGCGGATCAATACCGTCCTGCGCGATCACGATCGGACGCATTTCACTGCGGCTTACCTTGAAGCCCGTGGCCTGAGCCAATGGGCGGACTCTCTCACGAGATTTCAACACGAAAGGAATGACGATGCGCAACTTGAACTTGAATACAGCGGCGTTGAATCCGACAACCCCGAAACCGCGCCAGCGACGGCGTAAAGCGCTCGCGGCGTTGGCCCTGGCCGTCGGCACTGCGATGGCGTTCGGGCCTGTTCGCCGGGCGGCGGCCTGCTGGTACGACCCGATCATTTTCGATCCGCAAGCACTTGTTCAGAACGTCCAGAAGGTGGTGCAACTCGTCCAGCAGGTCGAGTCGGCCGCGCAGCAGGTACAGAACCAGCTTCACGAACTGGCCCACCTGAACAGCGGCGTGGCGCCCGACGTTCCGGCGGTCGTGGCGGGCATCCAAGGACAACTCGACGCAAGCCTC
>JBBSDP010000029.1:0-61468 GCA_038240605.1 Tepidisphaerales bacterium | reverse complement strand
TAGTTCACGTTGTGCAGGATCTTGAACAGCCAGGATCGAATGCCCCGCGGGCCGAGAGTGAACGTGGAGGCATAGCGGAAGGCGCGAAGATAGGTCTCTTGAACCAAATCGTCCGCTTCATGTGAGTTGCGCACCAGATGGGACGCGAGTCTGTGGACCGCATCCAACTCAGCCAGGGCGTGCTCACGAAACGATTGGGCCGTCAAACGTCGATTCCGTTAAGCGGTGGGCTGTCTTGGTAAAATGGCGAAACGGTCTGCCAGGCCCGTTCCGTCAGTCAGGGGCACCGAACCCGTGTTTCCCTTCCAAAGGAGCGCATTTTTGCATACGGCTAAGGGTTTTGTAACTGGGAATCTCCGAATGCCATACCCGAACGCTCCAGGGCATCCACGAGGGCGAACCGCGGTCTAACGCGAGGGCGCGGGAGGAAATTCCACATCCACGGCCGCGCCAACCTGAGCATGGGAAGTCTCGGTCAACGCGCCAGTCGCGGCATCGATGTGAAAGCAGATGAGGTTGTCCGAGTCGGCATTGGCGACGAGCAGCCAATGGCCCAGGGGATCGAGGCTCATCCCGCGGGGAATCTTTCCGCCGCAGGATGCGCACGCCTTGGCGGTGAGTTTGCCGGTCGTTGGGTCAACATCGAAGATCGCGATCGTGTTGCTGCCGCGGTTGGACGCGTAGAGAAATTTTCCGGAGGGATGAACGCGAATTTCCGCGGATGCGGTCGAGCCGTCATTTTTCTCCGAAAGGGAGGAGATGGTCTGTATTTCGCGCAGTCGGCCGTGTTCGGAATCCCAGCGATAGACGACCACGGTCGATTTCAGCTCGGTGATCACGTAGGCGAAATGCCCATCCGGTGAAAAGGCAAGATGCCGCGGGCCGGCGCCCGCCGGCGTCGCGGCGGCGGGGGGATCGGCGGGGGCGACGGTTCCCTTCGCCGCGTCAAAGCGGAATACAAAAACGCTGTCGAGTCCCAGATCGCACGCGAGCAGATACTTGCCGCTTGGATCGATATTGATCCAATGCCCGTGCGGCTGGCGCGGCTTGTCGGCGCCGGAATCGTCCTTGTCCTGGACGAACGCCGTCGGTGTTCCGAGTTTCCCGTCGGCTTCGATGGGAAGCACCTCAAAGCTTCCGCCTCCATAGTTGGCGACGAAAGCGTGCTTGCCGCTCGAATCGAGGCCCACGTAACAAGGCCCGCCTCCGCCCGATGTTTGCTGATTGAGGAAAGTGAGCTTGCCCGAGGCCGGATCGAGCGAGAACGCGCTTACGCCCCCCGCACCCTTTCCGTCGGTGTTGACCGTTTCGTTGCAACTGTAAAGGAAGCGGCCGTCCGGCGAGATGGCCACCGACGATGGACTCTCCGTTTCTCCGGCGAGTTCCGGGGTGCTGATCGCACCGGACGCGTTATCGAGCCGGATGAGCTGAATGCCTTTGCTCTTCGGTCCCGTGTAGGTGCCAATGTAAACCCGCTGCGTCGCCGATGGCGCAGCGGCCGCGCCTGCCGCGGTGCGGACTTGCGCATCGTTCGACGTGGCGAACGTTTCCGGCCGACACGCCGTCGCACAACTGAGTAAAATTCCGACGGATCCCGCCACCACCGCGCACTTAGTCAGGTTCACCTCATTCTCCTTTTAAATAATGGGGTCGCACGTACTACGCCTGAGTCCGGCGAATGTGAGCGTGCGTTAAGGCGCGAGCCGTTGTCGGGTCCAACCGCCGCCGGGCGTCGTCAGCACGTATTCGATCCGGTCGTGCAGACGGCTGGGCCGGCCTTGCCAGAACTCGAGGCGCGTCGGCGTGAGCCGGTATCCGCCCCACTGCGGCGGGCGGGGCACGTCGCCGTCCGGGTGGCGGGTGCGGACCGCATCGACCGCCCGTTCGAGCACCTCGCGCGATGCAATGGGCTCACTCTGCGGCGAGGCCGCGGCGCCGATCCGGCTTTCGAGCGGGCGCAGGTTGAAATAGGCATCGGATTCGGCGTCGCTCGTACGCGACGCCGTCCCCTCGATGCGCACCTGCCGTTCGAGCTCCGGCCACCAGAAGACGAGTGCCGCGCGCGGGTTATCCTCCAGGTCGTGCGCCTTGGAGCTGTGGTAGTTGGTGAAAAACGTGAAGCCGCCTGCTTCGACGCCCTTGAGTAAAACGATTCGCGCCGACGGTGCGCCAGATGAGCCGCAGGTGGCCAGCGTCATGGCATTGGGCTCGACCGCTCGCGCGGCCAGGGCGTCGTTGAACCAGGCCGTGAACTGGCGGATCGGATCGGGATCGACCTCGTCTTCGCCGAGCGATCGCCGGCGGTACTCGACGCGCAGGGCGGCGAGGTCGGGAATGGTGCTGTCGGGATTTGTCGAATCAGCGTTCACTGACATGGTTGTACGGCTTGGATGGCACCTCGATCAACGCTCAGCACTTTAATCTCACCTGCCACATTGATTAACGCGAAGGGGCGAAGGAGCAAAGAAATGGGTGCAAAGTTGTAAATCCCGCGAACAAGCGACCCCGATTGTAAATTTTTCTATATATAGTAGGGGGACAGCGGGCGCTGGGGATGATCGGGGCTGATCTGTGGAATGGTCACAGAGGGCACTGAGGGGCACAGAGACCACAGAGCAAATCCTTGAGTTTGTTTTCCTCTCCGTGATCTCTCCGCTCTCCGTGGCCTCCCTTCGGGTCTGAGCCTCAGGGTCGAAGACCGTGACCTTTACATCAGCGCGCGACATGTCGCGCAAACGTCGCGCGCTTCAGATCGCGCAGCATCTTGCCCGCTCAACCTTTACGTATTTTGCGCGACAGCGCGACATCGAAAAAACGTCGCGCAAACGTCGCGCGCCGGAGGAGTGATCAACCTCTTCCCCCCTTCGCCCCTTCGCGTTAATCAATGTGCGTTCCCGCATCCAACGATTCGGGTGCTACGATCATCGGACCTCATTTTCACGGGTGCCGAGCAATGCCGAATAGCGAAAAAAGCCGCGTTGTGATCCTGGGCGGGGGGTTTGCCGGCGTCTATGCCGCCCGGTACCTGGAGAAGTTTCTGGGTCGCGCGGGGCGCGAGCGGGTTCACATCACGCTTGTCGCCCGGGAAAATTACCTGGTGTTTCAGCCGCTGCTGCCCGAGATCATCGGCGGGCATATCGACACGCTCCATGCGATCAGCCCCATCCGCCGTCTCGCGCCGCACGCGCATCTGTTCACGCGCGAGGTGGACTCGATCGACCTGGAGCGGCGGACGGTGACCCTCGCCGCAGGTTTTCGCCCGCGGGCGCAGACGCTGGAATTCGATCACCTGGTGATCGCGATGGGGACGGTCCTCGATTACGCCAGGGTGCCCGGCTCCCGCGAGCATTCGCTCCCCTTCAAGTACCTGGGCGATGCCCTGCGCCTGCGCAACCAGCTCGTGCGATCGCTCGAGGAAGCGGATAACGAGCTGGATCCGGAGGAGCGACGCCGGCTGCTGACGTTCGTCGTCGGTGGCGGGGGTTTCTCCGGCGTGGAGTGCGCCGCGGAGATCAACGAGTTCCTCAAACATGCGATTGGCAGCTACCAGAACATCGCTCCCGCAGACCTGCGCGTCGTGCTCCTCCAGAGCGCCGAGCGGATCCTCCCGGAGCTGAAGGAAGAACTGGCCCACTTCGCGCACCGCATCCTGGAAAAACGCGGCATGGAAATCCGGCTGAATACTCGCCTGAAAGCGGTCAGCGCCACGCGCGCGGTCATTCAGGCAAAGGGCGCGCAAGAGACCGAGGTCATCCCCTCGCGCACGGTGGTTACGACCGTTCCCGCCGCCCCACACCCGCTTCTCAAGAGCCTGAAGCTCGCGATGGAGCGCGATCGAATTAAGGTCAACGAGTTCATGGAGGCGGCGAAATTTCCCGGCGTGTGGGCGCTGGGCGATTGCGCCGCCGTCCCGCAGCGCGACGGGATGCTTTCGCCGCCGACGGCGCAACATGCCACGCGGCAGGCGAAGACCTGTGCGCAAAACATCGCCGCCGCCATCCTGGCAACAGGAAAGAAAACGCCCTTCACGTTCACGGGGCTGGGGAAGCTGGGATCGCTGGGGCGTGGATCGGCGGTCGCCGAGATTATGGGGATCAAGCTGTCGGGCTGGATCGCCTGGTTCCTGTGGCGAACGATTTACCTGGGGAAGTTCCCGGGCCTCGACCGCCAGATCCGCATCGCCACCGACTGGACGCTGGACCTGTTTCTCCCCCGCGACATCACCGAAGTGCGCATCTTCAATCCGGATGAGGTGCTGGCGGAGCATTTTGAGGCAGGGGAAATCGTTTTTGAACAGGGGGATTTTGGCGACAAGATCTATTTCGTCCGCTCCGGCGAGGCCGAAGCAGTCAAGGATGGGCAGGTGGTGGCGACACTGGGCGCCGAAGATGTCTTTGGCGAAATCGCCCTGATCTCGGATCAGCCACGCATCGCGATGATTCGGGCCAAAGCCGCGCTCGACGTGGTGAGCGTCAACCGCGCGGCATTCCACCAGCTCCTCGCTCATGTTCCGGGCGTGAAAACGACCATGCAGAAGATTATGCGCAACCACCTCGGGAGCGCACCATTCGTCGAACGAATTGAAATGCGCCAATGAACGCGGCCGATCTGACGCCGGGTTCTTGCCTATTCGTATATCCCACGCTATGCTCTGACAATGCCGAGCGACGTCCGATACGCCGGGGCGAAGCGGATGCTGGAAGAGAAGGGGTACTTCCTCGCCCGCGTCAGTGGCTCGCACCATGTATTCAAGAAGCCTGGCGTCGACACGTTTTCGCTCCCGGTCCACCACCGGAAAGGTCAAATATGGCTACGTCCGCAAAATCCAAAAACTCCCGTAAGGCGATCGATCGTCCATTTGCCCCCGATATTCTGCAGCGCGCCCGCGCCATCGCCGAGCAGTATCAGGTCATCATTCATTTTGAGGACGGCGACTGGTATGGCCGCGGACTGGAACTTCCTAACGCGCATGAAGACGGAAAAACTCCCGATGAGTGCGTGAAGAAGACGCGCGAGATGTTCGTGACGGTCGTGGCCTTTATGCTGGAAGAGGGGCAAACGCCGCCGTCGCCGGCCTCTGACGCGGCGCGCGATCAACAAGTGAACATTCGTCTGACGACGTTGGAGAAGCTGCGCCTCGAGGAATCTTCCAAACAAGCCGGATTCCGGGGGGTGTCGGATTTCGTGAGGGCCAAGGCCCTGGCATAGCCCAATGAAAACGGCTACCTGGGTGCCGGACGAAGTCCTCGCCGGGCATTTCGAGGCCGGCGAAGTGGTATTCGAGCAGGGGGACGTCGGCGACAAGGGTCTTCTTCATCCGCAGCGGCCAGGCGGAAGCGATCGAGGACGGCCAGAACATCGTCGAGCTGGGGCCGGGCGAAGGGTTCGGCGAGATCGCCCTGATTTCCAACCATCCGCGAGCGGCGACGATCGGAGCCAAGTCGGCGCTAGACGTGGTGAGCGTCAATCGCCACGCCTTCTCACAATTGCTCGCCCACGTGCCAGGGGTAAAAATGACCATGCAGGAGATCATGCGTAAGCAACTGGGCGGAGTGGCGCTGGAAGTCGGAATGGAAAAAGCCGTCTCCTTAATCGAGTTTCGCGGGGTATTGAATGATGCCCGCCGTTGGCGGAAACCCCGGTGAATTGGGGAGCTTGAGGGGCCGGCAGGGGCTTTTTTTTAATAATTGTCTTTTTTGCTTGTAAGACGACTTAGCAGCGGTATAGTGGTGACATGTACTGAATGTTTCCGTACGAAATTGGTTCATGGTGCCCCGTACTGGGGCTAGAGAGGAGATCGGGCAATGTTGAAGCAAGCTATTCTTTCGATTGCAGCACTCGCGGGTCTTGGACTCGTGGGTTATGCGTCCGGGGCCACCATTTATCCCGTGAACGACGGCTTCGAATCGCCGGACGTTTCTGCGAACGCGGGATCGCAAAGCAACTCCTACGCCTACGCCAATCAGTCCGGCGGGAATGGCCCGTTCAACACCAGCGCGCCAGGCGTTGGATGGACATTTACCTCGGGCGGCGTCGGGATCGCTTCAAACGGCAGCGCGTTCGGAGTCGCCGGCGCTACCAATTTGAATAACAATTCCGGCGCGGGCAATACGACCAGCCAATATGGTCAGGCTGGATTGTTGCAGGGTGGCGATGGATCACTGACCGCCAACATTTCTCAGTCCATTACCCTGCCCGCCGGTACCACAAGCGCAACTCTGAACTTCGACGATGAGGGTCGCAACAACTCCGGTCCAAATGGAATCAACGTGTACCTGGACGGCGTCCAAGTCGGAGGCACGCTGACACCGATCTCGAATACCAGCTTCAATACGGAGACGGTTTCGCTCGGTGCGATCTCGGGTGCTCACACGATTGCCTTTGCAGGCAAGAACCCGAACGGTGGCGATAATACCAGCTTCATTGACAACGTCCGCATTATCGCCGTTCCCGAGCCGGCATCGTTTGGCATCCTGGGACTGGGCGCATTGAGCCTCCTTGCCCGTCGACGTAGGGTTTGAGTTTCATCTTGATTCGAACTTGACGCTCGGGCGGGCTCTTCGGAGCCCGCCCGGTTTCTTGCGCGCAGCCAATGCAAGCCGGCGGACCTCAATGACGAGTCCGCCCGATTCAAAAGCATGAATGTGACGCAAGTTTGTCCGAACCCCACCCGGAGTACGATCGGGGCAACTGGAAAGATGAAATTTGCCGCGAGTAAATGCTATTTCTCCACGATCGCTTCCCAGGGATTTTAACTCCCTGATGCGAATGCACCCACCGCGCACGATTGAAGATCAGGTCGCCTACGAGAACTGCAGGAGATCATCGATGCACTGACGAGCATCCCCAGGCCCTCCAGGGGTCAGGAGGAATACCTGCACACGCTCGCGATCCTCTTTGCGGTTTATGAGGACGAGCATTTCCCGTTCGACGAATCGGAGGTGAGTGCACTCGATGGGCTGCGATTCCTGATGTCCGAGCACGAGATGAGCGCGTCCGACCTCGGCCGGCTTCTTGGCGAACGCTCGCTCGGGTCAAAGATCCTCAACGGCGATCGCGAACTCAGCAAGGCGCACATCCGCATCCTGGCCGCACATTTCAGCGTTCGAGCGGACCTGTTCCTCGGACGGCCAATGCATACCCCAGGCACGCGCTTCCTTGAGCATGCTGCCGGAGAAGGCGCGTGATGGCGTGATGGACACGGACAAGGCGATCGCTTGACCCGTCGCAATTCCCACCGACAATTCCCGAGATGCCATCCAACCACGAGCGTGGATCGTGATTCCCTGAACTGCTCCAGGGTCTGCCGTTTCTGGATATCGCGTTGGTGGGGCAACAAGACTTCGACTACTTTGTCGACCGCTTCTTCGCGGTCGATCGGTTGCAGCGGACCAAGGGTATGATTGAGGTCGTCCCATGATGCTCGACAACGAAATCGAACTCCTCAACACGCGGGCGAGGTTGCGCGAACTGCAAGAGCGCTACGAGACCCTGCGAATCGATCAGTCCGAAGACCCGCGCGTCCGTAGGCTGACGATGATTTCCCTCAAACGCCTGATCAACCAACTGACGGAAGAAATCACCCGCTTCGAATCCCGCCTCCATCAAGTCTAAACGCAGGTCGAGCGCCGACGATCCGCTGCGGCCGACTGGAGTTTTCACCGTATGCCCTGAGCGAAATCGAAGGGTCTTGATCCCCTGCAGAATCAACTCGGCGTACGGCTGGCGGATAAAGAGGGCGAGCATCTCTTCTGTATCGGCATAGATGACGGGGAGGTTGGAATCATCGCGGGCGACACCGGGGCGGGCGCTGCGGCCGCCCGCGGTAGTGGGGTACGTGATGCCATGGTCGCGATCAAGTGGTACAATCGTCGTATGGTCGCCGTTTCTCTCTTTGACGCTCTCGCCCGCGCTGGAGCGGGCGCCGCCGATGAGCGAGCGGCGGACCGCCTCGCGCAAGAGTTAATCCAGTCCGCCGTTGCCGACTACGAGCGACTGAAGCAGTAGGAGCTGGAGTTCACACCCATTGATTGGGACGCTGAGGGGCGGGCTCTGGAAATCACGCGTTCGATCTTCGGGCTTTTTCAGAATTGGGCGGCTGACGCTGAGCAGGTACTGAACAGGACTCGCCAATTGTCCGCGTCGGGTCGCTCGGTTCCGGGTGCTCAGACCCTGGAAGATGCATATGGAAACGTGGTCGCCCGGCCGAAGCTCACTCCCGACATGATTGCCCGGGCGATGGACCAGGTCCGACAGGGGAAATTTGTGCCCGCCGGGGAGCTGAGGGATGAGCTTCAAAGCAAGTCACGGGGCGCGGCAACTTCAATCTACAGCTCCGGAATGGTCGCTAATTCTTGAGCTATCGTCCAAAATGGACCCGGTACGGCTACTTGTAACCGGGCGAAAGATTGCTCCGCTTCGTCAATCGTTCGGAATCGTAGCTCCGTCCCATGTCCGCCATCCCATGCGCCTTCACCGCGCATTGCATCAAGGATCTTCTGGCGGATTGGCTCCTCCGCGCCTTGGATGACAGGCACGATCGCGTAGGGCAAGAAACCCATCGAAACGGCTTCGGGCTTCCTCAGCCCCATTGCGATCGTGATTTTACCGGTCTTTTCAGGAAACACGTCCTCATACGTATCCAAGATAACTCGCGACCGAGCCTGCAGCGGCAGCGACGCCCACTTGTCCCAGATAACAACGACATGGAACCTGTCAGTCTGCGCAATTCGATTCTCGTAAACTGTGGGCTCGCCGGCCGAACGGGGGTCTCGCAACTCAGAAGCGAGTTCCTGCTGTAAAGCGAGGGTCTGCGATGCTTTAGTCGTTCCATTTCTAATCAATGGCATGACATCACCTTAAAACATTCTATCACCATTTAACATGAACCAGTCGGCGATGCTTCGGATTTCTCGCACTTCTCTTCCCAATGGCTGCGTGGCTCGATATCGCAACGTTTCACGCCAGATCAAATAGAGCGACGACGCGCGTGTTACGATTTCATTTCCGAAGCCCAACGGGTATTCAATCGCACACGTGACGCGCGCCGCGACCGCGAGTGATGCCCAGCCCGCGATATCGTGCTGGCCTGGCTCCGCGAGAAGGCCAAGCGTAGACCATATCTGAGCCGCAGCCTTGCGGTCGGCTTTCGAAATCGTTCGCGCCCGAAGGAACCCGGCGTTGTGGAAATAGGCCGCTTTCACGAGCATCTCGACGGCATAACCGAAGAGGTAAATCGCTCCGAGATCGCGAGAACGGCGATGCAGTCGCCGTGCGTCTTCGTAACGGCCCATCGCGGCGGCTCGGAACTCCTCAATCGTATCGAAGCCCCTCTGATGCAGCGGGAGGAACACGAAGCCTCCGATCTGTTCCTAAGCCACCGCCGCCGGCTCCAGCGCCAGGTTCCACTTGCGTCCCTCGCGGTTCTTCCAGCCTCCCTTGTGGTAGGCGTAGCCGACGATCAGCGGGACGGCGAGCGTCGCTTCGCTGTAGACCATCTGCTCGTACACCGTATCCACCTTGCCCCAGCTGCTTGCTTCCTTGAGCGTGCTGCCGGAGAGAGCGCCGTCGCGGACGTCGGCGACCGTGATCTGGATCGCGTACTTGTGCATCGGGGCCTCGTTGCCCAGCACTTCGGCGGCGACCACGATGTCCTGCGCGAAGTTCTTCGGCACGCCGCCGCCGATCATGAACAGGCCGGTTTCGGCGTTCTTGATCTTGAGCTGCGTCAGCTCGTAGAAGTCCTTGCCGCTGTCGAAGCTCACCTTCGGCTGATCGCCGCGGGCGTGCTGGTGGGCGACGATGCCGAACCCGGCGGAGCAGTCGCTGAAGGCGGGGATGAAGATCGGCACTTCTTTCTTGAACGCCTCGTAAATGATGCTGTCGGTGCACTTGGGCCCGCCGTTGCGCTGGAGGTAGGCGCCCATCTCGCGCAGGATCTCGCGGGAGCTGTAGGGGCGAGGGTCCAGCTCGTCGAAGATCTTCCGCGTCGTCTCATCGCAGACGCGCAGGTCTTCTTCGTCGATGAACGTGTCGTAGATGCGGTCGATCATCAGGTCGCGCAGCTCGCCGTCGCGGGTGCCGCTCTTGAAATCGTCCGGCGCGATGTAGTGTTTGAAGCCGAGCGCTTCGAAGAAGTCCTGGTCGATGATGTTGGCGCCGGTGCTGACGATGGCGTCTACCATGTTGTTCCGGATCATGTCCGCGAAGACCTTCTTGAGCCCGGCGCTGATCAGCGAGCCGGCCAGGCAGAGCACCACGGCGCAGTCCTTGTCGCGGAGCATGCGGTCGTAGATGTCGGCGGCTCGGTGCAGGTCGCGGGCGCTGAAAGCCATATGCTGCATCGCGTCGACCAGGGGGACGACGTTATGCCTGGCGACGTCGATGTGCTCGATCGTCCTGGTCAGAACTTCCTTCTTGGTATCCTTGTTGGCAGCCATGATGAACCACCCTTTCGTAAAGTAGATCGCAAATAGAAAAAGCCACCTCGGCTCGCTACGGTGTGCACCGACGATTCGGGCACCCGCCATTGCGAGCCGGGGTGGCTTTGACGAGCAATATTCTTGCCGATTTTTTTCCCAAGTCAAGAGAAGGTTCGGTCCTCCTGAAAAAAAACCGCGGTCCGGGACGAAGTCGCGGCGATGGTTTACGCATGTGAAGACGAACCGTACGATCCGGGTGTTCATGTCAGATGAGCGCGCACAACATCGCATGCGGCTTTCGCTTCGGGCGGAACGCGCCTTCGGCTTGTCCACGGTCCGCGTGCCGTCCGCCACTGGATCGCCGATCGCAGCGTCACAAGTTGTAGATGGGCCCGCCAGCGTTGCGCCTGCGTTGGCGCCCGTCGCTCGCGCCCAATCGCCCGCGCAGGCGCCGGCGTTGCCGCAACGGCTGGTGAGCGACGATCCGACGGCGGGTCTGGCGGAGGAAGGACTTGCGCGCCTGCCGATCGCGGCGCCGTTTACCGCGCCACCATTGGATGCCGAACAAAAGCGTCAGCGGTTACTCGCGATGGATGAGCAGGAGGTGCGCATCTGCACGAAGTGCCGCCTGTGTGAGACGCGAACGCGCACCGTCTTCGGCGAAGGGGATCCCGACGCGAAGATCTTCTTCATCGGTGAAGGACCGGGCGAGAACGAAGACCGCCAGGGCCGGCCGTTCGTCGGCCGCGCGGGCGAGCTGCTCAACAAGATGATCGTGGCCATGGGCTTGCAGCGCGAACAGGTCTTCATCGCGAACATCGTCAAGTGCCGGCCGCCGGAAAATCGTGTGCCGGCTCCCGATGAAGTCGCCACCTGCACGCCGTACCTGGAGCGGCAACTCGAGATCATCCGCCCGAAGGTGATCGTGACGCTGGGGCATCCGGCAGCGCGGTTTATGCTTCAGACGAAAATCGCGATGGGCCGTCTGCGCGGAAACTTTCACGAATGGCGCGGCATCAAGCTGATGCCGACGTACCATCCCGCCTACGTATTGCGCCAGTACACCGAAGAGACACGAGCAGCGGTATGGAGCGATCTGAAACAAGTCATGGCACTGCTGAAGTCGCCGACCCGGGAATCGTGAAGCGCGTGCGTTCGTGTTTCGCGCGCGGGCGTGCGGCGATCGCGAATCAAATTTCTTCGAAGTTCTCGCGCGCGCTCCATCAGAAAAAATTTGTTTCGCGCGCCTTGCATTCGCGTTTCTCCTTGCTGCGTTTGGAGTTGATCGCGATTGATTTTTTTGGGCGCGCATCTTTGGCGCGGTGCGTCTGTCGCGGGAAAATTTTCTTCTTGCCGATCCTCCTTCAAAGGCTACAGTGCCGCTTTGCTTTCAGCACATTGGAGACTGGTGGGAGTGTGCCGCCTTTCTGGACAAAAACGGACTTTTGAGCAGCAGCCATCGCCATGACAACGACTCACATGCCCGCGCCGCGCGAGGCCATCCGTCGCGCACCCGAGCCTTCGTTCGATGCCGCCGTCTGGCAGCGAATCCTCCAAAACGTTCGCGCCCAGCATCCCAGCCTCAGCCGCACCTGGTTCGACGAGATGACGCCGCGTCAACTGACCAACGGCGTCATCCAGGTGACGGTCGGCACTGCGGCGCAGCTCAACTTCTGCGTCAACCAATGCCAGCAGCCGTTCACCGGAGCGGCGCAAACGATCACCGGCCGGCTGGTCGCGGTGAGCTTCCACTGCAACAACCTTCCGCGCGGCGGGGTCTTCAACGAGGGCGATGAGCCGCTCCCACTCAACCCGGATTACGTTTTTGAGAACTTCGTCACCGGTCCCTGCAATCGCCTGCCGCACGCCGCGTCGGTCGCGGTCGCCGAGCAGCCCGGCAAGGCGTACAACCCGCTGTTCATTCACGGCGGGGTCGGCCTGGGCAAGTCGCACCTGCTTCAGGCCGTTTGCCAGAAGGTCCTCGAGCAACAGAGCGATGCGCGCATCCTCTACTTATCCTGCGATTCGTTCATCAACCAGTTTATCCTCGCGATCGAGAACGGCGACATGCACCAGTTCCGTCATCGCTATCGCCACGTCGACCTGCTGGTGATCGACGACATCCACTTCCTCGCCGGGCGCGACCGGACGCAGGAAGAGTTCTTCCACACGTTCAACACGCTCTATCAGCAGCACAAGCAGATCATCCTCTCGGCCGACTGCCCGCCGAGTGAAATTCCCGAGCTGGAAGAACGGCTCGTGAGCCGCTTCAACTGGGGCCTGGTGGCGCGGATCGAGAAGCCGTGCTACGAGACGCGCTGCGCGATCCTCCAGAAGAAGGCGCGGATGCGCGGGCTGACGCTGCCGGAGGATGTGCTCTGCTACGTCGCCGCCAAGGTCGAGAACAACACGCGCGAGCTGGAAGGGGCGATCACGAAGATCCAGGGGATGGGCATGCTTCAGAACGGCCTGATCGACCTGGACCTGGCCAAGGCGGCCCTTGGCGAGTCGGCGACGCAGGAACAGAAGCGCATCACGATCCAGCAGATCCTCGACGCCGTCACCAAGTATTACAACGTCCGCCTCAGCGACCTTCAGAGCAAAAAGCGCCACAAGAGCATCGCGTTCCCGCGGCAGGTCTGCATGTTCTTCGCCCGCCGTTACACGCGATATTCGCTCGAGGAGATCGGCGGCTATTTCGGCGGGCGCGACCACACCACGGTGCTGCACGCCGTCCGAACCGTCGATCACGACGCCAAGACCGATCCGGACATCGCCAGTCAGCTTACGCAAATCGAGCGGCAGCTCGCGAGCTGACGGTCTTCCGCGATCCGGCAAGCGAGAGCCGATTCGTTCCCGGGCGGCCCGGCTCTTCCAGCACGCGCGACAGCGTCGAGGGAAGAGGATCGCAACGATTCTCGAACATGGTTATCGCGCTCGCTTTGCCCGCCTTCACTTCGCTTTTCGGATATAATTCGGACGCAGGAAAGGAATGACTCTTGGAGTGGCAATGCCAATCCACGACTGGACGCGAGTGAAAGCCGGCATTTTTCACGATTTCCACCACGAGTGGATATCGTCGATCAAGCGCGCGCTGAATTCCGGCATATTGCCCGGAAATCATTATGCGTTGGCCGAGCAGCTCGCGGGTGGCTTTGGGCCGGACGTGCTGACGCTCGAAGGGCCAACCGATCCCGATTTGAGCCAGGAGGACGATTCTCGCGGCGGCGGCATCGCGCTGGCGACAGTCGCGCCGAAAGTCTCATTTCGCGCTCGAGCCGAGGCGGATATTTACGCGACAAAAGCCAATCGTATCGCGGTCCATCATGTGAGCGATCATCGCGTGGTTGCGGTGATCGAAATCGTCTCTCCGGGCAACAAACTCGCGCCCGGCCCGATCCGCACGTTCGTGGAGAAAGCGTTTGAGTTGCTGCGAAATGGCGTTCACTTGATGGTGATCGATCCATTTCCTCCAACCGCACGCGATCCCAACGGGATTGGAAAGCTCATTTGGGACGAATTGGATACAAGCGATTTTGTTCTTCCTTCGGATCGTCGGCTGACCATGGCTTCGTACATCGGCGGAGCAAGCCAGGAAGCGTTCATCGAACCGGTGGGGGTGGGCGCTTCATTGCCGGAAATGCCCCTATTTCTTACGACTGGCATTTACGTGATGGTGCCACTGGAGAGTACGTATCAATCAGCCTGGAACGCGGTTCCCGCTATCTGGCGAAAGGCGCTTCAAGGCGCGTAGTATCAAATCGATAGGCCGGATCATCTTTCTTCAGCCCTGCGTCGTGGAGCGCGTCGATCGCGATCTGGAGGTTGCTGCCATCTGCACGGCCCTTGCTTCCGTAGCCGAAGCCGCCGTAGTTCGGATCTTTCTCGTCGTCGGTCCACTGGAGCTGGCGCAAGTAGCTGACGGCGCGGTCCATCGGAGTTGATCGCGATCGCGGTGTTGTACGTTAGATGGTCGAATCCCTTGTCGAGGAACTTCTGTTCGGGATCGTAGTGCACGTCCTGCACGAACGCCTTGAGCACGATTGCGCTGATCGCCGGCGGGTCTGCATGTTCTTCGCCCGCCGTTACACGCGTTATTCGCTGGAGAAGACGGAACGGGAGATTGCCGACCAGCTTTCGCAGATCGAGGGGCAGTTGACGGGCTGAGGCGGCCACTCCGGTCTAAGTAGCGGGCGTTTTGGCTGGAGAGATACGGCGTACTTCAACCGCACAATTCAGCCGCCGGATACGTTGATCCTGCGCGAAAATTCACTTGTGAAAGCTCGCTTCCGTCGGTAAGATAACAATGCACATTTCCGCAGTCTGGAGGCCAGGCGTGAATCAGGGTTACTCGGGGGCTCGGTTCGGACTCGCTGCATCCATCTGCATCACGGCGTTCGCGCTCATGTGCCGGATCGGTTGGGCGGACGATGTCTCGGCGCCAACGGTTCTTCAATATTTCGAGGCCACATACAAAACGATCGAATCGCGGACGCCGGATGTATTCCAGGCGGGATATGGATCCATCTACACGCCTCCGCCCGGACGCGCCGACACGGGGAACCTTTCGGTCGGGTATGACCAGTATGACCGCTTCGACCTGGGCAAGCCCGGCAATCCGACCCTGTACGGGACCGAGACGGGTCTGCGGTCCGCCGTGGGCGGTATCCACCAGGCCGGGTTGGACTACTACCTGGACCTGGTCCTGAACCACAACGGGTACTCCGGCACCAGCAGCAATCCAGCGGACAATGCCGCGTTCTACAATGCGGGCGGCTACCCCGGCATGAACATCTCGTTGCCCTACGACGTGGACGGGGATTTCAACTCGGCGTACGACTACAGCACCATCAACGGGCGGCTGGCAGGGTTGATCGACATCAACCACAGCAAGAACTATCAAATGATCCGCAGCCCGGTCAATCCCAACGATTCGCGAAACATCCGGCCCGGCACGACGCCATGGAACGGACGGCTCGCCAACGTCCCCGATCCGAACAACCGGCGCTTCTATCCGGATCAGAACCTTCAGCCGATCTACGTCTTCGACCCCCAGACCGGCGAGCAGAACATCGCGATCTATCCGTTCAATCCGAACAATACGACGCCGCTGCCTGGCCAGACGCCGACCGCGTATGGCACGCCAATGCCGGAGAACGTGACCGGGTATCTCATGCGGAACACGCAGTGGCTGGTGCAGTCGATCGGCGTGGACGGGTTCCGCATCGACGCGGCCAAGCACATCGAGGGATTTACGCTCGATTACTTCGATCGCTCGGTCTACCGCCAGAGCAGGCGCTATTTGCTGGACGGCGAGCAGAAGCAGGTCTTTTCCTTCTCTGAAGCGTTCGACGGCAACAACGACTACCTCGCGACGTTCGTGAAGAAGACGATCAACCCCAGTGATCCCGGAAGGATTGGCGGGAATCGCGACGTTTTGAATTTCCCTGCCTACTTTGCCCTTCACGATAATCTGACGGGCAACGGGTACACGAATGACTGGCGAAACGTTGCCAGCCGCGACACGTTCGACCTACAGACGCGCTATGACCCGCACCTGGTGGACGCAAATGGCAACACCGGAACCTGGACCACACAGCACACCGGGTTTCAGGGCGTGCGCTTCGTGCAGAGCCATGACAGCGATGCGCCCTACCTGAGCAATGTCGCTCACGCGTATTCGCTTATGATGCCGGGGAACTCGATCGTCTATTACAATGCCGGCCAGTTTGGCACGCCCCAGGAGCGCGGTTATTTTCCCAAGGGAGGGCGGGGCGATGCGCTGGGCGGCACCTACGGCAGCGCCATCACGGACCTGGTGCAGATTCGCAACGTTTACGCTCAGGGGAACTACGTGCAGCGCTGGCTCAGCAAGGAAAGCTTCGCGTTCGAGCGGGAGGGCGCTTCGCTGACATTACTGAGCAATCGGCTCGACGGGCAATACGACAATCAGCAGCTCAGCATCAGTTTGCCGTACGGCACGCCGCTGATCGAACTCACCGGTAATGCCAGAAAATATGGAGCGCCGCAGCTCCTGGAAGTGACCAACAACTATTTCAACGGTCCCTCGGTGGTCAACGCCAGTTTCCTGCCGAATAACGGCGGAGACCACGGCTACCTGGTTTACGGGCTCGCGTCACCTCAGGGGCAGCTCTCCCTCGGGGGCGTTGCGCAGACTCTGGCGGGATCCAATTTCGCTGTCACCGGGACCAATCACAACGACGCCTATAGCAACGCCGTTACCCGCGCGACCGATATTCAGGTGATCGCGGGCAACGCGTTCACGGTGACGTTGAATACGAACCAGGTGAAACTGCTTGGCTACCGCCGGGACCACGACGCCGATGGTGACAATGCGTTGCTCAAGCTGGATGGGGGAGTCGATCTCAATGGCAATGGCCACGTGGATTTCGTGACGCCTGGCACGGCGTCCTACGGCTTTGAAACATTCCAGGGCGTTTTTAGCCCCGGGTATTTCGACGGCAACGGCAACGGCACCTACAGCCAGGCGATCGATACCTCCGGCCTTGCCGACGGCATGCACTATCTCACCGTCCGCGCCTTCCGGCACCGTGCTGACGGTTATCAAAACATCCCCATCTATACCGACTGGAAGGAATCATTGTACGTTGACCGTCACAAGCCGTTGGCGTCGTTTGCCCTGGCGAATTCCATTACCTATAGCGACGGGAGCGTCCACACCGACCAGCGCGACTTCATCGTCAAGTCGGTCGACCAGCTCGCGGACCACATGAACGTTTTCCTCGATCTTCCCTCCGGCCTGAGCGATTCGGAAGTGTTGAACCTGATAGGGGGAGGTAACCTGGCCGACGTTTACGATCGCGATCTGTTCAAGAAATATTCGAATAACGTGTCCAAGGGGAACCACACGCTCACGGTCGTCACGTTCAAGATTGACGGGAACTTCAACATCCAGCGCTTTACCGGCATCAACACCAATGACAGTACGCTCGGGGCGGCCATGGGCGACGCGGTCGGGAACAACGGCATGCCAGATGGCTACATCGAAGGCAACGACGTCCTGACCCTGTACGACGCCATCCGCTCCAATGGCAGATTGTTCTATGCCGCGGATGATTTCAACAGCGATGGCTTGATGACGTTCGCCGACTGGACCGCGATGGGTAACCAATTGCACCTGATTCACGACGCAGGAACGCTTAATCCCGCTGGGGGCCCGCTCGTGTCACAGGGCACCATCGACTACTACAACAGCCTGTCGTCGACCGTCCCCGAACCGAAAGCGGTGGGGCTGATTTGCGCTCTGGGGTGGCTGCTGAGACGACGATTCCGGCGTGTCGCGATCAGCGCATGATGCCGAGGTAAGCAAGCCGGCCGCAACCGACCCGAACTCTCACTTCGCGGGATGCGCTTTCAGGTCCGCTTGCGCTTCCTGCAGCGCGAGCACGCCGTAGGCGGTCGCGAGAACCGGACGGCTCTCCATCCACTTCTGCGTGCCGCTCCAGCTTCCATCCTTGTTCTGGGTGGTTTCGAGCTTGGCGATCATCTCCAGCCGCCAGTCATGTTTCTTGCCCTTGGAGTCGGTGATGACCGGCTCCCCGTACGCGCGCAGGGCGCGGGCCAGCGTGTGGTAGTAGTAGAAGAGGCCGTTCTCGGCGCTCTTCGGGTCGGCGGCGCCCATGCCGGGGTTCTCGTCGAGCGTCCAGTTGTTCTTCACCCAGTTCCATGCCGCTTTCACGCGCGGGTCGTCCTTGGTGAGGCCGGCATAGATCATGCTCTTGAGTCCCGCGTAGGTCATCGAGCCGTAGCTGCGGAGCATCCGACGGCCGTCGCCGCCGACGAACTCGCCCGCGGGCGACTGCCCGCCGTCGGCTGGCGAGTAGATAAAACCGCCATCGTCGCCCGCCCATTTCTGGTCGTTGGTTTCGGAATTGTTCTGCTGGCGGTTGAGGAACTTGAGCGCCGCCTGATAGGCCGGATCATCTTTCTTCAGACCCGCGTCGTGGAGCGCATCGATCGCGATCTGGAGGTTGCTGCCATCTGCACGGCCCTTGCTTCCGTAGCCGAAGCCGCCGTAGTTCGGATCTTTCTCGTCCACCTTCTTAACCCGGTCTGGCAGGCCTTCGATCTTGTCGGTCCACTGGAGCTGGCGCAGGTAGCTGACCGCACGGTCCATCGGCTCCTTGTATTCGGCGTCCCTGGCGGCGGCCAGGGAGCTGATCGCGATCGCGGTGTTGTACGTCGCGAGCACGTCTTCGGAGATGCTGCCGTCCGGCTTCTGGAACGTCAGGAGGTGGTCGAATCCCTTGTCGAGAAACTGCATCTCGGGATCATAGTGCGCGTCCTGCACGAACGCCTTGAGCACGATCGCGCTGATCGCCGGCGGGTCGTGCGGACCCTGCCAGCTGAAGTCCGGCTTCTGCTGGGTCTTGAGATAGTCCAGCGCCTTGGTGTTCAACGTTTCGGCGCGGTTCCAGTTCTTATCTTCCGGGAGCACGACCGGATGCGTGGTGGGCTTCTCAGCGCCGAAGGTAGTACCGATCAGCGGGGAGGATACTAGCGTAACGCATCCGATGCCGATCGCCGCGACGTGTCGATTCCATGATTTCATGCAGCAATCGTACCCGTTATGGCGGCCGGGGGTCATTTTTGCACAGACGGCCGCAGTCGGTACAAATGGGCAGGCGCATGGCCGCCGCCATGCGGCGCACGATCCCGCGTGGTTAACGTATGATCCTGCGGAAATGCGACTTGCCCGAGGCTGAAACTTCGTCGGAGTTGGCGCGTGTCCTCAAATGAGAGCCCAGTAGTGCCGGGCGTGCCGGAGGCGTCAAACGCCTCCAACGCGACCGAGGCATTGTTCGAGCGGGCGGTGGCGACGCATTCACGTCGGCTGCTGGCGATCGCCCGCGCCATCGTGGGCACGCGCGCCTCGGCTGAAGATGTCGTTCAGCAGGCGCTGATGAACCTCTATCAGCACCGGGCCCGCTATGACTGGCGCGAGCCCGGCGGACTGATGCGGCGGGCGGTGGTCAACGAGGCGCTTCGCCTGCTGCGCCAGCCGCGGATGGGGGTCGTCGCCGACGACCACCCCGGCCGGTCGGACTCGCCCGCGCGCGGGATGATCGACCGCGAAACGGTCGCCAAGGTGCGGGCCGCCATCGAGCGCCTGCCCGAGCATTTCCGGGCGGCATTGGTCCTCTGCGAATATGAGAACATGGCCTACACGCAGATTGCCGAAGTATTGGGTGCAAGCGTGCCGCAGGTGAAGACGTGGTTGCACCGCGGACGCCGCCAGCTTGCACAGATGTTGCGCGATTTGGTGGAAGTATGAACATGGAAACCGATTACGAGATCCTCGAAAGCTTTCTGGACGGCGGACTTGCCCCCACCGAAGTCCAGGCGCTGGCCGCGCGCTTGACCGCGGAGCCGGAGCTGGCCGCGGTTCTCGACGCCTTGCGCCAGGAGCGGGCCGTTCGCCAGGGAATGTGGCAATCGCTCGAGCCGGACGAAGCGGCTGCACAACGCTTCGCGCAGACGGTCATTCGTGCATCCCGACGACGTCGCGTTCTATCGATCATCGGCCGCGTCACGCGCGGCGCGGTGGCCGCGGCGGCGTGTCTCACGCTGGGCATCACCACCGGCTGGTACGTCTGGGGTCATCCGACCGGCGGGCCCGCCGGCATGAACGCGGTGGGGACGGTCACCCCGCACGTCGTATCGAATTCAACTGGTCCCGGCGCCGGCGGCGCGGGGACGTATCAGGTCGCCATCACCGACGAGAACGGGAACGTGGTGGCGGTCCAGAAGTTCAGCGGGCTCGATGAAGCCCGGGAGTTTGCCGAAGACCTTGGCCGTTACCAGGAACGCCGGCTCGACGTTCAGGACGGCAAAGCGTTGCTCGTTTCAGACCGGTTCTAATCCCATGAAGCTCTTTCACTCATGTTGGTCGTTTGCCTTCGCCGCGCTGGTCATTGCTCCCGCGGCCAGGCTGCATGCGCAGGCCGATCGGGGGCCGACGACGCGACCGCTGCTCGAACAGCTCAACCAGGAAATCCGGTCCGTTTATCACGAGTCGCAGGCGGGGTGCGTCCGCGTACAACTGCCGTCGCCGCGCTGGATGAACGACTACGCCCTGGCGCCGATCAACAAGTGGTCGAAGATCGATCCCGAGGTGCGCCAGAAACTCGAGCAGGCGCAGCAGCAGGCGTACGCGCAGGGCCGCGGTTACGGCAACTCCGCGAACAACGTCAATGCCGACAACAACAACGCCACGCGTCCGTCTCAGGAACAGCAGTCGGGCAAGGAGAATCAGTCGCAGTCACCTAATCAACAGAGCACGATTATCATCGTTCGCCCGCCGCTCGAGAACAACGCGGCACAGCAGGCGCAGCAGCTCCAACGAGACAACGTGATCGGCGGCCGTCTGCAGATGGACGTGAAGGCTGGAGCGGAATTTCTGCCCAATAACCTCGGCCTCGTCCTCGATCGCGATGGGCACGTATTGGTTCCGATCTACATCGAGCGCGAGACGTGCGCCGAGCAGCCGGTTCGATGCGGCACGCAGGATGGGCAGGTCGTGACGGCGCGCTTCGTCGGCTCCGATCGCCAGACCAACCTCAGCGTGCTCCAGGTATCCCGCACCGGGGCCAACCCACTCCGCTTTGGCGCCATGCGACCCACCGAAGGCACGATCGTGCTGTTCCTGTCGCCGGTGGACGGCTCGGGGCGGCTGGGGCTTTGGACGGGCGGCTCACAGGATTATGGCGTCGTGGTGACCACCGATGGCCAGGTCGCCGGCATCGCGCGCTATGGGCAATTCCTCAGCGGTTCGGCCTGCCGGATCATCGGCGAGCAGATCATCCGCTTCGGAGCCGTGAAGCGGGCGACGCTCGGCGTGATCATCAGCGAGGTGCGTCTGGACGACGCCCTGCGCCGCCGTGTCCCCGCCCTGGGCAGCCGGACGGCGATGCACGTTGACGAAGTGGTGCCAGGCTCCGCCGCCGATCGCGCGGGGCTCAAGGCCAACGACGTCTTGATCGCGCTCGCGGGCGAATCCGTCAACGACATCCCCAGCCTCGCCGCCGCCATCGCCTCCCGAACCGGCCAGACGGAACTCCAGGTCCTCCGCGGCGAACAGATGCTCAATATCACCGTGGACCTTCAGCAACAGAAGTAGCCGTCCGTGTTGCTGGCACTTGGTCTTGCCGACGCCGTAATTTTTGCATATGGTTAAATAATGGAGTTCCGGTGGAACGCCTGGAACCTTAACCACATTGCGAGCCACGGCGTTCTACCTCAAGAGGCTGAGCAGATCGTGGAGCGGCCGGCCGGCCGCGGTTATCCACGCTACGAGGGAGACGGTAAATTTCTGGTGCGCGGTCAAGCCGAGACCGGCAGATACCTTCAGGTGGTCTATATTTTCGATCCGCGCGATGTCGTCTACGTGATCCACGCTCGTCCGCTAACCGATCGGGAGCGTCACAATCTTCGCCGCAAGAGGCAACGATGAAGAGGCAGAGCAAGGGCATCCGAAAATCCGGCTATGAACGGTTCATGGCCCTGACTCCTGCGCAGCGGGAGGGCGAAACTGTGCGTTTCGATGCGGAGCAGGTTCAAGTTCCGGGTAAGGCATTGTCGACAGCGCAGAAGGCGCAACACGCAAGGGCGCGCAATCGTGGTCGAGGACGTCCTCGTGTTGGGCGCGGCTCGAAGACCATTGCGCTCACGATCGAACTGGGTCTACTGAAACGGGCTGACGCATACGCCAAGCGCGAAGGCCTGAAGCGGGCGCAGCTTGTCGCTCAGGCATTGCGGGACCGTTTGAAAGCTTCCTGACCCGTCACTTCTTCCCAACACAAAACAGCGTTTCTCCGCCGCGGATAAAGATCTTTCCATTCGAGACCGCGGCCGACGATCCGTTGTCGCCGCCGCGCAGGTCGTTCGTCGCCAGCACCTTGAACTCCGGGCCGGATTGAAGGACGTAAGACTTGTCCCCGTTCGCGAAGTAGATACGGCCGTCGGCGGTGGCGAAGGGGCTGGAGAGCTTGCTGACGCCGGGTGCGTCGGCGGCGAACATCTCTTCTCCACTCGCCAGCTTCCAGCAATAGATGATCCCCTTGTCGGAGGCGCGGTAGACGTAATCGCCGCTGACGACCGCCGAGCCGTATTGCGAGCGGATCTTGGGCGCCTGCCACTTGATGTGGGACTTACTCACGTCGCCGCTGCCCGTCGGATCGACGACGACACCGGATTCGCCGTTGCCTGAATCGCTGAAGATCAAGCCGGATCCGAAGGCGGGCGACGCGCCGAACCCGCGTCCCTTGCACCACCAGATGGGCTCTCCATTCGCGGGGTCCAGCCCCTGGAGCATTTCCGACGCTTGGATAATCAGCTGTGTTTTTCCGGCGACCGGCAGCAGGATCGGCGAGGTGTTGCCGTAGGAGCTTTTGCCCCGCTTCTGCTCCCAGCGCACTTTGCCGGTCGAGCGATCCAGCGCCTGGAGCCAGCCGTTTCCACCCCCCTGATCGCAGAGCAGGAGCAGGGTTTCCTGGTAGATCACCGGGCTGCTGCAAATGCCCGGGTTGAGCTTGAACGGCCCGTTGCGTTCTTCGCGCCACAGCAGCTTGCCGTCGAAATCGACCGCGGCCACCACCGCCGAACCAAACCAGGCGTAAACCGCCTTCCCGTCGGTCACGGGTGTCGGGACGGCGTAGATCGCGTAGCCCGCCGACTCCTTCCCCGGCGCGACCTCCGTTCGCCATAGCAGCGTCCCGTCCTTGGCCTGATAGCAGGAAATAGAGTGCGCGGGGATTTCCTTGTTCGTCTCCTGTTCGCCGGTCTGCCTGGCGGCGGTTGTGATGAAGACGCGCTGGCCGGAAACGATGGCGCTCGAGTAGCCGGTCGTTCCCTTGATCGATGCCTTCCAGAGGACGTTCTCGCCCGTCTTGCCGTCCCAGGTGAGGGGGAGGTCTTTTTCATCGGTGTAGCCGACGCCCGTCGGACCGCGCCATCCCGGCCAATCTCCCGCGTTTACGCAGGCGGCAAAAATGAGAAGCCAAAAGGCGGGCGCTGCACGATGAAAAAGCCGCTGAAATGCCATCATCCGATGCTCCCCGTGAGTTAAAAGCAGATCCTTCAATGCGCGCTACTCAATGGCGTCGGGTGACGTTGTGGTGAAACCCTGCTGGATGCTGGGGCGCATGCTCAGGAATCCAGACTGAGGGATCGCCATTTCTTTATTGACGAAGCGTCATTTTATGTGAGAATCCTCCCGCCATTTGCCAAATCCAGGAACGTGCGATCCGGCAGCTTCAGACAGTTCTCCAGCTGGGATAAATCATGGCTTTCACGGTGAGTTGTTCAGACTGTGGGAAGCAGTATCAGGTTGACGAGCGTAAGGCAGGCCACCGCGTCAAGTGCCGCGGTTGTGGCAACGTCTTTGAGATTCCCCATCCGCAGCCGGTGACGGCGAGCGAGGGACCATCGGATCCCGATCCGTTCGAAGCGGCCGCGACCTATTCGGCGCCGCCGCCACCACCGCTACCACCTCAAGAGCCCGAGGATCCGTTTGCAGCATTGGCCGCACTGGAGCAGACCGGCGTTCCGCTGGAAGAGCCGCCGGTCCGAGGCGGACGTTCACGTTCGCTCCCCGCCCCGCCCCCGGTTGCGGCCGCGGCTTTGCCATACGTCCCGCCGCAACAGCGCGTTACCGTGGTGGCTACGCCCGCCTACGGCGTCGTGCCGCAGCGGCCGATCGGGCGCGCCGGCCGCGAAAGCGGCGCGGTGGGAACCGATTCGTTCACGCCGCTCCTGATCTTCGGATACCTGCTTGCGGCGGTGATCATGGGGATCATCGCCAACGTCAAATTGATGGATCGTCCTCCCGAATTGCGCGGTGGGCTCATTCCCGTTCTGTGGACAACCGTGGGAATGACGATCGTCCTCCTCTTCGCGATGATCGGCCCGCTCACACTCCTGGGCGTATTCGTCACGTCCAAGATCTTCAACTTCCGGATGGTCGATTCGGCCTACCTCCGCGCCTGCGGCGTCGCCGCCGTGCCCGGCGTAGTGATCGCGCTCATTCAACTGCTGCCGCCCAATCCGGTGCTAATTCTCCTCCTGGTGTTGGGGATCGTGCCGCTCGTCTTCTACGTGCTCAAGATGGCGTTCGATCTGGATTGGGCCGGCGCCGCCGTCGGCTTTGTCTTCTCGGGCATCTTTTACCTTGGCGGGCAATGGCTCTCGGTGATGCTGCTGGCTGCGCTGATCGTCAGCGGCCTGTTCGCGCAGAAGCAGAAGAATGCGTCGATCGCATCATCCGGGCCCGGCAGCGCGTTCTCCAGTCCATTCGAGAACTCGACCGATGCATCGTCGCCGTCCAGCTTCGCACCACCCACGACTCCGCACGATTACGAGGCCGAGCGGACGGCACAGTTCCGCGCCCGGGTGGTGCAGGTGTCCGCACAAAACTGGGACGGCATGAGCCGCGAACAGGTTCTTGGGACCATCGAGGGGATGAAAGCAGAGGGTGAAATCCTGCGGCCGGCGCACGGAACCGAGCCGGCGTGGCAGGAGGCGATTGCGAGCCTGACATCAATGGAAGATCGCGCGCGGACGCGTCCATCGGAGAAGCCGGATGATTCGGTCTTCCAGCCGATCGCTTCCGCCGCGGAATGGACGCCCGCGCCGGAGCATGAGGGACGGCTTAGCGACGATGTGTCGTTCAAGCACTTCCGGTTCCGTCCGCCCGCCGACGCGCTGCTGGACCTGCGGTCGTCGGAGTCGGACCAGGCGGGGCTGGCGTGGACGCTGAAGAAGGACTCGTTTGCCCGGCTGACGATCGCAACCGCGCCACGGCGAAACACGAAACAGCAGCGCGTCTGGCCGCTGGCACATTCCTTCATGAAGCGCGCCGCTGACGCCGCCGACTTCTATGCGGTCGATGCCGAGCACGCCAACGTCTCCTCCGGGACGATCGCCGGAATCCCTTTCACGCGGATCGAGGCTGATATTTCCGATGCGGCCCACGCGCAGCGTTCGGTGAAATATGTGGGGCTGGTCGATGACGCGTGGCTGATCCTGACGATCAGCGGGCGCAGCGAAGACGCCCAGGCCTGCGGCCTCATGGAAAGCTCGGTGCGGAGCCTGCGCAAGACGCGCTCCGGCGAGCCGCGCGTCGACGCCTTCGCGCCCGAGCGCGTGGCGGCGTGCCTGGCCGATGACGGGGAGCGCGCCCAAGAACTGCTCCTTCGGGCGCATGGCGACGCGGCCGAGGACGCCGTCGCCGCACAGCTCAAGAGTTCCGATTCGCGCGTGCAGAAGCGGGCGGCAGACATCCTGAAGCAGATCGGGACGGAGCGTTCGCTGGAGGCGCTAAAGGCCGCCGCGGGATCAAACGATCGCCAGGTTGTCGAATCGGTGAAGGCGGCGATCCACCGGCTTTCGGGTTCAACGGACGCGGTCGCCGATGCGCTGCTCGACCTGGAATCCAAGGATTATTTCCGCAGGAACGAAGCGTTTCAGACGCTGGCTTCGCAAGCGCCCGATGGACGCCGGGATCAAGTTTGCGCGAAGCTGCTGCCGGTGGTCCTTCAGAAAGGGAACGCCAATTTCAACGAGCGCGATTCGGCCGCGAAGGCGCTGGCGGTCTGGGGCAACGAGAAGATGGTGCCGCAGCTTCTGCCGCTGGTCACACCCGATGGCGAAAATTCCCAGCGTCACGCCGCGATCATCATTCTCGGCGGACTAAAGGACAAGCGCGCCGTCGTTCCGCTGCTGCACTGCCTGGGGCGCGATAAAGCGGCAGTCAAAGACGCGCTCATCGCGATCGGCCCGGCGGCGGAAGATGACGTCCTGAAGTCGCTGCACGACCGCGAACCGTTCGTCCGCCGCGACGCCGCCGAAATTCTCGGCGAAATCGGCACCACCAAATCGCTGGAGCCGCTGGCCCGGGCCGCCGGCGACAAGAAGGATTTCTGGGTACGCGATACCGCGCTCCGCGCCGTCGAAGCAGTCCGTGATCGCATTCGCGAATCGCGGAAGAAGCCCGCCCAGTAAGAGACGGGACGCAGGGACGGCTACGCGCATGGCGGGTGTGATATCCGCCATGAGTCATTTCCCGGCAGGCTTGAGACGGACGCCGTTCCGGAGCAGTCGAGCGCCGCAGTTGGGGCAGAACTCGTCGTCGGTCGAGCAATCGAATCCACATTCGGGGCATCGTATTTTTGCGACGCTCGTCCCCTGCGATGGCCTGCTTGTGGGGCCGGTTGTCGGCGTGTGGACGCCGGCGATGGCCGGGGCGGCGGGTTGGATCAGCAGGGCATCCACGCGCGGCAGAAATTTGCGCATCGAGTCGTCGAGCACGATGCGCAGGACTTGCGTGGCCTGCTCGTCGTTGAGGTGAAGCTCGCCCCACGCCGCATCGGGCGACTCGAAGTTCAGTCCCATCGACTCCGGAGAACAGACGCGGACGAAATGGTCTTCGACGCTGGCTGGCGCCGCACCCGTGATGGGATTAACGAGGCGAAGGTCCACGATTGCGCGCGTGGTGATCTTTGGCTTGGGGGCATCGACGTGGAGGAGCCGCTCGACGTTGGCGACACTGACGGTGGAGGGTTTCTCGCCACCCTGGATCGATAATCCGCTGATGCGGCAGACCAGCAGGTAATCGACGCCGTGCAGCTTCGAGGGCCGGACCAACTCGCCGGCGCGAATCATGCCCTGAAGACCGTCGCGGTCGATCATCTCGCCGAGGCGTACGCGCTCGATCAGGTTGAAGCGCGACGAACGGTCGGCGACCCAGAACAACTGATCGGCGGCGGCATCCTCCACATGGCTGGCGTTGGACGCGCCGGCCACAGGCTCGATCATCGGCGTCGGCACGCCGACCCGCGGCTTCACCGCGTTCAGCGGACCGGCGGGATAGCGGCCGGGCGTTTCGTGGAACTGCTCGGCAACCGCGGACCTGGGCGAGCTGCTGCATCCGCACGTTGCCGCCGCTGCCGCCGCGCACGCCAGGAGCACGCAGGTCCGCGGCAATGGTGTTAGTCGAACACTTCGCATGAGATTCCTCCCGATCATCGTTGCTTCACTGGGATTTGCCGGCCGACGCGTCATCTTCGTGCAGCGTCTTGAGCAGACCACTCTTGCGCCCTTTGTCGGCCGCGGCGCCGAGCAGGCGCGTGGCCTGCCGGGTGATGAACGGCGCGGGAACGACCTTCGTAACCGGGCGATCGGCCGATCCGCTGACCTGCACTTCGTACAGGGCGACGCGCGTGGCGGTGTTGACGCCTTTCTGGACCTTGTCGAGAAGCTTGGACACGCCGCCGTCATCGACGTTTCCGGCGCGATCGCCCCAGTTGCCCAGGACGTTGGCGATGAGCGTGAGGTTGAGCGGTCCGTCGAACCCGACATCGCCCGAGCCTTCGACGCCGAGCGCCGGTGCGCTGGCGACCGCGCGGTCGAAGTGGATCGTTCCCCGGTGGACGTGAAACTGCCCGGCGGCTTCGCCCACGGTGGTGGCTTGTTTGACCGAAACACTGTCGGCGATGCTTTGCATCACGGGGACGCGCCAGAAATCGCCGCCGAGGACTTCAAATTCACCGTCGCCGGTCAGGCCCATGTAGGCCGGAGTCTTGCCTTCCGGAACATCGCCGTTGAGCTGCGCCTCGAGCACGCCGCGGCCCGAAAGCGGTGGGGCGGCCTGCCCCGGCACTGCCAGGTAACGGCCCAATTCCCGCAGGTCGATATCGCGAAGCGTGGCCTTGATCTGGTATGGCGTGCGACCGCTCAATTCCACACGGCCGCTCAGGCTCGCACTCCCGTCCAGCGTGGCGGCTTCAAATCGAGAGATGACTGCCGCGGTGGGCGTGACGTCGATCACCGTATCGATGTTCGTCACGGGGATCTGGTGATCGGTCACGACGACCCGGCCGCGCGTCGTCTGAACGCGCAGTCGATAATCCAGTTTGTCCATTGGCTTGTCCGCATCGCATTCGATCGAGCCGCTGAAGAAGAACGGCCCTACGGGTTTGCAGGCGGTGACCCGCGGCGGAATGAACGCCGGGTAGACCTGGTGCGGGCCGAACGTGATGCAACCGGCCAGTTCATCTGCATGAATGCGGTTTGGGAAATCCGCGAGCGACACGCGCGCCCGCTTCAGGTAGACGAGGTTGTCCCCGCACGCCCCCCGAACGCCGTTGAGCGTCAGCACGTCGTCCGCCAGTTCCACAACCACGGGCTGAATCCCGCCGATGGTTTCGCTGAACCCCGGCGGTTGAAGCGAGAGGTCCTGAGGCGTCAGCTCGAGGCGCGCGGTGTACTGCTTCAGGTCGGCCGCGCCAATGAGTCCCTGCGCATCGAGCGCGAAGTCGATCGCTCCGTGCGCGTGAAGGCGCTCGAGTGCGGTCTTGATGCCGGTCGGAAGCGTCGCGCGGGCCGAGCCGATGTCGATGTGCCCGCTCAGCCCTGAAAGTTTCCAGGTGTTGCTCTGCCGATCGGCGATGACCTGTGCGTCCTGGACGCGCAGGGCAACGTCGCCGGCCGCCGCGTTCAGTTGAAGGAGCTTCATCGTGTGCGGGCGGCCCGGCGTGGCCGGCTCGCCATCCCCGATCTGTAGTTTGAGCCCCACGCGGTCCAGCGTCGTCTGCCAGCCAGGAACCGTCGCGGACGCATCCTTCAGTTCGATGGTCGAGCGGTATGTACCATGGCTGGTATCGCGCAGCGGAAGCGTGCCCGCCGCGTCGATCGCCAGCGTCCCGCGCGCCTGCCAGTTGCGGAGCGGGGTCTGAAGCTCCGCCGACAGCGCGCTCGCCCGCTGGGCCGGATCGACGCTCACCAGCAGCCCGCATCGATCCACGCGCAGCAGAAGCTCGTCGATGTCGAACGTGCCGGCGGTGTCGAGCGTCGCGAGCGGCGCGTTGTTCACGACCAGGTGGTAGCCATATCCGGAATCGGACTGCTGGCTCGTGTCCAGGTCGATGTTGATGTTGCTCCAGACGAGCGGCACGGCGTTCGGCCGGGTTTGATCATCGTAAACGACCCGTCCTCCCTGGATGGCGAAATGCCTCAGGCGGAAGAGCTCGGAAAGCCGGGCATGTGATGCCGTGGCAGTTGAATCAGAAATGGCGAGCACTCGTCGCCCGACGATTCCCGTCCTGGTGCGAATGAGATGGACGGCTGCATCGGAGATAACGAAGCTCTGGATAAGCAGCGGCCCGCGTGCGAACGGGCTGCGAGCCAATTCCAGTTCCAGGTGCGGCATCCGCAGGAGCTCAAGCGGCGCGCCGTCGGGACCCTTTGTCACCAGCGAAGCATCGGTCACGCTCACGCCGTACGGCGCGTGGTAAACGAGCCCGCCGATGTTCAGCCGGGCATCGAGCTGACCGGAAACCATCGCCTGAAGGCGCCAGCGAACCAGCCGGCCGGCGATCGTCGGCGCCAGGAGCAGAAGGATCGGCCCGACGAGGAGAAGACCTGCGAGGATGCGGAGCCTTCGGCGTGTCCGGGATGACATGTCCGCCTCCCGCCGGTCGCTATCTGAATTGCCGGAGTCACCCAAACGCGCGAATTGCGCAATTCCCCTGGAACGTCCATGAAGTTATAGCGCTCGCCTACGCGGGTCAAGGAATATCTTTCCGGTAGACTGGGGCGCATCCATTCTCGGTATTCGCAATCGCTGAAGCGCGGGCGATCGCGTAGGCTAAGCGTAACCGTTTACCTTCCGGGAGTTTCGCAATGCGCGGCATGCATTATACGAGAGCCACTCAGCCAACCCCTTCGTCCACACCGTCCAGTTCCATTGTTCGGGAGGCCCTGGAAAAGCACGCGGCCACACGTCCGCCCAAGACGCCACCCAAGATCATGCCGGTGACACCGACACTGAAAAAGGTCGTAAAAGGCCGACGCCGACGGCGGAAGGTGTGACTTCGACTATTCGATCTCCACTTCCACCTCATGCGGCTTGCGGTCGTCGACGAGTCGGACCGTCTTGTCCGGCTGAGCGACGCCGTCGCTGACCACCCGGCGTACGAACTTTCCGGCGCCTGAATTCCGGATCGTGATGTGGAAGAACGTCTCTCGGTATCGGTAGTGAATGCGGAACGTCGTCCAGCTTGCGGGCAGGCAGGGCGTGAAGCGCAGCGTGTCCACCTCCACCTGGAGGCCCAGCAGCGACTCGGTGATCAGTCGGTACATCCACCCGGCCGAGCCGGTGTACCACGTCCAACCGCCACGGCCCGTGTGCGGCGGGACCGCGTACACGTCGGCGGCGACCACGTACGGCTCCACCTTGTAAACTTGCGCATCCTTACGCGTCGCGCCGTGGCTCAGGGGGCTGATCAGGTCGAACAACTCCCATGCCCGCTCGCGGTCGCCCATGGCGGCGAAGGCCATCACCGTCCAGACGGCCGCATGCGTGTACTGGCCGCCGTTCTCGCGAACGCCGGGAACGTACCCCTTGATGTAGCCGGGGTTCAGGTGCGATTTGTCAAACGGCGGGTCGAAGAGCTGGATCAGCCGTGCATCCCGGCGGACGAGGCGCTCGTCGACGCTCTCCATGGCGAGCTGGGCCCGGCCTCGTTCACCCGCGCCGGAGAGGATGGCCCAGCTCTGCGGCAGCGAATCGATCTGGCACTCGGGGCTCTCGGCCGATCCGAGCGGCTCGCCGTTGTCGAAGTAAGCTCGCCGGTACCACTTGCCGTCCCAGGCGCTGTCTTCCACGTGCAGGCGCAGGGCCCCGGCTTCGGCCAGGCACTTGTCTGCAAAGGCGGCGTCGCCCCGCGGACGCGCCAGATCAGCGAAGCGGGTCAGCACGTCGTAGAGGAAGAAGGCGAGCCATACGCTCTCCCCTTTGCCGTGTTCGCCGACGAGGTTCATCCCGTCGTTCCAGTCGCCGCACCCCATCAGCGGCAGCCCATGGGCGCCGAAGCGCAACCCGTTCTCGATGGCGCGCACGCAGTGGTCGTAGAGCGTTGCCTTGTCCTCACTGACATGAGGCAGATCGTAATAGGCCTCCTCTTCGGGGCGGACGGGCCGGCCTTCGAGGAACGGGACCCGCTCGTCGAGCACGCCGGTGTCGCCCGTCGCGATCACGTAACGGCACGTCGCGTAGGGGAGCCAGAGGTAGTCGTCGGAGAAGTGGGTGCGTACGCCGCGGCCGACCGGCGGGTGCCACCAGTGCTGCACGTCTCCCTCGCGGAACTGGTGAGCCGCGGCGCGAAGCAGATGCTCGCGCAGCAGGCGGGGTTCGGCGTGCAGCAGGGCCATCGCGTCCTGCAACTGGTCGCGGAAACCGAATGCGCCACCCGACTGGTAAAAGCCAGTGCGCGCCCACATCCGGCAGGAGAGGACCTGATACTCGAGCCACCCATTGGCGAGGAAGTTGAGGCCGGCATCCGGCGTCTCGACGTAAACCACACCCAGCGTGCGGCCCCAGTATTGCCAGACGCGCTCGAGCGCCTGTTGGGCGCTGGCGGCGCCGCGGAAGCGCAGCAGGAGCTGGCGGGCCTGGTCATCGGAAGCGGCGGAGCCCATCGTGAAGACGACGTCCCGTTCCTGCCCGTCGTCCAGCGACAGGGCGACCTGCATCGCGGCGCAGGGGTCGATGCCCGCGCCAACGCGGCCGGACAACCGTGCACGACGCAGGGCGGCGGGATTGGCGGCAGAGCCGTTGCGGCCGAGGAATTCGGTCCGGTCCGCGGTGATGGTTCGGGTCTGCTCGCTGCTGTCGAAGAAGACGACGCGGTTGGCAAATTCCTGACTGTAGGCGTTGCGGACCAGGAGCGCGCCGGTCAGCGGGTCGTTCTCGGAAACGAGGTGCATCGCCGTCTTCTCGCTCAGCTCGCCGAGCGTCAGCTCCCAGAAGGCGGTGACCGACAGCCGGCGGGCGCGCCCCGAGCGATTGGCAATTTTGAGGCGGGCGAACTTCACCGGCGCGTCGTTGGCGACGTAAAGCGTCAGCTCGCTGACGATGCCGTCCTCGGCGTATTCGAAGACGCTGTACCCGAACCCGTGGCGGATCACGTACGGCATCGCCCCGCGCACCGGCAGCGGAGAAGGGGACCAGACGCGGCCGCTCTCCTCGTCGCGAATATAGAGCGCTTCGCTCCCCGCGCCGCTCACCGAATCGTTGGGCCAGGGGGTGATGCGGAACTCGTGGCTGTTCTCCGCCCACGTGTAGATGCTTCCACTTTCGGAGACCACCGTCCCGAAATCCGGGTTGGCGATCACGTTCGACCACGGAGCCGGCGTGTTCTGGCCCGGCGAAAGGACCGTGATGTACTCGCGGCCGTCGCGGGTGAAACCGCCCAGCCCGTTGAAGAAGACCAGGTCGCGCTGAGGAACTTCGGCCGCGGTGGGCGTGTCCGGACGGCGGCGAAGCGGGCGGAACGGCGCGATCGGCGCGTCGATCCGTCCCCGGCGTTCGACCTGCTCGGCCAGCGTCCCCGCCTCGTCGCGCACGACCACGCGCGCGACCGTCTGCATCAGCACGCGGTCCTCTTCCGACATCTGCTCGCCACGTCGGACGAAGACCCCGCCGGGCTTGTCAACCAGCGCCGCCTCCGGGCTGGCGGCGATCAGGCCCATGATTCGGTCGTAGAGGTTCTGGCGGTAGATCGAGTCGTCCTCGTTCCAGATCACCAGGTCGACGGTCAGCCCCTTCATGCGCCAGTACGCGTGCGCCTGTACCGCGGCGGCGACCAGCTCGAGCTTGGCGGCGTCGCGGATCCGCACGAGCATGATCGGCAGGTCCCCGGAGATCCCGTAGCCCCACAGTCCGGACTGGCCACGGCGGTTGCGCACGAGCACGCTTGGAGCGGCGCGGCGCAGCCCGGTCGCGTAGATCACCGAGCCGGCGAGACGTCCGTAAACCTGCGCGTCTGCCTCCGTGGCATTGAGCTGGCGCAACACCACCTGGCTGTGGGTCCAGGCCATTTCGAAAACGCGGTCGGTCAGGCGCGGGTCGTGATACTTCTCCATCAGCAGCGCCGCCGCCTCGCGCGTCTCGGCGATGCAGTTCACCACGTCGACCCGAGCCGTCTCATCGGGCTGGAGGCGGATCACCCGCCGTACGCAGACGATCGGGTCCAGCACCGGACCATGGCTGTCCGTCAGCGCGCCGGCGCCTTCCAGCGCCAGCGGGGCGGCCGGCGTGCGGTTGCGGCCGACGAACTTGAGCCGGTCGGTCTCGAACGAGGCCTCGCCCACGGCAGTCCCCTGCACGGTCATCAGGTGGACCATCCAGGGCGGGCGGTCGGTGGCGGAGCGCGGGCGGCGCGTGCAGAAGACCGCCTGCCGCTCCCGCACCAGTTCCGTCTGCACGAAGAGATTGCTGAAGGCGGGATGGGCGGCGTCGTGCGCGGCGGGGGCGAGCACTACCTCGGCGTAGCTCGTCACCTCGATCGTCCGCGGCACGCCCGAGCGATTGGTGAGCGTGACGCGGCGAATCTCCACGTCGTCTTCAGGCGAGACGCTGATCTCGACGTGCGTGTCGATCTCCTCATCGCGACGGCGGAACTCGGCGCGAGCCTGCGTGAAGATCGCCTCGTAACGCTTGGATGGCTTTTGTGTCGGCTGGTACGAGGTTGACCAGTACTTGCCGCTCTCCAGGTCGCGCAGATAACAGAACGATCCCCAGCAGTCGCGCGTCGCGTCTTCGCGCCATCGCGTGATGGCCAGGTCGCGCCAACGGCTGTAGCCGCCGCCGGCGCTGCTCACCATCACGTGATAGCGCCCGTTAGAGAGCAGGTGAACCTCGGGCGTGGGGCCGGAGGGGTCGGTAAAGACGCGCATCGTCCCCTCGGCCTCGGCGCTGCTCACGCGCGTGGCGCTGGCTTCGGTGGCATGGGGGAAGACGGGGGCGGCGGCGCGGGGGACGCGCTCCTGGAGGAGCAGGTCGTTGGCGCGGAGCATCGGGTCGGAAATGAACCGCCGCTGCATCGGCCGGTCGAGCAGGAGGTATGCCAGCGAGAGCAGGCTCATCCCCTGATGATGGGCCATGAACGAGCGGATCGTCACGCTAGTGGCGCCGCGCGGCAGCCGCGACGGGGTGTAGTCGATCGCCTCGTAGAATCCGTAGATGCCAAGCCGTCCATCGGCGGCGAGTCGCTCGAGGTTGCGCATCGCTGCCTCGGGCTCCACCATCAGCGACATGACGGTCGCATACGGCGCTATCACGAGGTCCTCGGCCAGGCCGCGCTTCAGGCCCAGCCCGGGCACGCCGAAGGCGCGGTACTGGTAATTCAGTTGCACGTCGGTCGCGTTGTAGCCCGATTCGGAGATGCCCCACGGCACGCCGCGCTGGCGGCCGTAATCGATCTGACGGCGGACGACCGCCTTGTAGGTGCGGTCGAGCAGGGTGTTCTCATACGTCGGCATCACCAGCAGCGGCATCAGGTACTCGAACATCGAGCCGCTCCAGCTCAGCAGCGCCGGCGCGCCGCCCGACGTCGTCAGCAGGCGGCCCAGGGCGAACCAATGCTCCTGCCCCAGCTGGCCCTGGGAGATGGCCACGAAGCTGGCCAGGCGCGCTTCGGAGGCGAGCAGGTCGTAGTACCCGGCGTCGAGTCGGTGATCGCTGACGTTGTATCCGATCGAGAACAGCTCGCGCGAGCGGTCGAAGAGGAAATCCAGATCCATGTCCTCGAACTCGCGCACGCGTTCCGCCGCCTCCTCGAGCTGATGGATGCGCTGGGCCGCGCGCCGGGAAGCTTCGACGATCGCCTTGCGCAACTGATCGAACCAGGTGCGCGAGCTGGCGTCGATCGCGCCGATGCCGCCCAGGACGTCGTCGATGGCGGGGAGGACCGTCTGCTGGAGGCCTGCGATCTCGCGCAGTGTCGGGACGCCCTCGAGCCGGCCCAGCCACTCGCGCAACGCATGGCGCCGGTGCAGGTTATCGCTCGGTCCCTCGCGCCAGATCCCCTCTGGCGGGGGCGGGAGCAGCGCCCACGGGACGAGGAGCACCAGGTCATCGCGGTGGTCGATGCTCTCTCGTTCCAGGGCCCGCGCCCACCAGCGGAATTCTCCATCCGGGCCGGGCGCCGCGGCCAGCTCCGCGGCGGAAGCCGCCAGCCGCTGCAGGAACAGCGCCGAGGCCGTGAGCGTGGTCGGGCCGTGCGTCAGCTCGAGCTCGATTCGTTCCGCCTTGCGGAGCAGGTCGATCGGGACCTGCGGGCCGTGGTTCGCTTCGGCCGCCGTGCCGTCCCCGCCGGCCCGATCCACCCCGCGCCCAACCTCGAGCATCACCCGGACCGTTCCCGCCAATCCGCTGAAGGTTCGCTCCGAAAGCACCGGCGTGTCGGTCAGCTCCATCAGGCCGCGCCGCAGCACCAGGAGGTGGCCCGCGAGGTTGCCGCTGTCGACGCTCGAGACGTAGAGCGGCGTGAGCGGTGTGAGCGAGCGCGTGTCATACCAGTTGTAGAGGTGACCGCGGTAGCGCTCCAGACGCCCCAACGTCGCCAGCGTCTTATCCGTGCGGTCGACCAGCCGGCCGGTGGAGATGTAGCCGAAGTCGCGCGCGGCCAGGTTGGCCAGCAAGGCCACGCCGATATTGGTGGGGCTCGTGCGCGGCGCGATCACCGGCGCGGGATGTTCCTGAAAGTTGTCAGGGGCCAGCCAGTTGTCTTCCGGGCCGCAGAACACTTCGAAGTACCGCCAGGTGCGGCGCGACAATTTTTCCAGGAAGAGCCGCTGCGATGCGTGCAGCCGCGGTTCGCGAGCGGTGAGCGAGCGGCTGAGCCACCACGCCAGCGCCGGCGCGATCACCCATGGAGCGGCCAGCGGGGCGGCGGCAGCCACGTTGCCGTGCCGAAACAATGCGACGATCGCCAGCGTCACGACCGCCAGCACCGGCTCGAACCACATCGCGCGGAAGAAACCGAAAAGCCGGTTGTCCGCGGCGCGCTCAACGTCGCTGGCGGTCCGCCATTCGAGCAGTTTCCGACGCGTCCACAGCACGCGCACGATCGTGCGCGCCACCGCGTCGAGGCTCATGTACGCGTCGTAGGGAAGGAAGACCAGCGTGAACAGCGCCAGCCCCGCCTGCCGCGCGGCATTGGCGGCGACGGCGCGCAGGTGCAGGGAAACGGGCAGGTCGTCCGGCTTCTGGAACACGTCCAGCAACAGCGCCATGAGCGGCGCCGCCACGACGACCGTCACCACGAACAGCGTGACCGCCGTTGCCAGACCCGGCCACGGAAGCAGCCATCCGCACAACAGGAGCGCGAGCATGGCCGGCGGCACGAGGGAGCGGCGGAGGTTGTCGAAGATCTTCCACCACGACAGCCCGGAAATGGGGTTCTGGATCAGGCTGGCGTCGGCGCCCGGCACGCGCGGCAGCAGCCACCAGCCGATCTGCCAGTCGCCGCGGATCCAGCGATGGCGGCGGCTCACGTCGGCGGTGTAGCGCGAGGGATGTTCCTCGTAGAGCTCGACATCGCTGATCAGGGCTGAGCGGGCATGGGCGCTCTCCAGCAGGTCGTGGCTGAGCACCGCGTTCTCGGGGAAGGCGCTGCACGCCTGCTCGAAGGTATCGACGTCATAGATCCCCTTGCCGATGAATGACCCTTCGCCGAACAGGTCCTGGTAGACATCCGAGACCACGCGCGTGTACGGGTCGATCCCGGGATCCCCTGCGAAGAGGCGCACGAACCAGGACCGCGTGGCGCTCGGCAGGCTGACGCCCACCCGTGGCTGAAGGATGCCGTATCCATCGACGACGCGGCCCCGGTGTGGATCGAACACCGGGCGGTTGAGCGGGTGGGCCATCGCGCCGACCAGCTCGCACGCCGAATCGCGCGGCAACTGCGTATCGGTATCCAGCGTGATGACGTAACGGACCTCCGGCAGGACGGTCGTGTCGCCGACGATTTCCGAAAATCGGTTGTGCGGCCCGCCACGGAGAACCGCGTTGAACTCACCGAGCTTGCCGCGCTTCCGCTCCCACCCCATCCAGACGCCCTCGCGCTCGTTGAACTTGCGCGGGCGGTGGAAGAGGAAAAACAGGTCCTGGCGGACCGATTCGTACTTGCGGTTCAGCGCCTCGACTCCCTCGCGCGCAAGGCGCAGGAGTTCCTCGTCGCCGGGTATCGTTTCCTCCGCAGCGTCCTGGAAGTCGGTCAGCAGCGCGAAGTGAAGGTTGTCGTCCCGGTTGGCCAGGTAACGCACTTCCAGCCCGTCGAGCAGGTCGTCGATCGCCTCGGCGGTGCTCAGCATTGTCGGGACGACCACCATCGTGCGGTGCCCGGGCGGAATTCCCTGGCGAAAATCCATCCGCGGCAACGGACGCGGCGTCACGAACAGCGTCACCAGCCAGTTCAATATCGCGATCGACAGGTTGCCGGCGCAGAGGACCACTGGAAGCAACAGCGCCGCCACCCATCCGGCGGGAACGCCGTAGCGTCGCGCTGTGCTGGCGAAGACGGCGGTGACGATGGCAGCGATCAGCAGCGCGCCGGATAAATAAAAGAACAGCGGATGGCGCGAGACGACCTTCCCCAGGATCGCGCGCGGCGAAAGGCGCACGTCGGCCATGCGCTCCAGGGCCGTGCGCCCCTTATCGACCAGGAAATAGCCCACGTGCGCGGTGCGGTCCTGCGGCTGGTCGGCGGCGGCGGCCTCGGCGAGCTGGATCGCCTTGCGCGCCACCTCGAACTCCGAGTGGCGGCTTCGCTTGGCGATCTCCTCGATGCCATGGCGGTAGCGGTCGCGCGTGGCGAACTCCATCTGCGCGTAAACCCCAGGCGGGTCGCCGCGCAATGCCTGCTCGACCACGCTCTGGCTCTCGACGAACTCCTTCCAGTCCGTCGAGCTCAGGAAGCGCAGGCTGATGATGCTGTTGCCGATGCTGACCTGGTCGGACGCCTGAGCCTGGCTCTCCGCCTGGACGAGCTGCTCGATCGTCCGCCCCTGCTCGGAAACCCGGTGTTCCAGCCAGCTATTGGCGAAAGCGAAATAGGGGCTCTGACCGTGCAGGTGGCGCGTCAGCTCGGCGAGGAAGGCGCTGGAGAGCGGCGGGTTGGCGCGGGCCATGTCCGCCAGCACCAGGATCAGGTCCGTCGGGGCCTGCTCGACCGTACGGACCATCCGATCCGCCCAGTCATCGGCCAGGTCGCGGTCGCGCCGACCGGCGGCGATGCGCGACGCCACGCGCCGCAGGTTCTCGATCAGCGCCAGCCGCAGCATGATCGGCACCGCCCACAGTTCGCCGATCGTCAACGGCTTAAGCGTCTGATACGACCCGATGAACCCGCCCAGGCTCACCGCGTCCACACGCCCGTCCACGTGCGCGATCAGTTCCAGTGCGATGCCGTACACGCGCGGGTAACCCGCCGCCGGGCCGTTCGCCAGTCGCGGCAGTTCCCGGCTGTATGACCGGGGCAGGTGGCGCCGTGCCGTACGGATCTGCTCTTCGATCAGGTAGAAATTATCCAGGAGCCATTCGGCCGCGGGGGCGATCCGCCGGTTCTTCGCGACCGCGGCGGTGATCAGGTCATAGCTCTCCAGGAGCACTCGCTCGTTCTCATCGAGCCTGGGGATCAGCTTGTCGGGGGCACGCCCGCTCGCGAGCTGATGCCATCCGGCCAGGCCTTTGCTGTGGCGCTCGAGCTGGTCGACGCTGAACAGCTCGGCGCGGAGCGGCTGTTCGTCGGGGGCGGACTCGGCGTGCCCGTTCCCATCCTCGGGCACGCGCCACGCAATGAGCTGTTCGATCCGTCGGGTGATTTTCGGAAGGTCTACGGGCAAAGCAGTCGTACTCCATTATCCTGCGGTTCCTGAGGACGCACATCGTATCTAAGCCGCCGCGTGGATAAAGTCGAACCATGTACCGCCGAAAAACTCTTTTGCGTGGGATCCAACCCCGACGCGTTCCATTCCGGCGGCTAGCGGAAGGGGCCGACGCTCGAAGACTGATCCTTCGAAGGCATGTGCGACGACTGGATCGGGATCCAGCCGGGTGGTCGGAACGATTGACAGGTGACCGGTGAGGCTCGAACTCACAACCACCGGGGTCACGACCCGGTGCTCTAACCAGTTGAGCTACGGCCACAGAGACGACGGCTGGAATCGAACCAGCGTGAGCGGGCATTGCGGGCCCGCGCCTTGCCGCTCGGCCACGTCGTCTTGTCCGTTGAGCTACCAGTGCGTCAATTCAGTGACGCGTGCGCGTTTCCCGATGCGCCGTGGAGTTCTCGACGCTCCGACCTCCCGGTTATCAGCCGGGTGCTCTGCCTCTGAGCTAACAGCGCGACAAACGAAGGTCAAAAAATCGCTCCCTGCGAGGGCACGGATTCCCCGCTCCCGCAATTGCGCGCCTGAAAACAAGGCAAAAATCAGCACGACAACGAGTTGCGCAGCAACGCCACAGCAACTGGTTTGGCGACTTCCCGGAGATTACGACCAGCCCAGGACCGCATCGGCGGTAGCGAGTGTCTTCTCGTCATCATTGCGCGAGAGGCTCCGGAGTTGCCGTACGATCCGTCGTGACGCTTGCCGGCAGAAGTTCTTCCCGACCAGCAGGTCACGGCGAAGGTTCCCATTCTGCATCGTGGAACCATCCAGCATCGACTGAAGCTTGCTGACCACCGCGGCGATCGCGAAGAGGTCCGCCGCCGCTCCGGTGATGCGCTCCTGCACGAGCTGCATGTCGATCACGTCCTGCTTGTGCGTTCTCAGCACGCTCCCTACCTTGCGGGCGAGGTGCGTGGTGAGCCGCGCCAGCGTGTGGCCTTCCTCTTTCAGCTCGGGATGAAGGCCGTTGAATTCAGTACCGATCACCACGTCGCGCCACTGGTCGCGCGCGAAGCGCGCCAGACGGCCAAAGTTGCCAATCGGGTGCTTGCTGGCGCGGAGCACCTGCTCGAACTCCTCGCCGACGCCCTTCATCCCGACCAGGGCGATGAACGCCGTCATGACTTCGGTGGTCCCTTCGACGATGCGGTTGATCCGCGCATCGCGCAGGGCGCGCTCGAGGCCCACGTCGCGCATGTAACCTTCGCCGCCGAAGATCTGGACGGCGTCATCGACGACCTGCCAGAGTCCCTCGGAGCAGAACAGCTTAGCGATGGCGGTTTCCAGCATCACGTCGCCGTCGTGGCGATCCACCATCGCCGCCGAAAGCCACGTCAGGGCGTCGATCGCGAACGTCGTCTCCGCCATGCGGGCGATTTTCTGCTTGATGAGCTGAAACTCGCCAATGAGCCGATCGAACTGCCGGCGGGTCTTCGCTCGCTCGACGACCATGGCCAGCGCCTTCTTCGCACCGCCCGCGCACCCAGCGCTCAGCGTGCATCGCCCGTAGTCCAGGACGCTCAGCGCAACCTTGAGTCCCTTGCCCACCTCGCCGAGCACGCGCTCGCGCGGGACGCGCATGTCAATAAAGCGAAGGTGCGCCTGCCACGAGCCGCGCACCCCGCACTTGCTGCGGTTGGGGAGAACCACCTCGAAGCCGGGAAGGTCCGGCGTCACGATGAACGCCGTCACGCGGTCTTTCGTCTTCCCGTTCTCGGTGAGGGCCGTTTTTGCCATCACCGTCATGACGCCCGCGATGGCGGCGTTGGTGGCGTATCGCTTCTCGCCATTAAGTATCCAGTGTGAGCCGTCCTCGCTCAGGTGAGCGCGGGTCTGCACGCCCGCGGCATCGGAGCCGACCTCCGGCTCACTGAGGCAGAAGGCCGCCAGCTTTTCCCCGCGCGCCAGCGCCGGAAGGAATTCGCGTTTCTGCGTGTCGTTCCCCATCAGCAGGAGTGCCTTAAGTCCGATCGACTGATGGGCGCCGATCAACACCGCGGTTGACGCGCAATGCTGGGTGATGCGCTCGAGCACGCGGCAGTAGGCCGTATGGCTGAAGCCACCGCCGCCGTATTCCGGCGGCACCGTCATCCCCAGCACGCCCAGTTGGCCGAGGGCATCGATCACACGCTGCGGAATGCGTTCTTCGGCGTCGATCCGCTCCGGGTCCACTTCGGCTTTCAGGAACGCCTCCACCTTTTCGATCAGCGCATCGGTGCGCGCCATCTCCTGCGGATCGGGCTGTGGGTAGGGGATGACTCGCTCGAGCTTGAGACGGCCGAAAAAGAGCGACTTGACGAAGCCCATCTCGGCCGAGGGCGCTGCTTCGAGCAGGTCCCTGGCTTTGTCGATCTGTTCTTGATCCGCGCGCCTGAAGGTTGGCATCGTGTTCCTCTGTGGAAAGCCGCTCGCTTATTTCGTGACGCCCGCGTGTTCCGCGATGATGCTCGGGATGACGACATCGCTCGACGCGTCGAGGGACGCAAATTCGGTCAGGGGACGGCGCGCCTGCGCCAGCCGGAGAATGAGCGGCGCGGGCGCAAAGCGGGGGCCGTGTCGCGTGGTCAACTCATCGAGTCGTGATGCGATGGATTCCATGCCGACGCGATCGGCGAACTGTGCGAGCCCGCCGCGGAACGGGGCGAAGCCGGTGCCCAGGACGGTCGCGAGGTCAACCGCGTCAGTCGAGCCGACGACGTGTTCCTCCAGAAGGCGCGCCGCCTCGTTCACCATCGGCAGCACCAGCCGCCACTGGATCGCCTCGCGCTGGACTTCGGCATCCAGCGCCGGCTTGTCCGCAGCGGCGGAGCGATCGCCGCTGTAAACCTTCCTCGCCAGTTCTTCGTTTAGCACCGGCTTCGTTTTCGCCCGCGCATCGTCGCCGTAAACATAGAAACCGCGCCGGGTCTTCTTGCCCAGCCAGCGGTTCTGGAGCGCTTCGGCGATAGCCGGCGTCGGCGCGGGAACGCGTTCACCGAGCTGTCCCGACAAGGAGCCAAGCACGTGCGCGCCCACGTCGAGACCGATTTCATCGAGCAGCTCGAACGGGCCCATCGGCATGCCCCAGCGTTTCATCGCCTCGTCGATCTCCGGGATCGTCGTGCCTTCGCTGGCGGCCACCAGCGCCTCGGCCAGGTAAGGGATGAGAACGCGGTTCACAAGGAAGCCCGGCGCGTCGGCGACGAGCACCGGCGTCTTGCCGATCCGAATGGCGAGCCCTGCCGCGGTCGCCAGCGCCTGATCGTGGCTGGCAGCGCCGCGAACGATCTCCACGAGCGGCATCCTCGGAACCGGATTGAAAAAGTGCATGCCGACGATACGCTCCGGCCGGCGCGTCGCCCGCGCCATCTCGCCGATACTCAGCGAGCTGGTATTGCTTGCCAACACCGCGTCCGCCCGGGTCATTCGATCGAGCCGGGTGAAGACCTCGTGCTTCAGCTTCATCTCTTCCACGACCGCTTCGACGACGAAATCCGCCAGTGAGATGCCCGACCAATCGACCGACGGGGCGACTCGATTCATCGCATGGCGCGCTTCCAGCGCGCCGAGCCGTCCCGACTTCATATCGTCATCGAGCATCTTGCGCACACGGCCAAGGCCCGCGGAAAGCGCCTCGGCATTTACCTCCAGGAGCCGTACGCGAATGCCCGCACGCGCGAAGCAGTAAGCGATGCCCGCGCCCATCGTCCCGGCGCCGACCACCGCGGCGTATTTCACTTCGGCCGGCTTGGCGTGGAGTTGCTCCCCGATCGCCTTCTTCGCGCCCTGCCGAAGGAAGAAGAGCCGCATCAGGTTGCGACAGGCGCTGGTATCCGTCAGTTCGACCAGGGCACGCCGCTCCGCTTCCAGGCCTGCTTCGGGGCCGCACTCATAGCCGGTGCGAACCACCTCGATCAGGTTGATCGGGGCGGGGTAGTTGCCGTGCGTCGCCTCCAGGGTTTTCTCTTTGGCGCGTTTGAAGATCGTGCTCCGTGCCCAGGGGACCGCGGCCGCTGCCCGGGCCATCGTCGCGGGTCGTCGTCGGGCGCCGCCGGACAGGACGAGCCGCTTCGCAGCGCTCATCAGGGCTTCGGGTCGAACCGTTTCATCCACCAGGCCGGCCTTGCGCGCCTTCGAAGGGGGCATGGTCTTACCGGCCAACATCAGTGGCAGGGCCGCCGGGAGGCCGATCAGTCGGGGCAGGCGAACCGTTCCGCCCCACCCGGGGAGGATGCCCAGCTTGGTCTCCGGCAGGCCGATGTTGATCGACCCGTCGTTCACCGCCACGCGATAGGTACAGGCCAGCGCCAGCTCGTACCCGCCGCCCAGGCAATCGCCGTTAATGGCGGCAGCGGTCGGCATCTTCAGTGCCGCGATGCGATCGAAGATCGCCTGCCCGTACGCCAAGTACTGCACGACCTGATCCCGGCTCATCTTCTGGATCTCAAACAGGTCAGCGCCGGCCGCGAAGGATCGCGCCTTGGGCGAGGCGAAAATCACGCCCGCCGGCCGATCGCGCTCGATTGTCTCGAGCACGGCGTTCATCTCGCGCTGCATCCGCGGGGCGATCGTGTTGACCGGCTTGCCGGGCCGGTCCAGCCACACCGTGGTGACGCGGTCGGCATCGGTCGAGGTTCGTACCTGCTCAGTGATTTCCGCCATTCGATCTTCCATGGGGCTGCCTCATTCGCGTCGTTCCAGCAGCATCGCCGCGCCTTGTCCTCCGCCCACGCACAGCGACGCGATGCCGAGGTTGACGTTTCGGCGCTTCATCTCCAGCAGCAGGGAGAGGACCAGCCGTGCGCCGGTTGCGCCAACTGGATGTCCGAGCGCGATCGCGCCGCCATTCACGTTCAGACGATCCAGGTCGATCTCACCCAGGGGGGCATCGTGGCCGAGGTGTTCTTTGGAAAAGAGCGGTGACGCCATCGCCTTCAGACACGCCAGCACCTGCGCCGCGAACGCCTCGTTGATCTCGAAGAGCCCGATTTCGGCAAATGACACGCCGGTCTGGCGCAGCAGCTTGTCGATCGCGAAGACGGGGCCGAGCCCCATCCGCTGCGGATCGAGTCCCACGTACGAGTAGCCTCGAACGTAGCCCAGCACCTCCCGGCCTTCGGCACGGGCGGCGTCGCCATCCATTACCAGCAACGCCGCTGCGCCGTCGGTCACTTGCGAGGAGTTGCCGGCGGTCACGGTGCCGTCGCGCCGGTCGAAGATCGGCTTGAGCTTCGCCAGCGCCTCCATCGTCTGATTGTCGCGCGGGCCGATGTCCTTCCTGATCGCTTCAAATCGGTCGCCCGCGAAATAGGGGACGATCTCCTCATCAAAACGCCCTGCGGCGGCCGCCGCTACCGCGCGCTGGTGGGAGCGTAGCGCGAACGCATCCTGTTCTGCACGGGTGATGCCAAACTCACGGGCAAGGATCTCCGCGGTCTTCCCCATGATCAGGCCACACGTCGGATCGGTCAGTCCCAGCTCCAGCGCCGCGCGCGGTTTGAAGTGACGCGGCCGCAGCGTCGCGACGGCGGTCGTCTTTTGCCAGACGCTCCGAGCCCGCATCATGCGCGAGACCGACTCGCGCGTTTCCTCGGGCAGGAGCAGCGGCAGGGTACTCATCGACTCGGCGCCGCCGGCCAACACCGCGCGGCCCCGACCGGCCCGCAGTGCATCACCTGCCTGCGCGACCGCTTCCATTCCGGAGGCACAGTTCCGCTGCACGGTCAGCGCCGGCGCCTCCTGTGGAATCCCGGCCCAGAGGGCGGCGACGCGCGCGGGATTGGCGGCATCGGCGGGCATGACCACGTTGCCGAGGATCACCTCGTCGACCCGTTCGAACGGAAAATCGGCGCGATAGAGCGCCTCTTGCATCACGCGCCGAGCGAGGTCGGTCACGTGTACGTCTTTCAACGGGCCACCCGCCTTGACGAAGGGCGTGCGCGCGCCGCTGACGATTGCAACATCAGTGGCAGGGTGGATCGGCGCGACCATTATGCGGCTTCCTTTCCTTTACCAGGGCCATTGACAGGCCCATTGCCAGATCCGTTGTCTCCGCCGTGGTCTGGCGGCAGTGCCGCAACCACGGGGGAGATGTCTGCCGGCTCGTGCTCCCGAGAACGGGCGACCGTGTCATCGCGCAGTTCCTTCTTGAGCACCTTGCCGAGCGGCGATTTGGGAAGCTCGTCGCGGAACTCGATCGAAGAGGGAACTTCATACGGCGCGAGGTGCTCGCGGCAGAGCGATCGCAGTTCGACGGCGAGGCGCGCATGATCCTGCATCCCACCGCGAACCACGACCACCGCCACGGCTCGTTCGGTGTGGGTTGCATCAGGCCGGCCGACGACCGCCGCTTCCACCACCAGCGGATGCGTCCGCAGGACGCGCTCCACCTTCGCCGGGTAAATCTTCAGGCCGGAGTGGTTGATCATGTCCTTGCAGCGATCGACGACGTGGAAATAGCCGTCAGGGTCGACGGTGACGACGTCGCCGGTATGAAGCCAGGTGACGCCCGACGCATCCACGCTCAAGGCATGAGCGGTCTGTTCGGGATCAGCGAAATACCCTTTCATCACTTGCGGTCCGGAGATGAACATCTCGCCCGGTTCGCCGGCGTCTACGTCTCGCGACGGATCGTTGAGATCGACGACGCGTACGCGCGTATCGGACAGCGGCAACCCGATCGTGCCGATGCGCGCGCCGGTCGGGAGGTTGGCGTGCGTCACCGGCGAGGCCTCGCTCAACCCGTACCCTTCGCAAAGCCGGATGCCGGTCGTGCGTTCGAACCGCTTCGCCGTTGCCTCGGGCAAGGGCGCTGAACCGCTGATGCAGAGCTTCAGCGCGTCCTTTGCGAACGACTGGCCGCGCCGATCCAGCTCGTCGCAGATCGCCTCCGCCATCGCCGGCACCAGGGAGAAGACGGTGGGGCGATGGCGATGGATGAGGTCGACGATTTCGCCAGCGCCGAAGCGGGTGACGAGGATGAGGCTTGAGGCCGACAGCACGCCCGTCAGCAGGCATGCCGTCAGCCCATATACGTGGAACATCGGCAGGACCGTCAGGATCCGTTCCTGCCCCGGGCGCGTGCCCATCCAGACCGCGACCTGGGTCGCGTTGCAGATCAGGTTGCGGTGTGTGAGCTGCGCCAGCTTCACGCCACCCGTCGTGCCGCCTGTTGGCTGAAGGACTGCGACGTCATCCGGGTCCGGCTGAATCGTGGGAGGCCGGGCCGGCGCTTCGGCCATCACGTCCTCGAGCGTCTCGTGAGTCGCGGACGAGCCATTTTGATTTGAGCCGTTTCCGTTATGTCCGCTGTGATTGTTGCCGCCGTTGTGCCACAGCTTGAATTGGTAACCGAATCGCTTGAGCAGGTTCTGGTAACCCTGAAGCGAAGACCAGAGCCAGTGGCGCACGGTCGACCCTTTGCCGGCGCGCCCCATCGTTGGCGCGAGCAGGTCCAGCGCGATGACGACCTGCGGGGTGGTGAGGGAAATGATGCGCTGCAAGTCATCGACGCCCAGGAGCGGACCCACGTTGACGACCACGCCGCCCAGTTTCTGCACCGCGAAAAAGCTGGTAACGAACTCGGGACAATTGGGGAGTGCGATCAGCACCCGGTCGCCGCGCCGCACGCCGCGCTGCGCCAGCCCGCCCGCCAGGCGATTGACGTCCTGACGCAGTGCCCGATACGTCCAGCGCCGGCCGCTGTATTGGAGGGCAACGGCGTCGCCAAAACGATCCGTCGTTTCGTCCAGCAGCCGCGCCAGGGTGGTGGATGGATAGGTGAGCGATCGCGGCACGCCTGCCTCGTCGAGACGGGCCAGCCAGGGCGGATCGGCGGGGAGGTCGCTCAGCCGGGGAGGCGATTGGCCCGCAGTGGTGCGCAGCGAGCGCGGGAAGGACGCTTCTCCCTCACCTTTCCACCAGCGGCGTGCTGTCTGGATCGGACTGACCATAAGGGATCCTCTAAAGCAGTACGGGTTCGGCGGCCGCACCCGATGGCGAAGCGGTGCCCCGCTCCGTCCGGTCGTGCGTAACGTCCTCCTTCTGTTTCAGAAACTGGATGATTTCAGGCATGACGCGTTCCGGGCATTCCGCCATCGGGTTATGCCCCGCCTCGCGAACCAGCACGAAGCGGCTACCGGGAATACTGCAAGCCGTGTGCCGGCTGTAACACCACGGGATGAGCGAATCGTATTCGCCGGCGACGACCAATGTGGGAGCGACGATCGTCTGTTCTCTGTCTTTTCTATCTTCGCGGCACAAGCAGCGCAGGTGTCGTCCCAGCGCCGCTCGCGAAACCGACGGCCCGCACTTGGCACGGACGCGCTCTTCGAAACCCTCCGGATCGGCGTCCACAAATTGCGGCGACGCCCCCAGCAGCTCGAACGTGCGCGCGAACATCTCCGCCGGGAACTTGCGCAGGACTTCGCCCAGCAGTGCGATGATGCGACGCAGGTAGGGCGTGAACTGGTGCGTGCAGGAGACGAGCACCAGGCGGCTCACCCGGCTCGGATGTTCGATGGCCAGTTGCTGGGCGATGATTCCGCCCAGTGAAATGCCCATCACGTGAGCCCGCTCCACCTGAAGATGATCGAGCAATTCCACCAGATCTGACGTGAGGTCGGAGAGCGTGTGCGGCGGGCGTTTCGCCTCGGAGCGGCCGATGCCCCGGTTGTCCGGCATGATCAGGGTAAAGTGTTCGGCGAGCTCGGCAGCCACCGCGTCCCACGACCGACAGGTGACGCCCAGGCCGTGGACGAGGAGTAAGGGCTCGCGCTCACCCAGCAGTTCGTAGTGGCATCGAACGTCAGTAAGTTCAGCGACCGACATCGCGTTTCCAACCTCGATCAATTGTATGCGCGACCATGACGCCGGACTCGTCGGACGAGTTGAAAATCGCTCGGATCTGCGTGAAAAAACGCACGAACCTGCTTACGTTCGACACGCCCGTTACAACCGGACGCGACCCCCGCGAAGCACGCGTTCGATTATGTGTTTGTGGCACGGGCGCCTCGCCCGTGCTCTTTCAACAGGGACCCGAGCGAGGCGCCCGTGTTACGGGAATCGCACTACAAATCATCAGAACAGCGAGGGTTGGAGATAGTATTATCTCCGTGCCACCTCGCATGCGCTACCCGATCGCGTTCTGCCTGACTCCCATTCTCTGGCTGGGCGTCGCTCTCGCTTCGCCCGCCTTCGGCGTTGACGCGCCGGATTTCACGCGCGAGGTCAGGCCCGTCATCGCGCGGCATTGTCTCAAGTGCCACGGCCCCGACGACAAGGCGCGCAAGGGGAAGCTCCGTCTCGACATCGCCGACTCCGAACGTCTGCCCGCCAAGTCCGGCCAGCTCGCCATTGTTCCCAGTAACCCGGACAAGAGCGCCCTGATCCGCCATATTTTCTCCGCCGACCCCGATGAGGTCATGCCTCCCCCGGCCACGCACAACCCGCTCAGCGCCCAGGAGAAGGAGACGCTCAATCGCTGGATCGCGGCGGGGGCCGTATACAAAGAGCATTGGGCGTTCATCGCGCCGGTTCAGGCGCCGTTGCCCGCAGTGAAACAAGCGGGCTGGCCGAGGAACCCAATCGATGCGTTTGTGTTAGCTCGACTTGAAGCCGAAGGGCTCGCCCCCTCGCCCGAGGCGGACCGGGCGACGCTCTGCCGGCGTGTCTCGCTCGATCTGATCGGCCTGCCGCCGACGCCGCGGGAAGTGGACGCGTTCGTCAACGATCCCGCTCCGGATGCCTACGAACGCCTCGTCGATCGTCTCCTCCAGAGCCCGCACTACGGCGAGCGCTGGGCACGGCGCTGGCTCGACCTCGCCCGCTACGCCGACACCAACGGCTACGAGAAGGACCGCCCGCGCAACGTGTGGCCCTGGCGCGACTGGGTGATCAAGGCATTCAACGATGACATGCCGTTCGACCGCTTCACGATCGAGCAGCTCGCCGGCGATATGCTCCCCAATGCCACCGATGACGACCGCATCGCCACCGGCTTTCATCGCAACACGATGCTCAACGAAGAGGGGGGCATCGATCCGCTGGAGTTCCGCTGGAAATCGGTGATCGATCGCAACAACGTCACTGCCACCACGTGGCTGGGGCTCACGGTCCAGTGCGCCCAGTGTCACACGCACAAGTTCGATCCGATTCCCCACCGCGACTACTACCGGATGATGGCGTTCTTCAACAACGCCGACGAGCCGACGATGCCCGTCCCGCAGCCGGACCTGGTTGCGCGGCGCGCGCAGCTCGCGCAGGAAGTCGCGGCGCGCGAGGCGGACCTGCCTAACCATTTTCCCGTTACCGGCGAGGAAGACCTCCGCTGGCAAATTCCCGCGGCGATCGCCGTCGTCTCCGCGGGCGGGGCATCCGCCGAACGGCTTGGCGATGGCTCCGTGCGCCTCAGCGGCAATCGCCCCGAGCAGGATACGTATACCGTCACCTTCGACGACGATGCCGCCGCCGGCGGTGCCGGCGCGCCGCCCGTTACGGGACTCAAGCTGGAGCTGATCCAGGACGATGCGCTGCCGAGCCACGGCCCCGGCCGCGCTGACAACGGCAACTTCGTCCTCAATCACATCACGGTCACCACCGCCCCCATGGTTGGCGAGTCGTCGCCGAAATTGATTCGCCTGACCTCCGCAACCGCCGACTTCTCGCAGGTCAATTTTCCAGTGGCTGGTGCGATCGACAACGATCCCAAGACCGGCTGGGCGGGCCAGACCGCCGACGGCAAGAACGGCAATCGCGCCGCCGTCTTCCGCTTCGCCGCGCCGCTCGCCAGTGAGGCCGGCGGGATGCGCTGGACGATCCGCCTCGAGCAGACGTTCGGCCAGCATCACACCCTCGGCCGTTTTCGCATCAGCCTGGGCCGGCCGGTTCCGCAGGTGGCCGATGCGCGTCCGCTGGAGGTGCGCCGACGCGAGGCGCTCGATCGAAAGCTCGACGCGTGGATCGCGGCGCAGGCGCCGCAAGCCGTCAAGTGGGTGGTCCTCCGCCCGGAGGAATTGAAGGCCAATTCGGCGATGCTCGCGCTCCTCCCCGATGGCTCGGTCCTGGCCAGCGGCGACAAGACCAAGCGCGACGTTTACGACCTCAAGTTCCACGCCGACCTGCCCGCGCCGATCACCGCGATGCGCCTGGAGGTGATCCCCGATGACAGCCTGCCCGAGCGCGGCCCTGGCCGTACCAGTTATGAAGGGACGTTCGGCGACTTTTTCCTGAGCGGCATGACGCTCACCGCGCAGGGACAGCCGGTGAAGTTTGCCGGCGCGTCGCAGACGTTCGCCAACGGCGGCAACAACGCCGCCACTGCGGTCGATGACAACCCGCTGACCGGCTGGTCCGTCTCCGGATCGATCGGCAAGCCGAACAACGCCGTCTTCCGCTTCGCGGCGCCGCCCGCCAACGGCGAGTGGGCGCTCTCGATGGTGTTCGAGAAGTATTACGCGTCACCCCTCGGCCGCTTCCGCATCTCCGTCACCACCGATCCGCGCGCGACGCTGGCCGCGCATGATCTGCCGGCGGACGTTGAAGACCTGCTCCTCCAACCCGCCGCTTGGCGCACCGCCGATCAGCGCGAACGGCTCCTGCGCTACTTCGTCTCCATCGCCCCGGAACTCGGCGCCGAGCGCGCCGCCATCGATGCCCTCCGCAAGCAAATGCCCGCGCTCCCGACCGCGCTCGTGGTGCAGGAGCGGCCGGCGTCCAACCGGCGCCCCACCTTCATCCACCACCGCGGCGAGTTCCTCCAGCCCGAGGAAAAAGTGGATGCGGACGTGCTCTCGATCCTTCCCCCGTTGCCAAAGGACGCCACGCACGACCGGCTCGCGCTCGCCCGCTGGCTGGTCGATGGGAAAAATCCGCTGACGGGCCGTGTCACGGTCAACCGGCAATGGGCGGCGCTCCTCGGTCGCGGACTGGTCGCGACCACGCATGACTTCGGTTACCAGGGCGATACGCCCACCCACCCCGAGCTGCTCGACTGGCTCGCCGTTCAGATCGTGAAGGACGGCTGGTCGCTCAAGAAGCTCGACCGGCTCATCGTCACCAGCGCCACCTACCGCCAGTCCTCGCGGACCACGCCGCGGCTCATCGAGCGAGACCCGCAGAATCGCCTGCTCGCCCGCGGCCCGCGCGTGCGCCTCGAGGCGGAGCTGGTGCGCGATTACGCCCTGAAGGTCAGCGGTTTGCTCTCGGAAAAGATCGGCGGCCCCAGCGTCTTCCCGCCGCAGCCGGCTTCGATCACCACCGAAGGGGCCTATGGTGCATTGCAATGGAACGTCAGCCCCGGCGAAGACCGCTACCGCCGTGGCCTCTACACCTTCATGAAGCGGACCGTCCCCTATGCGATGTTCAACGCGTTCGATGCGCCGAGCGGCGAGGAGTGCGTCGCCCGCCGTGACGTCTCCGACACGCCCCTCCAGGCCCTGACGCTGCTGAACGACGTCGTCTTCGAAGACGTCGTCCGCGCCCTGGGCAAGACCACGGCCACCGACGCCGCCGCCGATCCCGACGCCCGCGCCGAACGCCTCTTCCGCCAGATCCTCTGCCGTGCGCCGGATGCGGACGAGCGGAAGCAGGTGATCAGCTTTTATCAAGCACAACGGCAACGACTGACGGCCAAGGAGCTGGACGCCGCCAAGCTGGCCGGCCCCGGCCCCGGCGACCCGATCGACCGCGCCGCCTGGACGGCCACCGCCCGGGCGCTGCTCAACCTGGATGAGACGATCACGAAAGAATGAATTCGGAAATGGTCACAGAGGCCACAGAGAGCGCAGAGATCACAGAGAGCGTGGACGTCACGAATGGCCATTCGCAGTCGCTTCTAACGATATGCATTGATCGCGGTCCCGAAAAAAACCTCTCGGTGTTCTCTGTGTTGCTCTGTGCACTCTGTGACCATCCCGAAATCGAATGACCACAGTGGGCACAGAAAGCGCAGAGAAATTCAAATGTGAGCGTGGCTGTTCAGCTTGGGAGCGAACCAGATGCAGGAAAACGACGAAGCCTTCGTTGATGATGAGCAAGAACCAGATCCGGCGATGAACGACTGGACCAACCGCATCATTGGCGCCGCAATCGAAGTCCACCGCATCATCGGGCCCGGTTACAGTGAGTCAGAGCGCACAAATGATCTCTTATCTGGGCGCCACGGGTAACCCATTGGGCCTTCTGATCAACTTCAATGTGCGAATGCTGAAGGACGGTATCAAACGCATCGCGGGCGGCTCGCGGCTTCCGCATCGCAGACGAACTTGATTGAAAAGTGGGAAGAATAGCCACAGAGGCCACAGAGAGCGCAGAGATCACAGAGACTAAAGAATGGCTATTTGCAGGCGTTTCAGAAGAGTAGATCGCGGTCCTGAAAAAAAACCTCTCGGTGTTCTCTGTGCTTCTCTGTGCTCTCTGTGACCATGATCTTTAAACACGGACCTTCAACCAGCAGGATCGATATGAGCGACGAAATAGCAAAGGCCCGACACATCACCCGCCGGCACTTTTTTAATCAGTGCGGCGTTGGGGTGGGGAAGATCGCGCTGGCGTCGCTCCTGACCGACGCCTGGAGCCGCTCGGCGCCCGCATCCGCCGCGACCGCGGTGCCCAATCCGATGGCCGTGCGGGCGGCGCACTATGCGCCGCGGGCCAAGGCGGTCATTCATTTGTTCATGGCGGGGGCGCCCAGCCAGCTCGATTTGTTCGATTACAAGCCGGCGCTGGCGAAGTTCGAGGGCAAGTCGATCCCGCCGGAGATCATCGGCGGGCAGCGCTACGCCTTTATCCGATCCGATGCGGCGGCGCTGGGACCGCGCTTCAAGTTCGCGAAGCACGGGCAATGCGGAGCCGAGTTATCGGAGGTCCTGCCGCACCTGGCGGGAATCGTCGACGACATCTGCATCATCAAGTCCGTCAAGACCGATCAGTTCAACCACGCCCCGGCGCAGATCTTCTTCAACACCGGCTTCGCCCAGCCGGGCCGGCCCAGCATCGGCTCGTGGGTCACCTACGGCCTGGGCGCCGAGGCGAGCAACCTGCCGGCGTTCGTGGTCATGTCTACCGGAGCCGGCATCAGCGGCGGATCGGCCAACTGGTCGAGCGGGTTCCTCCCCACCGTCTACTCCGGCGTCCGCTTCCGAAACCAGGGGGACGCCATCCTCGACGTCTCCAGCCCGCCCGGCGTCGACCCGCGCCTCCAGCGCGATTCGCTCGACCTGATCGGCTCCCTGAACCGCAAGCGCCTCGCGATCGAGCAGGACCCGGAGATCGCCACGCGCATCGCCCAGTACGAGATGGCCTACCAGCTTCAGACCTCCGCCCCCGAGCTGATGGACCTGCGCAGTGAGAGCAAGGAAACCCTGGCGATGTACGGCGCCGACCCCAACGTTCCTTCCTTCGCGCGGGCCTGTCTGCTCGCCCGCCGGATGGTCGAACGCGGCGTGCGCTTCATCAACATTTATCACGAGGGATGGGACGCCCACTCCGACGTCACCGGCAACCACAAGCAGCACTGCGGCGAAACCGACCAGCCCAGCGCCGCCCTGGTCAAAGATCTCAAGCAGCGCGGCCTGCTCGACGAGACGCTGGTGATCTGGGGCGGCGAGTTCGGCCGTACCCCGATGGTCGAATCCAATCCGGCCCTCGGCCGCAGCCTCGGCCGCGACCATCACCCCGCGGCTTACACGGTGTGGCTGGCCGGCGGCGGCGTCCGCCGGGGACTCACCTGGGGCCAGACCGACGAGCTCGGCTTCAACATCGTCGAGAACCCCGTCCACGTCCACGACCTCCAGGCCACGATCCTCCACACCCTCGGCCTCAACCACGAGCGCCTGACCTACCGCTTCGCCGGCAGGGATTTCCGGCTGACGGATGTGTACGGGAACGTGGTGCGGCAAGTGCTGGCGTAAGTCCGACTGATCCGGTTTCATTCCACGACGTGCTCGGGATCGGCGAGCCGGTAGCTGGAGCTCCGGCCGCCGCCGGGGTTCTGGATTAAGATGCCGCGATCGAGCAGCTCCCGCATGTCTCGGAGGGCCGTGTCGGTCGAACACTTTGCCAGCTTCGCGTACTTGGACGTTTTGAGAAATCCCTGGAATCCGTCGAGCATCCGATTGATGACCAATCGCTGGCGGTCGTTGACCGGCCTGCGATTGATCCGCTCCCACAGCCTCGCCTTGCCGAGGACGGCCGCCAGCGCACCGTCGGCGCCGTCGATCGCGCGTTCCAGGCAATGCAGGAACCAAGCGAGCCATGCCGTGATGTCCACGTCGCCGCACTGGGCGGACTCGAGTTCCAGGTAGTAATTCTTCCGTTCGGCTTCGATCTGCGACGACATGCTGTAGAACCGGTCCTTCGTCCCGTCGGCGCGTGCCAGCGCCAGGTCGGCGATCGCGCGCGCCATGCGCCCGTTGCCGTCTTCAAAGGGGTGGATCGTTACGAACAAGAAGTGGGCGATGCCCGCTTTGAGCACCGGGTCCGTCGTTGGCGTCTCGTTGAACCAGTCGATGAATCGCGCCATCTCCGGCTCAAGCCGGCTCGCCTTTGGCGCTTCAAAGTGCACCTTCTCCCGGCCGATCGGACCGGAGACGACCTGCATCGGCCCCGACTCCGCCGTGCGCCATCGTCCCACCGTGATCAGCCCCATGGCGTTACGGCCCGTCGGGAACAGCGAAGCGTGCCAGGCGAACAGACGCTCCCGGGTCAACGGCGATTCGAAGTTGCGCGTGGCGTCGAGCATCATCTCGACGACGCCTTCGACGTCCCGGCTTGCCCTGGGTAAACCGGCGACGCTCAATCCCAGCCGCCGCGCGATGGACGAGCGGACTTCGCCCGGGTTCAGCCGTTCGCCTTCGATCGCGGAGGACTTCACCACTTCGGTGGTGAGCATGCCCAGGGTCGCTTCGCAGCGCAGCTCGAAGCCGAGCGATTCCATCTTCCCCAGCAAACGACCCTGGCGGTGGCGCACCGACGCCAGCGGCGTCGCCAGCCGCCCGCTCTCCCACCGCAACGCCGGCCAGTCCGGCTTCTCATGCACGTAGATCTTTCGCCGCATAACCTGCGGTGATTATACAGCGTATTCACCGCAAGATCGACTAAGCTCGCCGCCTCTGCGGCCGCAGCGACGCGGCCAATAGCGTTGCATGGAAGTGTCGCGCGAGCCCACCGGCTGCTCTTCTCGTAGCACGGGCGCCTCGCCCGTGTGCCGAAAAAGCAACGGCCGAGACGCATGGCGCGAGGGCGGGGAGGGATTACGATTAAGATTAGGATTAAGACCAGCAGGCCAGCAGACCAGAACCGCCACGTCGACACCGCCCAGCCGTGCGGCTTTGACCCCTTTCGCCGCCCGCGATAAACTCCGGGTTCCACCCGGAGAGGTGGCAGAGTGGTTGAATGCGCCGGTTTCGAAAACCGGTCTGCCCGCAAGGGTAGCGGGAGTTCGAATCTCCCCCTCTCCGTTGAAAATCCCCGGTATTCCCGGGGATTTCTTCATTTTTCGGTCCCTCATCCGGCGGCGTTTTGACTCCGTGGGACTCCGCCAAAGTCCGTCGAACCTCGCCCTTTGGGGACAAGCTGGGGGACAAGCGCGCCGGTGCCGTTTTGCCGTCCTGACCCGGCGTGGGGCCGTCCGTGCCTGTCGCCCGCACGGCTTGGCCGCCCTCCTCCGGCCGGCGGGAGAGGTCCGGCCCCCGCTCGATCACGCTCAGGTCGGTCAGTCGGAAGCTCCGCGTGTATCGATCCACCAGGGTGAGGGACGAAACGCCCATCAGCTCCTGCACCTCGCGGGGGTGGGCCCTGTGGTGCTCGAACAGCCAGACGCCCCGCGTGTGCCATAGAGCGTGGAAGTCGAGGTAGTGGCCGGCCGCGTTCTTGTATTTCAGGAAGTCGGTCTTCTCCCGCTCCTCCCGCGCCTTCGGCGTCGGGGACGCCTCCAACCACGCAGCACGGGCGTCCTCCAGGTCCGCACGGATCATCTTGGCCGAGTGCTTGTGCTGCGGGACGCTGAACGCCTCCGCCTCCGGCATCTTGTTCTTGAGGTGCTCGCGGAGCAGGTCGGCCGTCTCCGCCTTGAGCGGCACGCGGCGGTCGGCCTTGTACTTGTTCTTAGCCCCGGCCTTCACCAGCACGGCCGCGTCGCCGCCGTCCAGCTCGAACGACTGGCGGGTGAGGCGGGCCAGGCCGCCGCGCCGCAGGCCCGTCTCCACCGCCAGCCGGTAGAGCATCGCCCGCTCCTTACCCGTCATGCACGCCCGCTCCGGGCCGGCCTCCGCCGTCTTGAGCAGCCACAGGAGCTCATCGACCGAGAACGCCCGCCGGTCGTGCCGCCGGTCGGTCTTGACGTTCAGCCCTTGCAGGTGGGCCACCGGCGAGTCGGTGGCCCGGCGGGCGCGGACCATCCACTTGCAGAACTGCTTGACCCCCTGGAGGTAGAAGTTGGAGGTCTGCGGGCTGATGCCTTTGGTTTCGCCTTGGTCTTTGCGCAACTCGGCCAGGTGCGTCTGCACCTTCTCCGCGCACAGGTCGCTCCAGAACTTGAACCCGCAGCCGTCGAAGACGATCCGGGCGCGGCCGGTCACGAGGTCGATGTACTCGTCCCCGTTCCCCTTCGCCACCAGCGCCTGTCGCCAGTCGTCCAAGTGGTCGGCCAGCGCCTTGCCGGCCGCGACGCGGGTGGTGTCGATGACGCCCCACTCGGCCAGCCGCTCGCGCATGTCCGGCGGCATCGTCTCCACGAAGCGTGCCAGCTCCGGCGGGAGGGTTTCCCCGGCGGCCCGAAGTTCCACCAGCTTCCGCACCTTCCGCTCCACCTCGGCCGTGGCCTTGCGGTCGGTGAACGCGACCAGGCGCCGCTTGACCTGCGCGTGGTCCTGGAAGATGGCGTAGAACTTCTCGCTCAGCCGCTTCTCGCCGGTCTTCCGATCCGTGTACTGGATTTTGCGAACTGACATACATCACCTTTCCTTACGGGCTCGTGAACCGTTGGCGTCGAGCGGCAGCAGGGCCAGCCCCAGGAACGACGCCAGGCTATCGACGGCGCGCAGCGAAAGCCCGCGCTCCCCGGACATGAACCGCGAAAGCGCCGCCTCCGACACGCCGGTTTCCTGTGAGATGCGGTAACGGGTGGCCGGCGAGGCTTCGATCGCGCCCCTGAGTGTGCCGCTGACGGTGGTTCGATCGGGTTGGCCGCTCATCAACGGTGCATGTTAACCCGTGCTTCCAGATTGGCAAGCACGGCGCGGGTGCGGAAGGTGGGCCGACATTCAACGCCGGTTGCCCCGGCGCATCGCCTGCCAGCGGCTGCGGGGCGGGCTGCCGGCGTGGAACCACTCGACCAGTTCCTGCCGCGGCCATCGGACGGCCCGGCCCATTCGAACCGGCAGCGGCCCCAGCCGGCCGGTCTTGTGGAGGCTGTAGAAGTGCGACTCGGAAACGCCGAGCAAAGTGGCAGCGTCGGCGGCGGTCAAGCCGAGGGGACTGGGGGAACTGACGCCACCGGCATGCCCCTCGTGGGCTGGGACGGAGTTGGCTCGCGGTTCATCAAGAGTCGCCCGATCTGCCGCAACGTGAGATCGGGCAAGGAGCGGGCCGTCAATTTCAAGGGCCATGTCATTACCTCTGGCATGCGGGCCGCGGGAAGAAACACCGCAGGGGCAGCGCATCCTCGCACCCCGAAACTCACCAATGGTATAATTGATATAATAAAAGTCAACAGCAGCGGCGGATTCTGCTCGCGGATGGCACGCGAGGCACACGCTTGGGCTGCGAATCCCGGCGTTATTGCAGCTTTAGACGAGGGACCAGTCCCCCGAGGAGTCATACGCCATCGCTAGCGGCCGGCGGCATGACGGCAGGCAAATGGATGAGAAAAAAGCCCTCGCGGCCGTGACCGTTCGTGTGGAGTGCTCGCGCACTCGCAGCAGCCGTAGCACAACTGTGAGCGCCACCGCACACGATCGGCAGCGGCTCACGTCCGATGGACGCGCCACCACGGGTTTAGGACGGGGCAAACCCGTAGGTCCGAAATCCCCGAAGCCTACCGCTTCTTATTCCGCATCAGCTCGATCACCCGGACGATGATCGTCAGTGCGGAAGCGACGATGCTCAGCACCGCCGCGGTGGTCATCATAAGGTGTCACTCCTTATGGCGACCGCGAGGGCCCCCCTATGATCAGCCATCCCCGGGCCGCCCGCAAGGGCGAACGTAGCCAAACGCCCCGCGCGGCGGCCAATGACGGGCACAGGGATCCGGCTTCGCCGACAGAACGCCGAGCGTTTCGGCTCGGGCGATTGTACGAGCGTGCAAAGTACGCCTCTCGGAAGGCTCTTAGGTTCTCAGCACCTTTTACTTCAATGTTTTAGGTTAATGCTTGCATACCACGCCCTCGGCGTTTAAGCTTCATGTCATGGCGAAGACTAAGGGCCCATCGAAGGCGGCGGACAAGCCGAAGACGACCCAGCGGACGTACCGCTTCAACAACGAGCTGTTCGAGGCGTTCGAGGACGACTGCGCCCGCCACCTGTCCAATCCCCGGCTCGTGATCGAGGCCCTTATCCGGCACTGGCTGGACGCCGACGGCGACGCGCGTGCGGCGATCGCGCACCGCCACCGCGATTGGGCGGGCGGTGCCGGCGACGAGGAATAGGAAGGGGATCCTTCAATTCTATAGCCAAACGAAAGCCTCGTGAAACGAATCGTCTGTAGTTGCCGACAATGGCAGACGTATAGTACAATCCCTGGCGTGGCCACCCTTGCGTCGGACGCTTCGCAGCAGATCGTGGAACTGGCCCGCCGTCACGGCATCCTTCGGGCCAGGGACCTTGCGCCGCTGGGCCTGCCGCGCCGCCACCTGACCCGGATGACCGAGGCCGGCACGCTGCGGCGGTCGGGGCGCGGGGTGTACACGCTGGCCGACGCCGACGCCGGCGAACATCACTCCCTGGCCGAAGCCGCCAAGCGGGTGCCCGCCGGCGTCGTATGCCTGCTGTCCGCCCTCCGCTTCCACGGGCTGACCACGCAGAACCCCTGGGAGGTCTGGCTGGCGATCACGCCGGACGCCCGCAAGCCCAAGGTGGACCATCCGCCGCTGCGGATCGTCCGCGCCTCAGGGCCGGCGTTCACGGAGGGAGTGGACCGCCACCGCATCGAGGGGGTGGACGTGAAGGTGTACTCGGCGGCCAAGACCGTGGCCGACTGCTTCAAGTACCGTAACAAGATCGGCACCGACGTGGCCGTCGAGGCCCTGCGGGACGCTTGGCACAATAGGCTCGTCACTGCCGACGCGATCTGGCACTTCGCCGAAATCTGCCGCGTGGCCAACGTCATGCGGCCCTACCTGGAAAGCCTGCTGGTGTAGAAGGCCCCCTCCCATGCCCCGCCCCCTCCGGAACGTGGCCGTGTCCGTCCGCCAGCGGCTGCTCAACCTCTCCAAGTCCACGGCCGTCGACTACAACCAGCTTCTCGTCCGCTACGCGCTGGAGCGGCTTCTATACCGGCTGGCCCAGTCCCCGCATCGCGACCGCTTCGTGCTCAAGGGGGCGATGCTCTTCGCCGTGTGGCAGGGGTCGCCCCACCGCCCGACGCAGGACTTGGACCTGCTCGGCTTCGGCGAACGCTCGCCGGAGGGGTTGGCGGACGTCTTCCGCGACTTGTGCGGCTTGGCGGTGGCGGACGACGGGCTGGTTCTGGACCCCGCGACGGTGCGGGCGGAGGAAATCCGCACGACCGACGAGTACGGCGGCGTGCGGGTGCGGCTCACGGCGGCGCTCGGCGCGGCCGTCCTGCGGGTGCAGGTGGACGTGGGCTTCGGGGACGCCGTGACGCCCGGCCCGCACGAGGCCGTCTACCCGACGCTGCTGGGCCAGCCCGCGCCGCGGCTGCGGGTCTACCCCAAGGAGACGGTGGTCGCCGAGAAGCTGGAGGCCATCGCCAAGCTGGGGATGCTCAACACCCGCTACAAGGACTACTACGACCTGCACTACCTCGCCGGCCGCTTCCCCTTCGACGGGGCGGAACTGGCCGGCGCCATCGCCGCCACCTTCTCGCGGCGCGGCACGACAATCTCCACGACCCTGCCGATGGGGCTGACGCCGGCATTCGCGGGGGACGCGGCCAGGCAGACGCAGTGGGCGGCGTTCCGCCGCCGACTAGCCCTCTCCACCGCCCCGGCCACGCTGGGGGAGGTCGTTGATGCCGCCGCGGCCTTCACCGGACCTCCGCTGCTTGCGGCGGCGTCCGGCCTCCCCTTCCGCTCCGCTTGGCTGCCACCCGGCCCCTGGTCGCCGCCCGATTCATAGCCCCCGCCCATCTCGCGATCCTGATCCCCACGCTTTGGATACGCCGGCAAGAGCGTGGGCACCCTAGACCTCGACCGCACGGGACGCCGACAACGCCTACCGCGCGGTCTGACCTCCGTCTCGACTCGCGCTCGGATGGCACGCAGAAAATTTTGGTCGTCCCCGAACTTTCCCCTTGAATTTCCTCTGGACCTGAATATAATGGTATAAGTTAAGTCATTTAATTCATCATGAGGCTTGCGGTGGTTTCCGCACAAGCTTCTATGAACTGCTTCAGAAGGAGTTGGACGATGTCCCGCGAACGATTGTTGGCTTGGTTGCCGGCCGTGGCCGGCGCGGTGGTGTTCCTTGGGATGCCCGGCGCGGCCCACGCCGCGGCGGGCGGCGGCGGCCAGGCGCTGCCGTGGGAAACGCCGCTGGCCCGGGTGCTGGCCAGCTTCACCGGGCCGGTGGCGCAGGCGCTGTGCATCCTGTCGATCGTGCTGCTCGGCTTCGGCTTCGCGTTCAGCGAGGGCGGGGGCCTGCGGCGCATCCTGGGGCTGCTGCTGGGCGTGTCCATCGCCGTGACGGCCACCAGCTTCGGCGTCGCCTTCTTCGGCTTCGACGGCGGCGCCGGCTTCTAACCGGAGCGATCCGATGGAACGCGCTGGCGAAGTCAAAGGGTACGAGGTGCCGCTGCACGTGGCCCTCACGCAGCCGGTGTTGCTGGGCGGCGCGCCCCGGACGTTCGCCATCCTCAACGGCGTGCTGACGCTGGTCGTGGGGATGGGGCTGCACCTGTGGTGGCTCGGGTTCCCCGTCGGGTTCGTCGCCCACGCGGCGGCGGTGCTGATGAGCAAGCGCGACCCGCACTGGTTCGACATCTTCCGCCAACACCTTCGGCAGCCGACCTACTTGGATTCGTGAAACGGCAGAGGAGAGCAGTCATGTGGAACGTCGGCGAATACCGCAAGCGGCCGCGACGCCTGGCCGACTACCTGCCGTGGGCCGCCCTGATAGGG